>JACQDE010000079.1 GCA_016201285.1 Acidobacteriota bacterium | reverse complement strand
GGTTCTGCAAATCCGTATTTCCGCGCACGAAGTTTCTCCTCGACGAGGGATTTCGCCCACTCACGCCGGGCATCTGAGCTTCGTGCATACTAGAGTGCATTCACAATTCCAAACAGGGAGTTTTTCAGCGCCCTGCTAGGGTCTGAGACCTCGATATGCAGGCGTTCATTTGCGAGGAAGCGGAGAAAGCGGTGGTAGACTCCGCGGCGGAACGGCGGGAAGCGCGCCACAGAAACACCGGGGCATAGAGAATGGAGAGAGCGTGCAGGAAGACATTGATTCGCACAGGCGGATTGATTGCGCTGGCAGTGGCAACGTTGCTGGCGGGGGTGGGTGAGAAAAGCAAAGCGCAGCAGCAGAAGCCGACAGCGGCGGCGTTGCGCGAGCAGGCGCGGGCAGCGCTGGCGCCGACGTCGGGCGAGCTCCCCATTGCGGGGCTTGCGCAGCCGGTGGAAATCCTCCGCGACGCCTGGGGCGTGCCGCACATCTACGCGAAGACGCAGGAGGACCTGTTTTTCGCCCAGGGCTTCGTGGTGGCGCAGGACCGCTTGTGGCAGCTCGATCTCTGGCGGCGCAAGGCGATGGGCGAGCTGGCGGAAGTGCTGGGGCCGGAGGCGGTGGAGCGCGACCGCACCGCGCGGCTGCTGCGCTACCGCGGCGACTGGGACGCGGAATGGAGAAGCTACTCGCCGGACACGAAGCAGATTGTCGAGTCGTTCGTGCGCGGCATCAACGCCTACATCGTCCGCATCGGCGACAACCTGCCGGTGGAGTTCAAGCTGACGGGCACGCGACCGGGGAAATGGACGCCGGAAGTGGTGGTGTCGCGCATGGCGGCGTACCCGATGACGGGCAACGCGGCGCACGAGTTGCTGCGCGCGATGGTGGTGCGCGAGCTGGGCGCGGAGCGCACGGCGAGATTTTTTCAGACGGACCCGCCGCGCGTGACGCGGCCGGAGAAAGGCTTGAGTCTGGAAGGAATGGACCTGAGCGTGATCGATGGGCTCGAGCGCGCGGCGGGGGAAGTGAGTTTTGACGGGATGATGGACGAATTGTCCGAACGACGGCCGTGGCGCGAAGTTCGTGAAGAAGCATGGGACAGAGAAATTTCAAGTTTGAAATTTGAAATTTCAGAGGGCAGCAACAACTGGACGATTGCCGGCGCGAAAACAAGAAGCGGCAAGCCCATCCTGGCGAACGACCCGCACCGCGCGCTGCTGCTGCCGTCGCTGCGGTACATCGTGCACCTCGTCGGGCCGGGCTGGGATGTGATCGGCGCGGGCGAGCCGGCGCTTCCCGGCGTTTCCATCGGGCACAACCAGCGCATCGCGTTCGGCTTGACGATTTTTGCGGCCGATCAGCAAGATATCGTTGTCGAGCGAACCCATCCTGATGACCCCAATCAATTTGAATTGCCTGTGCTGACTCGCTCAACCTCCGGGGTCTGGGAAGAAATGAAAGTCATCGAAGAGGAGATCCGCGTAAAGGGCGAGGCGCAGGCGCGGAAGGTGCAATTGAAATTCACACGGCACGGGCCGGTGATTCATGAAGACGCGAAGCGGCATCGCGCGTACGTGCTGCGCTGGGTGGGAACGGAACCGGGCACGGCCGGCTATCTCGCGGGGCTGGCCATCAGCCGCGCGCAAAACTGGAAAGAATTTCGCCAGGCGCTCGAGCGGTGGAAGCTGCCGCCGGAGAATTTTGTCTATGCCGATGTTGACGGAAACATCGGCTACCAGGCGGCTGCGCTGGCGCCGGCGCGGAGCTGCGACGGCCTGCTGCCCGCGCGCGGCGATGCGGCCGCCTGCGACTGGAGGGGATTTCTGAAACTGGACGACCTGCCGCACGAGTACAACCCGGCGCGGAAATTCGCGGCGACGGCGAACCACAACACGTTGCCGCCGAATGAAGAGCGGCTGATCGGGTTCGAGTGGTCCACGGCGTATCGCGTGGAGCGCATCCGCGAAGTGCTCGCCGCGGGAAATAGACTGACCGTGGGGGATTCGGAGCGGCTGCAGGCGGACGTCACTTCCCTGCCGGCGCGCGAGTTGCTGCCGCTGGTGGCGAAGATTGCGCCGGGCGGCGGCGCGCGCGCGCAGGCGGTCGAGTTGCTCAAAAAGTGGGACGCGCGAATGGAGAAAGACTCCGCCGCGGCGGCCCTCTTCGAAACGTGGCTCGAGCGGTTGCGCAGCGCGGTGTTCAAGCCGCTCGTGCCGGTGGAAGTGTGGCGGATGGCGCGGCGGATGGTTTCGGTGAGCACGCTGCTGCGAGCGGTACGCGAACCCGATGCGACATTTTTTCCGAGCGGCGACGCCGTGGAGCAGCGCGATCTTGCGCTGACCAAGGCGCTCGATGAGGCCATCGCCGAGCTGAACAAATCGCTCGGGCCGGACATGGCAAAGTGGCGCTGGGGCGCGCTGCACACGGCGAGCTTTGCGCATCCGCTGGCGAGCAACGACGCGCCGGAGCGCGCTGCGGCGTTCAGCCGCGGGCCGGTGGAGCGCAGCGGCGACGCTCATACCGTCAACGCCACCGGCGGCGCGGACTACAAGCAATCTACCGGCGCGTCCTACCGGCAGGTGATGGATCTGGCGGACTGGGACCGCTCGACGGCCACCAACACGCCGGGACAATCCGGCCAGCCGGAAAGCACGCACTACGACGACCTGCTGAAGTTCTGGGCGCGGGAGGAGCATTTCCCGCTGGCGTATTCACGCGCGGCCGTGGAAAAGAATGCGAAGGCGAAGATGCGCTTGGTCCCGGCTCCGTAGGAAGAATGAGCCACGGAGGTACGCAGAATTTCGGATTCAGGGTTTAGGATTGGAGGACGTGGCGGGCGGCTGCCAGATCTTGTGTTGGATGAGGAAGTCGCGGATCGTCCGATAAGCCATTTCGTTTTCGGTGCGGGTGAAGCTGCCGTGCTTGCCGCCGGGAATGGTGAGGAGCTGATTGGGCACGCCGTGCTTCTCGAGCGCCTGGTGCAGGCGCACGGCGTGGCTGTAGGGCACCACCGGATCGGCGTCGCCGTGGATGGTGAGAATGGGCGGCAGGCCGGGACGCACGTAGGTGAGCGGCGAGACGCGCGCTGCAATTTCCTCGCGATGGGGCAGGCTGCCAAACCAGCCAATCGCGTAGCCCTGCGCGCTGGGCCCATCGAAGAGATCTCCCACATCCGTAATCCCAAACCAGTTGATGATGGCGGCGACTTTCGGCTGGTCGGCGGCCGGGTCGGGCGGCTTGCCGAACGAAGACGGGCACTGGCGGTCGAGGCCGGCAGAGCTGGGCAGCATGCCAGTGGTGAGCGAAAGGTGGCCGCCCGCGGAATGTCCGGTGAGCACGATCTTGTTGACGTCGAAGTTGTACTGCTTGGCGTTGCGGATCACCCAGCGCAGCGCGCAGCGGCAATCCTCGACGGCGGCGGGCGCCAGAGAGACTTTTCCCAGCCGGTATTCGACGTTGACCACCGTCCAGCCCATCTCCAGCCACGGCAGGATCTGCAGGACGGCCGTTTCCTTGGAACCGAGCACCCAGCCGCCGCCGTGGATGTAGATCAGCGTGGGGTTGGGCGCGCTCACGCTGGCAGGCACGTAGATGTCGAGCTTGGCGTCCCAATTGTTCGCCGTCAGATAGGTGACGTCTGCCACCACGCGATAGTCGGTGCTGAGGTGTACGGCGGAGGTGGCGGCATCTGAAAGCTGGCCCAATGCGGCGGAAGGATGCACCAGCAGTGCGAGAGCCGCGGCAATCAGATGCAGCGCGAGCAAATGGGTCTTCCGCATGGTTCCTCCGGACGGCAGGAAGTTTGGAGGAGCTATTCTGCGCGGGCGGCAGAGGATCGCCAAGCGGTTTTTCGCTGCCAGGGAAACCTCACCACCAAGACCCAGAGAACACAGAGCGGCACAGAGGAATTGCCCGCAAGGTGAAGCGGCGGCACGGCACATGGTGGCCGGATAAGCAGCGCGAATCGAGTGTTCAAGATGCTGAACGGGTGTTACAGCGCGGGTGGAGAGCGGCCGATGGAATATGGTAAGGTAGTGTGATGGGCGGAGGAATTTTCTCCGCGCAGATGAATGAGTGGAGTGAAAGAGGTTCGCAAGCAATCATGGGCACGATAACGCAGTCCCCTCCCCGCAAGATCCGCGAAGTGATCGAAAAGGCGGTCATCCGCTTCTGCGGCGATTCCGGCGACGGCATGCAGGTGACCGGCACGCAGTTCAGCAACACGGTGGCGCTCTACGGCAACGATCTGGCCACTTTTCCCGACTATCCGGCGGAGATCCGCGCCCCCGCGGGCACGCTGCCGGGCGTCAGCGGGTTCCAGATCCACTTCGGCTCGACGGAAGTGTACACGCCGGGCGACGCGGTGGACGCGCTGGTGGCGATGAACCCCGCGGCGCTGAAGATGAACCTCGCAGACCTGAAGAAGAACGGCACCCTGATCGTCAACGCGGACGATTTCCAGCCAGCCGATCTGAAGAAGGCGCAGATGGCGTCGAGCCCGCTCGAAGACCACACGCTGGACGCCTACCGGCTCTTCCCCGTGGAGCTGACGAAGCTCACCGGCGCGGCGCTGAAGGAGCTGGGCCTCGACGCGAAGAGCGTGGACCGCTGCAAGAACTTCTTCGCGCTGGGCATGTGCTACTGGCTCTACAACCGCTCGATGGATTCCACCTTCCGGTGGATCGAAGACAAGTTCAAGACCAAGCCGCTGCTGATCGAAGCCAACAAGCTGGCGATGAAGGCGGGCTACGCTTACTGCGAGGCGACGGAAGCCTTCCAGGTGAGCTACGAAATTCCGCCGGCGAAACTCGAGCCGGGGGTGTACCGCAGCATCAGCGGCAATACGGCGCTGGCGCTGGGATTCGTGGCCGCGTCGCAAAAAGCGGGTATTCCGCTGTTTCTCGGTTCGTATCCGATCACGCCGGCGTCGGACGTGCTGCACGAACTTTCCAAGTTCAAGGATTTCGGCGTGAAAACGTTTCAGGCCGAAGATGAAATTGCGGCGGTGACGTCGGCGATTGGCGCGGCGTACTCGGGCGCGCTGGGGATTACGACCACGTCGGGTCCCGGCATGGCGCTAAAGACCGAGGCGCTGGGCCTGGCCGTGGCGGTGGAGCTGCCGCTGGTGGTCTGCAACATCCAGCGCGGCGGGCCGTCCACCGGCTTGCCGACCAAGACCGAACAGGCCGACCTGCTGCAGGCGCTCTACGGGCGCAACTCCGAGGCGCCGCTGCCGGTGCTCGCCGCGGCGACGCCGGGCGACTGCTTCTGGATCGCGCTCGAAGCCAGCCGCATCGCCCTCAAATACATGGTGCCGGTGATCGTGCTCTCCGACGGCTACCTGGCCAACGGCGCGGAGCCGTGGCGCATCCCGAACGTGAGCGAGCTTCCGGAAATTCCGGTACATTTCGCGACCAACCCGGAGGGCTTCCTGCCGTACAGCCGCGACCCGGACACGCTGGCGCGGCCGTGGGCCATCCCCGGCACGCCGGGGCTGGAGCACCGGGTGGGCGGCATCGAAAAGCAGGACGGCACCGGCAACCTCAACTACGAGCCGCTCAACCACGAGAAGATGTGCCGGTTGCGCGCGGCAAAAGTCGAAGCGGTGGCGCAGGAAATCCCCGACGTGGTGCCCGCCGGCGACCCCGAAGGCGACCTGCTCATCGTGGGCTGGGGCTCGACGTACGGCTCGATTACCGCGGCGCTGAAGGCGCAGCGCGCGATGGGTCGCAAGATCGGGCACGTACACCTGCGCTACCTGAACCCGCTGCCGAAAAACCTCGGCAACGTGCTGAAGAAGTACAAGAAGGTGCTGGTGCCGGAGATGAACATGGGCCAGCTCCTGGTGCTGCTGCGCGCGAAATACCTGGTGGATGCGCAGGGCTACGACAAAATCCAGGGCAAGCCCTTCAAGCAGGCTGAGCTCGAGGCCAAGATTGAAGAGGTGCTGGCATGAGCACAGATACCCTTCCGGTCTATACGAAGAAGGATTTCCAGACGGACCAGGACGTCCGCTGGTGTCCGGGCTGCGGGGACTACGCGATTCTTTCGGCCGCGCAGGCGGTGTTTCCCGAGCTGGGTATTCCGCGGGAGAAGTTCGTGATTGTGTCGGGCATCGGCTGCTCCAGCCGCTTCCCATACTACATGAACACCTACGGTTTTCACGGCATCCACGGGCGCGCGCCAGCCATCGCCACGGGCATCAAAATCACCCGGCCGGACCTGGAAGTCTGGGTGGCGACCGGCGACGGCGACTCGCTTTCCATCGGCGGCAATCACACCATCCACATGCTGCGACGGAACGTAGGCATCAAAGTGCTGCTCTTCAACAACCGCATCTACGGGCTGACAAAGGGGCAGTACTCGCCAACGTCGGAATTCGGCAAGAAAACGAAGTCCACGCCGTATGGCTCGCCGGACCGGCCGTTTTACCCGCTCTCACTCGCGCTGGGCGCCGACGCCACGTTCGTGGCCCGCTCGGTGGACGTCTTTCAGCCGCACCTGAAGACGACGCTAAAACGCGCAGCGGCGCACCGCGGCTCCGCGTTCATCGAGATCATGCAGAACTGCAACATCTTTAACGACGGCGCGTGGGAGAGCCTGACGGAAAAAGAAGTGCGCGAGGACCACATCATCGCGATCGAGCACGGCAAGCCGCTCGTCTTCGGCAAGAACAAGGACAAAGGCATCCGCATGAACGGAATCGAGCTCGAGGTGGTGCAGCTCGGCAACGGCGTCACCGAAAACGACGTGATCATCCACGACGAGAAAAACCACAACCCCGCGTATGCGTTCCTGCTCTCGCGCATGGACTCCACGCCGGGCTTCCCTACACCCATCGGCGTGCTGCGCGCGGTGGAGGCCGTGCGCTACGAAGACCGCATCGCCGAGCAGATCCGCGAAGTCACCGCCAAGCACGGGAAGGGCGACCTGGCCAAGCTGCTGCGGCAGGGAGATACGTGGGAAGTGAAGTAAGCTGACAGCGGTCAGCAGTCAGCTTTCAGCAATCAGAAGGGCGGCCGCGAAGGCGGGCGCCCTTTTTGTTTTGATGTGGTTTTTGGCGGGTACCAGCGTGGTAGGGGCGAGCGGCAGCTCGCCAGCGTGTGCGTACTGCGAATCGCTACACCTGCGACCTGCCGGTCAACAACGGGCGAACTGTCGGCCAGGAACGGGCGACCTGCCGGTCAACTACGGGCGACCTGCCGGTCGCCCCTACGGCTGTGGTTTGTCGGCGGAAAGGATGGAATGAAGGTCGTCTGCTTCTTTGCGATCGCATGCTGGGTTCTCGTGGTCATAGGCCCAGCGAAGAAGATTCTCGGCGATGTACCTTTGTATTTGTGCAAAGGCTTTGGGCGTTCGAATTACGTGTTCGTAGTAGTTGCGCTGCCATAGAGGCGCACCGAGCGTGCCGCGAAGTTGGTTCACACGCCGCGCACTGGCCGCTTTGAACTGCGCAATGATTGCGCCGACGGTTCCAGACCCCGGACCACGCGGCGAGCGCGCCGTAGGGGCGACCGGAAGGTCGCCCGCCTTCGATTGCAACGTTTTGTGCAGCACCAAGACAAAGTGGATGTGGTTTGGCATGATGACAAAGCATTCGATTTGCACGCCTGCCCGGAGTTCCGCAGTTCGCAACAGTTCTTCTCGAACGGTCCGTCCGAATTGGTTCAGGGTTAGCTGTCCTTTCACGATTTCGCCGAAAAGTATTTCACGTTGATGGGCGCATAGCGTGAGGAAATAAGCGCCCGGCAGAGAATAGTCGTAACCTCGAAGCCGAATTGAGCGCCGCTTCGGCAATGAGTCGTCTTGCATAGCGGGTAATCGTACCTTCATACAAGGCGAAAGCGAAAGAACGGAAACGAGCTCGGGCGACCTGCCGGTCAACAACGGGCGACCTGCCGGTCGCCCCTACGAAGCGAAAATTGTTCAGCGCCCTGCCGGAACGGAAGTTAGCGGCGCGGTGGCGCGGGCGAGTTGAGAGGGGTCGGCGGTGAGGAGAGGGAGGAAGCGGTCGCGGGTGGCGATGAATTCCGCCATGTCGCGCTTCGCGACGGGATTGGCCGGCGGCAGGCGCAAGGATTCGAAGTTGCGGTAAGCGCCGTGCTGCAAGATGCGGAAGTCGAGGTGCGGGCCGGTGGCGAGGCCGGTCGAGCCGACGAGGCCAATGCGTTCGCCCTGGCCGACATGAGCGCCGCTGCGGGCGAGAATTCTCGAGAGGTGCATGTACATCGTTTCGTAGCCGTTGGTGTGCTTGATGTGGACCATGTTCCCTGCCCCGCCCTTGCGTCCGGCGAAGACCACGCGGCCGTCGCCGATGGATTGCACCGGCGCGCCCACCGGCGCGGCGTAGTCAATGCCGAGATGCGGGCGGCGAATCTTCAGGATGGGATGGAAGCGGCTCTTGCTGAAGTGCGACGTAATCGGCGCGCTGAATTTGAGCGGCGAACGGAGAAACGCCTTTTGCAGCGACTTGCCGTCGGGCGCGTAGTAGGCGGCGCGGCCGTCGGGGTCGCGAAAGAGCACGGCCTGGTAGGGCGTGCCGTCGTTGTTGTATTCGGCAGCGTAGAGTTTGCCGTACGAGGCGGGCTGGCCGTTGGAGTAGGTCTTTTTCTCCACGATAACGCGGAAGGTATCGCCCTTGCGCGGGTCGGTGTAGAAATCGAGGTCCCAGCCGAAGATCTCGGAGAGGCGGATGGCCAGCTCGGCGCGCTCGCCGGCGTCTTCGACAGCGTTGAAAAGCGAATCGCGGATTTCGCCGTGTATGCGGACGGTTGCAGTGGTCGAAGGAATTTCTTTGATCTCCGCGCGAAATTCCGAGCCGCGCGAGGAAACCCACAACATGCGGTCGGGATCAATCTGGTAGCGCAAGGAGAGCAGTTCGCCGGCGACGGTGCGGGCGATGACCATCTGATTGCCGGCGCGGATCCGCGCGAGGTCATAGACGGGCCGTGCGGCGTCCACCACCGCCAGCACGGCGGCGCGGGCCACGCCCAGACCCTGCAGGAAATCGGTGATGTTCAGGCCGGAGGGCACCGCGCGTTCGGAGAAATGCGGCGCCTGCGCGCTGAAGACCGCGGCTTCCTGCCGCGCGAGGTGAATCTGCTGTGCGAGATGCTTTTCGACGGAAGAACGCGAATGGAACGATGCGGCCAGCACGCCAAGGCCGAGCACGGAGATGGCAGCAATCAGAAGAGTGCGGCGAACCATAATCCCCCGAAGAAAAGAAAGTACCTGCGCCACGCGCCCCGGCGCGAAGCAGCAGAATACCCCAGATCCCATATCTCGCCCAAGTTGAAAGCGGAAGTCCAGAGCAAAACCGCGGGGATGCGGCGAAGAATGAACGAGAGGCCCCGTCCGGCCGGGCGGCTCGCGCAAAGCCGCGCAGACACTGGTTGGCGTGGCGCGCCCAGGGTGTCAAAATGAAGCCGCTGCGGGCCTAAAGTTGTCCACTGAGTCTGCCGATATAGGAGATGGAGAGGTGGTGTAAGCCGAGGGCGGCGCGCCCGGTAAGGCTGGCGCTCTCGGAAACGGGACCCTCCAATGGCAAAGCACGTGCCCATGAATCTTCCACGGTTTCCCCGGAACAACCGAATCGATTCCCTTCTTCTCGGGCCCCGAGACGCCGTTTGTTCCAATCCTCAGGAGGCGTGAACATTGAGAACTTGCCATTGCACCGCAAGCGTACCCATCAAGGAGAAATGAATGGCAAAGGGTAAAAGGCCGGACGGGGCCGCCCAGGCCGAGGCGCAACTGGCAGTGGTGCGCTCGACGGCGGGCATTGTGTTGCGCACGCTGGTGACGGTGGTAGCGATCGATGTGCTGGTACTCTCTGTTCTGGACAGCTTCGGGATCAAGCAGGGCATGCGCCGGGAGTTGTCCGAGATCGTGCTGGTCACGGTGCTGGCCCTGCCGCTGCTCTACGCGATGACGCTGCGGCCGGTGACGAAGCTGGCGGGTGAGCACGCGCGTGCGGCGGCGGAAGCGAGATTCCAGGCGATCGCGCAGGCGGCGGGAGACGCCATCGTCATCGTGGACTTGGATTGGAAGCTGCGCTTTGCCAACCGGGCCACAGAGCACATGTTCGGCTTTGGGCCGCGCCAATGGGCCGGAATGAATATCACCCGCGTTCTGCCGGAAGATACGAGGGAGTTTCTCGCTGCGGCGCGAGAGGTGTTCCGCGCCACCGGCAGGCCCACGTTGCAGGAAAAGGGCGCCATGGAACTGGAGTTGCTGCGCCAGGATGGAACTCGCTTCCCCGCCGAGGTCCGCGTCAGCATGCTGCGCGACGCCGACCAGCCAGAATTCGTGGTCGTGTTGCGGGACATCACCACGCGGCGGGAAGCGGAACAGGAGCTTCAGGCCCGCACCGCGCGCTTGAACGCGCTGATCACCAACAGCCCCCTGGCCGTGGTGGTGCTCGACAAGGACCAACGCGTGCAGATGTGCAATCCGGCCTTCGAGAATCTCTTCCAGTATCGCAGCGCCGAGATTGCCGGCCTGAAGCTGGACAAGCTGGTGGCGCCTGACGAGCAGATGGAAGAAGCGGAGCGGATGACGAAACGCGGGATTGGGGGCCAGGCTTCACACGCCATCACGCGGCGCCGGCGCAAGGATGGCAGCCTGGTGGACGTCGAGGTCCACGGCGTGCCCCTGCTGATCGGGGGACAGCTCGAAGGCCTGTACGCGATCTATCAGGACCTGACGTCGCGGAAGGAACTGGAGAGAGTGGCGCGGGAATCCGAACTGCGCTACCAGGACCTGTTCGAGTACGCCAACGACGCCATTATCATCTTCCGGCCCCGAGATGAGGTTATCCTGGCCGCCAATCCGGCGGCCTGCGAAATGTACGGCTTCAGCGAAAAAGAGTTTGTCGGAAAGAGCCTGAAATCGCTCACGCGGGACGTGGAGCGCGGCCAGCGGAAAGTCGAGCAACTCCTGCGAGAAGGCAAGACCCGCGGCTTCGAAACCATCCAGTTCCGCAAGGACGGACGGCCGATGCACCTGCTCGGCAGCGGCTCGGTGATTACTTATCAGGGCGGACCGGCCATCATGGGCGTGATGCACGACATCACCGAGCGCAAGCAAGCCGAGGAATCCCTGCGGGCGAGCGAGAAGAAGTTTCGCGAAATGCTGGAAAGCCTGCCGGTGCCGGTGCGAATCATCCAGGACGAGAAGCTGGTATTCGCCAACATCGCCGACGCCCGGCTGCACGGCTACAACGCCCCGGAGGAGCAATTCCAGGTTGACGACGCGGCGTTCATCGCGCCAGAAGACCTCGAGCGAGTGCGAGAGTACGGCCGGCGGCGGGCGCTCGGCGAAGATGTGCCGCGCCGGTACGAGGTGCGTCGCTTCCGCCGCGATGGCGGCAAGTTTGTCGCCGAAATCAACGCGGAACGGATCATCTACGAAGGCGCGCCCGCCAGCCTGCTGGCCCTGCACGACCTGACCGAGCAGCGCAAGATCCAGATGTACGAGCAGTTGCTGCCGGTCTGCTGCGTATGCGGCAAGATCCGCGACGATTCCGGCGTCGAGGCCGGCACAGGCGCCTGGGATCGCCTGGACCACTACATCGCCCGGCACAGCGATGCCAAACTCAGCCACACCTTCTGCCCGGAGTGTTTCGAGGGGTACCGCGAAAAGGAAGGATTGAAATAGTCAGCGGAGAGGCGCTCTGCCTCCGGAGCGCGTTTCCGCGGGCGGGAGGGTGTCTTTTCTCGTCCGCTCGGCACGCTGATTGGCGGTGCGGGCCGGCCGCGGCAGGTGTGATAAAGTAAGAGCCAGCGGTCCCGGGGCGCTCCCTTCCATGCGGTTCCTATGACGACATACCGGCAACATCGCGGATAATCCGGGCACGAGTCCACCTCCGAGGGGGAGAGGGAAATGAAAAACCATGCCATTCGCCTTTCCGCCCATCAAGCAGCGGCGGAACTGGCCATTGTGCAGTCGGTGGCGAAGATTCTGTGGCGAAGCATTGCGGTGGTGGCGGCCACCGAGATGGGTGTGATGCTGCTGCTGAAGGCTTCGGGGCAGCCGATCACGCTCTGGACATCCCTGATGGACACGCTGCTGCTCTCAGCGGTTGCCCTGCCGACGCTCTACGCCGTCACCCTGCGGCCGGTGGCGCATCTGGCGGCACAGTACTCTGCCGCGGCGGCGGAAGCGCGGTTTCAGGCCATTGCGGGAGCCGTGCAGGACGGGATCGTCATTAGCGGCTGGGACCGGAAAATCCGATTTGCCAATCAGGCCGCAGAGAAGATGTTCGGACACCCGGCCGGCGTGCTGCAAGGCAGAGAACTAGAGGAACTCATGCCGCCGGAGTATGTCCAGCGTTGCCGCGAAGGAATGGCCCGATACCGCGCCACGGGTGAACCGCGCGTCGTGGGAAAAGGGGTGGTCGAGCTGGAGGGGCAACGCCTGGGGGGCGAAAGATTTCCGGTGGAGTTCTCGCTGAACGAACTGACGCTCGCGAATGAGAAGTCGTTCGTGGCGGTCATCCGCAACATTAGCGAGCGGAAGCGAGGCGAAGAGGCCTTGCGGCAGGCGGAGGAAAGGTACCGGGGGATTTTCAACGACGCAGTGCTGGGGATCTTTCAGACGACACCCGACGGGCGCTACCTCAGCGTGAATCCGGCGATGGCGCAGATGTACGGTTTCGCCTCTCCCGAGGAACTGATGGCCAGCCGCACCGATATCGCACGGCAAGCCTACGTGCGCCCGGAGCAGCGCGAGGAGTTTAAGCGGCGGATCGAGCAAGAAGGCGCCGTGGAGGGAATCGAGTACGAGGTCTATCGCAAGGACGGCAACCGCATCTGGTTTCGCGAGAACGCCCGGGCCGTGCGCGACGCCGGCGGCCAGATTCTCTATTACGTCGGAACCGTGGAGGACGTGACCGAGAGCAAACGCGCTGTGGAAGCGCTGCGCGCGAGCGAGCAGAAGTTCCGAGAGTTGCTGGAACACCTGCCCGTGGCCGTGCGGATCGTGCGGGCGGGGAAGCTGGAGTTTGTGAACCCGGCCGACGCGCGACTGCACGGGTACGAAAGTCCGGTGGAGGAGATCAAGGCGGATGCGCCCTTCGCTCATCTCGTGCCCGAGGACGTGGAGCGGATGAAGGAGTATTCGCGGAAGCGGGCCGCCGGAGAGGAAGCTCCGCTGCTGTATGAAGTGGGCCACACGCGAAAAGACGGCAGTGAAATCAGGGTCGAGGTACACGCGGAACGAGTCGTGTATGAGGGCAAGCCCGCCAGCCTGTTGGTGCTGCTGGATCTGACCGAGAGAACGAAGCTGCGGATGTACGAGCAGATCCTGCCGGTGTGCTGCACCTGCGGAAAGATCCGCAACGACGAAGGGGTGGGCCGCGGCCAGGGCGCGTGGGAGCGGTTGGACCACTACGTCGCGCAGCATTCCGATGCCCAGGTGAGCCACACCTTCTGTCCCGAATGCCTGGAGGAATACCGCCGGGGACAGGGATTGAAGTGAGAGCGGCGCGGGGTCAGTGCGGTGAACCGGAAACGGCCCCGTCGGAACCGCGCACGGCCTGCGAAAAATAGTTGGCCTCGCGCAGCCGCGTGAACACTTTGCCGGCAACATCCGCGGCTGTGTGCCCGTTCACGATGTGGCTGCGCCCGCGCAGAAGTACCGCCACCACTAGCCGCGGCCGCACCTGATCCGCATACGAAACGAACCAGCCCAGCCGCGAGCCCTGGTCGGAACAGGTGCCGGTCTTGCCCAGCGTCTGTTCGCCATAGGGATCGAAGGCGGAACGGCCGGTGCCGTAGAGCACCGCAGCCAGCATGCCCTCGCGGACGTCGGGAAGATACGCTTCGATGTTCAGCTTGCGCTTGACCATCGGCGCGAAGCCGCGGCGCTCTTCATCGGTGCGCGGATACTGGAGGTAGTACACCGTGCCGCCGTTGGCCAGCGTGGCGCCGATCGAGGCGAGCTGCAACGGCGTGAGCTGGATGCCCTCGCCGAAGCTGGACATACGCGCGACGCCGCCGTACTGGGGCGGTTTCTGCGGAAACAGCCCGGGATGCTCCTCGAAAATGTTGTAGCCCGCCGGCTCGCCCAATCCAAAGAGTTTCCCGTAATGCGAGACGGTGTCGAAGCCCATCTGGCGGCCGAGGGCTTCGAAGAATTGATTGTTGGAATGGGCCAGCGCTTCGGTGAGATTCAGATAGCGCCGCCGAGCCACTTGAACCATGGTGTCGCGGGTGATGATGCCCTGCTCGAGCGCGGCGACGCCGACGACGGTCTTGAACGTGGAGCACGGCTGGAAGCCGCCGGAAAACGCGAGACGTTGGTTGACGATGGAAAGGACACGGCCGTTGTTGGGGTCCACGGCGACCACGGCGCCGTTGAAGCGGCCAAGCGCAGCAACGGCGGCTTCGCGCACCACCGGATCGTCAAACTCCGGCACGTCGTCCCTGGTGGAATCGGCGTAGGTGGGTATGCCGTAGCGCGAGGTGCGTGCGGCAGACTTGCGGGGCGCCGGCTTGGAGAGCGACGCCGTGCGGGCGCCGCTGCGCCGCACCGCCGCGGGCTTCGCCGAGGCCACGGAGACGGACCCTTCCAGCAAAAGGAGAGCCAGCAATGCCGCCATGCACTGTCGGAGGTTGGACGATCGTTTCATTCAGCTTATTAGACGCCGATGGCTTTTTGCCGTCTCTCCAGAATTATCGGCAGAAATTGATTCTAAGAGAGGCAGCGGGGACCGCGCAAGAGCGAAAAGAAAGCGGCAGGAAAAAGCGTTAATACTTGGGAAAAGTGCCGGACCAGAATGGAAATGCAGGAATCGGATGCGGAGTGCGAGGAATCAGCTCCTGGATTTCGCGCCGCGAAAGGAAAACAGATTCCTCGGGCCGGCGAAATGCGCCGGCCCGAGGAATGACAAGATAACTTTGTCAGCGTTCTGTTAGCGGGCCGGCTTGCCTTTGGCCGCGGCGGAAGCGGAAGCGGCGGTGGCCAACTGCGGGCCGAGACGCGCCTCCCCGAGGCCGGCGATGCCGAGCGCTTTGCGCACGGCGGCATCGAGCTTTTCGCGGATGTCCGGGTTTTCCTTCAGGAAGGTGCGCGCATTTTCGCGCCCTTGCCCCAGACGCTCGCCCCCGAAGCTGATCCACTGGCCGGCCTTTTCGACGATGTTCTTCTCCACGGCAACGTCGATCAGGTCGCCCTCGCGGGAGACGCCCTCGCCGTAGATGATGTCGAACTCGGCTTCGCGGAAGGGCGCGGCCACTTTGTTTTTCACGACTTTGGCGCGGGTGCGCGAGCCGACCACGCGGTCACCTTCCTTGATGGCCTGGATGCGGCGGATGTCGATGCGGATGGAAGAGTAGAACTTCAGCGCGCGGCCGCCGGTGGTGGTTTCCGGGTTGCCGAAGAGCACGCCGATTTTTTCGCGCACCTGGTTGATGAAGATCAGGGATGTCTTTGACTTCGAGACAATCGCGGTGAGCTTGCGCAGCGCCTGCGACATCAGCCGCGCCTGCAAACCCATTGTCGGCTCGCCCATTTCGCCTTCCAGCTCGGCCTTGGGCACGAGCGCGGCCACCGAGTCCACTACCACCACGTCCACGCCGCCGGAGCGGATCAGCGCCTCGGCGATTTCCAACGCCTGCTCGCCGTTGTCGGGCTGGGAAACCAGCAGGTTATCCACGTCCACGCCAAGGCGGCGCGCGTAGGAGGGGTCCAGCGCGTGCTCGGCGTCAATGAACGCCGCCTGGCCGCCCATCTTCTGCGCCTCCGCGATGATGTGGAGAGTGAGCGTGGTCTTGCCGCCGGCCTCCGGGCCGTAGATTTCAATCACGCGGCCGCGCGGCACGCCGCCCACGCCCAGAGCCGCGTCCAGGGAAGGAGAACCCGTGGGAATCACGCTGACCGGGACCAGCACGTCCTTATTGCCCAGACGCATGATGGAGCCCTTGCCGTACTGCTTCTCGATCTGCGCGATCGCGTTTTCGACCATCTTTGCTCTGTCGTCTGCCATGACGCCACCTCTGCCTTTGTGATTGCCATCCGGGTGGACAACCACCCCAGGGACCTGGAGTTTACCAGAGAGTTGACCCGTTGCATCCGCAGAAACCATTGTACCCTCCTGTTCGGGGGAAGTAGGCCGCACCCCGTCAATAGAGGGCATCCTAGCACAAGGCGAATAAAAAGCAAAGATATTTTAAAGCTTTTGTCCACGCTGTCGCCCTCCTCAAGGATCCAAGCTCCCCATTTTCGATCCGCTTGTAACATCCTGCTTAACGGGGCTTTGGCAGGTGGGGTTGAATCACGGTAGGGATAGGTCGATGGAGTCTAATCTCTTACATCCGGGGTCGTTGAAGCGGAATTTTAGCCGCACATGGCTTCCTTGAAAGCTTAGAAATTCAATTTGCGTCACAACGAAAGAAAAGGCGAGTTTATCCCGATATTCTTTGCAATGTTCGCTGTTCGAAATTTCCTGCGGGTCCAGCGGCTTGCTGGCAATTCGGGGAATTCGAGAGCCGCGGGAAATTTCCGCGACGACAATCGAAGCCCGCCCGTTGGACCAGTCGACAAACGCTAAATTCTTACTGTCCGCCGACCAAAAAAACCTCTCGGAGGCGAGCATATGCCTATCCTTCTCGACGACACTCACGTTATCGCCAGGCAAGTTTGAACTGCCTAATGGAAAAATTGGAAACCCTACATCAATGTCATTCGTAATCGGAATACCTGGGCCTCTATTTTCGACTGCTGTACTCTCGAAATCGTAAATCAGATATTCGTTCGAGACACCTTCCACGAAGTGGATTGGAAATACTTTCACATAGGCAACAAACTGCCCGGAAGGAGAAACCACCGGCCGGAAACACAAAAAGCTGTCGGTCACTCTCGCGGTTTCGTTGTCGACGACAGTAACTATCTGGACGCTCGCCTGGACCCTGCCTAGAATAACTGTTTTTGACGGGCTGAGTACCTGGATTGCATCAACTTGGGCCATTCGATTTTCGACTACAAACTTCTTTCTCGTTGCGCGAGTTGAATCAAATATCTCGAAGTGGAGACGGTATCCGCTCGGACAACTCGCGCAGCGATCGTGCGCCTTGAATACGGTACGGATGCCTCGCTTCTCAGCCGCAACGGGCTTCTGATGATCTGGGTCGAACGCAAAATAGCCTGCGCTTTGTCCAGGGGAGGAAACAGAAGTATGTCCCAACGCATGCGAGGTGGCACTCCAAGGAGTCAGAGCTGGCAAAATAAGTAGAAGGCCCCCTACGAAGCATCGGGAGTTGAATGAGTTCCTTTTGACGGTCTCCATCGTAGCGACCTCATCGCAGCCGGATGGTCTTAAATGTTCCAAGACTTGGAATGGTACCCACAGCACAGGAAGATTGCGTCGTGTAGTTATCAAGTTGCTGTTGGCCTGTGCATGCAGGGCAACGGTCCGTGACGGTTTTCACCGTAGCTCCGCCACTCCCCAACCCAACAATCAAGATTTGATCTCCATATATAAGCGGAGCATCATCTCCCTTGGCAACGGTGGTGTTACTGACAGGTCCGCCGGGTGCCGTGATCTGGGAAACAGGTCGAAAGCTTCGTCCGTTGGCGTCAGCGGGCGGGTTGTGGGACGGCGTCATACAGAATGCTTCGTTTTGCTCCGCGCCAAAGCTTATGGTAATCCCACTTCCGTTAAGCCAGGACTGAGAAATAAAATCAGACCTGAGCGTTGTGCCCGTAAAAAGACATTGGTTGTCGGTCTTGTACGCAGCCGCAGCGCCACCCGTGCAGGACGATTCCGTTGGCGTATTGTATTGAGTGTGAAGATAGTTGCCCAACACGTTGAAGCTGACCGGCTTGCTGGCTGCTGAACTCGTGCCGTTGACAGTCCAGGTCGCGTTGACAGCCGTGTACTGCCCAATCGCAAGGCTGTTTCTGTTAAACGAATACGTGTAGGTTCCTCCGCTTACTGTGCCGTCGAATATCGCAGCATTGGGCCCCGCTCCTTGCATAGTAACAAGCAACCTTCCGCTCGCACTCGCTGGCGACAGGGATACCACGATCTCATCGCCTACGATGTCAGCCTTCGTTACTGTGGCTTGTATGACCGTGACGTAGCAATTTCCGTTCGCGATGAAGTCGACGCTGTTGCTTGGCTGGCCGCCAGCAGTGACGATCTTACCAAATCAGTCCAGCGCGAGAATTTCTTTTGCAACCCTTCGGACTGATTCGTCAGGGTCGGAATCAGCGGCCTTTCTGATAATGGGAAGGATTTCCTTTTTTGGCCCTCGGGAAAGCCAGCGCAAAGCACGGATTCTCAATTGAGGGGAAGGATGCCGTTCCACAACGGGGCCCAAGGTTTTGACTAGGTTTGCCCCTCCCACTTGGCCGATGAGGCGCAATGCCACCACAGCCTCGCGATTCCCTTTGCCCCAAACATATTCTTCTAGTATAGGAAGCGCCTTTTCGCCGTAGCTCTGAATCTCTTTGATGACGGCCATTGATGGGGGAACCTCCATATTGAACGCAACCCCGTCCGCAGTTCTGAAATTACCTTCCTTCACCGTTTGCCGGATCAGTGTGTCGATTCTCTTTCGCATGTCGTTTCTAGTGTGCTCTGCTCCAGAAGATTGCTTTGCTGGCCACCCAAGTGCAAGAAGTGGGTGCGCGACCAGAGCCAAAGCGGACATGAACATTGCAACGAAAAAACACGAAGTCTTTCTTCCAATCATAAGTTCGGCCACGCTCAATTTACTGTCCCAAAAGTGTAAGTGCCCCCCGGGCTAACTTGAATTCGCTGGCCCAGGGCACAGTCGCGCCTGGTTGTAATGGTCGCAATCGTATAAGTGATCTCCCCAGAACTTGTGGGAACTCGGACGTTGAAGCTTTGGACGACATCGGCACAGGGGTTTCCTGCCGGCACTGGGGGGCCAAAACACGATCCTACGGGCGTGTCCAGAAGGCGTCCCAACGAATCGGTTGTTTGTGGACTCGCGAATGGGAGAAAGCCGGGAAAAGCAGGCGTGCCATTTACAGTAAAGTGTTCCTGCGGTGTCAAGCCAGCCTTCTCAATTGGGTTGCCGGCTTGATCAAAGACCTGGTAGAGGACATCAGAATAGTGTCCTGCAGTTCCGGGCTGGCAAACCTCGCTGCTGGTTGCGACTGAAAGTTCTCGAAAAGTGGCCGGTATTTGCACAAAGAAATTCACACTGTTGCTGGTTTGTCCTGAGGCAGTAACAGTGACCGCATGGTTTCCGGCAGGTGAGTTAGCGGCCACGACAAAGTTAGCTTGGATCTGGGTGTTGCTGGCTGACGTAATGTTGACAGTGATTCCGCTGCCTGCCTGAACACTTGGACTTGTCCCAAACCCGTTCCCTGCGATTGTAACAGCCGTGGTGTTTCCGATAGGCCCTCGTCCGGGGGTGATAGTCTGGATTACCGGCGTGACTGTGACGTCGCAATATCCGTTCGCCACTGAGTCCATACACTGTTCGAGAGACAATCTGGGGTATAGGGCAGTGGAATAGATCGAGGTCGCGCCTACACCGACCATCGAAACCTGGCCCGTGAATACCCCAACGGTGGCGACGTATGGGTTGTTGGAGGAGTGTAAGCCATCCAGAGGGACTTGCTCATAGGTGCAGGTGTCTGTTGCCGTGATGTTGATCTGAAAAGTATCGCCAACGACGCCTTCCTTCTGGCCTGGATCAAACCTGGGGAAACGAAGACAACAGGCCGTATTGTAGAAGGTGAGAAATCCTTTTTTGCGGCGGTTGATGACCAGAGCTTCGGTAGTCAGGTTGCCCTGGAGCCGGTTCACCTTGCGGACACGGTATCCGCCGAATGACACGGTGGCCGGAATCACGTCGCCGTCTGCATCCGGCTCGCCCCGAGATATGATTTCACCGATGTCTAGGTTCTCGGCGGAGCCGGCTTTGATCGTCATTACGGGCAGTTCATAACTTCGCTTTACTCCGCCCACGGAATAATCGAGAGAAACAGCCACC
Source organism: Acidobacteriota bacterium (assembly GCA_016201285.1). Classification (GTDB taxonomy): domain Bacteria; phylum Acidobacteriota; class Terriglobia; order Acidiferrales; family UBA7541; genus JACQDE01. The sequence goes on along the minus strand of JACQDE010000079.1, from coordinate 97,036 downwards.
CGCTCTTCTTCTGTATCGCTGTTCAGAATCCCCAGCAGCGTCGTGTGGTCCGCGTCCGCTCGCCAGTACCAGCCCTCCCGGATGCTGCCACGCACCCAGTTCAGCACGCTGCGGATGCTATGCGCCCCATCTTGACTCACGCTCACCATGGCTGTTGCTAATCCCGTGTGGCGGTCCGTGTAGCTCAGTTCCAGGCTCGCCCATGGAACGTCCGCCGGTATCAGGGCCCTCAACAAAGGATGCAGTTTGAGTATCTGCGTGTCGCCCGGGGACATCGAAATGGGAATGCGTTGCTGGTGGTTGTCTACGCCCACACGATAGCCGACCAAGAGGGTCACGTCCAGGGCGTGCCGGTTGAAGTTGTGCAACGCGAGCATGGGTTCGAACAGGGTTCGCCCGGGGAGCCCGAGCCGCACATCCGCTTGGCCGACCGCAAAGCGAGGAGTTCGCAACGTGACGGTCTGCGCTTCCTCCCACGACTCGAAGCGGGTAAAGTCCACTTCGGCCGAGAACCCTCGGTTGTCGAAGAGCACTCCGTGGGCTTTCAGCGCATCCGGTACGCCGTCGTACGTGAGCTCGACTCCTCCGCCCGCGACATCAGCCAACCCGAGCTTTCGCAGTTCTGCGCGCAGCATCAATTTGTGTCCTTGTCCCGGCGCCAGCGAAATCGGCGGTAGGGCATACGTCTGCCCCGCAATGTGGAAATGGGGTCTTACGGACAGGAACTCTTCAGACACATTGTGCATTGCCACGAAACCGTCCGCGGCACGGTTCAGAAACCAGAAGAGACCCCGCAGGGGGGTGATGGGCAGTCCTGAACGAAGCGGATAGAGGAAGAAGTTCCAAGCAATGCCCCGCTCGGGATTCAACACGCTGACGCTTCCCATCAAAGCCGATGGACTTGGAGCCACAAACTCGAGCTCCAGGGTACCCTCGCGTCCAGCGCGGGCGGCCACAGCACTTGGCAGAGACTCGATTGCGCGGTTCAGGTCGATGGTGGCGGTCTGCCGAGGGCCGAGCTGCACCGGAGCCAGCGGATACTCCTCGCCATTAGCGAAATACAGCGACACAGATACGTTCAACGGGTCGGCGACGAGGTTATTCTTCATCTCCAACGTGGAGGTGAACCCGGGCTCGACCGTCCAATACACAGACCAGAGTTTGTGTTCAACCCCAGCCGGAACCGCACCCGCCCTGTTCGGGCGCTGATACGCGAGCATCAGGAGCATCAAAGAAAATAGGAACAGCCGTCCGAACCGGGAGGTTCTCGGCACTGGCCACCTCGAACGTGAAGGGATGGCACAGACCGTAAACAATAGGGGGGAGTATTGTCAAGTTAATTATTGGCCCACGAAACCCCAAGAGGCGCGGCGGAGCACCCTACGCCTGCTTAACGATGGAAGCCTGCCCTACGTGTAGGAATAAAACCCGCGGCCGGATTTGCGGCCCAGGCGGCCCGCGGCGACCATCTTTTTCAGCAGCGGGCAAGGGCGGTATTTCGAGTCGGAAAAGCCGGTGTAGAGCACTTCCATGATGGCGAGGCAGGTGTCGATGCCGATGAGGTCGGCGAGCGCGAGCGGGCCCATGGGATGGTTCATGCCCAGCTTCATGATGTCGTCCACGGCTTCGGGCGTGGCCACGCCTTCCATCACGCAGAAGGCCGCTTCGTTGATCATGGGCATCAGCACGCGGTTGGAGACGAAGCCGGGCGCGTCGTTGACGGCGACCGGCTTCTTGCCGAGCTTTTCCGCGAGCGTCATGGTGACGGCAAACGTGTCGTCGGTGGTTTCGAGGCCGCGGATGACTTCGACGAGCGTCATCACCGGCACCGGATTCATGAAGTGCATGCCGATGAAGCGCCCGGGGCGCGAGGTGATGGCGGCGAGCGCGGTGATGGGAATGGTGGAGGTGTTGCTCGCGAGGATCACGTCCTTGCGGAGCAGCGCGTCCGCGGATTTGAGGACTTCCGTTTTCAGCGGCAGGTTTTCGGGCACGGCTTCGACGGCGAAATCGGCGGCGGCAATGGCGGAAAGATCGGTGACCGCCTGGATGCGGCCGAGGATGACGGGCTTATCGGCTTCGGGGAGCTGGCCCTTCTTGATCTGGCGGTCGAGGTTTTTGGAGATGGTGTCCAGGCCACGGTCGAGGAAGCGCTGCTCGACGTCGCGCAGAATGACGTTGAAGCCGCGCGCGGCAAAGACGTGCGCGATGCCGTTGCCCATGGTGCCCGCGCCCAGCACCGCGACGGTCTTGATGTTTTCTGCTGACACGAAGCCTCCCACCCAGCCAATCACCTCGCGCCGGGTTGTTCTAAATGTTTTCTGAGTTTCTCCTCAATTTGAAGGAAACGTATAATCGAAAAAGAGCTATCCGACCCTTTATTGCCGGCAAGATCTCTAATCTGATCAAGCTTGCGCCGATACTCCTCGTTTATGACGAGCTCTATATCGATTCCAAGTTCCTGTCGGCAGTGATCACGGACACGCTCAACATCTCGCAGAGAATTATGCTTTGCACTTGGTCCTGCGCCGCGCACTACTGGTGACCAGAACATGAAAACATGCTGGAAGTCCGTCAACTGACGCCGGGCGAATTCGGAGTCCTGTGTGAATTTTCGGACTAACCGGCCGAAGTTGTCTGGTTGCTTTGTGCGTGGATGAACATAGAGAAACCCACCCGTGTGTGTTGCCACTTCACAGAAATAACTTTTTTTATGGAACACATCTATGCCAACGACGTCACATTCCGCCTGCTTAACTCCAAGGTCGTAATTGTATTCTACAAAGTCGCACTTCAGACATTCCTTTAGATATGCTCCGACAATTTCCTCGCCAACCTCTGCCATCGGACCTCCTCGAGCAAGTGGATCAAACTGCAGTGTAGCGAATCACATCGCTCCCCACTGTGCAACATTACTGTGAGTCGTGCGACCTTTGATTGGGTAAACCGAAGTCATTGCGACGCTGGCCTACGACGGCGGGGTGCCGGTGATGATTTCGCGGAGGAGTTCGCGGGCCATGGGCGCGTCCTGGGGGCGCACCAGGAGGCGATGTGTGGCCGGCAGCGCGACCGACTCGCGTAATGGAATGCCGTTCTCGCGGAAAATGTCGGCGAGGAAGCGCGCGAGGGCCGCATCGTGACCGGACCAGATTTCGACGGTAGCCTCGGTGGGGTCCCAATCGTCGGGGAGCTGGCGCACGGCGGGGGCGGGGCCGTCCGCGGCGACGCCGATGGCCAGGTCTTCGGGCTCCTGTTCGAGCAGGGCGTCGAGGATGTGTTCGGCGCGCTTGAGGTCGGAGTGGCGCACGCGGATTTCGAATGACGCCGTTGCGTCAAAGGGGCTGGGAAATGGCACGGATGCGCTGTGGCCAGCACCGACATCCTGCGTCTGCGAGTCATAGAATGGAATGCGCGCTTCGCGCAGCGCACCGATCAGCGCTGCATAAGTGACGGGATCGCCGCCGCGCCAGAGCAACGCCGCCGAATCGCCCGCGGCGTTCCGCAGCGGTGAGGCACTTGTCTCGAGCTGATGCACCAGCGCGACGCCGCAATCGGTGCAGCGCGTGAAACCTTTGCGGTACTCGGCGTGGCAAATCGGGCAAAACATCAGTGATGAGCTCCCCGCGGAATAGTGCCAATTTCAACGCAAAGCCAGCGGAACGCGAGCTTTTCCCTCTCGCTTCCGGAATCGTTCCAAGTAGTACCAGACAAACCCGAACGGAACGAACGCAAAGATCACTAATGGGACCATTTTTCTCTCGAAGCGAATGACCTGGTACAGCATCCAGTAAACACCGAGCACCGCCGAGGAGACCAAAACAAACAAAAGAAAGAGGACAACCTCGTTGCGGGCAAGACCTGGAATCGCCATCAAAAGGAAAGTCAGCAAGTAAAACCCAGCCATAGGAAGAAACCATGCAAGAAAGCGCCTCTGGCTATTCGACTCGCCCAGAGGCAATTCCGCATTATCTCCAGGGGGTAGCGCAGCGACGAGGTCTATATCGCAGTCCTTGCAGCGGGTGAAACCTTTGCGGTACTCGGATTTGCACTGTGGGCAAAACATAAAATTCGCAGCGACTACTGCTTAGTGATAGGGGCACTCTATAACGTGGCCCTATAAAGCCGAAGAGAGATCCTTCGTCCCGACAAAAGGCGTCGGGACTCAGGATGACAGAAAATGTCACATGCGTTCGACGGCCAGGGCTACGGCGTTGCCGCCGCCGAGGCAGAGCGCGGCGATGCCGCGCTTGAGGTTGCGGCGGTGCAGCTCGTAGAGCAGCGTGGTGAGGATGCGCGCGCCGGACGCGCCGATGGGATGCCCGAGCGCCACCGCGCCGCCGTTTACGTTCACTTTCGTTGGATCAAGCTTCAACTCGCGAATCACGGCTATGGCTTGCACGGCGAAGGCTTCGTTCAGCTCGATCAGGTCCACGTCCTTGTCGCGGTCCCATCCGGTTTTCTGCAAAAGTTTTTCGACCGCGGGCACGGGCACCATCATCACCCACTTGGGCTCCATGCCGCCGACGGCCTGCGCGACGATGCGCGCCATCGGCTGCTTGCCCATCTTCGACGCCAGCCGTTCGCTGGTGACGACCACGGCCGCGGCGCCGTCATTGGTGCCCGGCGCGTTGCCGGCGGTGACCGTGCCGTCCTTCTTGAACGCGGGCTTCAGCTTGGCCAGCGATTCGAGCGTGGAATCCTCGCGCGGCGATTCGTCCGTGGTGATGCGGAGCGGCTCGCCCTTTTTCTGCGGTACCTCCACGGGAACAATCTGCGACTCAAACCAGCCGTTCTTCGTCGCGGCCACGGCTTTCCTGTGGCTTTCGACGGCGAACTGGTCCTGCTCCTGGCGCGAGATGTTGTACTTCTCGGCGACGAGCTCGCCGGTCATGCCCATGTGGAAGTTTTCGTAGGGGTCCCACAGACCGTCGGAAATCATCGAGTCGAAGGCCTGCGCGTGGCCCAGGCGGTAGCCGGTGCGCGCCTGTGTGAGCAGGTACGGGCAATTCGACATGGACTCCATGCCGCCGGCGACTTCGATTTCGGCTTCACCGAGCTGAATCTGCTGCGCGGCAAGGCCCACGGCCTTCAGGCCCGAGCCGCAAACTTTGTTGATGGTCATCGCGCCGCTGCGCGGATCGAGGCCGCCCTTGATGGCTGCCTGGCGCGCGGGCGCCTGGCCGAGTCCGGCGGAAACCACGTTGCCCATGATGCATTCGTCCACCTGGCCGGGCTCGATGCCGGCGCGGCGTACCGCTTCGCGGACGACGATGGCGCCGAGGTCGGTGGCGGAAAACGACGCCAGCCCGCCCTGGAATTTTCCGACCGGAGTGCGCACGGCGCTGAGAATAACGGGGGTGTCCATCAGGAGGTCTCCTTCAACGACGGGCGAGCCAGCGAAAGATAAGTATAGGCGCGGCGCGCAGCGGGGTCAATTTGCGCGCGGGATAGGAGACAGCGCGATCCAGAACTGCCCTCTTTGCACTATTTTGGTGCAATTTGGGCTATAAACACGCGGCGAGTGTGCAGCGGGGGCATGGGCGGGTGCTCCAACGGTGAGCGCGCCACAATTCCACGACAAATTCTAGTTCCGTGCTGTGGACTCATGTGCGGATTAGGCGAGCAACAATGACGGAACCTGACTTCGCATTTGATGCCTTGAGTGGGCATAAGCAAAGAGTTTGCAGCATTGGTAGCAGGCAGCGGCTCCGAGAGCGAAGCTGACACGCGGGTCAAGCTCATTGACAGAGTATTGGTTCAGGTGGGTGGATGGCCAGAAGATGCGATCGCGCGGGGGGCGGGCGTGGTGGTGTATGCTGCAGCTAGTGTACGCAGGCCAATTTTTGTTAGTATTCGTTCCGCTCGGCACAGGTGGTGTGTATGGCAACCCAGATTAAGGTGTGGGAAATCACCAATGGCAAGCTGACTTCGCACGACGATGTGAGCTTTGCAGATTCTCACAGCGAAGTGGAACTTGAAGAGTGGTTGTGCAAAGGTCCTGACCTGCTGGGGGAAAAATTACTGGTCATCGCGCGGCAACTGCCGATTGCAAATGTTGGCCGCCTGGACCTCCTGTGCATGGATACCAGTGGAAAACTTGTGATTGTGGAGCTCAAAAGGGGGCTGACGACGCGGGAGGCTGTCGCACAGGCGCTCGATTATGCCAGCTGGCTAGATGCCACTTCCGAAGACGATGTGCTCGCATACGCTAACGACTATCTGCAACGGGAATCCGGTGACCCTAGCCGCACATTGGAGGATTGCTTTGAGGAGTGCTTTGAGAAAAAACTTCCTGATTGGGTCTGTCAAAACCACAGGGTGGTCGTAGCGGCTGCTCAGCTGGACAGCTCGGCAGAGCGAATCATCAACTACCTCGCACAGAGACACGGTGTGCAAATAAATGCAGTCTTTTTCAACTACGCCAAGCTGAGTGGCGGAAAGGAAATCCTGATCCGTTCGGTACTGGTTCCGGAAAGTGTCGCGGCGGTTCGGGCGGGGGGCGGCCATTCTTTCAGTGAAGCGACGCTGATGGCCATGGCCGCGGAACACAACATCGTAGACCTCGTGAAGATTTGTCGGCAAATGTGTCCAGCTTGGGATGAGGTGTGTGCGAGAGTGGCTGGCGGATCGTTCCGTTATTGGACTCGCAAGCATGACGGGTTAAGCGGCAACAAGATGGTGTTTGGCATAAATGTATCTGGCAACTTGGCCAGCGCCGAATCTGGAGAATTGGGCGTGTGGGTAAGGACCGACAGCCTGAGCGAAGTTACCGGTGTACCAGAGGGAAAGATTAAGGATCGCCTCTCGCGGATTTCGCCTCCGTTCTCTTCAGGCAAAATGGATTTCGTCATTCGCTTGAGGTCCGCAACTGACGCCGAGCGGCTTTTATCCGAGTTAAAGGCTATTGCAGCGGAACAGGCAGCTGGGCAGACCACATAAGAGTTTCGGACCTGCTGCCGTTCACATCGTTCGACTTCCATTGTGCAGGGTGGGCTGCGCGCACATCCGCCGCGTAAGGCAGGGCCGACATTTTAGATTACGCAGCGTTTTCGGACGATCAACGCAAGCAGCTCCCGGTTCTTGGGATCGGGTCTCCTGCGGGCCGCTCTTGCCTCTACCCATCCCTGCAAATCTCCGTTACGATGCAAAGACATGGCGAAAGCAAAAGAATCGCGCGCAGCGGATGCGCCGCTGGAATTAAATGCGGCGCAGCGCAGGGCTGTCGAGCACGGCGAAGGGCCGCTGCTGGTCGTTGCGGGCGCGGGAACCGGCAAGACGCGCGTCATCACCGAGCGCATCCGGCGGCTGCTGGAAACGCAGACGGAAATCTCCGGCGAAAACATCCTCGGCCTTACTTTCACCGAAAAAGCCGCGGCGGAAATGAAGCACCGCGTGGAAAAGGCTGTCGGCGAGCGCGCGAAGGGCCTGACACTGACGACGTTCCACGCCTTCTGTTTCAGCCTGCTGAAAGAAGTAAACCCCGGCGTGCAGGTGCTGGACCAGACCGACCACTGGATCCTGATGAGGCGCAACCTGCCGCGGCTGCGGCTCAATCTCTACAAGCGCGTGGCGGAGCCGGGGCAATTCCTCGGCGACTTCGCGCAGTTCTTCTCGCGCTGCCAGGACGAGCTGGTGGAGCCCGCGGACTACGAGCGCTACGTCGCCGGCCTCCACAAAGCGCACGAGGAGATGAAGGCGGACCTCGACGCCGGGGAGCGCGCCGAACGCGAAGCGGAACTCGAGCGGCAGACGGAACTGGCGCGCGTCTATCGCGTGAGCGAGGCGCTGCTGCGCGAGCGCAACCTGATTACTTTCGGCGGGCAACTGCTGGAAGCGGTGAAGCTGCTGCGCACCAACGCGGCACTGCTGGAAAAACTCCGCGAGCGCTACCACTACATCCTGGTGGACGAATTCCAGGACACCAACATCGCGCAGATCGAGCTGCTGTGGCTGCTGGGGCGCGCGCACAAGAACATTTTCGTGGTGGGCGACGACGACCAGGCGATCTACCGCTTTCGTGGTGCGTCCTTCGGCAGCTTTCAGCAGTTCGCCGAGCGCTTCATCGGCGCGCGTCCGCCGACGGCGGGCGACCTTCCGCCGGGCGACCTTCCGCTGGGCGACCTTCTGCTGGGCGACCTTCCGCTGGGCGACCTTCCGGTCGCCCCTACCGTCGAGAATGAAAAGCGGCACGTCCTGCCACTGCTCGAGAATTACCGCTCGACGAAAAAAGTCCTGCGCGTTTCCGGACAGGTGATCGCGCAGAACGCCGACCGCTACATCGCCGACAAGCAGCTCGAAACGCAAAACGCCGAGGGCGACAAAATCCAGGTGGTGGAGCTGGGCTCGGCCGATGACGAAGCCAACTGGGTCGCCGGCGAAGTCGAACGGCTGTACGACAAGGGACACCGCTGGGGCGAGTTCGCCGTGCTCTACCGCATGCACACGCACCGGGAAAAGCTGGTGAAAGTTTTGTCCGCGCGGAAAATTCCGTTCGTCATCAAGAATCTTTCCATCCTGACGAACCCGCTGGTGCGCGACGTGCTCGCCTATCTGCGGCTGATCGCCACGCCATCGGACGACGTGGCCTGCGCGCGCGTGCTCGGCGCTCCCGCCTGGGGGTTCGAAGCGCAAGACCTGGCGCGCCTGTGCGCCCGCGCGAGCAAGAACCGGCGACAGCCGCTGTGGGACGCGCTGCAGGGCGCGCAGGGCGAGCTCGAGTTCGCAAAGGTGGGACGCCGCACCATTGAACTGATCGAGTTCATCAAGCGGCTGCGCGGCCGCGCCTGGAAGCTGCGCGCGTCAGAGCTGCTCGACGAATTGATCGCCGAGCTGGGCCTCGTTTTGCCGGAAGACGATCGGAACCGGCCGTACCTGGTGCGGCTGGGCGACTTCGTGCGCGAGTGGGAGCAGAAGGCGCTGACGGAAACGGGCAAGCTGGCGGAGCTGGCGCAATATCTGGACGACTTCGCCGCGGCCAACGGGCAGATCAACCTCGCGGAAAGCGGCGGGCGCGACGCGGTGCATCTGATGACCGTGCACGCGGCCAAGGGGCTCGAGTTCGACCACGTGTTCGTGCTGCGGTTGGTGATGGGCGGTTTTCCGGCGCGGCCGCGGCAGCCGGTGCTGGAATTCCCCGACGCGCTGATGAAGGAGGAATCGCCGCAGGGCGATTTCCAGATCCAGGAAGAACGGCGGCTGTTCTACGTGGCGCTGACGCGCGCGCGCAAGCGGCTGACGCTGACAACGGTGATCCACAAGCGCTCGAGGCGCTCCGAGTTCCTGGAAGATTTTCTCTCCGCGCCGGAAATCCAGAAGAACGACGTGCAGCAGATCGCGCCGAAATATTCGGCTCCGGCGGAGAGGCGCAGCGGGGCTGGCGAAGGACAGCTCTTCGGCGCAGGGGACCCGGATTCGCGCGCCTACTCGCGCATCGCGCAGTGGGCGGAGACGTTCCACCCGCCGGCGCCGCTGCCGCTGCAACTGAGCGCGACGGCCATCGAAGGCTACAACACCTGCCCGCAGCGGTTTCTCTTCGACCACATCTGGGGCTTGCGCGGCGGGCCGCGCGCCGCCACCACCTTCGGCAGCGTGATGCACACCACCGTCCGGCTGGTGCTCAAAGAGTGGAAAGAGAACAAGCGGCTGCTGCCGTGGGACGAAGTGGAGATGATTTTCCGGCGCGAGTGGCGCTCCGCGGGATTCGAGGACGACTACCAGGAGAAGGAATACCAGCGCGAGGGGCTGGAGCAACTGCGCGAGTTCCATGCAGGCGCGCTGCCACGGCCGGAGGACGTGCTCGGGCAGGAAAAATATTTCGAGCTGCCGATGGAGGGCAACGTCGTCGTCACCGGGCGCATGGATCAGGTAAATCGTCTGGGGCCGGGCGAAGCGGAAATCGTGGACTACAAAACCGGGCGGCCGAAGGACGAGAAGGCCGCGCGGAACAGCCTGCAACTCAGCATTTACGCGCTGGCCGCGCGCGGCGTGCTCGAGCTCGATCCGGTCCGCCTGACCTTCTACAACCTGATGACCAACTTGCCGGTCTGCTCCACGCGCGACGACAAACAACTGAAAAAAGCGGAGGAGAAAGTGCAGGAAGTGGCGGGGAGCATCCGCGCCGGCGAATTCGGCGCAAGTCCGGGTTTTGTCTGCCGCACCTGTGAGTACCGGCCGGTGTGCCCGGCGCACGAAGGCAGTGGCGAGTGACGAGTGGCCAGAAAAAAGCGGGGTGCGTCACCGCACCCCGCCTCCGAAGCAGTCAGATCTCGAAGCAGTTCAGCAGCCCTTCTTCGAGCCCTTCTTAGCCTTCTTCGTGGCCTTCTTCATCGCGCATTTCTCCTGAGACATTCTCCCGAGGAACCGTGGCGCGCAGAACGCATCGCGTTCGATTCCACAACTGCTTTGTACGAGCACGCGCAGGGGAAGTCAAGAAGAAATTATGTGGTGCGCGGGGGCGCAGGAAAGAAAAACAAATCTGAAATTCGAGATTTGAAATTCCGATTCACGGCGTGGGCGTGGTGAAGTAGCCGTCGCGGGCGCGCAGGGAAAGCCCGGCGCGCGTCACTTTGATCTCAATGGAATGGAATTCCTTTGAGCGGTCGGTGCCGCGGGGCGCGTAGGCCAGGGTGTACTGGTTGCGGGCCTGCTCCGTGACGCGCGCGAAGAGGCTTTCCAGGTCCGCGCGCGAGGTGGCGTAGAAAATATCGCCGCCGGTGAGCCGCGCATAGCGCGAAAGGGGATTCAGGCCGCGGTTGAGCGCTGCCTGCCCGACGCCGATGGCGTACACGGAGATGTCTGAGGTAAGCAGGAGCTTCAAGGTATCGTCGAAGCTCATTTCGTTGTTCGGCGAGTTCCTGCCGTCGGAAACGAGAAAGATGATTTTCCGGCGGTCGCGCCCGCGCTCGCGCAGCAGCAGCCCGGCGGCGTAGATAGCGTCGTCCAGGTGCTTCATGCCGCGCGCGGCGCGGGATGTCTCCGGGCGCGAGGGGACTCTGGCTTCCGGCGAAACCTGGTTGACCTTGGGGCCGGCGGTCATGGGGCCGGAGCCCTGCCCGGGAAACGTCGAGCTCATCTGGATGCGCTTCAGGTGATCGTAGAGCTTGTCATTGTCGCGGGTGAACTCGAGGAGGTTTTGCGGATAGGCGTCGAAGAGCGTGACGGCGACTTCGTCGGATTCGGCGAAGCCTGCGGCAATGGCCGGCGCGCCGGTCTCGAGCTGCTGCGCCACTTTCTGCGGCAGGCCGTTATCGAGCAGGACGACGGCGGAAAGCGGAAAGGCTTCCACCGAGAAGACGGAGATTTCCTGCTCGACGTCGTCCTCGAGAACGCGGAATTCGTCCGGGAGGATGCCGTGCACCATTTCGCCGGAGGCGTCTTTCACGGTGACGGGGACCACGACCAACTCGGCGCGAGTACGGATGCGGAACTGCGGGTCGTCCTGCGGCGGCGGCGCGGGACGCTTCGCGGGCGGCTGCTGCGCGCCCGCCCACGGCAGCACGAGCGCAAGCAGGCAGGCGGCGAATTGACGTGCAATGGTCATCGGCGTTTCGCTAGACTCTTTCCGGCCGCAACCCGCAGCGCACCGCGCGCATCGGAATGAAGGGGCCGAGGCCCGAGATTATACATGCGAATTCACAGACTAAGGTTGCCCGTCGTTTGTGCCGTCCTGTTGCTGGCGCTGCTGGCGCCGGCGCTGCCCTGGCTCGCCCGGGCGCAACAGCCTGCTACTGGCAGCGCGGCGTCACAGGAAAAACCGCAGGAGACGATCCGCGTCGGCGTCAACCTGGTCAACCTCTACGCCACCGTGCGCGACAAAGACAAGCGCATCCTCCCCGACCTGACCAAAGCGGATTTCCGCATCTACGAAGACGGGCAGGAACAGACGATTGATTCCTTCGCGCGCGAAGTGAACCTGCCGCTCACCTTCGGCATGTTGATCGACACGAGCGGCAGCCAGCGCCACGTTCTGCCGATCGAGCAGGACGCCGCGGACCGTTTCCTGGGACGCGTGCTGCGCAAGGGCGACCTTGCATTTGTGACCAGCTTCGACGCGGACGTGAATCTGCTTTCCGACTTCACCGGTGAACGCCGCGAGCTGATACGCGCGATTGAACGGGCGCGGATCAATGCGCCGGGCAACCCGCTCCAGGCTGGCCCGTTCCCACTCCCACCCAGGGGCACGCTGTTCTACGACGCCATTTACGCGACGTGCAGGGAAAAGCTGGCCGGCGAAGCCGGCCGGAAGGCGCTCATCATTTTGACGGACGCCATGGACCAGGGCAGCCGGATGTCGCTCGAAGAGGCGCTGGAAACCGCGCAGCGCACGGACACGGTGATCCACGTCATCGGCGTCGCTGACTACGCCTTCTATGGCGGGCGTGGCTACGGCGGCTACAGCGGCGAAGGCTACGCCAGGAAACTTGCGGAACAGACCGGCGGACGCTCGATTTTCGTGAACAACGAGAAGAATCTCGAAAAGGCCTTCGAACAAATCTCCGAAGAGCTGCGCACGCAGTACGTGCTGGGCTACTACCCCACCAACCGCGCCAAGGACGGAAAATTTCGGAAGATCGAGATCAAGATGGCAAAGAGTGACGCGAAAGTGCTGGCACGCAGGGGCTATTACGCGCCGGCAAGGTGAGGCAGCTTGTAGGTAAGTGCTCTCAGCTTTCAGTATTCAGCAGCCAGCCACGTTTAACCCCACGACGCGGAAATATCTCCGCTTTTCACGTTTCGAATTTCGAGTTTCAAGCTCGAGCAGACTGATGAAAAAGTCGTCCCGATGGTGTCTATCGGGACGAGGAATCTGTGTTTCGCGAAAAGCCAAGGAAAAAGCAGATTCCTCGCCGTCCCGATGTCCCGATCCCGAAGTTTCGGGATTCGGGACGGGACTCTTCGGAATGACACGTCGAAGACTTTTTCACCAGCCGGCTAGTCCGAAGCCGGCTTGGGCGGGCGGGGGGCGAAGTAGCCCTTGCGGGCGCGGACGGTGAGGCCCGACCGCGCGGACTGGATCTTGATGGTGCGGAATTTGCCATCGGGGGCGCGGTTGGTGGGCACGTAGGCGAGCGAATACTGGCTGCGCAATTCGGCGCCGATATCGGCGAAGGACTGCGCCAGGTCGTCAATGCGATAGGGGAAGAAGGCGCGGCCGCCGGTTTCGTCAGCGAGCATCTGGAGCACCTTGTCGCCGTCGGTGAGGTTGTATTTCCGGGGAGCACTGCCGGTGACGGACATCCAATCGGTGCTGGTGCTGATGGTATAGATGGAGACATCGGCGCGCTGGGCCATCTCGATGGCTTCGGAGCGGCTGTGCTCGCTGGGCAGTGTGTCGTCGCCGTCGCTGATGACGACGAGCACGCGGCGGATGGCCGGATTGCTGCCCGAGGGCAGCGGCGGGTTCGCCAGGCGATGCCGCGCCGCTGTCCAGATGGCGTCGTAAAGCGCGGTGGCGCCGCCGGCGCGCTGCTTCTGGATCACGTCGGTGAGCTGACCGAGATCGTCGGTGAAGTCCTGGAGGACGGACGGCTCGTTGTCGAAGCTCATCAGGAAAGCGTAGTCCTGCCGACGGCGGAGGACGTTGTGGAGAAAGTCCACGGCGGCTTCCTGCTCGAATTTGAGGCGGTCGCGGATGCTGTTGGAGGTGTCGAGCAGCAGGCCGACGCGCAGCGGCAGGTCGGTCTCGCGGCTGAAATTGGTGATCTTCTGCCGGGTGTTGTCCTCGGAGACTTGAAAATCTTCCTGGACCAGATCGGTGACGAATTTCTGCCGGCGGTTGAGCACGGTGAAGACCACGCTGACCAGGTCCACCGGAAACTTGAGAGTGGTAATTTCCTGGTCCTCAGCCTTCGCCGGAGGCTTCGCCTGCGGCACGGGAGTTTTCGGCGGTTTCGGCGCAGGCGCTTTGGGCTGCTGCGAGACAGCGAGGAGTGGAAGCAAGAGTCCGGTCAGAAGAATTGTCGAGAGAATTGGTTTGCGCATCAGCACCACGATTCTAGAGAGTCCCCTGCCCAGCGTCAACGACCGCCGCGAGTAAATCTTCTTTGGCACCGAGGGCCCGCGCGAGTTCCCGCGCAAAACGCTCGAGTTCGGGCGGCATCGGCGCGGTCACCGTCACCCGCCTCCCGGTGCGCGGGTGCTCAAACGAGATGCGCGCAGCGTGGAGAAAGTTGCGTCCGAGGGGCGGCAGCGCGACCCCGCCGCGCGGGCCGCGGGGCTGGCGCGGCGCGCCGTAGAGCGTGTCGCCAACCACCGGATGCCCGAGGGCGGAAAAATGGACGCGAATCTGGTGCGTGCGACCGGTGTGGATGCGCACCAGGACGAGCGTAAAACTTTCCAGGCGCGCGAGCACTTTCCAGTCGGTGCGCGCTTCGCGACCCTCGCCCCGGCGCGTGGTCATGCGCGTGCGGCGGGCCAAGTCGCGCGCGACGGGCAGGTCAATGGTGCCGGCGTCGCGCTTCAGCCGCCCGTGGACCAGCGCGAGGTAGGTCTTCTCCACCGTGCGTTTTTGAAACTGCTCCGCGAGGCGCCGGTGCGCGGCGTCGTTGCGCGCGACAACCAGCGCGCCGGAGGTGTCTTTGTCGAGGCGGTGTACGATGCCCGGACGCAGCGGGCCGCCGACCGTAGAAAGTTTCTTAAAGTGGTGCAGCAGCGCGTTGACCAGCGTGCCGCGCGCCGCGCCCGCGCCGCCATGCACGGTCATGCCGGCGGGCTTGTTCACCACCAGCAGGTCGTCATCTTCGTAAAGGATTTCGAGCGGGATCGCTTCGGGCACAGCGTCAAGCGATGGCCGCGGCAGCACGACGACCTCGATGCCCTCGCCGGCGGCGACGCGATGCGCGCGCTTCGCTCGTGCCCCGTTGACGCGAACGTGGCCTTCGTCGATCAACTCGGCGATGCGCGAACGGCTCAGGTCCGGAAGTTGAGTCGTCAGAAAGCGGTCGAGGCGCTGGCCGGCGTCATCGGGGGAGACGGTGAAGTGGCGTTTTTCAAGCATGGCGAGAGACTGAAGAGAGATCCTTCGCTTCGCTCAGGATGACAACTCGGGAGTGCCGGCCTGAAGGCCGGCGCTACACATGCTGGCGGCGGCCGCGGCGCCAGAGCCACACACCGAACACGATCAGGCCGAGGCTGACCACCTGCATCAGCGAAAGTGCTCCTCCAAAAAGCTCGGTGCGTCCCGGGTCGTCGCGCAAGAATTCCGTTGTGAAGCGGGCCACGCCATACAGCGTCATGAACGTCGCCCAGAGCTGCCCTGTGAATCGTTTCCGCCTCCGCATCAGGAGCAGGACCGCGAGAATCACAACCGCGGCGAAGGAATCGTAAAGCTGCGTCGGGTGCAGCCGGATTCCGAGCGGCGTGCCGACCAGAGCGTGCGCGTACTCGCTCGTGAATGTGACACCCCAGGCGATCTCCGTGGGCTTGCCGTAGCAGCAGCCCGCGGAGAAGCATCCCAGCCGGCCGAGTGAGGCGCCCAGCGCGACACAGGGGGCGTAGGCGTCGGCCAGCGGCAGGAACGGCAGCTTCCAGTAGCGCGCGTAGAGGATGATGAGCGTCACCGCGCCGAGCACGCCGCCGTAAAACGTTCCCGCGGATTGAATCGTGGAGAGCGCGAAAATTTCGCGCGGGTTCGCAGCGTAACGGTCCCATTCAGCAAACACGAGCCACACCTTGGCCACCACCAGCCCGGACAGCACGGCGTACACGCCGAGGTTCCACACGCGGTCGCCGTCGAGCCCGTCCGCAAAGGCGTGCCGCCGCGCCAGCCACAGGCCGAGGAGCACTGCCGCGGCCAGCAGCGTGCCGTAGCTGTGCAGCGTGATCGGGCCGAGCTTGAAGAGAACTGGATGCATGCCTATGCCTTCCTAGATGCGGCGGACGTGCCCGCGGATTTCCGGCCGTCGAAAAACATTTCCCAGAAAATCAGCGCGGCGCCGATGGTGATGGCCGAATCGGCGACGTTGAACGCGGGCCAATGCCACTGCCCGACGTACACATCGACGAAATCCAGCACGGAGCCGTGGAGAATGCGGTCAATCGCGTTGCCCGCAGCGCCGGCAAGCACCAGCGCGAAGCCCCAGCGCATCGCACCCGCGCTGGCGCGGCCGGTGGACAGAAACCAACCCAGCAGCACGACCGCCGCCAGGGAAACGGCGATGAGTCCCGCGCGCAGCCACGGCGAATCCGAATCCGCAAAGATGCTGAAGGCCACGCCCCGGTTGCGCGCGTGGACGAGATTCAGAAAGCCCGGAATAATGGGCCGGAGAAAGCCGGGCCGGGTGGTACGGTCGAGAAGAATTTTGGTGACGCGGTCGGCGGCCACAACGGCCAGCGACAGCCAGACCCAGCGCGCACCTGCAAGCGAAGTCATTTGGACGCCGGCACCAGGCCCATTTCCACCAGGGCCGTAACACAGCGTTCGCAGACGGTGGGCACGTCGGCGTTCTCGCCGACATGGGTGGAATAGTTCCAGCAGCGCTCGCATTTCGTACCCTCGGCGCGGAGGACTTCCACTTCCATCGGCGCCGGGCCATTGCTCCCCGAAACAATTTCTACCTGCGAAACGATGAACAGTGCGGGGAGGTGCGCGGCGTAGCTCTGCAACAATGCGCTGAGCTCCGCGTTTGCGCGAAGGACAACTTTCGCTTCGAGCGCGGAGCTGATGAATTTCGAATTGCGCGGCCCTTCGAGCGCCTTCAGAACCTGCTCGCGCACACCCAGCAACTTTTCCCAATCGGCCATCTTTGCGCTGTCCAGCCGCGAGTCAAGCTCCTCGGGCGCGGGAAAGAGCGCCATGTGGATGCTTTCGGGGTCGCCGGCGCGGCGCGGGAAAAACTTCCAGATTTCCTCGGCGGTGAAGACGAGAACGGGCGCGACGAGGCGAACGAGCGCGCTGGCGATGCGGTAGATGACCGTCTGTGCCGAGCGGCGGCCAACGCTCCGCGGCGCGGAGGTGTACAGGCGGTCCTTGAGCACGTCGAAGTAGAACGAGCTGAGGTCCACGACGCAGAAATCGTGGATGGCGTGGAAGACGCGGTGGAACTCGAAGTTTTCATACCAGCCGCGGCAGTTCTTCACCAGCGCGGCCGCGCGGGAGAGCATGAAACGGTCCATCTCCCAGAGTTTTTCGTCCGGGAGCGCATCGCGGTTGGGGTCGAAGTCGAAAAGATTGCTCAGCGCAAAGCGGATGGTGTTGCGGATTTTGCGGTAGGCCTCGGAGAGCTGGGTCATCACCGCCGGATACATGCGCATGTCGGCGGTGTAGTCCTGCGAAGCGACCCAGACGCGGAGGAGATCGGCGCCCCACTTCTCGCAGATTTCGGCGGGATAGAGGGCATTGCCGAGCGACTTGGACATCGGCACGCCCTTTTCGTCGAGCGTCCAGCCGTGCGTGACGACGTGGCGGTACGGCGCCGCGTCCTTCACGCCCAGCGCCACCAGCAGCGAGCTTTGGAACCAGCCGCGATACTGGTCGGGGCCTTCGAGGTAGCAGTCCGCCGGCCACGGCCCAGCGCTCTCGCTGCCGAGCACGGCGTAGTGGCTGGAGCCGGAGTCGAACCAGACATCGAGGATGTCGGTTTCCTTGCGCCACTTCGCCGCGCCGCATTTGCATTTCGTGCCGGCGGGCAGCAACTCTTCCGGCGAGCGGGTGAACCACGCGTCGGCGCCCTCGCGCTCGAACCAGCGAACGACGTTTTTCAATGCGGCGTAGTCGTCGAACTGCTTGCCGCAGCCCTCACAGAAAAACACGGGCAGCGGCACGCCCCAGTAGCGCTGGCGGGAGACGCACCAGTCCGGTCGCGTGGCCACCATGGACTGGATGCGCTCTTCGCCCCAGCCCGGCGTCCACTTCACTTTCTTGATTTCCGCCTGCGCCATCTCGCGGAGCGAGCTTTGTGGCGCGCTGGGATTATCGAGGCGGATGAACCACTGTTCGGTGGCGCGGAAAATCACCGGCTGGTGGCAGCGCCAGCAGTGCGGGTAGCTGTGCGTGAGTTTTCCGTGGCCCAGCAACATAGCGCGCGATTTCAGCAATTCGACGATGTGCGGGTTCGCTTCAAAAACCGTCTTGCCCTTATATTCGGGCAGGCCTTCGAGGTAGTGACCTTCGTCGTCAATCGGCGCGGCGACTTCGAGGCCGTACTTCTGACCGGTGTAGAAGTCCTCGGCGCCGTGGCCGGGCGCGGTGTGCACGATGCCGCTGCCCTGCTCGAGCGTGACGTAATCGGCCAGCACCGCCGGCACCCGCAGTCCATTCAAGAATGGGTGCTGGAATTTCAACGACTCGAGTTCCCTGCCCTTCCACGGTCCGCGCGTGTTTGAAATTTCCAGAGCCAGCGCCGTCTTGATCGCCTCCACCATACCCGCAGCGACGAGCAGATGGCCCGCAGAAGTTTCGAGCACGACGTAGTCGAAGTCGGGGTGAAACGCGAGCGCGCGGTTGTGCGGGAGCGTCCACGGTGTGGTGGTCCAGATGACGGCGTCCACGCCGGCACCGACGTTCGCCGCGGCTGCATCCGCAATCACCGGAAACTTCACCCAGATGGACGGGCTGGTGTGATCTTCGTATTCGACTTCGGCTTCGGCCAGCGCGGTGCCGTCGAAGATGCACCAGTACACCGGCTTGAGCCCGCGAAAGACGTAGCCTCTCTCCAGGAACGTGAGGAAGGCCTCGGCGATGTGCGCCTCGTAGCCGAAGTTCATCGTCAGGTAGGGCTCTTCCCACAGGCCGAAAACGCCCAGGCGCTTGAATTCGCGGCGGTGGTTTTCGATGTAGCGGCCGGCAAAGTCGCGGCACATGCGGCGGAACTCCGCCGGGGAGACCTTGCCCTTCCCACCGATCTCTTTTTCCACTTTCGTTTCGATAGGCAGGCCGTGGCAGTCCCAACCGGGGACGTAGGGAGCGCGGAAGCCGGCCATCGTCTTCGACTTGACGACCATGTCCTTGAGGACCTTGTTCAGACCGGTGCCGAGGTGGATTTCGCCGGTGGGGTAGGGTGGACCGTCGTGCAGGACGTAGGCCGGGGCGCCGGCGCGGGCCTGCTGGATGCGGTGATAGATGCGCGTCCGCTCCCATTCTTCGAGCATTTTCGGCTCGGCTTGGGGCAGATTGGCCTTCATGGGGAAGGCCGTCTTCGGCAGATTCAGCGTGCTCTTCAGGTCGAGCGGTTTTGTCATTCCCTGTGTCCCAAAGGAGTTGCGGTGCATCCCAGCCAGCGGGAAACTTTTGCGTCGAGCGAAACGTCATATGCTACAATGATTTGGCACACATGTCAGCTTTGAGGTGCCAGACAACTTTTTCCCGCGGGCCGTATCTAAGTAGAGTGTAAGGCCCGGCAGTTGGAAGTTTGCACGGGCTCAGACGGGAATCCATGGCAGAGACAGCACCGAACCGGATACCTCAGGCAGCGCCGAGCCCCAGTCCGCGAACGCCCCGCTTCCTCGTCGAAGAACGGCCGTGGGCGCAGAGTTTCTTCTCCAGCCTGAAAGAGTTTCTCACCGAGCGGCCTGTCAAGGTCCGCGGCGGTGGCGCCGATGCGCCGTTCACTCCGCCGAGCTTCGGCGGGAGCTTCACCGACAACTTGAGGGACTGGCTGAACGGCGGCGGCAACGTGCCCATCCCCAAGGACCAGCGCATGCTGGTCGAGGACAAGCCGTTCCTCCGCGTGCTGTGGGAAGACATCCGCGACCTGGTCGCCCCGCCCAAGCTGCCGCCGCTGAAAGTGACCAGCAAGCCGGTGGCGGTGAAGCCCATCTGGAGCAAGGACGAGAACTACTCGAAGGCGCAGGTGCTTTCCCTGGCCGTGCACGGGCTGGGCGTGTTGCTGCTGACGATGCCGCTCGTTTACCAGATTATCCAGAACACCACGACGCCGCCGGTGGTGAAGGCGGACGTGCGCATCATTGACATTTCTCCCTACCTGCCGAAGCTGCCTCCGGGCGCCGACAAGGCCGGTGGCGGCGGTGGCGGCGGCGAACGCATGAACACTGCGCCGAGCAAAGGGCGGCTGCCGAAGTTTTCCATGACGCAGTTGACGCCGCCGATGGCGACGATCCGCAATCTGAATCCCAAGCTGCCCGCCGATCCGACAGTGGTGGTGCCGCCGGATATTCGCGTGCCGCAGCCGAACATCAACGCCTACGGCGACCCGCTGGCGGCGATGCTCACCGGCTCGGGCGGACCGGGCGGCGGTGGCGGCATCGGCACCGGCTGCTGCGGCGGCGTGGGCAGTGGCAGCGGCCCCGGCGTCGGGCCAGGCGAAGGCGGCGGGATCGGCGGCGGCGTGTTCCGTCCGGGACGCGGCGGCGTGGGACAACCGGAATGTGCCTATTGTCCAGAACCAAAATTCTCAGAAGAGGCCAGAAAAGCAAAATACATGGGTACGGTCGTGCTTCTCCTCATCATCCTACCCGATGGGCGTCCAACCAACATTCGGCTCGTGAAGGGGCCTGGCATGGGGTTGGACGAGAGTGTGATCGAAACCGTAAAGAATTGGCGTTTCAAGCCGGCCATCGGGCCCAACGGCAAGCCCGTGGCAGTGGAAGTGCCGATCGAGGTGACCTTCCGCTTGCTGTAAGAAGCGTTCAGCCGTCAGCGGTCAGCTTTTAGCGCCCAGTTTTCAGAAACCGCAGGAGCTTTCGTCCTGCGGTTTTTGCTTTTTGCGCATCCTCGCTGGATCCCCCAAGCAACCTGAAGCCACTTATTCACCTCTGAGTGGAGAGACCACGCCGGAACGCCATTCGCTTGGAGGCAAGTTCGATGAAGAGGCAAGCCAGCAGTTCCCCTCATTCACAGACAATGGAGACCATTCCAGCCTGGCCGAATCTCTTGGCCGGCGCTAGCGCGGTAAGCAGTTGGGGACGCGGCATTGATGGCCTGCGCGCGAAAGAACTTTCTCTGGTTATGCATCTGCTCGCAGCCGTCTTGTTGCTATTTCCAGTTTTCAACAGCATGGCGAACAAGCCAGCAAAAGGGCCGGACGACAGGTTTTTCGGTAAACTGATTTTTCCGGGCATGCCCACGGTGAAAGTGGCGGAGAACAAAACCCCGCCGACGGGCGGCGGCACAGGTGGAGCACGCGAAAGCGATCCTGCCAGGCATGGCGGATTGCCGCTGTTCGACTGGCTGCAGAAAACGCCACCCGCCATTGTTCGCAACCCGCAACCGAAATTGCCCGCAGAGACAACACTGGTCGGGCCGCCGGAGATTCTCGTTTCGCCAACAGAGCTGCTCGGCGACCCATTCTCCAAGGCGCAAACCAATTCGCAGGGGCCCGGGGCGGGCAATGGATTCGGGGGCGGCTGTTGTGGCGGCGCGGGGCCGGGCAACGGGCGAGGCTCTGGATTCGGTGGCGAGTGGGGCATCGGGGATGCTGGGCGGCCGCAGCGTCCCGGACGGAATGGTGTGGGCTATCCGGAATGTACATATTGCCCGACGCCAAGTTTTTCCGAAGAGGCGCGCAAGGCCAAGTTGCAAGGCGGAGTGACGCTGCACATTGTCGTGGGCACGGACGGCCGCGTCACGAACATCCGCGTGGAACGCGGGTTGGGCATGGGCCTGGACGAGCGCGCGATCGAAGCTGTGCGCAGTTGGCGACTTAAACCGGCGCTGGGGCCGGGCGGGAAGCCGGTGCCAACCGAGGTGCTGATTGAGGTCACCTTCCGATTGTTGTGAGCCGGACGGCGGCGGGAGTCTGCTAGGATGAGCCCATGAGACGCATGAACAACATGGAAGCGGAGATGCGATTTCGGGAACAGCGGATTGCCGTTCGCTTCTTCATCCTGGCCCTCGTGTTCATTCTGCTGGCGCTGATCATTCCCGCTTTGCGCGCCGCGGCGGCGCAACAGGCGGCGCCGGCGGGCACGGTCGAGTTTGTGGCGCGGGCGACGCCGACGGGCGGGCGCGCCGAGCCGGTCATGCGCCTGGGGGTCTCGCTGCTGCGGAAAAGTTTTGCGGACATCCAGAAGGAGGCCGAGCAGAGCGAGGCGAAACCCGAACTCGACAAATTCATTGAGGGGCTGCAGGTGTCCAAAGAGCTGAAAGCGTGGATGAAGCGCACGCGCAGCGTGGAGCTGAGCGGCAACGAGTTCGCCAGACGCGTGACGACGAAAGATATTTTCGAGGTGCCGGAGTTCTTCGAAGCGTACATGGCGCGCAACGCCGGCGACGCCACCCTCGGCTTCCCCGTCACCAAGGCGCGCGACAAAGACCGCTCCGAAAACCCCGCGCGCTACGAAAAAGCCCAGAAGGATTACCGCGAGGCCCTGCGCAAGTTCATCGAGGAGAAGCCCTACACGCGTGACGGCATGGAAGTCGAGCTGGCCAACATCAATCCCGGGCCGCGCTGGGTGGCGCAGGAAGGAGAGCGCAAACGCCGCGTCCGCGACCGCGCGCTCGCCCTTGCCGAAACCACTTACCTGGCGGCGAAAACAGAGACCGACCTCGAAGGCCGCGGCGCCTTCGCCGGCGTGCCGGCGGGCGACTACTGGCTGAGCACCATCGAAGGCGAGGCCACCGTGGGCGATGCGCGGCTGCGGTGGGACGTCGCCGTGCCCGTGCGCGCGGGCCGCGTAACGCGCGTGCCGCTCACCAATGTGAATGCGGTGAGGAAGGGCAGGGATTAGGGCGAGGGATCAGGTGTCAGGTTGCAGGTGTCAGGGACCGCGGTTTAGACGGCCTTGAACAATCCCCACGTAAACCTTTCGCGAACCTCAGATCTGAAATTGGAAATTTGAAATCGCGGGCTTTGAATTTCCACTGCTGGTGAATAGACTGTCCCGGTGGCCGCCT
This sequence comes from Acidobacteriota bacterium, assembly GCA_016201285.1. GTDB lineage: Bacteria > Acidobacteriota > Terriglobia > Acidiferrales > UBA7541 > JACQDE01. The sequence continues at coordinate 74,247 of JACQDE010000079.1, read as the reverse complement.
TCCCCATCCTCCGATGCAGGCGCGCGATGACCGAAACCGCAAACCGCAGAGGCGCAGCGTAAATGGACAAGACGGCGCTGTGGGTCCTCTTCAACCTGTTTATCTTCGTGCTGCTGGCACTGGACCTGGGCGTGTTCCACCGGCGCCTGCGGGCGATCTCGCTGCGCGAAGCGATCTTCTGGAGCGTGCTGTGGACCGTGCTGGCGCTTGCGTTCAACGCCAGCATGCTGTGGTGGTACAACCCGGCGCATCTGGCCGATTCGCTGGCGGTGCGCAAGACGCTGGCGCTTGAGTTCTTCACCGGCTACCTGATCGAGCGCATGCTCAGCTTCGACAACATCTTCGTTTTCGCGGTGCTCTTGAGCTATTTCGGCGTCGAGCCGCGCTACCAGCACCGCGTGCTCTTCTGGGGCATCCTGGGGGCGCTGGTGATGCGCGGCATGATGATCTGGCTGGGCGTCGAGCTGATTTCTCGCTTCGAGTGGATCCTCTACGTCTTCGGCGCGTTCCTCGTCTGGACCGGCGCGAAGATGCTGCTCCACAAGCCCGAGGAAATCGAGCCAGAGAAAAACCCTGTCCTGCGGATCGCGCGGAGGTTTCTGCCGATCACGCCGGCATACGAGGGCCAGAAGTTTTTCGTGCGGCACGAAGGCATCTGGAAGGCCACGCCGATGTTCCTGGTGCTGCTGGTGGTGGAGACCACCGACGTGGCTTTCGCGCTTGATTCCATTCCCGCCATCTTCGCCATCACGAAAGACCCGTTCATCATCTATTCTTCGAACGTCTTCGCCATCCTCGGCCTGCGCGCGCTGTACTTCCTGCTCGCGGCGATCCTGCCGTACTTCCGCTACCTGAGCGCGGGGCTCTCCATTGTGCTGATGTTCATCGGCGTGAAGATGCTGGTGGAAAAGTGGGTGCACATTTCGACGGCGTGGTCGCTGGGCATCGTTGGCATGGTGCTGCTGGTGGCGGTGGTGGCGTCGCTCGCCGTCACGCACGCGGAAAAGCGCGCGCTGCAAAAAGCGAAGGCCGCCGAAGATCGGCCCACGGAGGGATGAATTGCCCGCATTAGCGGATGCCATCGCGCACCTCGCCAGCACCGACGCCACCGTACGGGCACGCGCCGCCGCCGAGCTATATCGCGCGGGCCGCGTGCTCGGCGACGCAGCGACGCAGGGCTGGCGGGCCGACGCGGAGCTTGCTGCGCTGCTCGTGCAGGAGCTTACGGTTGGCGTGACGGTCACACCCGAACATTTTCAGGCGATTCGGGCGGTGATGGGCGCGCCACGGCTGGCCGACGTGCCGCCCGACCAGGACGCGCAGGAGTTTGAGCTTCATCTGGGCGAAGCGCGGCTGGACATTTTGACCACGCGCGTGCCGGGCGGCAGCGGCGCGATTGCAAAGTTTCTGGAGAAATTCGGCGAGGGCATCCAGCAGGTGGAATACTTCGTCCGCGATGTGGACCGCGCTACGGAACTCCTCCGCGGACGCTTTGGCGTGCAGCCCATCTACCCGCAAACGCGCGCCGGTGCGGACGGGACACGCGTCAATTTCTTCCTCGCCAGCACGCCGGATGGAAAGAAAGTCCTGATTGAACTCGTCCAAACGTAGAGAAGAATGCCCGCCTAAAGGCGGGCGCTACGGAATTCGGTCCGAAGGCCAGATCCGGGGCGAGGCAAGCCCCACCGCCTTAAGAATCGGTGCGGCTTGCTTCTCGTTCGCGAGGCGGGGAACGCCCGGTGATTCGATGACGACGGGCAGTGCTTCAACCCTTTCGAGCTTTGCGCCTGAGAATGTGAGCCGGGCGAGCAGCGCGGTGCGCGTGGCGGCGGGTTCGTTCTGCCAAAAGACAAAATTCCCCAGCGAGTAGAAGATCCAACCGTTGCCGTATTGCTCGACGCGCTGCGGCACGTGCGGGTGATGGCCGAAAACGGCGGTGGCGCCGGCGTCAATGGCGGCGCGCGCGAACTCCTGCGTTTCACGGGCCACAGCGCGCGTGTACTCGGCGCCGTCGTGGAGCGAGACAAGCACCACGTCGGCGCGGGCGCGGGCGGCGGCGACGTCGCGGCGCACCTGCGCAGGGTCGCGCCCGGCAATGACCGCGTTCTTCGCGCCGGGCGCGTCGTTGCGCGGCGCGTAGGAGTAGCCGAGAAACGCGAAGCGGACTCCGTGGCGGAACAGGATGGCGCTCGCGTGCGCGTCGTCGTAGCTCAGCCCGGCACCGACGGGCGCAATCTTCGCTTCGCGCAGGCGGGCAAGGCTGAACTCCATGCAGGCGTTGCCGCCGTCACCGAAGTGGTTGTTGGCCACGGAAACGACGTCGAAGCCCGCGAGGACGAGACTTTCGACCGCGCGTGGCCGCACCCGGAAGATCATGCCTTCCTTGGTGTAGGGCGGTTTCTCGCAGAACGGGCCTTCCAGATTGCCGAAGGCGATATCCGCGCCGGAAAGTTCGGGAGCGATGACGGCAAACGGCAGGGTGTAGTCGCCGGTGCGCTCCATGCGCTCGCCGAGCGCGCGGGCGAGCAGAATATCTCCGGCGGCAGCAACGGTGATTCGCGGCGGGGGCTGCGGTCCCGAAGCTTCGGGAGGCGGCGGCGCCTGCGGGCAACCCGTCAGGCACGGAAAGATCAAGATCCAGAGCGGAAGGCGCATGGAATCGCAAGCGGGCAAGGCCGTCGGCCCGAAGGCGGAGAGTGTAGCGCAGACCCGGCCAATTTGCGCGCCGTGTTTGGTCCCAGCGCCAACCAGCCCGATTGGGGAGGGATGCGCCGGGCTGGCGCGCGTGTTGAAAGAGGCAACAGCAATAGCACTAACGTACTATTCACCTGTTTCCTCCAGCGGCCGATGATCCAGATATGCAGGCGACTGCCATGACCGAGCGCAACCTGGCCCCGGCAGGGAAATCGCCCGAGAGCGCCAAGCTCGCGGCCGTGCACCATTTTCTCCGCAGCCTGAATATCCTGCTGAAGTCCGTCCGGCTGTACGGCGTCGAGCACGCGCGCAGCGGCTCCCAGCTCCGCACCGCCTGGGACGACCTCTACTCCTGCTTGCAGCACGGCGAAGACCTGCGGCTCAGCGCGGCTGGCTCGAAGCTCCTGGTTGACGGCGAAGCGATGCGCGCAACGCCGGCCGAGGTGAGCTTTGCCGAACTGCTCGAAGAGTCAGGCATCTCCAGCGTCCACTTTTCGCCGCACACCACGGCGCAGGACTTTTCGAAGTTCGCGCACGTGTTCGCGGCGGCCGGTCCCAAGCTGGAAGGGCTGAGCAAACAACTGAAGGCTGCCTTCGCCGGTGAAACAGCAACGATCCACGTGAACGAAGTGCGGTTTATCGCCGCCGAAGAGCCGGAGGCGGAGGAGACGCGCGTGGGTACCCCGCTCGTCGCGGCGGCGGAAGATTTAAGGAAACCGGCGGGTGATGTGGCCGGCAGCGCCAGCGACACCGGCGAATCTGTCCGGATCTTGCGGTTGCTGGGAATGATCGGCGAGATGCTGGCCGACCCCAACGCGACGATTGATTTCGGCCGGTTGCGGGAGCAGCTCGCGCTCCTCTCCGATGCGACACGGGCGCAACTTCCGCAAGTGTCGGCGGGGCTGGGCGGGTCAGAGAGCGCGCGGATTCGTTTGCTCGACCTGGCCGAGCGCCTGGCGGCGCACTTTGCGCTGATGGCGCAGGGGAAGAGCCAGACCTAGGGCAGCATCCACCCACGACCGGCCACCCTGCCTCGCAACGATTCACCGTTCACTCTGGCGTTTGTCTCCCTACTCGATGTTGTCGTGCTTCTGAAGGTTATGGCGGGCACAGAGAAGTCTTACGTTTGCCGCGGTGATGCTCGCGCCGCCTTTCGACCAGGGAATGTCGTGGTCAAAATGGAGATGGTCGGTTTGGCCACACAGGACAGACCGTCCCTTGTCGCGCTTCCAGACTTCCTTCTTCACTTCGGAAGGAATAAGGCGTCGATGGACGATTTCCGCCTCCGTTGGGAGTGGAGGTTGCGAGTCTTCTGTCGCGCGCAAATGGAATTTGAAAACTTTGCGCGGTCCTGACTGAACGAATTTGTAGTCAATCAGCTCGAACAGTCCTTTGTCTGACCAGACGCCGTTAAAGAGCTTTTCGTAAACGCGGACAAGCTCTGGGTCCCGTTCATTACGCTGGTAGGCTTCTATTGCTTCAGCAAAAAGACCGTTCTGTGTGAACCTTCCCGTTGGAAGCAAACGAGGCTGATCCAAGGACTTCGGGTCGGCAGCTCTGTCTCTCCGCGGTGCGTCGTGTCCTTCGTACTCGATCGTCTCGCCATCTTTCAGAATCCGATCTGCGTAAGGCGCATTCGACCGGCGAGACATCAGAACAACCGAGTAGCTGGTGCGGAGGCGATAGTTCATCCCACGCTGGAGGGTTTGAATGCCCTCCCGGTCACACATATCGCGGTAGCTGACGATCTCGTCGCGCATCTGCAGACGAAGTTCTACCGCAGCTTTCTTGATGATTCAACGAGGTAATTATTCGCTACAGACGCGGGATGCGAAAAAGGAATTCTACTTCACGGGGTGAAGCCCCTTCGATAGGAGCCGCAGTACGGCACTGTTAAAGCCGTGCCCTCCCGGAGCAGGCAAGAACCGAAAGGAATAGGTCAGACGCCCCAGCCGTAGCGCTCGACGTGGACGAGGGAATCCTCGAGTTCGGCGCGGACCATCGCGGTGAAGCGTGAGCAGCTCACGACCGTGCTGAGCGGCCCGGCGAGATCCGAGGTGCGGTAGCCGCGATCCAGAACGCGCTCCACCGCCTTCTCGACGGCGTCCGCTTCCGCCCCGAGGCCGAAGGCTTCGCGCAGCATCATCGCTACGGAGAGGATGGCGCCGACGGGGCAGGCACAATCTTTTCCCGCGAGCGACGGCGCCGAGCCGTGGATGGGCTCGAAGAGCGGCGTGCCCGTGCCGCAGCTCATCGAGGGGATCAGGCCGATCGAGCCGACGAGGCCTGCGGCCGCGTCGCTCAGAATGTCGCCGAACAGGTTCGACGTGACGATCACATCGAACTGCCGCGGCGCGATCACCAACTGCATTGCCGCGTTGTCCACCAGCAGATGTTCGAGGCGCACGTCCGGATAGCCGGCGCCGAGGCGCGTGACCGTCTTGCGCCAGAGTTGCGATGTGGAAAGCACGTTGGCCTTGTCCACCGAGGCGAGCTTTCTCCCGCGCTTGCGGGCACGCTCGAAGGCGTAGCGGGCCACGCGCTCGATTTCCGGCGTGCTGTAGGCTTCCACGTCCACGGCGCGCTCCGAACCGTTCGCGCCTTCCACGCGGTGCTCGCCGAAATAGATCCCGCCGGCCAGCTCGCGGACAATCTCCATATCGCAATTCTCGACGCGTTCCCCCTTGAGGGGCGAAATCTCTTCCAGCGATTCTCTCATGCGGATCGGGCGCAGGTTGATGTAGAGGCCGAGTCCTTTGCGCAGCGCGAGCAGGCCGCTTTCAGGGCGCTGGCCGATGGGCAGCGCGTCCCAGCGCGGGCCGCCGACCGCGCCGAGCAGTACCGCGTCGGCGCGCTGGCAGGCGTCGAGTGTTTCGGCCGGCAACGGCGAGCCGCAGCGGTCAATTGCGCAGCCGCCCGCCGGCATCTCGACCATTTCGAACGTAAGGCCGAACGCGCGGCTGCATTCCTGCAACAGGCCGGCCGCGGCGCCGATGACTTCCGGCCCGATGCCATCGCCGGGCAGCAGGACAATCGTTTTCGTCTTCCCCGTCACGTGGTTCTTCTCCGCAGGTCGGCCATGCTCAAGTGGCGGCGGGCGCCTGCTGCGCGATTCCCGCGACCGCGGCGTGGCGCCGGCGCACGTTGAGCACGGTGGAAAGCAGCTCGCGGTCGGAAATCTGCCGCGCCTGGTCAGCCAGAGCAATCATCGTGCTGTAGCACTCGTTCAGCTCGATCTCCGTCACATCGTAGCCCAATTCCTTCAAGCGAAAGCGCACCGCGTTGCGGCCGGAGTGCTTTCCCAGGACCAGTTTCCGCGCCGGAATGCCGACCACCTCAGGCGAGATGATTTCGTAGGTCAGCGGATTCTTCAAAATGCCGTCCTGGTGGATGCCCGCCTCGTGCGCGAAGGCGTTGGCGCCCACCACGGCCTTGTTGGGCGGCACGGGCACGTTGACGATCGTGGAGAGCAGCCGGCTCGAAGCATAAATCTGGTCGAGGCGCAGGCCGGTGCGCACGCCGTACTTCTGCTGCCGGACGGCCAGGGCCACGGCGATTTCCTCGAGCGAAGCGTTGCCGGCGCGCTCGCCGATGCCGTTGATGGTGCACTCCACCTGCCGCGCGCCCGCCTCGATGGCCGCGAGCGAATTGGCCACCGCCATGCCGAGGTCGTTGTGGCAGTGGGCGCTCAGTGTGATGCCGGGGGCGTCGCCGATGTGCTCGCGCACGCGGCGGAACATCTGCGCGTACTCCTCGGGCACGGCATAGCCGACCGTGTCGGGAAGATTGAGGATGGTCGCGCCAGCTTCCACCGCCGCGGCGCAGGCCTCGCAGAGAAACTCGATGTCCGACCGGCTGGCGTCTTCCGCGGAGAATTCCACTTCGGGGCAACGGCGGCGGCCCAAGTGAACCATGGTGCGAATGGCGTCGAGCGCTTCCGCGCGGGTGATGCGCAGCTTGTGGTGCAGGTGCAGGTCGGAGGTGGCCAGAAACACGTGCAGGCGCGGCTGCGCGGCGGGAGCGAGCGCTTCGAGCGCGGCGTCCACGTCCGCCTGCTTCGCGCGGGCCAGGGCGGCCACGCGGCTGCCGCGGACGGCCCCGGCAACGGCCCTCACCGCTTCCAAGTCCCCCCGGGAAGCAATCGGAAAGCCGGCCTCGATGATGTCCACTCCGAGCTGCTCGATCTGCCGCGCCAAGCGCAGCTTCTGCTCGGTGTTCATCGAAAAGCCCGGCGACTGCTCGCCATCGCGCAACGTCGTGTCGAAGATGCGAACCGTGTCCATCGCGCCTCCCGCCAATCACATCCAGCTAACGCCGGGAGCGGGGGTACAGTCAAATTTATAATTATTGCAGCTTCCATAAGCTTGTGTTATGACACTTGCGCGCGAACAGGGGCGTGCCTGATGGATCTTCCTGACCTGAACGTGTTTCTCACCGTGGCGCGGGAGAAGAGCTTTTCCCGCGCCGCGGAGAAGCTCTTCCGCACCCAGCCCGCCGTGAGCCTGGCCATCCGACGGCTGGAGGACTGGCTGGGTCAGCCGCTGTTTGCCCGCGGCGCGCGCCAGACCAAGCTGACCGACGCGGGCGAGCTGCTGATGGAGTACGCCGAGCGCATGCTCAATCTGCGCGAGGAGATCAAGAAAGGCATCGACGACTTAACAGGACGGCGGCGGGGCGAGCTTTCCCTCGGCGTGAACGAAAGCTCGATCCACGCGCTGCTGCCGGCGCTGGCGCGCTACCGGCAACTCTATCCCGGCGTGCGCATCGCCATCCGGCGGACGTATTCCCGCGAGATCCCTCACGAAATCCTGAATTACCGGCTGGACCTGGGCGTCGTGTCGTTCGTGCCGCAGGAGGAAAAACTGAAGGCGGTGGAGATCCGCCGCGACGAGCTCACCTTCGTCGTGTATCCGCGGCACCGGCTGGCGCGGCGCGAGACGGTGGACATCACCGAGCTGGGCGAAGAGACGTTTGTGGCGCACATCGTCGATACCCCTTACCGCTGGCGGGTGATCCAGCTCTTCCAGAAACACCGCGTGCCCCTGCTGATGCACGTGGAGATGCCGACGATCGAAAGCATCAAGCGGTTCGTGCAGATGGAAATGGGCGTGGCCATCGTGCCGCGGATGTGCGTCGAGTGGGAGGTGGAGCAAGGCACGCTCGCGGAGGTGAAGATCCGCCAGCTTCATATGCCGCGACACCTGTATCTCATCTACCGCGAAGGCGCGCGTGTCTCGCACGCGGCCCAGGCGCTGCTGCGGCTGCTGCGCACCGGCGACCCGGGCAAGGAAGAAAGAGCGGGCAAATCGGCTGGCGAAGGATAGCGGCACTTTCGGCTGCATCCGACCGGCGGCGCGGGGCCGGCCCTATCGCAGAGAGCTCCTGCGGCCCAGGGCCTTGTTCAGGGCGGCGTTCAGATCGCGGATGCGGTGCGACATCTTCTGGAGGACGCTGAAGGCCAGAGAAGGATCCTCGTGCACCCGGCGGAGAAAGGTTTTCTTGTCCACGGTGAGGACGCGCACCTCCCCGCGGGCGCGCACGGTGGCCGAGCGGACCTCTTTCTCAAACAGGGCCATCTCGCCGAAACAGTCGCCTTCGCTGAGCAGGGCGAGGCAGTATTCTTTGTCCTCCTTGCGCTGCAGCACCTCGGCCACGCCTTCCTGGATAACGAACATGCAGTCGCCCATTTCTCCCTGGCGCACGATGACGTCGCCGTCGTGATAGATCTTGCCCAGCGCTTCCGTAGTCATGGCAACCTCGCTTGCGCTCCAGTTTTGTGCAGCGGCAGGCTTCCCCGAAGAATTTCCCAGAAAAAGCGGCTGAGAAAAGAAGGGTGCAGGGCGCGCAGGAAAACTTCGCGGTAGGGCGCGCTACCGGTGAACGTGTCCCAGAGCACCGTGCTCATGCGCCGCTGGCCGCCCTGGAGCTGCTGTTCCTTGGAGACCATGCGCCACAGGCCGCGGCGCGCAAACGTGCGCTTCTGAATCTGGCGCGTGATGGCAAACACCAGCTCGCCAATGCGATTGTCGGCGCGGAGCTTCCTGCACGTGGGCCAGAAATGCTGGCGGAAATCCTCTGCCGAAACGCCCGCAAACAATGCTGTCTTCGCAGCGGCCTTGGCGGTCTTGTAAGCAGCTCCAATCCCGTCTTTGTACAAACGCGATGTCCCGCAGTCGCCGACGAACACAACGCGGTCTGCGAGCGGGTGCACAGCACTGTGGATGCTGATTTTGGGGGAACAATGGCAGAAATCATCTGGAACATGCCAGTTGGGAGGCAGGCAGCGCTTCAGTTCCGGAGAATCCAGGAGGGACTGCACAAGGGGCTTATCGATTTCCTGTCCCAAAAGACAAAACGTGGCGTATTCGCCTTTGGGGATGAGGGCGGCGAATTCCAGCCGGGGGATGTTCAGCAAAAAGACGTGCATCGCGCTGCCCAGATACCGGTTCACTACTTCCTGGCCCAGGAAGAATTCGCAGATGTAAGTTTTCGTGGTCTGTGGCGGCTGGTAGCCGAGATTCAGTCCGGTAAACAGCTTCAGCGCGGCGGAGTTCACTCCCACGGCAGCCACCAGAAGGTCGCAGGGCTGTGACGTGCCGCCCTGTGGCTTGACGTGTGGACGCCCGTCCGTCCAAGTGATTTCCTCCACACGCTGAGGCCAGCGCCGCGCGCCCTTGGCGATGGCCAGATCCAGCAAATAGCCGTCAAAACTGCCCCAACGCGTCTCCTGGAGTCCTCGCGGCCCTGCGCCTCGATGGATGGCTCCAATCCGCTTCTCTTGGAGCGGGGTCTCAATGCGCACGCTGCCGACATCCATGTGCAGGAAATAGGAATCGAGACCCCGTTGCACAACCGTGGGGGGTAACTTGATTCCCTCCACCGCCAGGGCCTGCACCAGCGACTCCGAGATGACGCCGCCGCACATGTTGCAGCTCCCCGGACCCGGCCGGGAGAAGTCCCGCGGCTCGTAGATGTCCACCTGCACATCCACGCCGATTCGCTGCGCCATGGTCAGGAGAAAGTAACTGAAGAAGGAACCGGCCGGTCCGCCCCCGATCACCGCTACTTGAGAGCCATCCTCAAGTTTCGGGCCGCGCGGATTCCCCTCTGCCCCCGATGCCATCATGCGGCCTCGCATCTCCCTGCTCCACGGACAGGCGCGCGCACTTGGGCGCCCGATGCTTCCTTCAGAACGGTGGCGAAGCGGCCCGGGGCAGGAGATGGCGCTGGGGGGGGCGGGGGTAAGGTGTGAACTCCTGCTGGAGGCTCAGTTCCCGCAAAAAGCCTTGAACCGGGCACGGCTCGACCTTTCTGGGAGAAGTTCTTCCTATGCGGAGAGCAATACCTATGCCAAACCGGGCGGCGGTCGCGGGTTCAGCGCGACCATATTAGACAAGCGGGTGCGTCGGACCAACCCTGCCGGATACCGGGAAATGGGGCTTTTTTCAATCGGATTGCGCCTATTCCCTCAATCCGTGACGGCTTGATCTGACCTTTCCTCCTGGGCGCGTTGCGAGGAGACCGCTTGCTACTTGGGTTTTGACAACTTCCCGCGGCTTGGCAAGCAAATTGCCCGCCCCAACGGGGTGAGTCTCGCTCGCTTGGGGGTGAATCGCACGAGCCTGTCGCTTGCTGCCCCTCAAAGGATTCCCCTTCGATGCCCTTTCAGCTTCGACTGACTTCGGAAACGTTCTGGTGGAGCGCGGTTGTCCTCATCATTGTGGACTTTAGCTTCCTCGTTTTCCTGGCACAGCGTATCCATCCCGCTCGATTCCAGCAGCTCCGCTGGCCCCTGGCGGCTTCTGCCACAATCGTGTGGAGCGTACTGTGGATGGGCGCGCTGTGGGCCTACTGGAACGTCTGGTCCAGCTACGTCTTTCCGAGTTGGGCGCGCTGGCTGGCGCCATTCCTTGGCTTCTTCTTCGGTATATTCGCAGCGACCTTCTGGTGGCTGGCGCTCCGCTTGCCCGGCCGTCCGGCGGCGACTTTCCCGTTGCTGGGCGTGCTGCTTTCTCTCCCCGCGCATTCGATTGCCATTTATGGGCTGGGGGTACTGGCCAAGGTGCCGATCCTGCAGGGCGTCAGCAGGGCTTCTGTTCTTGTGTTCGGCACGCTTGAGCACATCCTGTATTGGTGCATCTCTCTGAGCTTCGCTCTGCTGTTGCGACGAATCGGGCGCACCGCCGCGGAACAGAGTGCGGAATCGAGTCGGGCGCAGAAGTAGGTTATGTCCGTGGGGAGTGAAAATTGGCTGAGAGGCCTGGGTTCACTCTCGGCCGGATTCGCATCTCTCTGACGTGACGGCAGATGGTTTCTAACTGACAGACAAACACCGGGTCAGCACCGGTCTATCAGGTCTTGCAAATTCCTGAAAGCCTCGCTCGTGCTCTCCAGAAACAGACACCAAACAGATATCAAATGAGAAGGCTCAGGGCTAGAACTGATAGTTCGGCTTGATCAAGGAATGTGTTGCGCGCCGTTCCATGTACCAGAGTCGGGCGCGAAACGCCGGTGGTGAGGGGCAGGGGAATTCGCTTGACTTCCGGACCGGGATATACAACTATTTGGTTGTGGATATATTGAGCACGACGCTGGGGGCCTTGGCCGACCCGACGCGCCGGTCGATCCTAGGGCGACTGGCCCACGGACCGGCGACCGTCGGCGAGTTGGCCGGTCCGTTCCGCATCTCGCAGCAGGCCGTCTCCAAGCACCTCGCCTATCTGGAGCGGGCGCGCCTCGTCGAGAAGCGGCGCGAGGGTCGCTGCCATGTCTGCACGTTGAGCCCGGCTCCGTTCAAGGACGTCGCCGACTGGGTGGAGCACTATCGCCGTTTCTGGGAGCAGAGCTTCGATCGTTTAGATGACTATCTGCACGAGTTGAAAAAAAAGGAGAAGAAGCATGACCGCCAGCAACGCAAGAACTAGCGCCGCCTCGAACGCCGCCGAGCGGGAGCTCGTCATCACGCGCGTCTTCGATGCGCCGCGCGAGCTCGTGTGGGAGGCCTGGACCGATCCAAAGCACGTTGCACAGTGGTGGGGTCCCGATGGGTTTACGAACCCGGTCTGCGAGTTGGAAGTGCGGTCCGGTGGCGCCATTCTCATTCACATGCGCGCACCCGACGGCACCGTTTATCCGATGACGGGCGTTTATCAGGAGATCGTCGAGCCCGAACGGCTCGTCTTTACCAGCGCTGCGCTGGACGAAAAGGGCCATCCGCTCTTTGAAGTGCTCCACACCGTGACCTTCGCCGAGCAAGGTGGCAAGACCACACAGACGTTGCAGGCGCGCGTCGTCAAAAGGACCGCCAAGGCCGCCCCGTATCTCGCCGGGATGGAAGCAGGCTGGACACAAAGCCTTGAGCGCCTCGAGGCCTATGTGGCGAAGGCTCTAGGAATGAGAAAAACCATGACCGAAAGAAAGAGCGATCCCACCGAGGACACCGCCGACCGAGAGATCGTCATCACGCGCGTCTTCGATGCGCCGCGGAAGCTCGTGTGGGAGGCGTGGACCGACCCGAAACACGTGGTGCATTGGTGGGGGCCACGCGGCTTCACGACCACGATTCAAGAGATGGACGTGAGGCCGGGTGGTGTCTGGCGACACATCATGCGCGGCCCGGACGGAACCGACTATCCCAACAAGAGCGTCTTTACCGAGGTCGTGAAACCGGAACGTATCGTTTATTCCCATGGCGGGGGCAAAAAGGGCGGTCCCGGCGCGCATTTTGAGGCGACGTGGACCTTCGACGCGCAAGGTGATAAGACCAAGGTCACCATACGCATGGTCTTCCCGTCGGCGGCGGACCGCGACAAGGTGGTCAAGGAGTATGGGGCCATCGAGGGCGGGAAACAGACTCTTGAACGCTTGGCGGAGCATTTGGCGAAGATGTCTGCCGCTGACAGTGAGTTCGTCATCACGCGCGTCTTCGATGCGCCGCGTGAGCTCGTGTGGAAGGCGTGGACCGAGTCTGAGCGCCTGGCAAAATGGTGGGGACCCAAAGGCTTCACGATGCTGGTCGGTAAGCTCAATCTCCGCCCCGGTGGCGCGTTTCACTACGGTATGCGCGCACCGACCGGCCAAGAAATGTGGGGCAAGTTTGTTTATCGCGAGATCGTCGCTCCGGAACGGCTTGTCTTCACCGTTTCCTTTTCGGATGAAGCGGGTGGTCTGACTCGTCACCCACTTGCCCCCAACTGGCCGCTCGAAGTGCTGAATGTGCTGACCTTCGCCGAGCATCAAGGCAAGACGACGGTCACCATTACGGGCATCCCGATCAATGCGACCGAGTTGGAGCGCAAGACCTTCGAGGACGGGCACAAATCCATGCAGCAGGGCTTTACCGGAACCTTGGATCAGCTCGCCGACTATCTGGCGAAGGCATGAGGAGGAGAAGAGGCATGGACGCAAGAAGTAGCAGCGTGGCAATGGCGACGACATCGGCGGAGCCCGAGCTCGTCCTCATGCGATCATCGATGCGCCGCGGCCGATTCGATCACGCGGAACGCCTCACGCGGCGTTCCACTCGGACTTAGTTAGCCGTCGAACGGATTGTCTTTTCGGCCCATCGTTGTCGCACGGCAGCCAGAAATTGCTCCTTGTCGTTTTGGATTTGCCGGACAAGCGCTTGATTGCCGGTTTCTTCGTGCCGGGCTGCCCAGAGCACCATTTCCGTGAGCACCGGTGCAAGGTCAATTCCTTTCGCGGTGAGCAAGTAAATTAGCTTTCGTCCATCCGCCGGGTCTCGTTTCGTGGTAATGATTCCATGAGCTTCCAGTTTCCGCAGACGATCTGCCAATATGTTCGTCGCGATTCCTTCATGGGACTTCAGGAATTCCTTGTACGTCCGGAATCCCCGCAGCATCATGTCGCGGAGGATCAACAGCGACCAGCGATCGCCCAGCATCTCCACGGAAGCATTCAGCGGGCACCCTGACCGCCGCTTAGGGCTCGGCTTCCTCTTCCGCATATGTTCAGTCTAGCATGTCTGCACTTGCATTTCACAAGTAAGATGGGCATACTGACTTTCGTTATGCAAGTGATCTCACCTTCGGAGGGCTTCCATGCCAATCAATGAACTGCTGACCCGTGAATTCGACCACGAGATGTCCAATACCCGGAAAACGCTAGAGCGTGTTCCTGCAGACCAATGGGATTGGAAACCGCACGAGAAGTCTGGATCGTTGGGCTGGATGGCCGGACACGTCGCGGTTTTGCCGGGATTCACGACCGTTGTGATCAAGATGCCGGAGCTGGAGATTGTGGGTGTCAATATTCCCAGGGTCGAGAAACGCGCGGACCTCTTGGACACATTTGAAAAGCTTCGCCAGGAAGCGCGCGACGCGCTGGCGGGCGTCACAGATGAGCAGCTTCATCAGATTTGGACACTGAAGGAGAAGGGCAAGGTGATTTTTTCCATGCCTCGGTATGACGCACTGCGGATTATGTGTTTCAACCACATTCTTCACCATCGCGCACAGTTGACGATGTACCTGCGACAACTCAACGTTCCGGTGCCGGCGCTGTATGGGCCGTCGGCGGACGAGAAGGGTTTCTAAGAGAAACCCCGCCATCGGCGCGGCCACGGGAGGCACCGCCGGGGCGCTGATTGGCGCGGCGCGCGGCGGACGCGAGCTCGAGATGCGCGAAGGCGCGCGCATCGAAGTGCAGCTGGACCGGCCGGTGCTGTTTCGGCCGAGATGCCGATTTCGCGGGGCTTCGTTCGACATATAAATGGAGGCTGGGTTCCGCCGGTTGAAACTGTTCGGAAAGCCCAACTCCCAACCCAAAACTAAAAGGAGATTTAACGATGCGATTCATGATGATGGTCAAGGTCGCCGAGAACTCGGGCCCTCCGCCTAAGCAGTTCATGGAAGCCGTGGCGAAGCTCAGCGAAGAAGCCACGAAAGCCGGCACGATGGTCGGGAACGGTATGTTCGGGCCAACTACGCTTGGCGCCCGCGTCCGGCTTTCCCGGGGGCAGGTCACCGTGATCGACGGACCTTTCACCGAAGCCAAAGAGGTTGTCGGCGGGTTCGCGATGTTTGAGTTGAAAACGAAGGAAGAGGCGATCGAAGCGACGCTGCGCTTCATGGAACTTCACAAGAAACACTGGCCGGGCTGGGAGGGCGAGACCGAGATTCGCCAGGTGTTAGAGCCGGAGAACTCCGCTCCCCGGGCATAGGAGCGCCAGCGCGCAGATCGCTGCAAGTGAAGTAGTCGCGGCCGCCTCGGTGTTGCACCGGCGAGTCAAAGATGGTGTAAATGGCAGCGGTCACGGCTACCGATACACATCGCGCGATCAGCGGCGTCTGGACGGAGAGCTTCGATCGCCTGGATCAGCGTTTGCGCAAAGCACAGAAAAAGGAGAAGAAACATGTTCGCAAGCAGGGCCGCAGAAAACCTCGTGACAAGAGAAGTAAAGAATGAGCTGGTGATCACGCGCGTCTTCGATGCGCCACGTGAGCGCGTGTGGAACCAGGACAAGTACGGCGACTGATCTCGCGGGAGGTTCTGGGCCGCAGCAGCGATCAAAGACTTTGGCTGGGAGGCCTGGACTCGAACCAGGATAATCAGATCCAGAGTCTGATGTACTACCGATTGTACGACCTCCCAGCCGCGGGAGGGACAGAAAAGGCCGCGAGTGCGGCCGGAACTATTATGTAGGCGGACGGCGGGATTCGTCAACCGAGGGAAAGTGCTTAGCTTTCAGCCGTCAGCATTCAGCGGTCAGAAGAGGAATCCCTCGCTTTGCTCGGGATGACGGCCATTGCCTATTTTTCGAGCGGGATGAGGCGGCCGCGGCGGAGGCGGAAGGGCGTGCCGCGCCACGTGATGCGATTGGTGAAAAAGCCCGCGACCCAGGTGAAAAACCAGATCGCGTCGTGAAGCGGGACAAGCCAGAGTTTTTTCCGCAGGACCGGATCTTTCAAACCCCAAACGCCGACAACCCACGCCATCGCGAGACGCAGAACCAGATACGGACCGAGGTACAGGCCGAAGGCGGGAGCACAGGCAAGCGTGCCTGTGCTACAGGCGGCTGCGGCAGCAGCGGCGATCCACGGCAGGCCCATCGAGAAGAGCATGCCGAAGTAGCGGTCGGGGCGGGCGGCGCGCACGGCGAGCATCCAGCGCAGCCGGTGGCGGAGGAAGTCGCCGAGGTTGAGTGCAGGATAGTGGGTCCAGACGGTGTGCGGGAGAAGCACGACCCGGTGGCCGCGGCGCGCGATGCGGTTGCCGAGTTCGAAATCGTCCACGAAGGAATCGGCAAGCGCCTCGAAGCCGCCGATTTCGGCGAGATGCCGGCGCGTGGTGGCCATCGTGGCGCCAAAGGCGAAGCGCACGCCTTCGAGCGCGCGGGCCACGAGGACGCCGGCGAAAAAGTCCGACGTGGCGCCGATTTCCTCAAGCTCCGCGCCGAGCTGCCGTTCGGCAATGCCGAGATACATGCAAGTGACGCAGCCGGCTTGCGCGTCGCGGAAGGGCGCAACAACCGCGCGGAGATAATCCGGCGCGACAACGATGTCACTGTCGCTGATGACCAGCAGGTCGTGCCGCGCCTCGCGCGCGAGCCGGCAGAGCTTGTTCACTTTATTGCTGGCGCCAACCGCGTCGGCGCCGATAAAGAGGCAAATCCGGCGCTGCGGAAAATCAGCGGCGAGCTTCTGAATCACCGGGACGGCGGGATCATCGGCGTCGGCAACGCAGAAGAGAAGTTCGTATTCCGGATAGTCAAGGCGGCAGAAACTCGCGAAATTCTCGCTGGCGCAGGGGTCGAGGCCACGCACGGGCTTCAGGATGCTGACGGGCGGTGTGAAATCAGAGTTGGGCGGCGGTGCAGTCCCGAAGAAGCGGCGAGCGCAGATGATTGCGAAGAGATAGTAGAGAAACGGAAGTAGTGGGCCGACGAGGAGCACCCATTGGAGGGCCGTCCAAAGCATGCGGAGATTCTCGCACACTTCGCGAGGAACAGATGCTCGCACACCTGCGAGGAAATGTGCTTTGTAGCACAGGCTTACAGCCTGTGCGGCACGATGTCCGCCTGAAGACAGCCACAGGCTACAAGCCTGTGCTACGTGCTACTTGCCGGCCCAGACGAGGGCCACGCCGATCGAAACCATCAGCACGCCGATCCAGCGGGCGCGGTTCACCGTTTCGCGCAGCAGGAACTTCGCGCCCAGCGCCCCGACGGTGTAACTGGCGGCCGTGGCGGGAATCACGAAGCTCACGTCTTCCCACGAGAGCAGTGCGACCATGGCGAAGAACCCGGCGGTCATCAGCGCAAAACCGGTCCACATCCACCCCTGACGGAAGGCGCGGCCCATCACGCCCAGGATCGCACGCGGCGTGAAGGTGTGAACTTCGCCGATGATTTTCATCGCGTGCGTAACGGCGATTTCCCCAAACGTGCTGGAGAGCACGACGATGGCGACGAAGAGTGCCGTGCGCATCTCAGGCCTGCTCCGCCGTGGAATCGCGCCGCGGCTGGGTGGTGCTCGGCGGCGTTAGCCCAACGAACATCACACCCACAAAGATGCACGCCACGCCGGCCCAGCGCAGCGGCGTCACGCTCTCATTGAGCACGGCGCGCGCGAGCAGCGGCACGAGCACGTAGACCAGCGCCGAGGCCGGCAGCACGTAGCTGAAGTCCGCCCAGGAAAGCACGAGCGTGTAGCAAATGAAGTAGCCGATCAGGCAGGCGACGCCGAGCCACACGGTGCCGTTGGTGAAGACCTGAAAGAGGAACGCGCAGAGCCCGGCAAGCGTCCAGTGGTGCAGCTCGCCGATCTGCTTCACGCCTTTGCTGAGCAGCACGTCGCCGATGGCGCCGGCAAACACCATCAACGCGAGCAGGACGTAAGTTTTCGTCCGAAGCCTTTTGTGCGCGGTCATGCAGAGGGCTAATCGTGGGCCGCGGAGCCGGCGCGGGTTTCGACGGCGGCGGGAACGCCGACCATGCGCTTGGAACCGCCCATGCCCTGGCGCGCCTTTTTCTTCCAGTCGGCGCGCGAGCGCAAAAACTCCACGGCTTCGTGGTAGAGCCGCTTGCGTTCGTGGCTGTCCCACAGCGCTTCCTTGACGATGCGCCACGCGACGCGCGGGCGCAGGTAATACTCGTCATAGAAGCGGCGCACGCCCTCCAGCATCTCTTCGCGCGAGAGCCCGGGGTACTCCATGTGCGGGAGCTGGCGGCCGCTGCCGTCGGTGAGTGCCTCCGTGCGCAGGAAATTATTTTCCGCGAGGTAATTGTAGAGCTCAGTGCCCGGAAAGGCGTGGGCCATGGAGACCTGCACGGTCTCGCAGTCGAGCTCCTTGGCGAAGTCGATGGTCTTCTGCATCGTTTCTTTCGTTTCGCCGGGGAGACCGAGGATAAAGTCGCCATGTACGCGGATGCCCAGATTCTTGCAGTTCTTCACGAAGGTGCGGGCCATCTCGACCGTTGCGCCTTTCTTGATGTTCTTCAGGATCTGGTCGTCGCCGGATTCGAAGCCGACGATGAACAAGCGCGCGCCGCCGTCAGCCATGGCCTTCAGCGTCTCGTAGTCGCTGTGCACGCGCGCGTTGCACGACCAGCGGAACTTCAGCGGCTTGAACTTGGCGCAGATGTCCAGCACGCGGTCCTTGCGGATGTTGAAGGTGTCGTCGTCCCAGAAGAATTCCTTGGCCTGCGGAAACAATTGGATGGCTTGCGCGATTTCGCGGACGACGTTGTCGGTGGAGCGCACGCGCCAGGCGTGACCGGAAATCGTCTGCGGCCACTGGCAGAAGGTGCACAGCGCCGGGCACCCGCGTGTGGTGTAGAGCGAAATGAACGGGTAGAGCAGGAACGGCACGGTGTAGTTTTCGATCGTGAGGTCGCGCTTGTACACCTCGGTGGCGAAGGGCAGCGCGTCCAGCTCCTCGGTATGGAGCTGCGGCCGCGGCATCGTGTCGAGGATGTGCCCGTTTGCGCGGTAGCTGATGCCGAGGATGTCCGCGAGCGGCTTGCCCTGCGCAAACTCGACGATGGCGTGGTCGAACTCTCCGCGCACGACGAAATCGAGGTTTTCGGTAGCCTTCAGGCTCTGGTGCGGCTGGTTCATTACGTGCGGGCCGACGAAGCAGGCCTTCAGCGAAGGATTTTGCTCCTTCATCGCGCGAATCAGGCGGCAGTCGCTCTCAAAGCCCACGGTCGAAGTGAACACGACGAGGAACTCGTAGTCCTTCGCCAGGTTGATGACCATCTGCGGCGTGAACTTTTGCGGCGAGGAGTCCACCAACCGGCTGCCGGGCAGCATCCCCGCGGCGTAGGTGAGCCACACGGGATACCAGTAGGACTCGACTTCACGCGAAACCGGCCAGCGTGATCCCGCTCCGCCGTCAAACTTGTCAAAGCTCGGCGGATTGAGCAGCAGCGTTTTCATGACGGATGGCATCGAACGACCTCTCCAGCGGAAACCACGACCTGCCGGGCGCGCACACGGAATCACACATTATACGCGAATAGACCCTCCCGGCTAAGAAATTTTGGACTTGCATCGCAGTTCAAATAGCTTTGTAATTAGATTAGCCTTTTCCGGCTCCAAGGATCCCTGGGAAGACTAGGCGGCATGAATGTCTCCCCGGCCGATCGTCGATCACCTTTGGGGCTGTTCCCTGGTGAGCCGACTCCGAGGCTCTACGACCGCGTGGTAGAAGTCCCGCGCACTCGGCATTACAGCCGCCGGGCCGCCACTCGGCATTGGTGCTTCCCGTTATGCCGACCGGGTTGGGTTTTATGCAGATCAGCCTAGACAAAAGTTAGGCAGCGATTGCGGTATTTGTGATGCTCGCAGAAGTGGGGGCAATCTTGGGCCAGATCCGGACAAGCGGTGGCAGCCGAATGACACGGCGGTCAGTACTTCTCGGTGCGCTGGCGACCGCGGCGGCAGCGGCATCAAGACCGGTGCTGGCCCAGCAGCCGCCTTCGTCCTTCCGCGGCGGGAACGCCGGCGAAGAGCGTGAAGTCGAGGCCATCAAGCTCTGCTGGTGCCCTCCCGGCCGGTTCGTCATGGGAAGCCCACCCGGCGAACCCGAACGGCGACCGGGGGAAGATCAAGTCGTGGTGACCCTGACCAGAGGCTTTTGGATGGCCAAGTACGAGGCCACACAGGGTCAGTGGAAACGGATCATCGGAAAGCTGCCTGGCGAACTAACGACGGAGTTGCCCGCCGGGGATGACTTCCCGGTTGGCAACGTCAATTTTGCGGAGGCGGAGGCATTTTGTCAGAAACTCACCGAACTCGGCCGCCAATCCGGCGTCCTCCCGAAGGATTGGGAGTTCCGGCTGCCGACCGAAGCGCAGTGGGAATACGCCTGCCGAGCCGGGACGACGACGGCTACCTCGTTTGGCAACAAGCTCAGCAGCAAACAGGCGAACTTCAAGGGGAAGTCGTACAACGGGGCCGAGCAGGGGCCTTCGCTCAACCGGGCCGCAAGAGTCGGCAGTTACCCCGCCAACCCCTGGGGGCTGCATGACATGCACGGCAACACTTTCGAGTGGTGCCGCGATTGGTACCACGCGAGGCTGCCGGGAGGGACGGACCCCGACTTGTATTCCGCGAAGAGCTCGGCAACAAAAAGCGAACACGGCGATCTCTCCCGGGTTCGCCGGGGCGGGTGCTGGGCCGACGAAGGCTGGCCCTGCCGGTCAGCCTTTCGATTGCGGTTCGAACCCGAGCGGCGTTACGACCACATAGGCTTTCGCGTTGTAGCCGTTCAGCCTTGAATGATGCCGCCCAACACCGCGCTGGAGCCGTCGAATCTTTGAAGTTTGCAGGATTGGCCTCCACTTGGGCAGATCGCTCCCGCCTTGTGGCTCGCGCTCTTAGAAATCGCTCTTCGACGCACGGCGCCGCTCACTTGGCTATAACGCGCTACTCGGAAACTGACGCACTGCCCCCTGCCTGTGCCTATTGGAAGACTTTCGCGAGCTGGCCGGTGGTGCGCAGCAGCTCGAGCCGTGCCTGCTGGCGGGCGAAGCCGGCGTCGAGAAAGGCGCGCCAGCGGTCATTTTCTTCGAGGCGCGCTTTTTCGAGGTCGCGCAGGTTGGCGCGGCCCTCGTCGAACTGCGCCTGCAGCACGCGTACGTTTTCCTGCGCGAGCTTGAGCTCCAGACGAGCGACTTCGCGCTCCGCGTCGAGCGTGCGCGCCTGGCGGGCCTGGCGCTGGACGTCCGCTTCGAGCACGCCGCGGCGCTGGCGGGCTTCGATCTCGGCGGCCGTGAGCTCGCTGCGCGCCAGGTTCACGGCGGAATTCGTGCGCGACGCAAAAATCGGGATGCGCGCCTGGATGCCGATGGTGACGTTGTGCCGCTCGAAGCGGCGGTAGAAATCGTCGTAGTTGTTGAAGCGCGTGAAAATTCCGTACTGCCCCACAAAATCCACGGTGGGCAGGTAGCCGCCGCGTTCGCCTTTCAGCACGTGCTCGCGGGCGCGACGCTCGAATTCGGCCTGCTTCAGGTCGAGGCTGTTGGCCACCGCCAACGACACCAATTCGGCGGTGGGTTGCTCCGGCTGCGGCGGCAGGTCTTCAGCCTCGACTTCGAAGCGGCGGCCCGCGGGAGCGCCGGTCAGGCTGCGCAGGTCGTTTTCCAGCGCGTCCTCGCGGCCTTCGAGCTGCAAAATGCGCTGCTCGATGCGCGCGGCGGTCAGCTCCGCGCGCGTGACTTCCACATCCAGCTCGAATCCCTCGCGGGCGCGCTCGCGGGTGACGCCGGCGATTTTCGTCGCGCTTTCGCGCTCCTGGCGCAGCAGGCGGAGCGAGTGGCGCACCTTGGCCAACTCGAGATAAGAGGAAGCGGCGCGCAGGATCACGGCGTCGCGGACGCGGTCGGCTTCAAGGCGCTGAATTTCGGCGCGCGCCTCGGAGGCGCGATACTGCCCACGCAACACCGGATCGAAAACCGTCTGCACGTAGGAAACATGGAACACCTGCGGCGCGCCGAGAGGAAAGCCGTTTGTGTAGGCGGCGCCGGAGCCGGTGTAGAGGTTCGGCAGAAAGACGGAATGGCTCGCGCCGGCGGCGCGCTCGGCCACGTCAAGCCGCGCGCGCGCGAGCTTCACCTCACCGCTGTTCTGCACGGCGAGTTCGACGGCGCGCTTGAGGGTGAGCTTTTCAGAAGGCTCCTGGGAATAAGCGCCAGCAGCCATGACGGCGAAAATGGCCATGGCACAAACAAAGCGCCACAAGAAACGAATCATCGCACGCCTCCTGAAAGCAAGATCAAAGCGGCGTCAAGCCGCCGCACGCCAAGGTCATTCATAGCGTAACGATTCCGTTGGCTGGAGTCTGGCGGCGCGGTCGGCGGGCAGGTAGCCGAAGAGCACGCCGGTAAAACAGGAAACCAGAAACGCCACAGCGATGGAGATGCCAGAAATAGGCACGGACAGATTGCCGGGCAGCAGCGGCTCGATGATCACCGGGATCATCACGGCAAGCACGATGCCGATGACGCCGCCCGTGCCGCTGATGAGGAAGGCCTCGAGAAGAAATTGCGAGAGGATTTCCTTCCGCCGCGCGCCGATGGCCTTGCGGATGCCGATCTCGCGCGTCCGCTGGGTGACGGTGACCAGCATGATGTTCATGATGCCGATGCCGCTGATCACCAGCGCAATGAAGGCGATGATCAGCAGGACGATGGTGAGCGCGAAGGAAATGTTTTTCGCCGCGTCGAGCAGCGACGTCAGGTTCTGCACCAGGTACACCGCTTCCGAGCGGTGCCGGCTGCGCAGTACCTGTTCCACCTGCCGCGTCACCGATCGGACGTCTTCGGGCCGCGCCGCCTGCGCGTACAGCACGCGGACGAAGTCCTCGGTGTAGTACTTCATTAGTGGAAATGGAATCACCGCGGATTCCCGCTTGATCTCCGACTGGCCGAACGTGGCCACGCGCTCGCGGAAGACGCCCACCACGGTGAAGCTCAGCTCGCCCAGACGGACGCTGCGGCCCACCGGGTCTTCGGCGGGAAAGAGCAGATTGGAAAGCTCCTGCGTAATGACGCAGACCTTGCTGCGCACGGCCATGTCGTCGGCGTCCAGGAAACGGCCGCGGAGAATGACGAGATTGCGGATGCGCTGAAAGCCTTCGGTGACGCCGACCATCGCGACCGGGCGCTCGACGCCTTCGACCACCACCGTCTGCGGGATTTCACGCGTGGCCGCGGCTTCCGCCACCTGCGGGATGCCGGCGCGGACGGCCTCCATGTCCGCCAGGGAAAGCTCGTCGGAGAGCACCAGCGCGTCTTTCGCGCCGGAGCGGACGAATTCGGCGTACACGATGTTTGCGCCGACGCCTTCGATTTGCGCGAGGATGTACTGCTTGCCGGAGAGCGCCACGGTGACAACCATTACGATGCAGGCGCTGCCGATCACCACGCCGAGCATGGTGAGAAACGCCTTCACTTTGTTGGCGCGCAGCGCGTCGAGCGCTACCCGGAACACCTCGCTGCGGAACATCGATGCGATCTCCTGCCCCCCATTCTTCGACTGCGCAACCCGAAGAATGGATGCATCCGGCCGAAACTATAACAAACCTGCCGCAAGAACGGCGCCGAAACTCGTTTGACGAGCACGGCCACGCAGTATAGATTGCCGGGCCTGTGCCTCCCAAAATGAGCTTCCGCGATTTCGCGCTGCTGCTGCTTCTCACCGCCGCAGTCGTTCTCATCCACGGCTACCACCTGGGCGTCGAAGACCAGGCTATTTACTTGCCGGCGGTGAAGAAATTGCTCGACCCCGGCCTTTATCCGCGGGATGCGCTGTTTTTTCTGGCTCAGACGCGGCTGACGCTGCTGATCGCAATCGTGGCGTTCACGGTTCGGATTACACATCTTCCGCTCGACGCCGTCGTGTTCCTTTGGCATTTCGTGAGCGTCTACCTTTTTCTGTGGGGCTGCCTGCGGCTGAGCCGGCGCTGCTTCTCCGCCGGCGTGGCCCAGTGGGCAGGCGTGGCGATGGTCGTTTCGGTGATCACGATCCCCATTGCCGGCACGCTGATGCTGATGATGGACCAGTATCTGCATCCGCGCACGCTGGCCACCGCCGCGGTGCTTTTCGCCGCGTGCGCAGTGCTCGACCGCAAGCTCTCCACGTTCGCCTGGGTGGCGCTGGCCGGGGTGATTCATCCGCAGATCGCGCTGTTCGGCTGCGTCCACCTGGCACTGCTGGCGTGGAGAGTTCCGCGGTGGACACCGGCGGCGCTGGTGATGCCGGACCTGCCCTACTGGGCGCCTCCGAACGCGGCATGGCGCGAGCTGCTGGCGACCCGCCCGGACTGGCTCATTTTTCAGTGGCGCTGGTACGAATGGCTGGGCGCGTTTGGGCCGATTGCGCTGCTGCCGTGCTTCGCGCGCCTCGGCGAGCAGCGGGGCACGCCGGCCATGAGGCACATCTGCCGGCGGCTCGCGCTTTCCGGCGGGCTGACAGTGGCGGCGGGACTCCTGGTAAACGGCGTGCCGCAACTGCACCGATTCATCCCGCTGCAGCCGATGCGCACGCTGCACCTGCTGTATATTGCCCTGTTTTTGTTCGGCGGAGGCCTGCTGGGCGAATTCGTGCTGCGGAAGCGCGCCTGGCGCTGGGCGCTGCTGTTCTTGCCGCTCTGCTCGGGAATGTTCTACGCCCAGCGGCACGTTTTTCCCGACAGCCCGCATATTGAATGGCCGGGCCGCACTCCGCGGAACGATTGGGTCGAAGCCTTCGACTGGGTCCGGCAAAACACGCCGCGCGACGCCTATCTTGCGCTCGATCCGCGGCACATGGAGCGCCCCGGCGAGGACCATCACGGCTTTCGCGCGTTCGCCGAGCGCGGCATGATGGCCGACTACACCAAAGACCGCGGCGTGGTGGGGCTCTTTCCGGAACTGGCCTACGCGTGGCGCGATCAAGTGCGCGCGCGCGAAGCGTGGAAAACTTTTCAACTGGCCGGCTTCCAACAATTGCGCGCGAAATACGGTGTTACCTGGGTGGTCGTGGAGCGCCCCGGCGTCGCCGGGCTCAACTGTCCTTACGCCAATCCGACGGTGATGGTCTGCCGCCTCGAATGAGAATTCATCCCCATCAACGAGCGCAATTCGGATGGCCGCGTGGCTGAAACGCCAAAAACGACTTTTCGGGACATAACTTTTCTGCTGTTGCTGACGGCGACGGCGGTGCTCGTCCATGGCTACCACTTCGGCGTGGAAGATCAGTCCATCTATCTGCCCGCGATCAAGAAGACGCTCGACCCCGCACTTTTCCCGCACGACGCGCAATTCTTTCTCACGCAAGCGCACTGGATGCTGTACGGCGAGATGGTCGCGTTGTCCATCCGCATCTCGCATCTGCCGCTGGAATGGGCGATGTTGCTGTGGCACGGCGCCGCAGTATTCCTGGTGCTGCTCGGATGCCTGCGGATCGGGCGGCGGTGTTTTGCGGACACAGCGGCGCCCTGGGCAGGCGTGGCCATGGTCGCGTCGCTGATGACCATCCCGGTAGCGGGCACGCTGGTGCTGATGGTGGACCAGTACGCGCACCCGCGCGTGCTGGCCACGGCGTTCGCGTTGCTTGCGCTCGGCGCGGTGCTCGATCGGCGGCCACGGGCACTCGCCTGGCTCGCGCTCACGGCGATTACGCATCCGCAGGTGGCCCTCTACGCCGCGGTGCACTTGCTGTTCCAAGTGCGCTTCGCCGCACCGGCAGCCGGGGCAGTGCCCGCGGCGCTATTCCTGTGGGGCACGGAGAAGACGCCGGCGGGCGCAGCGATGCGGGAAATCGTGCGGCCACGCCGGCAGCATTTTCCGCTGCAATGGACGTGGTACGAATGGCTGGGCGCGTACGGGCCGGTGCTGCTGCTCGGGTGGTTCGCGCGCTGGGGCCGGAAAAACGGCGCGGCCACGCTGGCGCGCGTGTGCGCGGGGCTCGCCGCGTCCTGCGCGGCGGGCATCGCGGCCGCTTTGCTGATTACGACCGTGCCGCAGCTCGAGCCGCTGATCGCGCTCCGGCCGATGCGCGAACTGCATTTCGTTTATGTGCTGCTCTTCCTGCTGGGCGGCGGCCTGCTGGGCCGGTGCGTTCTGCGCGACCGCGCCTGGCGCTGGGCGCTGCTTTTCCTGCCCATTTGTGCCGGAATGTTTCTCGCGCAGCGCGCCATTTTTCCGGCCAGCCCGCATATTGAATGGCCGGGACGCGCCGCGCAGAACGAATGGCTCGACGCCTTCGCCTGGATCCGCGCCAACACGCCGCGCGACGCGCTCTTTGCGCTCGATCCGATGCACATGAATTCCCCCGGAGAAGACAACCACGGATTCCGCGCGCTCGCCGAGCGCAGCATGCTCGTGGACTTCTCAAAGGACCGCTCGGTGGCTTCGCTTTTCCCTGCACTGGCTGGCGATTGGAAGGAGCAGTTCGAGACCGTTCAGGGCTGGAAAATTTTCCGGCGGGAGGATTTTGTGCGGCTGCGCGCGAAGTACGGCGTCACCTGGGTCGTGCTGGAGCAGCCAGCGGCGGCAGAGTTGCCGTGCCCTTACGCGAACGCAAGGGTGAGAGTGTGCAGGGTGGAATGAGCGAGGGAAAAGACAAGGTTGCAGAATGACAGAGTGGCAGAGGTAAAGCGTTATAGGGTTAGAAAACGGAAGCGTCAAAATCCGCCGGGATCAGTGTTTTGCCGGGCCCGATTCTTTTGCTGGCTATTTCGGCGAGATCGCGGAAACTTCAAGGTCGTTGCGCAGGATCACTTCGCCGGGCAACGCCACCCGCTCGCCTTCGGAGAGACCCTGCAGTACCTCGAACTTCGCCGCGCTGGCGATGCCGACACGGATTTCGCGCTGTCGCAGGCGGCTGCCTTCGAGAACGAACACCACGCGGCGGTTCCCTTCCACGCGGACGGCCCCGCGGGGAACCACCAGCGCGTTCTGCCGCTCGCGGACCCGGATCAGCACGTTGACGTTGGTGTTCGGCATCAGGTCCGACTTCACGTTTTCCACCGAGCAGAGCACTTCGCCGACGCTGCGCGTGCCGCGCGAGACCACGGCCCGGGGCACCCGCTCGCTGCGCCCGTTCCAGACGCGCCCCGGCGCGGCATCCCAGGTAATCTCGACGGCCTGGCCGGGTTCGAGCGCGCCCAGCTCCGGCTCGTCCACGAACGCGCGGACGCGGATGCGGGCCAGGTCCGCCACTTCGGCCAGCACGTCGCCGGCGTGGACGAAATCCCGCGCGCGTACGGGCAACGCGAACAGCGTGCCGTCCGCGGGCGCCGTGGGGCGGGCCTGCTGGATTCTCTCCTCGAGTGCGCGGAGATCGTTGCGGGCGCGCTCGACGAGCAGCGCCGCGCGCTCCTGGTCGAGCTTCACGCGGCGCGCGAGGTCCTCTTTTTTCTGCTGGACCAGGCGGGCCTGCGCTTCGGCGCGTTCGAGCTCGAGCGTGTTGCGGTCGAGCTCATCCTGGGTGGCGGCCTGCTTCGAGAGCAGGCGGGTGAGCGCCTCGCGCTCGCGCCGGAGGCGGGCGAGCTCGGCATCGGAGGTGCGCAGGTCCCGTTCGAGTTGCGCCACTTCGGCCGCCGGCCCGCCGGCCCGCGCGGCACGGAGGGCCTCTTCGGCGGCGACCAATTCTTCTTTCGCGCGGGCCAGCGCCGCGGCGGTCGCCGCGGTTTCCAGCTCCAGGAGCAGCTCCCCGCGCTTCACCGCGTGGCCTTCCACGGCGAGCACGCGGCTGACAAACGAGTCGAACGGCGCGCGAAATACGTGCGGATCGAGCGGCTCGACCTTGCCGTTGCTGGCAATCATCGCGCTCAGGTTCTCGCGCCCAACCGTGAGGACGGTGACTTCCGGCTTCGCCCCGCGCCCGGTGAAGCGCAGGGCGATCACCAGCAGGATTACGATGGCGATCACTCCGAAGACGAGCCGTCTGGTGGTCAATTTCATCGTGATGGGGGCGCCGTCCGCTTCGCGGCGTTCAAGAAACCGCCGCATTCTAGCAGACCCTCCGGGCGCGCGCACGCGGCCCGGCCACAAACGCGCCGCTCAAGTGGATGCTATACTTTCCTGCCGGGATGCACGAACGAATTTCAACCCGATGTGTCCCATCATGCCAACCGTGTTCGTGATCGGAGAAGACTGGACGCTGCGCAGCCTGGTGCGCGCGGAGCTGCGCGGGCACGGCCTCGAGGCGCTGGGCATGGAAACAGCGGACGAAGCGGCGCGCGCGCGCGCGTCGGGCACGATGCCGGACGCGGTGGTGCTGGACGCAACGTCGCTGCGTGGCGCGCCGGAGGCTCTGGAACCGTTCGCGCGGCGCGTGCCCGTGGTGGTGATCACTTCGCCCGCGGCGCCCGCGCCCGGCTGGGCGGCGGCCGTGCTCTGCAAGCCCGTCACCGTGGGCGACGTGGTGGCGCGCGTGGAAAACCTTCTCAAAGGCCTGGCCGCTTAGCATGGGCATCCCGCCGGAAGTTCCGCCCGCAGGACCGGAAGGCTCCAACTCAATGACAGCCCGTTTGCCGCTGGACGTACTGCTGGCGCCGGGGCACGGATGGTTCCGCGCGCTGCGGCATACCGAGTTCCGCGTCTTCTGGACGGGCAACTTCGTCTCCAACATCGGCTCGTGGATGCAGAACGTGGCCCAGGGCTGGCTGGTGCTGACGCTGACGAACTCGCCGTTCTGGCTCGGCGTGGTGGGATTCGCGCAGCAGGTGCCGGCGCTGCTCTTCTCGCTGCCCGGCGGCGTGATTGCGGACCGCGCCGGCCGGCGGAAACTTCTGCTGACGACGCAAACGGCGATGATGTTGCTGGCGCTGACGCTGGCGGTGCTGGTGACGATGAAGCAGGCGACCGTGGAGCGCATCACCGTGATCGCGTTCCTGGCCGGCACCACCATGGCCCTCAATGCGCCAAGCTATCAGGCGGCGGTGCGCGACCTGGTCGAGCGCGAGGACACGCTCAACGCCATCGCGCTGAATTCCATCCAGTTCAATCTTTCACGCGTGGTGGGGCCATCGCTGGCGGGACTCACCATCGCGGGACTCGACATCGCCGCGTGCTTTTACCTGAACGCCTTGAGTTACGTGCCGCTGCTTTTCGTGCTGGCGCGGACGCGCTTCCCGGAGCGCGAGGATCGCGCGGCGAACTCGTGGCGCGAGGATCTGGCGGAAGGCTTCCGCTACGTTCGGACGAACCGCACGATCCTGCTGCTGATCGTCATCGTGGCGATTGTCAGCATGTTCGGGCTGCCCTACCTGGTGATGATGCCGGAGTTCGCGAAAAACGTGCTGCACGTCGGCCCGAAGGGACTGGGTTACCTGATGGGAGCGGCGGGCTTCGGCGCGCTGCTCGGAGGCGTACATCTCGCGTCCATGAAGCCACATCGCCGCCGCGGCCCCCTCGTTTTATTTTCGGCGACGCTGTTTTTCACCGCCATCCTGCTCTTCTGCCTCTCGCGCCAGCCGCTCCTTTCGATGTTTCTGTTGGCCGTGGCCGGCGGGGCGGTGGTCGGCTCGGTGGCCACCGTCAACAGCCTGATCCAGACACTTGTGCCCGACGAAATTCGCGGCCGCGTGCTGAGCATGCATACCATGGCGTTTCTGGGGTTCACGCCGCTGGGGAGTCTGCTCATCGGCTCGCTCGCCGAGTTGTGGGGCGCGCCCACGGCGCTGGCGGCCTCCAGCGGCTTTGCGCTGGTGCTGATGGCGGGGATTGCGCTCACCGCTCAGGAAGTGCGAAAGCTTCAATAAGATTCAGGGGCGAGCGCCACCGGCGGCTGGAAAGCGGCTGGCACTGCTGTTAGAATGGCGTTCGAGCAGCAGAGAAAAAGGGAAAATCATGAGTAACGCGCATCATTCCGAGACCAAGACCGAAGCAGCCAAGCCCGGCGCGCCGCTGCCCAGGAAAATTCACCGCGTCTGCATCTCCTGCAACTATATGTTTGAGGTGACGCCGGAGAACTTCGCCGCCAAGCACTGCCCCAAGTGCCACAAGGGCTGAGCATCCACGCATTCCAGTGAAATTTCTGGAGAGTAGGCAGAGTTCGAATCGCTCTCGGCGCGACTTTTGCGCTCCGGTTGGGTTTGCGGAGCGCGCCATTCTTTTTGAAGCAAACCTCCTCAGCCGGCGTGAACTGTATTGCCTCGGTGGTTGTCATTCCCGGACACAGCATGGTATAACTGTTATACTCAAATGCGATTTCACTTTGATCTCCGCAAAAGCCGGAGGTTGCGAGCAAATCCCAAGCGTGGGATCGGCTTCGAGGAGGTGCAGGAGGTTTTTTCGCATCCCTATTACTTGGACTGCCGTACCGATCTCCCGCATCAGTACCGGGCAATCGGATGGGTGGGTGAGCGACTGTATTCGGTGATCTTTGAGGTCCGGGAAGAAAAGGAGGGGGAATACTGCCATTTGGTGACCCTCTGGAAGTCGACCCGGGAGGAGCGAGCGCTTTATGAAAAGAACTCGTAAGAAAGTGAGGGCGGCTTCAGCAGAAGCCATTGCGCGCCTGGCGGACAAGGGAAAGAATGTTTCACGTTTTTTCACCAATTCGGGGCGGATGATGAAATCCATTCAACGGGTGAATGTTGATTTCACGCCAGCCATGCTCGAAGAGTTGGAACGCGCCGCGAAGGAATTGAACGTAAGCAGGCAGGCGGTGATAAAAACCCTGATCCGGTATGCCCTGGATCAGCACTATCTGGCAAAGGACTCACGCACGCGATTGACACGTCCATAAAGGGGGAGCTCCCACCCTTTTGAGTGTTCTGCCCGCGTCCACTTTTGGGGTGTTTTCTTCTCGCATTTCGTTGGCCTGTTGGGGAGTTGCGTCCGGGCGGAATAGATGAGGCCGTCCTCCAGGTTCTCGAAAACAGCAGCCACCGGAATTCGCGTACCACGGAAGACCCAAGCCCCACTGACCTTTCCTGGCACGCTTTCTACCGCCGGGCATCTTGACCAATCCAACACCATTGCTGATTTCCTCGCGCTCGACCAACCATAGCCGAAAGTTCCTGGCCAGTACATGGGTGGCGAGAGAAAGAGTTCCGAAATCGCCTCTATCGCGCCACTCCGCTGGTCTTTCTCTGGTGAACTCCGGGCAGTTTTTTGGGCTCATCTGATTTCTCCCCGCTTCGCATGAAATTTTATTGTGCTACCCTGCGTATGGGACAAGGGGGTATCACCGGCCGGTTTTCCCGAGACGTTGCTAACAAAAGGGTGTGCCTCGATGATTGAAGCGCAAGGTCTGACCAAAATTTTCAAGGACAAGAAGCGCGGGGAAATCCGCGCGGCGGACGGCGTCAGTTTCAAGGCGCAACCCGGGCAGATCTACGGTCTGCTGGGCGCCAACGGCGCGGGCAAGACCACTACGTTGCGCATGCTGGCCACCATCCTGCAACCGACGGCGGGCACGGCCAAGGTGGCCGGCTACGATGTGGTGGACGATCCCGAAAAAGTTCGCGCCAGCGTGGGCTTCCTTTCCACCGCGACGGCGCTCTACGGCCGCCTCACCGCCAAGGAATTCGTTGAGTATTTCGGGCGGCTGTTCGGGATGGAGGAGGCCGCGTTGCAGAAGCGCATTGACGAAATCTTCGCGCGGCTGGAGATGAACGAATTCCGCGATCGCCGCTGCGAGAAACTCTCGACCGGCATGAAGCAGAAGGTTTCCATCGCGCGCACGCTGGTGCACAACCCGCCGGTGATGATCTTCGACGAGCCGACCATCGGCCTGGACGTGATGACGGCGCGGACCATCGTGCAGTTCATTCGCGAATGCCGGGCGCAGGGCAAAACGGTGATCTTCTCCACCCACGTGATGAGCGAGGTGGAAAAGCTGTGCGACACGATCGGGATCATCCATAACGGCAAACTGCTGGCCGAAGGGACACTGCCCCAGTTGCGCGAGCGCTACGGCGAGCAGGACATGGAAGAGATTTTTGTCAAAGTGGTCGGGGAATAACCATGGCGGCGCAGAACATCGGCATCGTGTACCGCAAGGAGCTGACGGATATGCTGCGCGACCGCCGCACCATTGTCAGCTCCATCCTGCTCCCCATTCTGATGTTTCCGCTGCTGATGCTCGGCATCGGCACGCTGGCCACGATGGTGGTGCGCAAGGCGACGCGGGAAAGCCCCACGGTGATGCTGCGCGGCGAAGAGCACGCCCCGGAGCTTGCCCGCCTGCTGCGGGAAAACAAGAAGCTCGAAATTGTGCCGGCGGCGGAAGATTACGTCCAGCGGATCAACGACAAGAAGCTGCGCGCGGCGGTGGAGATCCCGGCGGGCTTCGAGGAAAACATCCGCACTAAACCGGGCGAGCCGCAGACGCTGATCCTCTACCACTATGAAGGCGAGTTCCGGTCGCAGAACGTGCTGCGCCATCTGCAGGCTGCCGTAGGGGAGTACAACGAGCGCGTGGTGGCGGCGCGCGTGGCCTCCGCCAAAATGCCGGCCACCGTGCTGACCGCGTTTGACACCAAAAAACAGAACGTCGCCTCCGCAGAAAAAGTCACCGGAAACGTTCTGGGGATGATGCTGCCGTACTTCATCATCATCCTGTGCCTCACCGGCGCGATGTATCCGGCCATGGACCTGACCGCCGGCGAAAAAGAACGAGGCACCATTGAGACCATTCTGGCCAGCCCGGTGCGCCGCACCGACCTGGTGCTGGGAAAATTCCTGCTGGTGATGACTTTTTCCATCGTTACCACGGCGCTCTCGGTGCTCTCGTTTTCGGGCTCGGTGCTGGTCGGCGCGGAATTGCTGTCCCGCGTGACAAAGGACTTTGTGCTGGCGGTGAGCGGGAAATCGGCGGCGGTGGTCTTCCTGATGGTGGTGCCGCTCGCGGCCACGTTTTCCGCGCTGCTGCTGGCGATTTCGCTGATTGCCCGGAGCTACCGCGAGGCGCAGAGCTACCTGGGCCCGTTGATTTTCCTGGTGATCCTGCCGGGCATGGCCTCGATGCTGCCGGGCGTGGAGCTGGATACGCGGCTGGCGCTGGTGCCGATCTTGAACGTCAGCCTGGTGGCCAGGGAGATTTTTGCCGGGCAGTACCACTGGAATCAGATCGGGCTGATCTTCGCCAGCACGTGCGTCTATGCGGCGCTGGCGCTGGCCGTCGCGGTGCGCCAGTTCAACCGCGAAGAGGTCCTCTTCCGGTCGTAGGGAGGCGCGGGCGCCATGAAGCTGAAGAACATTGCGGTCGTGTACAACAAAGAGCGCACCGACATGCTGCGCGACCGCCGCACGCTGTTCAACATGCTCCTCTTTCCGCTCATCATGTTTCCGCTGATCAGCACAGGTTTCAGCCGGCTGGAGAGCCGATTTCGCGAAAAAGCCCGGAAGGAAGCGGCGCAGATCATGGTGCTGGGAGCGGAGCAAGCGCCGGAGCTGGCCGGGAAGCTGCGCGCTTCGGGGAAATTCGAAATCGTTCCCACCGAGCCGGACTACAAGCAGCGCATCAGCGACAAGAAGCTGCGCGCCGCGGTGGAATTCTCGCCGGGCTTCGAGCAGGCCCTGCGCGGCGCCGGCGCACAGGCGCCGGGCGTCACGCTCTATTACTACGAAACTGAAATGCGCTCGGAGATGGCCGTCCACAGCCTGGAAGAAATCGTGGGAGAGTACCGGAAGGACGTCGTGCAGGGGCGCGTCGCAGGGCACGGCTTGCCGGCCGCCGCGCTCACGCCGGTGGTGACGAAGGAGCAGAACGTCGCCAGCGCGGAGAAGGTCTCCGGAGTGCGCCTGGGCGCCATCATTCCGTACTTCATCATCATCTTCTGCCTGGTGGGCGCGCTGCATCCGGCTATGGACCTGACCGCCGGGGAAAAAGAGCGCGGGACGCTGGAGACCATCCTGGCCAGCGCCGTCAGCCGCGGCGAGTTGGTGATGGCCAAGTTCCTCTTCGTGCTGACGACGTCGCTGACCACGGCGGTGATCTCGCTGGCGTCGTACTCGTTGACGCTGAAATTTGCGCCGAGTGCCTCCGCCCGGGGCGTCGCCAAAGATTTCACCGCGCACTTCAGCCTGCAATCGGTGCTGATGGTGTTCGTGATGGTGCTGCCGCTGGCGGTGCTGTTTGCCGCGGCGCTGGTGGCCATTTCCCTGATCGCGCGGAGCTACAAGGAAGCGCAGAGCTACACCGGCCCG
Organism: Acidobacteriota bacterium; assembly: GCA_016201285.1. Classification (GTDB taxonomy): domain Bacteria; phylum Acidobacteriota; class Terriglobia; order Acidiferrales; family UBA7541; genus JACQDE01. The sequence goes on along the minus strand of JACQDE010000079.1, from coordinate 40,442 downwards.
ATCATGATGCTGGCCATCGTGCCGGCCATCGCGTCCATCCTGCCGGGCATCGAGCTCAATGCGAAGCTCGCGCTGATCCCCATTCTCAACGTCAGCCTGGTGTCCAAGGAAATCCTGAGCGGGAGTTTGCCCTGGGGTTCGATTGCGCTCGTTTTCCTTTCCACCTCCTTCTAGCGGGCATCGCGCTGGCGGTGGCGGTGCTGCAATTCCAGCGCGAGGAAGTGCTGTTCCGCACGTAGACCGCGCTGGGCGGGCGCCCCTCTATGTTCCCGTTCGCTTCCCTTCCTCATCCAACCGGCGTGCTAAAATTGCGGTCCCATGCCTGACGCGCCTCTGATCTCCGTCCGTGAATTGAGTAAACAATTCCGCACCTTTAAGCGCCGCGAAGGCGTTTGGGGGGCGATCCAGAATCTGGTGAAGCGGGATTACCGGACGGTGCAGGCCGTGGACCGCGTGACGTTCGAAATCCAGCGCGGCGACATGGTCGGCTACATCGGCCCGAACGGCGCGGGGAAATCCACCACCATCAAGATGCTGACGGGCATCCTTGTCCCCACGGGCGGCGAAATCCACTCGAACGGGTATGTCCCGTGGAAGCAGCGGCGGCAGTACGTGAAGACGATCGGCGTCGTCTTCGGGCAACGCACGCAGCTCTGGTGGGATATCGCCGTGATCGAGTCGTTCAAGCTGCTGCGGAAGATTTACGACGTGCCGCAGCGCGACTACGACGAGCGCATGGAACTCTTCAACGCCGTGCTGAAACTCAACGACTACCTGCACACGCCGGTGCGCAAGCTTTCGCTCGGCGAGCGCATGCGCTGCGACCTGGCCGCGGCGCTGCTGCACAACCCGCCGATTCTTTTTCTCGACGAGCCGACCATCGGGCTGGACGTGGTGGCCAAGGACCACATCCGGCAATTCCTGAAAGAAATCAACCAGCGCTACCGCACCACCGTCCTGCTGACTACGCACGACCTCGACGACATCGAAGAGTTGTGCAAGAGAATCATGATTATTGACCACGGGCGGCTGCTCTACGACGGTCCGCTCGCTCTGCTCAAGCAGAAGCTGCTGCGCACCAAGCAGGTGAAATTCGTCGTCAAGGACAGCGAACAGGCGGCGCGGATTGCCGTACTCGAGAAAGACGGGCGCAAGATCGAGGCGGTGGACCACCTTACCTACCGCATTGTGTTTGACCGCGCCGAAGTATCCACCGCTGAGCTGCTGCGGCAGATCCTCGCCGAAGTCGAAGTGCGCGACCTGCTCATCGAAGACGAGCCGATTGAGGAAATCGTGAAGCGAATCTACGCGGGTGAGGCGCTGAAGGAAGTGAGCGCGTGATCACCCTGGCACAAACGATTGCTCCGTACCTGGAGTTCACGCGAGTGGGGTTCGTGAACATCCTGGCGTTCCGGCTGCGCTACTGGACAGGGATCATCACCTACCTGATCAACGTCACCGTCTATTACTTCATCTGGAAGGCGGTGTACGGGCCGGCGGCGCGGTCGCTGGGCGCGGGCGGCACAATCGCCGGCTACGATCTCGGCCAGATGATCACCTACGTCGCCGTCGGCTGGATCATCCGCTCGTTCTATTGGAACACGATTGACCAGGAGATGGCCTACGAGGTGCTCGAAGGCAAGATCGCGATGGAGCTGATTAAGCCCATTTCGGTGCAGTGGATGTGGTTTTCGCGGGCGATGGGCGAATCGGCGTTTCGCCTGGGGATGCTGACCTTGCCGACAGCCGTGGTCATCACGCTGCTCTTCCCCGTGCGGATGCCGGCGTCGGTGGCGCACTTCGCGCTGTTCGCCGCGGCGGTGCTGGGCAGCTTTTTTCTGATGGGCGCGATCAACTTCATGATCGGGACGTGCGCCATCCGGCTGAAATCCATCCTCGCGCTGATCCGCGCGAAATACTGGCTGATCGAGCTGCTCTCCGGGCTGCTGATCCCGGTGGCGTTTTTCCCGGCGCCGGTGCGCGCGGTGATGGCCTGGCTGCCGTTCCAGCACGTCGCCTCGACGCCTCTGCAAATTTACCTGGGCAAGCTGACTCTGGGCGGAGCGGCGCTGGCGCTCACGACGCAGTGGGTGTGGGTGGTGGCGCTGGTATGGTTGGCGGACCGCTGGTGGCGCGCGTCGGTGAAGAAGATCACGATCCATGGGGGCTGAGCTGTCAGCAGTCAGCTTTCAGCCCTCCGTTGAGATCCTCAGGATGACAGAGCAAGGCACAGTGATGGGAGGCTGAGACGACGTGGGACCGGGCGTGCGAAAACACGTTGAGTTGCTCGTGGCGTACGCGGTGCAGTTCATCAAAGTACGGCTGGCATACCGCGCGGACTTTCTGATCAGCACGGGCGCGAGTATGTTGGCCACCGCGTTTGCCTTTGGTTTCCTCGTTGTGTTGTTTCAGAAAGTGCCGCAGCTCGCCGGGTGGAAGTTCGAAGAAGTGCTGTTCCTCTACGGCTTTTCGCTGATCCCCTTCGGTTTATTCAACGTCGTCAGCTTAAACCTCTATAATTTCGGAAATGACTTCATCATCGAAGGAAAATTCGACCGCGTGCTGTTGCGGCCGGTCGCGTCGCTCTACCAGGTGATCTTCGAAGTCTTCCGCATCGAGTCGCTGCACGAGGTGGTCGTGGGACTGCTCGGCGTCTGGCTGGCGGCGTCGCGGCTGAAGCTCGCGTGGGGCCCGCTGGAGTTTGTGCTGCTGTTTTTCTTCGCGCTCTGCGGCGCGGTGATCTACGTCGCCATCTTTCTGATGCTCACGTGCGTCAGCTTCTGGGTGGAGGACCGCGTAGGCGTGCACCCGCCGGTGTGGAACCTGATCGCCTTCGGCCGCTACCCGCTTTCGATCTACAGCGGCTTCGTGCAGTTCCTGCTGAGCTGGATTATTCCGTTCGGATTTGCGACGTATTACCCGAGCGTGCGGCTGCTGGGCCGGCCGGAGTTCCGCGTGTATGCGTGGCTCGTGCCGGTGGTGGCGGCGACGTTTCTGACGATGGCGATCGCGCTGTGGAACCGCGGGGTGCGGGAGTATTCGTCCACCGGATCGTGAAGCGCCACAGCGGCATCGGGACACAGAGCACGACACGCGGATTCTTCGCTTCGCGACGCACCTGCCGGTGCAACGCTGCACTCAGAATGACGACAACTGGGTACGGGTCAATTAGCTCTGGAACACGAGATTACAGGGCTTTGAGGACCATGATGATGCGGTCGTCTTCGTGGGGGCCGCCGCGGGAAAAGCGGTCCACTTCGGAGAGAACGGTTTCCACGATGCGCTCGGCGGAGGAATTTCGTTCGCGGCCGATGGTTTCCACCAGCCGCTCGATGCCGTATTCATTGGACTGCACGTCCATGGCCTCGGTGATGCCGTCGGTGCAGCCGACGAAGACGTCGCCGGGCTCAAGCTTCAGGTAGCCGCGCTCGTACGCCACGCCCGGGAAAATCCCCACCACCATTCCGCCCTCGCGCAGGAAAACGTGTTCGCCATTCGCGCGGACCACGGCCGGGGGCACGTGGCCGGCGTTGATGTAATGGAAGGTGCGGTTGCGCTGGTCGAGCAGGCCGACGAACATGCTCATGTATTTCTGCGCGCGCGTATCGGCCAGGATCATGTCGTTCACCGAGGCGACAATGCGCTCGAGCGAGTGCAGGTGCACCACCAGCGCGCGAAGCGTGGCCTGCAAATTGGCCATGACGAGCGCGGAGGCGACGCCCTTGCCTTCGACGTCGGCGATGACCAGCAGCAGCGCCTGCGGGCTGAGCGGGATGAAGTCGTAGTAGTCGCCGCCGACCATCTGCGAGGGCTTGTGGGAGACGACGATGTCGAAGCCGTCGATGGCGGGCGGGTGCTCGGGAAGCAGGCCGCGCTGGATGCTGCGGGCCAGCGCGAGATCGCGCTCCAGCCTCTGCTTGTTGAGCAATTCGCGGTGGAGCTGCGCGTTTTCGATGGCGATGGCGCAGTGGATGGAAAGCGCGCGGAGGAAATTCGTGTCCTCGGTGCTGAATGGCCCGGTGGCTTTGTTCAGGAGCTGAAGCACGCCGACGATTTCATTGTCCTTGTTAAGGATCGGCAGGCAGAGCAGGGTGCGCGTGCGATAGCCCAGGCGGCGGTCCACATCCGGCTCGAAGCGAGCGTCCTCGTAGGCATCGAGCAGGTTGATCGTCTCGCCGGTGCGCGCCACGTGGCCGGCGATGCCCTTGGTCATGGGGATGCGGATTTCCTGCTGCGCGAGGCCGAGGCCAACAAGCGACCAGATCTCCTCGTGTTCCTTGTCCACCAGAAAGACAGTACCGCGGTCGGCGCCGGTTTCCCGCGTGGCCAGCTGCAGGACGATGTTGATCAGCTCACCGAGGTCGAGAGTGGAGTTGAGCTGCTTGGTGGCCTCGACGATGCTCGAAAGCGTCTCGACGGAGCGGCGGCTCTCGGCGCCGGCCAGCGTCGTGCCGGCAAAGCGCGCGAAGAGCGCGAGCACCGCGCGGGCATCGTTGTCCAACGGCTGAGCCGGCGCCGCTTCCAACACCATTGGAAACGGCCCATCGCCCCCAAAAACGTGAACCCAGACAGAGCCGCCGGCGGCCGGTTTGCCGGCGAGAGCATGTGCGGCAGCGGCCACGTCCGGCGCCGGCATCTTTCCCGACTCCTGCCAGACGGAGGCCCTTGAATCGAGCTGGCGCCACAGCCGCGCGCCGGAAAGGCCGAAGCGTCCGGCTGCCTCGACCACCTGCCGCGCGAGAGAATCCGGATCGGCGCCGGCGCGAAGCGCACCGAGGGCGTCGCTCAGCAATCCAAGATTGCCGGCGGGCCGGGCGGCAGCGAGCGGTAAGCTGGGATTGTTTGTCATACCGAAGATCCCCGGTAGTGTACTACGACCAGGGTCATATCGTCCGACTGGGGAGCGCCGCCGGTGAACTGGCGGACGCCCGCCTGAATGGCATCGGAGAGCTCGAGCGCCGTGGTACCCGAAAAGCCGCGGAGGATTTCGCGCAGGCCGCTTTCGCCAAACATGTCGTTGCGCATGTTATGCGCTTCGGAGAAGCCGTCCGTATAGACGATGAGGAAGTCGCCGGGCTGGAGCTGGGCCCGGCCGGCGTGATATTCGGCGAAGTCGAACATGCCCAACGGGAAGCTGTCCGACGCGAGCGTATAGACCTGTCCCATGGTGGTGCGGACGAGCGGGGAGACGTGGCCGGCGTTGATGTACTCGAGCCGGCCGCCGGGATCGAGCACGGAATAGAAGAGGGTGGCGTAGCGGTCGTCGCCGGTGCGCTCGCAGAGGTACTTGTTCACGCGCGTGCCGATGGCGTTGAGCGCGATATCCATGCCCGCCGTGGCCGAGAACACGCCCTGCAGCATGGAGGCAAGCAGCGCCGCGGGAATTCCTTTCCCGGATACGTCGGCCACCACCACGCCGCAGCGCCCCGCGGGAAGTCCGATGGCGTCAAAGTAGTCGCCGCCAATGGACTGGCAGGCGATGTTCAGCCCGGTGATGGAAAACTCTTTGGCCTCGGGGAAAGACTTGGGCAGAAGCTGCTGCTGGATCTCCGCGGCGATCTGCATTTCGTGCTCGAGGCGCTCTTTTTCGCGGGAGGCGGAAAAGAGCCGCGCGTTTTCGACGACGGTGGCGGCCTCGAGCGCGAGCGCGCGGAGCGTCTGGCGGCCGAGATCGGAGAAAGCGCTGCCCACGGCGCGGCTATCGAGATAGAGCACGCCGAGCAGCTCGGCCGGCTTGCCATAGACGGTGGTGTCCGAGGAGCCGAGCACGGGCAGTTTCTCGAGCGGGATGGCGATGACGGTGCGCAGTTCGAGCCGCGCCATGCTGTCCTGCTGGCGGCGGTCGAGAGCGCCCAGCGCATCGCCCGGATCGCTCACAATCAATTCGCGGCGCGACTTGATCACCTGCTTCAGGATGCTGGAAGAAATCTGCAATTCTTTGGGATCGAGCGTGCCACGGCAGTGGTCGCGGGCCACGCTGGGGTGAAGCTCGCCTTCCTCGCCGCCTTCGGTGCGCAGCAACAGCACGCCGCGCTCGGTGTGGGTCACCTGGATGGCGGCATCCACCACGGAGGTGAGCAGGTCCTCGAGCGCGAGGCTGGTGTGCATCACGCGCACCACTTCGAGCAGCACGCCGAGGTGATACAACTCGCGGGAGGTGGCCGGGGTGGCCGGCGTGGCCTCGACGCGGTTCACCAGGTCGGCGACGCTGGTCTCCTCGCCCACTTCGTAAACCAGGCGGAACGAATCGGGCACGCCGAACTCGATGGTGTCCCGCGGGCGCAATTCGTGGCGGGCGGAGATCTTCTGGCCGTTGACGAAAGTGCCGTGGCGGCTCTGGAGGTCCTCGAGGATGTATTTGCCGCCAGCGAACTCGATCTTGGCTTGCTGGCGGCTGATGCGCGTGTCACTGAGCGTGAGTTCGTTGCCCTTCTGGCGGCCGATGGTGAACGGAAAGGCCTGGATCGGCACCTGACGCTCGGCGCCGCCGGGCTCCAACACGCGTAATCGCGGAGCAGAGGACATTGTTCCGTTCCCAGCGGCTCCCTTCCCGCTTGTTCCGAGTCCCGATATTTTTGATCGGGACGAGGAACCCCTCTCCAAGCCCGTGCCCCTTATCGCCGGGAGCAAGCCACACCGTAACACGTAGCCTGCACGCAGCTTGGCAAAAGGCTACCGCACGCCTGCACATGGTAGGGAAATTACCCCCCGAAGTAAATACGCGATTCGAGGGGAGCAGGTCACGGTCTCGTTGCATCCTGCCGTACTGCAAGAGTGTCCATCAAGGCCGGTCCGTCCCACCGGGTTGTTACCGACATAGGCGTAAAGATTCAAAGTCTGGGGATTCGTCAGCGTGGCGTACGGGACTGCTTCCTGACGGGCGGACCAATCGGGCGTGAGCCAGCGGCCCTGACGAGAGATGTAGTAACGCGCGCCGAAGCAGTCGTTGTCGGATTCAGTGTCGCGCTCTTTGCCGGTGAACTTGTAGGTGTTGCTGCTGGTGGAGGTAACGGCGCGGCATCCTACGTATGAGGTGAGTAACTATCAAGAGAAATATACTGGCGGTTAACGCTTTCCTGCGCCACTTCGCGCGCATTAGAGAATGAAAGTGTGGCTGCGTGCAACGCCAGGGGGCATCCCTGAAAGGCTTGAGAGCCGCGTCGGACTCGCCTATAATGGCGGTTTTGGATTGATCGCCCGGAGACGACTGGAATGCTGAAGACGCTGCAGAAGAACACCACGCTGGTACGGATTTTCCTGGGGTTTGTGGTCGGCGTGATCGCGCTGATGATGGTGATCACGCTGGTGCCCGGCCCGGTGGGCTCGATTGACGAGCGGCCCAACGTCGTCGCCTCGGTGGACGGCCAGGAGATCACGCTCACGGAAGTGAACACGAAGCTGCAGCGCATCGCCGGCCAGCAGCAGATTCCCCCCGCGCTGCGCGGGCTCTACGCGCGGCAGTTGCTCGATCAGCTCGTCTTTGAGCGCATGCTCGAAGTCGAAGCCAAGAAGATGGGCATCCGCATCACCGACGAAGAGCGCGCCGACCGCATCAAGCGCCTGCTCCCAGTGGTCTTCACCGGCGACACCTTCATCGGCATGGACCGCTACGCCGCCGAGGTCCAGCAGCGCTTCAACATGAGCGTCGAGGAATTCGAGGAGCTGATCCGCCTTTCGCTGCTCGAGGACAAGTTCCGCCGCCTGGTGACCGACGGCATCACCGCCACGCCCGACGAAATTCAGCAGGAATTCCGCCGCCGCAACGAAAAGGTGAAAATCGAATATGCGCTGGTGAAGCCTGAAGAGCTCGCCGCGGGCATCCAGGCCTCCGACACCGAGCTTTCTTCCTACTTTGAGAAGAACAAGGCGCGCTACCCGCTCGGCGAGCGCCGTACGCTGCGCTACGCCCTGGTGGATACCGCGCAGCTTAGCCAGCGCGCCGGCGTCACCGAGCAGGAACTCCGCGCCTACTACGACGGCCACATGGACCGCTACCGCATCGAGAACCGCGCCCGCGTCAGCCATATCCTCTTCAAGACCGTCGGCAAGACCGACGCCGAAGCGGAAGAGATCCGCAGGAAGGCCGAGGCAGTGCTGAAGAAGGCCAGGAGCGGCGCAAAGTTCGAAGACCTCGCCAAACAGAACTCCGCGGATTCCACCAAGGACGCTGGCGGCGACCTCGGCTGGATCGTCCACAAGCAGACCGTGCCCGAGTTCGAAAAGGCCGCGTTCACCCTGCCCAAGGGCAGCATTTCCGACCTGGTGAAGACGCAGTACGGCTTCCACATCATCAAGGTCGTGGACCGCGAGAACGCGCGCACGCAGAGCTTTGAGGAAGTCCGCGCCTCCATCCTGCCCATCCTCGCCAACGAGAAGGCCGACCGCACCGCGAATGAAATCGCCGACCGCATGGCCGCGGCTGTCCGCCAGGGCGGCAACCAGCCCATCGAGCAGTTCGCCCGGCAGTTCGGCGTCGCCATCGCCGAGGCCGGTCCGGTGGCGGCAGGAGTAGCCCTCCCCGAATTCGGCGGAGCGAACGCGGAGCTGGATCGCGCCCTCTTCCGCCTGAATAAGGGCCAGCTCAGCATGCCCATCAAAGTCGCGCGTGGCTACCTGGTCTTCACCGTCAAAGAAATTCAGACCGCCCGCCAGGCTGCGCTCGCTGACGTGCGTGACAAGGTGCTCGCCGACTACCGCAAGGAAAAGTCCGTCGAGCTGGCCAAGACCCGCGCTGAGGAGTTCGCGAAGCGCGTCCACAGTGGCGAGGCGCTGGCCAAGGCCGCCAAGGCGCTCGGACTCGAAGCGAAAACGAGCGACGCCTTTGCCCGCATCGGCTCGGTCAGCGGCGTGGGCAGCGCTCAGCAGTTTGCCGACGCGTTCAGGATGGCCGTCGGCCAGTCGAGCCCGGCCACCGCCGTCGGCAGCAACTGGCTGGTCTATCGCCTCGCGGAGCGCGAAGAGGCCAAGCCGGAGGACTTCGAGAAGCAGAAGAAGGAGATGGAGCAGGCCGTCCTGCAAAGCAAGCGCTCGCTGGCCTACGAAGCGTTCCGCACGTCGCTGGAAAAAGAGATGCGGAGCAGGGGCAAGCTGGAGATCAACGAGAAGAATCTCCTTCGTCTCAATGTCCCTGCGTAAGAGCCGTTAACGTATTGTAAATAAGTGACTTATTGTGCGCGATTTTGCGCTTGCCTTTTGGCGCCCTCCGCCGTAGCATTTTCCTTCCGCAGCGTGGGCCCCGTCGCCAGCGGGGCAAGGTCAAGAACGGAAAACTTCCCCAGTCACTATCCGCTGATCAGGCGGGCCCCAGGCTGCAACTCCGCCGACGCAGCGCAGGACAACTAACGGCAATCGGGTCAATAAGTTAGAAACAGAACCCGGAGGTTTGATATGGCTCACCGGACGCCCTTGAAGCGAAATGAATACCTGTGTGCAATTGAGATGAACCAGAGTGGCAAGTACTGCCTCCGGCTGCGGGCCAGCTTTGGGCGCAGAGACTGGGTGCTCTCCGTCTATTTCCTGGCTTCCTCCTTCGACCGCGCCATGAAGAAGCTCGAGGAGTCCATGCAGTATCTTCAGCGAAACGAGGATCGGCTGTGGTTCTGGGCCGTGGACCGGAGTGACGACCCCAACCTGGCCGGTGAGATGCTCCGCGAGGCCGGCCTGCGGCTGGACCAGCGCACGGATTTCCCCCGCCGCCTGGCCGGCATGGCGGTTTCTCCGGGCCGTCCGGTGCCCGCGTTCCAGATCGCGCCGCTGCGCCGCGGCCTGGCCGAGTCGGTCTCCAACTTGCGCGCCGCCGTCGCCAGCGATTAACAGGTTGCTGAAAAAATGGTTTTGCTTGTCATTCTGAGCGAAGCGAAGAATCTCCCGCCTTGCCCCTTGTTCCCCGGCTGTCCTGTAGGGGCGACCGGCAGGTCGCCCTATGGAGTGCGGCGCTTCCGCGCCGCCTTGCCTTTCTCTGCGTTCCTCGGCGCTCTCCGCGCCTCAGCGTTATCCTTTGCCCTCTCTGTTCCCCGCAGGTCGCCCGCATCTTGTGAGACACCCGGACTAAACCCCCGGCCACCCTGGGTCCATTTTTTTTGATTCCTGCCGATACCCACTGGAGCGGGAGCTTGCGCGGCTTCTCGGCTTCGGGCGCTACTTTTCGCGGAGAATCACTTCGCCCGTCCCCACGATTTGCTCGTTGAGAGCGAGCTTATACTTGTACGACCCGGGCTTGGTGCCGGGACGCGGCGTGCCGCTCATCAGCCGCATGCCCATGGGCGCTTGAAAGAAATTGGATTGAAACGGGCAGCGGTTGGGATCGAACTCGACGCGGAGGCTTCCGGCGTCGGAGACCCACACCACTTGCTCGCTGGGGGAAATCACGATCGTTTCGGGGAGGATGCCGACCAGAACCAGTTTTTCAGCCATGATGTGTTGCGCAACGCGCGCCGCGAAACGATAGCACAGCCGCTCTGAAATTGCGCAGCGAAACGCAATGTGAGAAGGATTCTAAAACCGCGGCGGATTTCGTTGACCCGCCATCCTCGGGCGCTTATACTCGGATTTCTTTTCCCCGGCGTCACCCGGAAGTTCCGGCGCGCGCTCGGAAAAAGAGCGGAACTACCTCCGGAATTTGCGGAGCGGAGGAACATTGCCGGATGGCAACTGCTGAACTCGCTGTGCCTCGAGAGCACCGCATCTCGTTCTGGCGTTCGCTTCCCTTTTTTGCGGTCCACGCGGCCTGCATCGCCGCGTTCTTCACCGGCTTTCGCTGGACCCACATCGTTCTTGCCCTGGCGCTGTACTACGTGGGCATGTTTTTCGTCACCGCGGGATACCACCGCTACTTTTCGCACCGCGCCTTCAAGACCAGCCGCGCCTTCCAGTTCGTGCTGGCCTTTATGGCCATGACCTCGGCGCAGAAGGGCGTGCTCTGGTGGGCGGCGCATCACCGCCACCATCATCGCTTCTCCGACCAGGAAGAAGACCTGCACTCCCCGCTGCAATTCGGCTTCTGGTGGTCGCACATCGGCTGGATCCTCAGCAGCAAATACAACGAGACGCGCACCGAGCTGATCGCCGACTTTGCGAAGTACCGCGAGCTCCGCTGGCTGAACAAATATCACCTCGTCCCGCCGATCACTCTCGCCGCCGCGTTGTTCCTCATCGGCGGCTGGGGCGCGCTCCTCTGGGGCTTCTTTGTCCGCACGGTAATGCTGTGGCACGGCTCGTTCACCATCAATTCGCTCTCCCACGTCTTCGGCCGCCGCCGCTACCCCACCACCGACACCAGCAAAAACAACTGGTGGCTCGCCATCGTGACCCTGGGCGAAGGCTGGCACAACAACCATCACCACTACATGGCCTCTGCGCGGCAGGGATTTTTCTGGTGGGAGATTGACGGCACCTACTACGTGCTCAAGGTGCTCTCGTGGTTCCGCATCGTCTGGGACCTGCGCCAGCCGCCCGCGGAAGTACTGCACTCGCCGGCCAGCGCCTGATTCCTTCTTCGTAGGGGCACGATATATCGTGCCCCTGCTGTTCTATCCAATCTGTTTCACCGCCGCGGTAATGTGCCGCGCGGAAATTCCGAAAGCATCGAGCAGCTCGTCCGGCTTACCGCTGTGCGGGACGCCGTTCACCGCCAGCCGCTTGTACGCGCTCAGCGCCACGCCCGCCTCGGCCAGCGCGCCCAGTACGGTCTCGCCCAACCCGCCTTCTGGGTAATGGTCTTCCACGGTTATCACGCGCCCACCGGTGGCGCGCACGTGCTCGCCGAGCGCCGCGCCGTCCATCGGCTTCACGCAGTACAAATCAATCACGCGGGTGGCGATTCCCTGGCCTTTCAATTCCTCGTACGCTTTGAGCGCTTCGTGCAGCGTCACTCCGGCGGCAATCACCGTGGCGCGGTCGTTCGCGCTCTGCCGCAACACCTTGAACCCCGGCACCGGAAAAGCTTCATCGCTCGTGTAGATCACCGGCGTCTTCGGCCGAGACGTCCGGATGTAACAGACGCCCGCGCGCCGCGCCGCCGTTTCCGTCAGGCGTTCCGCGGACACCGCGTCCGAGGGATAGAGCACCGTCGCGCCGGGAATCGCGCGGAACATCGCCAGGTCCTCGAGCCCCATCTGCGAGGGCCCGTCCTCGCCGATGGAGACGCCGCAGTGCGAGCCGCACAGGTTGATGTTGCTCCGGCTCACCGCGGCCATGCGAATCTGGTCGTATGCGCGCGATAGGAAGCACGCAAAGCTCGCCACGAATGCCGTGTACCCTCGCGCGGAAAGTCCCACCGCCACGCTCACCATGTTTTGTTCCGCGATGTAGCCCTGGAAGTAGCGCTGCGGATAGGATTTTCCGAAAACCTCCGCGAAGGTTGAGTTCTGCACGTCGCCGTCCACGGCAACGACTTTAGGGTTCGTTGCGCCGAGCTTTTTCAGCGCCGCGCCGTAGGCCTCGCGCGTCGCCGCCATCTGCCCGGGCTTGTACGCTGGCGGCTCGGGCGCGGGGAACTCCACCGGCTGCGGCAGCATCTGTCGCGCGCTCGAACGCCGCTCGATCATCCCCGGCTCTTCTGCGCCGCCGAGTTCCGCGATGGCCTTCGCCAGCTCGTCCTTCGAAAGCGCCTTGCCGTGCCAGCCGTCTTTGTCCGCAAGAAAGCTGATGCCGTGGCCCTTCTCCGTGTGTGCGATGATGGCCTGCGGCCGGCCCTTCGTGGCCATCGCTCGGTCCAGCGCCGCGACGATGGCCTCGGGGTCGTGCCCGTCAATCACTTCCGCGTGCCAGCCCTGTGCTTCGAACTTGCGGCGGTACACCTCGGTATCGTGGCGGTACATCGTGCGGTCGCTTTGCCCGAGCGCGTTCACGTCCACGATCGCTGTCAGATTGTCGAGCGCGTAGTGCGCCGCAAACGCCGCTGCTTCCCACACGTTGCCTTCGGCCATTTCTCCGTCGCCCAGCAGCACATAGACCCGCGCATTGTTCTTCTCGATCTTCGCCGCGCCGATGGCGAGTCCTGCGCCCACGCTCAGCCCCTGCCCCAGCGAGCCGGTTGCGGCGTCCACGCCGGGCACCAGCGGCGTCGGGTGGCCTTCGAGTTCGCTCGAAAACTCGCGCAACGTCAGCAGCCGCGCCACCGGGATCACGCCCGCCTCCGCCAGCGCCGCATAGAGCACCGGCGCCGCGTGCCCCTTGGAGAGCACAAAGCGGTCGCTCGCCGCTGAGTTCGGATTCTGCCTCTCGAATTTCATCGCGTGGAAGAAGAGCCCCGCCACCAGGTCGGCCGCGGAAAGGCACGACGTGGGATGCCCGGAACCTGCCGCCGTCGTCGCCCGCATCGAGTGGATGCGCAGCATCCGGGCCTTTTCTCGGATCAATTCAGTGCTGGCAGACATCGGCGCTCCCTCCGGGCTGGCGGCCATCCATCTTCTCCTGCGTATCTTGATGCACGCTCGCGAGAATCGGCATTGTACAGAATTTTTCGCTGCTCTTGTAGCGGCGGGTTTATCCCGCCGCGGCCCCTTGCGGCAGCGTAAAGCCGCCGCTACATCCCACAGGCATCAGGCCATTTTGACCGTTGACCCAAACCGTGCTCTTTAGAGACACTAAAGGCGCCGCTTGGCGCCCGTCTACCCCGAGTGTAAACGAGGGGTTCACCCCGGCTGCAACCGAGGGGTGCCGCCAACCTGTGCGCCCGGGCAAACTGCTCCGCAGGCGCTACTGCTGGTTCAGCCGATGATTTGCGCAAACTTCGAGGTGCTACCATCATGAGCGATCTTCTCAAGGAATTGATTCCCCCGAACCGCCTGATGCTCACTCCCGGCCCTTCCAGCATGGACCCGCGCGTGTATCGCGCGATGGCCACGCCGCTGGTGGGCCACCTGGACCCGTGGTTCAAGAACATGATGGACGATGTCCAGGCCCAGTTGCGTCTCGCGTTTCAGACCGAGAACCGTGTCACCCATCCGATTTCCGCCTCCGGCTCCGGCGGCATTGAGGCCGCCGTCCTCAACCCGCTCGAGGCCGGTGATGAAGCCATCGTCTGCATCAACGGCTTTTTCTCCGAACGCATGGGCGTGATCGCCGAGCGCACGCCGGCAAAAATTCACCGCATCGAAGTGCCCTACGGCTCGACCGTGGATCCCGAGGAAGTCCGCCGCGTCGGCAAGGGCCGCAAGATCAAGTTTGTCGGCCTCGCGCACGGCGAAACTTCCTCCGGCGTCGTCCACAACATCGACGCCTTCCGCCAGGTGGCCGACGAGCTCGGCGCTCTGCTCGTTGTGGACGCCGTGGCCACCCTCGCCGGCATCCCGCTCAACGTGGACAAGCAGCGCATCGACATCTGCTTCAGCGGCTCGCAGAAGGCGCTCAGCGCCCCGCCGGGCATGGCGCCCATCACCCTCAGCTCGCGCGCCGAAGAGGTTTTCCGCAACCGCAAGACACCGGTGCAAAGCTGGTACTTCGATCTGACCACGGCGCTCAACTACTGGGGCAAGGAGCGCCTCTACCACCACACACCGCCGATTACGCTCATCTACGGCATGCGCGAGGCGCTGCGCCTGGTGTTCGAGGAAGGCCTCGAGGCCCGCTGGGAGCGTCACCGCAGGAACCAGCAGGCGCTCGTCGCCGGCGTCGAAGCCATGGGGCTGGAACTGTTCGTGAAGAATCCGAAGGACCGCCTGATCACCGTCACCGCCGTCTGCGTCCCCGATGGCGTCAACGACCTCAAGGTGCGCAACCAGCTCCTCGACGACTTCGACATCGAAATCGCCGGCGGATTTGGCCCGGTCAAGGGCAAGATCTGGCGCATCGGGCTGATGGGCTTCTCCGCACAGCGCAACAACGTCCTGCTGTTCCTGGCCGCGTTCGAGAAGGTTCTGCTCGACCAGGGCTTCCACGTTCCGGCCGGCGCCGGCGTGGGCGCTGCCGTGCGCACGTACCTGCAACCCGTCGCCGTCGGCGCTAAGTAAGCTCGTAGGGGCGCTCCCGAGACTTCGGGATTGCTGCGCCCCTTTGGAGTGCGGCGGCTTGACGCCGCTTTCTTGGTGCGAGGCTTGCCTCGCACCTTTCGGAGCTCACTAGGCGCGGCCGTGTGGGCCGTCCCTCAGCTAATTCCTATGGCCCTCGCTGCGAAAATCTCAAACGCCGGCCCGATGAACGAATTCGTGCCGCCGTTCGACGTGCCTTCGAAGCTCACCGATCAGACCTACCACTGCCGCTTCTCGCACATGTGGAACGGCATTGCCACGCGCCACAGCGACACCATTGACACGAAATTTTTCGTGGACGGCCGCGGCGTGGTCGTCGGCTTGGCTCATCCCGCTTTCGTCGATTTCCGCACCCGCGCCGGCCGCGACCTCACCGACCGCGAAGCCAGCCACATCGCTGCCCAGGCTCTCCGCGAACGCCTCGAGCAGGAAGAAGAACGTGACCTCTACGACGTCTCCGCCGCCGACGTCCTTCGCCTCATCGAATTTCTCGGAATCCGCTAGGTTTTGCTGACAGGTCTTCAGATCTCTGAATTCTGAATTCTGATTTCTGAATTCTGACTTTCCCTCACGCATCCGACAACGACTCATCAAACCCCGTCGGTTCCGGCAACTCCTCCGCCTCGAGGATCGCGCCGCAATCCAGGCATTCGACGTACTCGGCGTCCTGGTCTTTCGCGATCACCCGCTTCCGCGGATGCTTGCACTTTTCTTGCTCACTCATCGCTCTCGGCTCCCACCTGCTCCCTGCTACCTTTCTTCACCCTTCTGCATGATACATCTCCAGCGAAGGATGCCTCAGCCCGTCGCGGTGAATGAAGTAGATCACCAGCAGAAAGCAGAGCGCGCCGAGCACGAGCACGCCGGTGGCGACCTTCAAGCCGGCGCTCAGGTCGTGGAGGTCGCTCACCCGGCCGGTCACCAGTGGCCCCACCGTGCCGCCCACCAGTTGCGTCACGAACATGTACACCCCCACCGACGTCGCGTGCGCCCGCCTCGGCATCATGTCGTGAATCACCGCCGTCACCGGCCCGTGATACCACGACAGGAAGAACACCGCGATAAAGAGCCCCGCCAGCACCGCCCGTTTGTCCTCGCTGTAGATGGCCAGGAGAAGAAACGGCGCGGCGGCCAGCATCGCCGCCACGATGCATACGATCCGGCCGTAGTGCAGCCGCTTCTGCAGCGCGTCGGCCACGTAGCCGCCCGTGAGCACGCCGCCCACCAGCGACAGCGCGCCGATGCTGCCCAGCCACACTCCCGCCGCGCTCAGGCTGAAGTTCTTCTCTCGCTCGGCGAACGTCGGGCCCCAAGTGATGAACGAAAGCGCGGCAAAGGTCAGCAGCACGCCGCACAGGTTCAGCGCGATGAACGCCGGCACGCGCAGCAGCCGGAGGAGCGGCACCACCTCATCCCGCGGCCCGCGTGGCGGCTCTTCCAGGTGCAGCGCGCTCAGGCCCAGCAACATTCCCGGAATGCCGACAACGAAAAATGCCGGCGCCCAGCCCGCCCGGTCGTCAATGATCCCTCCGATGGCCTGGCCGGCCGCGCCGCCCAGCAGCATCCCGGCGGCAAAGACGGCCTGCGCCCGCGCACGCGCCGCTACCGGGAACGCGCCGGAAATCATGGACTGCGCCGCCGGGCCGTAGGCCGCCTCGCCCACGCCCACGAACGCGCGCGCCACCAGCAGCGCCCCGAAGGTCTGCGCCGCGCCCGAGGCGAACGTCGCGATGCTCCACACCATCACGCCGGCGGCGATGATCCGCGAGCGGTTCCAGCGGTCGGCCATCAGCGCGAACGGAATCGTGGCCACGGAGAGCACGATCTGCAGCACCGCCTGCAGCCAGCCCAGCCGCATGTCCGTCAAGCTGAAGTCCAGCTTCAGCAGTTCGTACAGCGGGAGCACCACCGTCCGGTCAGCGAAGTTGACAAAGTTAATGAGAGCGAGTATTGCGAGTATTCGGAGTTGGTACCGGCTGAAGCTGGAGGGATTGGATTCCATGGATGGCAGCGTCTTGCGCGAATCCCCGCGCCCCGGTTCGCCGGGACGTGACACTGCCGAATTATACACTCTTGGCGCGCACCCGCTCGGCATCCTTGCATCTCTGGCGA
The DNA here is from genome assembly GCA_016201285.1 of Acidobacteriota bacterium. Classification (GTDB taxonomy): domain Bacteria; phylum Acidobacteriota; class Terriglobia; order Acidiferrales; family UBA7541; genus JACQDE01. The sequence goes on along the minus strand of JACQDE010000079.1, from coordinate 23,361 downwards.
ACCGATTGGGGGCCGCAAACCGCCTGTGCTAGAGTAGCGCCCTCAAGGAAGGCTCGATGAAGACCAAACCCGCACCGAATCACGCTGGCCTCCCGGCGGAAAAGCTCCGCTGGCAGTGCGACCCCACCCGCATCCCCTGGGACACCACTTCGCAGGCGGAGCCGCTCGAGGGCGTGATCGGACAGGACCGCGCCATCCGCGCGCTGAAAATGGGCGTGGAGCTGGCCGCTCCCGGCTACAACGTTTTCGTCTGCGGGCTGGCCGGCACCAGCCGCGGCGGCATGATCGCGCAGATGATCGAGGAGATTCAGCCGGAGACGCATCCGGCTCCCGACCGCTGCTACGTCAACAACTTCAAGAACCCCGACCGGCCGCGCCTCCTCACCCTGTCCCGCGGCCAGGCCAGCGCCTTCAAGAAGGACTTGCAGTCCGGCATCGAGTTCCTCCGCCGGCGCATCCCGCAGGTGTTCGAAGGCGAGCCCTTCCAGCGGCAGAAAGCGCGCATCGTCGAGCGTTTCACCGTCCGCGAAAAAGAGCTGATGGACGACTTCACCCGCCGCATCGCCCGCGAGCAGTTCGCGCTCGGCCGCATGCAGGTGGGCGCCGTCGCCCTGCCGGAGATTTTCCCCGTGCTCGAAGGCCAGATGGTGCCCATCGAAGAGGTCCCCAAGCTGGTGCAGGAGGGCAAGCTCGATACCGGGCTGGCCGAAGACCTCGAGCGCAAATACGACCAGTTCCGCCAGGAATTCACCGTCGTGTACCGGAAAACGCTCACTCTTTCCCGCGAACTGGCCAGCGAGATGAGCTACCTCGAGCAGGAAGCCGCGTCCGTGCTCGTGGACGGCGTCATCGAGGAGCTCAAGGAGAAATACCCGGGCGTGCACCTGGCCGAATATCTCGAGGAAGTCCGCCACCACATCCTCGACAACCTCGACCCGTTCAAGGAGCGCGAAGGCGAAGAGGAGCACGAAGCCACCGACGGCAGCCCGAAGCCCGCGCCGAGCGAGCGCGATCCCTTCCGCGTGTACGGCGTCAACGTCATCCTGGCCCACAACAGCGACGAGGCCTGCCCCATCGTTTTCGAAACCACGCCTACCTACGTCAATCTATTCGGCAATATCCAGCGCTCGTTCGACACCCGCGGCGGCTACACCTCCGACTTCATGGACCTCCGCGCCGGCTCGCTTCTCCGCGCCGACGGCGGCTTCCTGATCATCTACGCGCTCGACGCGCTCACCGAGCCCGGCGTCTGGAAAACGCTGAAGCGCACCATGAACCACGGCAAGCTCGAGATCCAGCCGCTCGATCTGTTCTTCCCCGTCTCCAGCGCGGCGATGAAGCCCGAGTCGATTGACATCAACGTGAAGGTCATCCTGATCGGCGACCGCGACATGTACGAGCTGCTCTACGCTTACGAAGAGGACTTCAAGAAAATTTTCAAGGTGCGCGCCGAGTTTGACGAAGAAATGAAGATGAACGACGAGGTCATCCTCCAGTACGGCGGGCACCTCCGCAAGCTCAGCGAGAACGAAAAGCTCTGTCCCTTCGACCGCACCGCTGTCGCCGCCATGCTCGAATACGGCGTGCGCCTCGCTGGCCGCCGCAGCAAGATCACCGCGCGCTTCACCGATCTCTTCGACCTCGCCCGCGAGGCCTGCTACGCCGCCCGCGAGTCCGGCGAGACCCCGGTCACCGCCAGCCACGTCCGCATGGCGCTGGACTCCAAGATCGAGCGGCACAACCTCTACGAGACGAAGCTCAGCGAGCTCATCAAGGAAGGCGTCCTGCTGATTGACACCGCCGGTGAGCGCGTCGGCCAGGTCAACGGCCTCAGCGTCTTTGAAATCGGCGGCTACTCCTTCGGCAAGCCCGTGCGCATTACCGCCTCGGTCGCCCTCGGCAAAGCCGGCATCATCAACATCGAGCGCGAGGCCAATCTCTCCGGCCGCATCCACGACAAGGGCGTGCAGATTCTCTCCGGCTTCCTCCGCGGCAAATTCGCCCAGGACAAGCCGCTCTCGCTTTCCGCCAGCCTCTGCTTCGAGCAGTCCTACTCCGGCATTGACGGCGATAGCGCCAGCTCCACGGAAATCTACGCGCTGCTCTCCGCGCTTTCCGGGCTGCCGCTGCGCCAGGACGTCGCCGTCACCGGCTCCGTGAACCAGCAGGGCGATATCCAGCCCATCGGCGGCGTGAATCAGAAGGTCGAAGGATTTTTTGAAATCTGCCGCATGAAAGGCCTCACCGGAAAACAGGGTGTGATTATCCCCATCGAAAACGTCGAAGACCTGATGCTGCGCGATGAAGTGATCGAAGCCGTCACGAAGGGACAATTCCACATCATGCCCGTTTCGAGCGTCAGCGAAGGCATCGAGATCCTCACCGGCGTCAGGGCCGGCGACCGCGGCCCCGATGGCAAGTTCGAGGAGGGCAGCGTCTTCGCTCTCGCGGACGCCCGCCTCCGCTCCCTCGCCGACATCCAAAGGGAATACGAGTAGCGGTGCTCGTACCGCCGGCCTCTTGCTGGCGATTGGTTTCTTTTTCGCCACTCGACACTCACGACTTTTCCTATTGCGGCGCCAAATACCCCTGCCGCGCGCTCACTCGATACGCGGGCTTTCCCTTTTTGCTCTCTACGGGCGCCACAACGCGGCCCTTCTCATCCACCACTTGCACTTCGATTCTGTGAAATCTGCCGTCGTGCGACCCCGGCGAAAACCCCAGGCTGTACTGATGCCGCAGCGCGCTCGACACCTGGCGGTAAATCCCCTCAAATTCGCGCGGGCTCTTCGGAAAATACGAGCGCCCGCCGGTGATCTCCGCCATCGCTTTCAGATCGCGGTTGGCCTGCTCGAAGCTCAGCGCGGATTCTTCGCTCGCGGGCGCCTTCCCTTGGCGATACTCGCGCAGCGACCCGCCCAGCGCGACCGCATACACGCTCACCTCGCTGGCGCGCAGCTTTTCGGAAAGAGGCGCCCAGCGGCGGTCGCGCTCCGCATCGAGCCCGGTGCTGAGCAGCACCAGCGCTTTCCGTCCCGGCAGCGGCGCGAGCCAGTCCAGCGCCGTGGACATGCTGTCCAGAAACTTCAGCTCCGCCATGCCGAGGTTGAAGCGCAGCCCGCGCAGCGCGCCACCGAGCGCGCCCTTGTCCTGCGTGAAGTTGAGAACCGTCCGCGCCTTCTCGCTGTACGTGGCCAGCGCCACCCAGTCGTCCGCCGCCAGACCGTCGAGCAGCGCGTAGGCCGCATCCAGGTGCTGCTGCTGAATCATGTACACCGCCGGGCTCGTCTCCACCAGCACCAGCACCAGCGCCGGCGCCTCGACCGATGCAAAATGGGTGATGGGCCGCTCGGCGCCCTCATCCAGGATGCGGAAGTTCTCGCGCCTCAAGTCGCGCAGAAAATTCCCGCGCGCGTCCGTCACCGCGACGTCCACGTTGACGACGTCTACCGTGCGCCGCAGGCGGAAGTCCGGGTCCGTTTGCAGCTCGGGCTTTTGCGCGCACACCGGTGCGCCCAGAAGCACAAGCAGCAGAATTGCCCGGCGCATTCCCCTCAATCTTGCTCTCCTGCAGTCGTCCCCATCATACGCCCCCGTGCGCGACGCGCCGCCGCGGCGGCGGTGGCTCCGAAAACAACACGGCCCTGTCCCCCGCAGGGAACAGGGCCGGAATGCCTGGCTGAGGGTGCGCCTACTGCCGCGGCTGGCCGCTCTCCTTCGGCGTGGAGAGGTAGCCCACCGCGCGGTCCTTCGAAACCTCGAACACGACGATCTCGTACGGCGGCCGCGCCCCGCGCACGTAGAATTGCACCGGCTCGTTCACCGTTTTGTTTTCCTTCGGGATGCGCTTGTCGTCGGCAATCACTTCTACGTTGAACTTCGACTTTTTCACATCGACCTTCGTGAGCATGAGCTGGATCGGCCCGACGCGGGACGGCGTCTTCGACTTGCGCAAATCGAATTCGAAGATGTTGCGCTCGCCGCGGCGCTTCAGTTCTTCGAGCTCGTCGTGGTTCTTGGCGATCAGCCCGCTCATCACGCCCATGTCGCCCACGGAACGCTCCAGCTTGCCCTTCGTCGCTTCGAGGTCCTTGCGCGTGGCTTCGATGTCGGTTTTCGCGCCGGCCAATCCGCCGCTGACCTCGCCCAGCTTGGTCGCGCTCTCCTCGGTTCTCTGCTTCACCTGGCCGATCTGCGCCGCCAGTTGCTCGCCCGAGGTCTTCTGTTCCTTGCGGATGGTCTGCGCCAGGACCTTTGCGCGATCGATTTCATCCTGCGTGAGCTTGATTTTCTCCGACGTCACATCCAACAGACCCTTCAACTCCGCGATGCGGCCATTGGCCTCTTCGAGTTGCTTATTCAGCAAGTCGGCGCGCTGGTTCGTCTTGGCCAATTCCGCCTGGAGAGCCTGCTTGGACTGGTAGTCCGAGTACAGCAGCCAGCCGATCAGCACAAACACCACCGCAAACACAATCATGATCCACCGCGGCGTGGACGCGGCTTCGTACTGGGAATGCTCCTGCGATTCCGGAGCGTTAGGGGACGTACTCATCGAACCTCCTTCAGGGTTTAGGACCAGGGCCTAAGATTGCCGTTCTGTTGGATTATGGCCGACCTGCCCCGGGTTGTCTACCGGCTCCCTGCTGCCTTGCTTGTCTGCCTGTTCCCTACTTCCTTTTCTTCGGCCAGCGTGCCTCGACCGTCGTCGTCAACCCGCCGCGCGGGGTGAACTCGCCGCGCACCACGCACCATTCCGGCTTCGTGGCCGCGACGATGTCGCGCAGCATGCGGTTCACCGCGTTCTCGTAAAAGATTCCCAGGTTGCGGTAGGCCAGCAGGTAGAGTTTCAGCGCCTTCAGCTCCAGACACGTCCGCCGCGGCATGTATTGGATGGTGATCGTGCCGTAGTCCGGCAGGCCGGTCTTCGGGCACACCGAGGTGTACTCCGGAAAGCGAATGGTGATCTCGTACCCGGGGAAGTGGTTCGGCCAGGTATCGAGCTTCGGCAGCTTCGCGTTGATCCCGGCGGCGGCGTGCTTGTCCGTGTAGTCGGCCATCATTTCTCCTTGCCCCTATTGTACACATTGTTCCCAAAGCCTTGCTCCCAACCAGGCTTTCAGCAGCATGCAGAACTGGTGGTTGTATCCGTCATTCCTTTTTTCTTTGTGTCTCTGCGGCGCTCTTCCTTCACTTTCCTGCTTCCTGCTTGCTCGCCACTCGTCACTCGCCACTGCTTTTCTGCCTGGTTGCGGCCCGCTCTCGAATTCGCGTATTCTAGCGCGGCACCAACAGCCTGGGGTCACGCGCCATTGCTCTGTCCCAAATGCCATAGCGGGTCGTGCCGCAGCTCGCAGCGCCGCGGCATCAAGGACCACTTCTGGAGCCTTTTCGCCCTGCGCCCGTGGCGCTGCCGCACCTGTGGCATCCGGTTTTTCGCCTGGACGGTGCCTGCGCAGTACTTCATCTACGTCCACTGCGCCCGCTGCGGCAATCTCGACCTGCAGCGCGTGGCCCGCGAGCGCGTCTCCGAGGAACTCTTCACCGGCCTCAAGCGCGCGCTGCACTTCCCGGCCTACCGCTGCGACCCCTGCCGCCGCCGCTTCTTTTCCCTGCGGCCCTTCCGCCGCATTCCGGCCCTGCGCTTCGAACCTTCGCCCACCGAAACGCACGATTCCTGAAGCGCCGGCGCCAGCTTGACGAAAACCGCATTCACACGCTATAAAATTACTTGGCTTTTCGCGCATTTCTGCATGACCCGCGCGTCAACCTGCGCTCCCCGCGCTCCTGTGGCGGTATCGTCTAGGGGTTAGGACGCCAGATTCTCAATCTGGAAACCCGGGTTCGATTCCCGGTACCGCTACCAGTTCCCGCAAAAAGAAAGCTAGCCGCGGACCGTCAGCACCGGACAGTGCGCCTGGCAGACTACCTTGTACGCCGTGGCGGGCGGCAAGTGGCCCGGAAAAGTTCCCGCGCGCCGCACTCCGAGCGCGATCAGCTCGGCCTGCGTTTCACCCGCGACCTTGAGGATGGCGTCGGCGGGCTCGCCAAACTCCACCACCACTTCCGGCTCGCACCATAGTTCGGCCTCTTCCGGCAACAGGCCGCGCAGGCGCTTGCGGAAGAACTCCACCATGCGCGCGCGGTTGTGCGGTGAGGCGTCCGCGGCTTCCTGCACCACGTGCAGCAGCGTCAAGTGCGCCTGATTTTCCTGCGCCAGCGACACCGCGTACGCCGCCGCGCGCTCGGAATGCGCGGTGAAGTCGGTCGCGTAGAGAAAACGCTTGCGGCCCAGCGGGTCCGGCGCCAGCGCGCCTTCCAACAGAACCACTTTCGGCCCCACCGTCAGCACCGGGCACGGCGCCATGCGGAAGATTTCCTCCGCGGCGGAACCCAGCAGCAGCTTGCGCACGCCGGTGCGCCCGTGCGTGCCCACAACGATCAGGTCCACTTCGTGCTGGCTGAGCATGTCCGAAAGCACCGGCCACAGCTCGCCGGTGCCGAGCAGTACCTGGTGCGGGATGTCACGGAGCCGGCCGGAGATCAGCAGGCTGGCCATCTGCTGCTCGGCGTAGCGGCGGGTCTGTTCCAGGGTGACAGTAGTGGCCTCGGGCGGCACGAGCTGGTAGGCGTCCGGACGGATCACGTGCGCCACGAACATTTTCGCGTCGTAGCGCCGGGCGATGGTTGCGGCGTGCGCCAGCGCCGCGTCAGAAGAATGGGAGAAATCCGTCGCCAGCAGGATATTCTTCAATGAAACGCGCGATTCGCTTCCCGCCCGCTTCATGATTGGCGCCCCCACTTCTGAACTCCCTATCGCAGCCCGGCCAGCTCCTGCAACCGCCGCCAGTTGGCCAGCCGGTCCTGCTGCGCCTGCAGCAGGGATTCGTCCGCGTTGCCCTCGGCGTCGAAGTGCCGCGCGAAGCGCCCTTCCGTCTTCGCGAAGGCGACGAAGTCCACGGCCTTGCCGGATTTCGGCTCGATGAACCAGTCTTCCTTCATCGCCGGGTTGCCCTGCAGGCTCAGGCATTCGCGGATCTTCCCGCCCTTCCGCGGATCGTAAATCAACATCGGGAAGGTGCGCGAATCCACCGCCAGGCGCGCCTGTACGCCGGCCTTGTCGTCGGCCACGCCGTGCTCCGGCATGCAGCTCGTGTAGCACACCACCACCGCCGGGCCCGGATATTCGTTCGCCGCCATCACCGCCTTGTAGAAGTGGTTGATGTGCGCCGCCGTGGTCTGCGCCACGAACACGTTGGGGTGCATCATCAGGATCTGCGCGATTTCCTTGCGCTGTTCCTTCTTCCCCGGCTGCGACTTGCCGTAGGCCGCCATCTTCGCGTCCTGGCTGGTAAACGTCGCCGTCGAGGTCTGCCCGCCGGTGTTCGAATAGACCTGCGTATCAAGAATCAGCACCTTGATATTCATGCCGCTCATCAGCATCCGCGAAAGCGATCCGAAGCCGATGTCATACAGCGCGCCGTCGCCGCCCAGCACCCACAGCCGCCGGTTGCCGTGCCCTTCCTGGTCCCAGCGCAGCCGCACGCCCATGGCGTCCGCCGGCGCGTTTTCAAACAGCGAGTTCGTCCACGGCACCGCGAACGGGTTGAACGGATACGTCGAGCCGAACACCGTGTTGCAGCCGGTGGCCGCCACGATGCCCATGTTCTCCGCGCCGTACACGAAGCCCGTCGCCGCCAGCATCTGCCGCACCGCCGTCACTTCCCCACAACCCATACAGGAGCCCGCGCCGCCGGCATAGAGCTGCGAACGCTGCGCCAGCATCATGTCGCCCAGCGCTTTCTCGTTGATGAACTTCGCCGGTGTATCCGGCAGGTGCCGGTAGAGGTCCATGGCCACGTCGAACTGGCGCAGGTCCAGGTCCGTCTTGGGCGCCATCTTCAGCGCGTTGTGCGTGCCGCAGGCCACCACGCACTCGCCGCAGCCCTTGCACTTGTCCGCGTCCACGAAAATTCCAAAAAGCCCGCCGGTTGCGCCCTTCTTCACGAACAGCTCGTGGTACTTGTTGGTCGTCGAGAAGCACTGCTTCACGTTTTCGCGCAGGTCCGGCCGCTCGATTTTCGCCAGCCTTTCTTCCAGCACGTTTGGCTCGACCACCTTCGCCAGGATGGCCGTGTCCGGGCACTCGTTCACGCACTCCATGCAGCCCACGCAGTCCTGGAAGGAGAAAACGGGGATGTCCGGCGCCAGGTTGCGGAAGCTGCGGTGCAGCGCGCTCGAGGCGGGCATGAGGCTCCGCGCCACGTGCTCGTCCGCCTCCAAGTCCGTTTCGCGCCCGCGCGCGTAGCTGCCGATGATGTGCTCGCAGAAATTCTCGGGCATCAGCTCGCCCGCCATCGGCAGCGATTGCCACGGCTTTTTCGCTTCGGACTTCATCTCCGCGGCGGGCGGGATCACTTCCGCCACTTCCGAATAGCCGCGCCGCGCCGCTGACAGGTTGTCCGCCACCACACGCACGCCGCGCTTGCCAAAATACTTGCTGAGCGTCTTTTCGAGCGAGGCGAACAGGCGCTCCTCGTCGAGGCTCGCCCGCTCGCGGAACGGCGTCAGCCGCAGGAACGCGCCCAGCAGCACGATGCCCTGCATGCGCACCTGCAAATCTGCCCGGCTGGCCGATTCCTTCGCAATGCGCTGCGCGTCCAGCGCAAACAGCCGCAGTTTTCGCTCGCGGATCGTCTGCCGCGCCGCCGCCGGCAGGCTGGCCCACACCTTGTCCGCGGGTTGTGTGGACTGGAGGTAAATGATCCCGTTCGGGCGCAGCCCGACGAGCGGGTCGCCACCCAGAAACGCGTTCTGGTCCTGGATGGCGACGAAGTCCACCGCATTCAGTTCGGCATGCAACCGGATCGGCTCGCCCGCCAGCGTCAGGTAGTAGTTCGTCGGCAGGCCCTTCTTCTCCGAGCCGTACTTCGGGAACGCCTGCGCGTACAGCCCGAACAGGTCCGACGCCACCGTGGCGATCACTTTGTTCGTGGTTACCGAGCCGAAACCGCCAATCGAATGCCCGCGCATCGAGAACGCATTCTCCGGGCGCACGTCGGGGTCCACGGTTCCTTCAATCGCATCCGGGTGTTTCACGCCAAGGATGAAGAACTTCTTCCCGTCCGCCCCCCGCGCCATGTTTTCCGCGGCCGCGACGAAGTGGCCCGGACGGGTGTCCCGCCCGCCTAGCCCCGCCACGCCGGAGAGAATTTCCGGCATGCGCGTCAGCGTTCCCGCGGCCATGGCGTCCGCCAGCGCCGCCTTGATTTCCGTCGTCAGCGGGTTCGACTCTGCCAGCGGCACGTCGCAGCGCTCAATCACCGACGCCGCCTTGCAGTTCTTCAGTAGCTCGGCAATCTCCCGCGCCGGGAACGGCCGGAAGCTGGTGATGTGGACGGCGCCGATCTTCATTCCCTTCCCGCGCAGGTAGTCCACCGTCGCTTCCGCGGTCTCCAGCATCGAGCCCAGGCCGACGAATGCGTACTCGGCATCCTCCATGCGGTAGGAGCGCACGAAGCCGTAGTGCCGCCCGGTCAATTCACCGAATTCCTGCATCGCCCGCCGCAGAGCCGGCGCCACGCGGTCGTAGAAATACCGCTGCGCCACCTTGCCCTTCATGTAGCTGTCCTGGTTCTGCACCACGCCGCTCATCACCGGGTTCTTCGGATCGAAAAGTTTGCGAACCTTGTCGGCAGGCGCGCCAACGAAGTCTTTCATCAGCTCCGGTTCCGGCAGCAGGATCGTTTCCAGCGTGTGCGTGGTCAGGAAGCCGTCCTGAATGTTCATGAACGGCGTCTCGGATTCCTCCGCCACGCGCCGCGCGATCAGCGCCAGGTCCCCGGCTTCCTGGGCGTTCCGCCCGAAGAGCATGCCCCAGCCCACGTCGGCCACGCCCATCACGTCATCGTGTCCGCAGTGGACGTTCAGCGAATGCGACGTCAGCGCCCGCGCGCCAATGTGGAAGACCACCGGCAGCCGCTTGCCCGAAATCACGTACAGCACTTCCTTCATCAGGATTAGTCCCTGTCCGGAGGTGAAGTTCGACACGCGCCCGCCCGCCAGCGCGAATCCTTCGCACGCCGAGGCCGAGCTGTGCTCGCTTTCCGGCTCGAGGAATTCCAGCGTCTCGCCCCACAGGTTTTTCTTGCCGTTCGAATACTCCACGGCGAAGCCGTCGCCCATCGGCGTCGAGGGCGTAATCGGGTAGGCGCAGGCCCCCTGTGCGATATGCGAATCCACCCACACCACCGCGCCGGAGCCGTCCGTCGTCGTCAGGATGCCGGGGAATCGAACTTTGCGGGTACTACTCGCAGGCGCCGTTTCGGTCAAGAACGAACTGGCCATGGGGCCCCCTCCCATCGGGTATCGAGAAGCACATGCTCTTCCAGAAGTACAATCGGTAATAACATGAAACGGCTCAAGTTACCATTGCCGACTGAGCTTTTCTACAGCTTTTAGCGCGACATCGCGCACGGCTCTGCGCCACTCGCCTCACAGCCGTACTCCAACTCGCTCCGTGCGCCCGCAGGAGAATCTCGATAAGTGGTACAGACTTCAAGGCTTACCGTCATCCGCCGCCGGGACACGGATTGGAGAGCCAAATGCTCCCCTCCAGTAAAAGGAATCTGGGCGAGGTGAAAACATGGCAGCGCTGAATCCAATTTTCCACATCGAGTCTGAGCGAATCCACCACGAACACCAGGATATGCTCAACGAGTTAGCCGAACTGGATTTGGCCCTCGAGCACATGGGCTTCGGACCTGCAAGCACAAGTGATCCGTGCAGCGTGATCAAGGTCAAGTCTGTCAGCCAGGCACTCGCCCGTCAGCTTCCCGAACACTGCATGAGAGAAGAGGTCAAGCTGTACGACACCGTGGCCGAAGTAAGTAGCGAGCTCGCCGAGTTTACCCGGGAAATGAAGCGGCAGCACGTCGAGCTGTTCGGCCAGCTCAACGCCTTCTGCGTGGCCTTGGACGAGTTGCCCAACGCTGTGGATCTCGACGCCGCCGTCGCGCAGTTGAAGGACCAGGGACTCGAGGTCTCGCGCGCGCTGCGCCGCCACATCACCGCGGAAGAGCACGAGCTGCAGGGTTTTCTATGATCGCTCAGGAGACCATCACAACGACGGCGCCAGAGACCACTGACGCGGTACTCACGCTCCGGCGCGCCTCACCCGACGACCGCGGCGCGCTGATCGCCATGTACCTTGACTTCGAGCCCAAGGGCGCATGCCTCGGCCTGCCCCCGCGCAAAGAGCCGCAGCTCTGGCTCGACAATCTGAGCGCCTTTCCGAATTTTGTTGTCGTGTCGGGGAGCCGCATCGTCGCCCACGCCGCGCTCTGCGACGACGGCGAATCCGCCGAAGTCGCCGTCTTCGTTCACCAGGACTTCCGCAACCGCTGCCTGGGGAAACGCCTGCTCGTCGAACTCATCGACGAAGCCCGCCGCAAACGCCTCAAAAGAATCTGGGGCATGACCGAACTCGACAATGTCCCCATGCTCCGCCTCGCCCGCTCCCTCGGCTTCTCCCCCGGCGCCGACCCCCGCGAATTTTTCCTCACCCTGTAATTCGTAGGGGCGCACCTGCGTGTGCGCCCCTGTAGCGGCGGGTTTACCCCGCCGCCTGTTGTTTCGCGGCGGCCTCCATGCAGGCATCTTTCCAAAAACAAAAATGCCGCGCTGCAGCGCGGCACTACACAATCCTCACTTGGGCTTTCTTTCTGATTTCTGATTTCTGAATTCTGCGTTGTGGTCTATCCCGCCAACCGATACGCCATCACCAGCAGCGCGGCAAACACGACCGAATGCGCAATCTCCATCCAGCCCAGCCGCCGAATCGGGAACCGCTCGCCCAACTCGAACAGCAGCCCGTTGGCGCGCAGGATCCCCGGCGTAAACGCGAACAGCACCGCCGCAGACAGCTCCCGTAGGAAAATGCTCGCGGCCAGAAACGCCAGCAGCACGAAGTAGTAGATGAACACCGGCCAGGCAAACGCCAGCCGCTCGCGCCAGCCCCCAAATTCGCGATGCGCCAGCAATCCGCGCACGCGGTACTTCACATAGAGCACGCCGCCAAGGAAGAAGAGCACGTTCAGCGCCCAGACCTGCACGCCGGTCGCATCCAGGCGTCCGCGCGCGGAAATCCACGCCGCTGGCGCCGCCAGCGACAACAACACGACGCCCACGATCTCCGCCGGAAGACTCCGCTTCTCCGTCCGCGACTCGTTGTGCGCCCGCACCACCGCTTCCTGTACCGCATAGAGCGCCACCCCGGCCACGGCCACGGAGATCAACTGATAACGCCCGAACACAAACACCAGCGCCGCCGCCAGCGCCAGCGTCACACTTGCGAGCGCCACGTGCTCCGGCTTACTCAGCGCGGCGCATCCGCCCTGCTGGTCCGCGGAGCCGCGCAGCACGAACAAGCCCAGCGCCAGCGCTCCGCACACCACCACCGGCACGTTCCATTCCCCGGCCACCGCCGCCGCGCTCAGATACGGGACAATCAGCATCCCCCATGCGCCGTGTTCTGCTGGCATACGGATCGCCATCGTTCCGTTGTTCCTCGACACAAATTAGAAGGAAGGAAGAATAGCTGAGGTTACTTGCTCATTTCCAGTTCTGACTCCCCCAGGGCAACCGGTCGTTGGATCGCCGCGCCCGTCTTTTTATCCACGCCGATTGCCCCGGGGGGAGCCAAACGCGTCCAGGCAAACGATTGCTGGTTTTCCCAGTTGAGGGGGAAGTGTTCGCCTGGAACGCAAACTCGTCGGAGAAGGGCCGCCGCCGCCCAGAAACATTTCTGGGGGGTTCATGCTGCGGATTTGATTGATCGCGCTCAGGATTTTGGGCGTAGGTAGGGTAGGACATGCTGCAGGTTCCTGAACGGCGGCGACAAACCCCGGAGTCTTATTCAGATTCCGGGTACTCCCTTCTTTATTGTGGCAGCGGCCTGCCGAGACTTCCGGCCAGCTTGCGGCGCCGGATATCCGGGGTGCGGAGACGTTCATCCACTGCGTCTCGTCCGGCCGCTGCCGAGATTGGAAGAGCCGGGCGACCTCAGCGGGATGCGCCCTCTGTGTTTTGTTCCGCTCTTTGCGTAGCAGGGAGCCAGCGCCCGCTAGTGTGCGGCGGTCTTCCTGGCTCCTTCCCGCGGTTTGGAAGACATTTTTCACGATCGCCCGACCCAAATTCAAAACGCTTTGCACATAGCAAAGGGCATCCTCAATGCCAAACCTTGCTGGAAAGTGCCGGAAATAAGTGGCTTTTTTTCTTGCAGTTCTGCTTCTTATGCGAATCTCCCTCGCGTAATCGCTTGATGGATGGGACTTTTACCGCGCTGCCGCGGGGGATATGCCCCAACAGTAGTTTGGAGCCCCCGAATGTCCCGCCCATCTCCATCTCCTAACCCCTTGAATCTGGTGCAGTAATCTGGATTAGCGGTCTCGACTGCCCGCGCGGAGTTTGGCAGCCTGAGTGCCACAACGAACTGCCAATGGAAACTGTGCGCGCCTACGAATCGAAGCCCGCCCTCGACGACGCCGGGCAGGATATACTGACGGCTGCCACCCGGCAGCTCTTCCGCCTGCCTCGCCCGCAGCGGCGCTCACCAGCCGCTGAAAGAGAGTAGGACAAGGAAGAGAAAGAGAAAATGAGCGAACAACGACGCGCCCCATCCAACGGAACAGCGGCACCACCCAACTCCTCCTGGAGCAACCGCGAAGCCTACTTGCTCGCGCTGGTTTGCCTGCTCGTCGGCGCCGCCCTGGGGTACTTCTTCCGCGGCTCCGCCGCCACCATTCCCTCGCCGCCGGTGCAGACGGCTGCGTCGCCCGCAATGCCCCCGGCAGGAATGCCCGTCGGGGGAATGCCGGCGGCCGGCGGCCCGCCGCCCACCGCCGAAGCGCTTTCGTCCATCGCCGCGCCGATGCTCGCCGCTCTGAAGGCCGACCCGAAGAACGCCGACGTGCTGATCCAGCTCGGCAATCTCTATTACGACCACCGCGTATATCCCGAGGCCATCACCTACTACCGGCGCGCCCTCGAGGTCCGCCCGAAAGACGTCAACGTCCGCACCGACCTCGGCACCGCCTACTGGTACAGCGGCGACGCCAAGGCAGCCATCGCCGAGTACGAGAAGAGCCTCGCCGTGGATCCGGCGCACACCTCCACGCTGATGAACCTGGGCGTCGTAAAGCTCAACGGCCTGAACGATTCCAAAGGCGCCATCGCCGCCTGGGAAAAACTGCTCAAGATCAATCCGCAGTTCTCCGATAGACAGAAAGTGCTCGACCTGATCGCGCAGGCGAAAGCATCCGGCAAATAACACCCGGCCGGACTTCAGGCTGTATGGCAGACCAGTGCATCCAGCATTTGTTGCAGGAACACCGCGCGGCCGAAGAAATCCTCGCCGCGCTCGATGCCCTGCTGGACTCCGTCGAGCGGGAGCGCGGCTGGACTCGCGACCGCGGCGATACCTTCGCGCGCGTTCAGCGCTTCATCGCCAACGACTGGCTGCTCCACGAGTGTAAGGAGGACGCCATCCTCTTCCCCGCGCTGGTCGGCTTCCTCCCGAGCGACGTCGGCCCCCTCGACGTGCTGCGCGGCGAATTCGCCAGCATTACCGCCGAGGCCGGACGGCTGGCCCAGGCCGGCGCTGCGCTTGCCCCGGGCGACGCTCCGCCGAAATCTTTCCAGAATTTCCTGCGCGCCGGCCGCGCCTTTGGGCAACTCCTCCGCGACCACATCTACAAAGAAGACCGCGTGCTCTTCCCCATGGTTGCGCGCTACCTGCCGGCCGAGAAGGACGCGGAGCTGCTCGCCGCCATGACCGTCTGTTGCCCGCCCGGCAAATGCGCCGGCGCCTGAAAGTGTTTTTGTCATTCTGAGCGGAGCGAAGAATCTCTCCGTTTCGCTGCCCGCCTGCCGTTCCGAGCCCCGATGGTCCCGAGGCTTCGGGATCATCGGCACGAGGGATCAGTTTTCTGTCGTGATTCCATGTGGAGCAAACAAATTCTTCTGGCGGTAGGACGGGCCGCCACTTGGAATTCGCTTTGGAATTGCTCTAAGATGTAGGCGTTGGTTCTGTTCGTCCGGAAGGAGAGCAGCCGCCGGCCCCAGAGGGGAGACTCGCCATGCCTTTCGACAAGAAAACCATGCTCGACGCGCTGAAGATGGAAATCCTGGTGATTGAAAAGGGCGGATACTACCCGTCCGTCCACCAGCCCCACGACGAGCCGCGCATCTTCCGCGATTCCATCTCCTGCCTTAACCTCGGCCTCGGCGACGACAAGAAAGAACATCCCTGCTCCGCCTGCTACCTGATTGACTTCGTTCCCGAGCAGCTCAAGGGCTGCAACGAAGACCCCTGCCACAAAATCCCCCTCAACGCCCAGGGCGACACCGTCGAATCCCTCTCCCGCACCTCCTCGCCCGAAGACGTCCAGGCCGCTGTCCTCGCCTGGCTCAAAGCCACCGTCAAAAAACTCGAAGCCGACCTCTCCGCCGAAAAGTAGCTCACGTCCCGTCCCGCGTTTTTTTTTGCGGGACTGACGTGAGGTTTTCTGTTCGTAGGACAGGCTTTCCAGCCTGTCCGGCACTGTCGTAGGGGGCGGTGCTTTCTGCGGCCATTTGGAGGTCCTCACTTTTTTGGTTCCTCTTTCTTTTCTTCTTTCTCGTATCCCCAGTTCTTGGGCAGCGGAGACTTTGTCGAAGAATCACGCGGGTCGGTTGGCGCCGATTCTCCGGGTGATGGAGGCGCGGGAGCACCTCGAGCGCCAAGCATTTCGTCGATGACGGCAAGGGGACGCTCGGTCCAATGGGGCTGGCCTTGTGGGGTAACCTGGCCACCGTCGCGTTCAATTTCCTCGATGGTCCTTCCGGTCATGACGTGAATGACCTTTTCAGCGACCACGTCAAAGATTGCCTGCTCGACGGGATCCGACAACATGCGGCGCTTCTGAAACTTCTTGGTTTCCGGACCGGCCTTTTCCATGCGCTCCTTGATACGCATCCAGAGATCAATGAAATAGCCAGTCGCGTAAGCGCGACCCGGTGAAAGACGACCGAGACGTATGGCGTTGAGGGATTCGCGGACGACGTCGAACAGATCGTCGTGGGTGTTGAGGCGGTCGAGAGGAGAGAGGTTTTCTTCGGAGTCGCCGGATTCGGCAGGAGGAGAAGCGGGCGTGTGGTGAGAGCAGAAGGGCGCTCCTTTGCGAGCCCAGCGGTGGCAGAATTTGCCGTTGTCGAGGCGAAAAGTGCAGCGAACGGACATGGGTACCCCCGGGTGTTATCGAATGCCGCAAGTCCATGAAAGCGAAGAGGTTGTGCGTTTTGATACAAATGGTAACAAAACGCAGAAGCCGTTGCGGATCATGGAGATGAGGGACACGATAAGTTTTTCATCCCGCAGAGCGGGACGCGGCCTGGATGGATTTGTGCTGCGGCTGAGGTAGAGAGTCCTCGGCAGCCTGGGCGAGGGCAACAGCCAGGAGCGACAGCAGGCGTTTGCATTTTAGCTATAAGAAAACTGCTTGTCAAGCGATTTTTCGGGGTCAATTGTCGTGGGAGACGGTATTGGGTCAGATTCCGTTAAGCGCATTATGCGGTCATTTGTACTTATGGACGTAGAGGAACTTTCACCAGGTCAAGATTCTTCCGAGGTGACTAACCGAATCCCTTTACACCGACGTCCGCTGTCTGGACAGAGAAACTCGCCCGTCTCAAATAGCCCAGTCAAAACGAGTTGCTCTACGACATCGTTCACTGCCTGTTTTGTATCACGATTGACTGCGAAATTCTGGCGCAACCAGAAATTGAGAGAGTGCTGTTTTCGATGGGCAGAGAACGCACAGTTGGCCTGACCCTGTATGATGTACTCTCTCCCAGACTCCTTCACATACTGAACGAGTCTGCTCACATGAAAACACGCTGCGGTTCCACCGTGAGGAAGCCTGACCGATGTGCCCGCATCTGT
This sequence comes from Acidobacteriota bacterium, assembly GCA_016201285.1. Taxonomy (GTDB): domain Bacteria; phylum Acidobacteriota; class Terriglobia; order Acidiferrales; family UBA7541; genus JACQDE01. Next base: position 6,383 of record JACQDE010000079.1, on the reverse strand, counting down.
ATCCCGGGGACCGCGGGGGCGTCCGGCTGAACTTGATGAACCGGCATCGGTAGCTCTACTAGTGGCCGACTGCCTCTTCCGCTGCTGCAACTCAATCTTTCCGTACATCATCAGGAAGCGGTCGAGGTTGCGTACCGACGGAACTGTCGCTGGGTCGACAGTCTCCCAGCAAGACCTGATCCCGCTCACAAAGGTAGAGAGTATGACCAAGTCGTCAAAGGTGGAGGGCGCTGATTTCGGACGCCACTCGGGGCGTACCGCCCTGAAGTAGTGGTTCATGGCGCGGAAATTGTGCCGGTCGATGATGGGAATCTCGGTCGGCCTCATCAAATGCAGAAGAAACGCAAGTGTAATGAATCGGTGTGCCCGACCGAGCACATCAGTAAGCCGAGTAAACGCCTGTGTTGCCGAACCGATGAGCGTCGGCGACAGACCTGGCCACAGACTCTGTAGAGACGAAATCAGCGCCTCATGGCGCTGTGGAATTCGCCGCTTTCCGATGTGACCGAACTTCCAAATCACAGCCTTCCGGAGGTCACCGTCGGTTACTTGCTCAGGCTCTCGAAAGGCAACGAGCAGGTCTTCGTAAGTCTCGGGTGGGTATTTGTGTAGGTCATACTTCGCGACGTATTTGTCGAAGCAAGGGCGGATAAGTTCGACTACACGATTAACCCCTTCATCGGTGAGTGCGGAGCCTGCGCGCGATTTTGACATATGCCCTCACGCTCGATTTGACCTCGGTCCGACGCGTCGGTCAAGCACCAATGGGGGGTTGCTTCTGGCCGAATAGTCTGTTTATCGGAAACGAACCAGTACCGGCGAGAGGCAAAGGGGAGGCGGGCGCAACGGGGTGATGGGGGAAGATCGGACAGCATGAAGCGAGCCGCACGGGCGAGCAGGAATAGCCGCGCTAAAGCGCGCCGCTACAGGTGCTGAGATTTCCCTAAGGGCAAGCAAGGCAGGCAGGACGAGAGCGCGGCGGTACGGGTGCTGCGAAGTACTTGGATGCCGGACAGGCTGGAAAGCCTGCGCTACCTTGCGCTCAGTGCAAGGGGGACAAGCAAGTCAGGAAAAAGCAGATCCTTCGTCCCGATCAAAACCATCGGGACTCAGGATGACAAAGCAAAGCGGCACCGCAACGAGGCGGACAGGATGGAAAGCCTGTCCTCCGGGGCACAGGCTGAAAGCCTGTGCTACTTGAAAAGCGAGGCAACCTGCGCGAGAGCGCGCAGGTTGCCGCTACACGAACCTGCTCGGACGAAAAGAAAAGCGGCGTCGAGACGCCGCACTCCAAAGGGCGCGGCAAGCAGCGCCCCTACGAGGCGGACGGGCTGGAAAGCTTGTCCTACGGGGCACAGGCTGATAGCCTGTGCTACTTTTGGGCGGACAGAGCGCAGCCAAGAGTGGCTGCGCTACTTCTACGCTTCCGAATGGGGAGTGTCGGCGGTGGCGGATTCTTCGTCGGCGTGCATCAGGCCGAACTTTTTCATTTTGTAGCGCAGCGCGTCGCGGCTGATATCCAGCAGGCGCGCGGCGTGCGTCTGATTGCCGCCGGCCTGCCGCAGCGCCAGCTCCACCAGCGCGCGCTCCACTTCTTCGAGCGACGTGCCGCCCTCGGGGATCGAGAGCGGTGGCAGCCAGCGTCCTTCGGCCAGCGGCTGCCCCCCGCCGTGCGGCGACGCGGTGTGCTCGAACGCGGTGACGCCCGAATGCGGCTGCACCACCGAGAACGGCAGGTACACCGGCCGCAAGATCGGCTCTTCTTCGAGGATCATGGCGCGCTCGATGGCGTTCTTCAGCTCGCGCACGTTGCCCGGCCAGTCGTAGTTCAGCAGCAGCCGCCGCGTCTCGTCGGCCAGGCCCCGCACCGACTTGCGGAACTTGCGGTTGTAGTGGTCAATGAAGAAATCCACCAGCGGCATCATGTCTTCGCGGCGCTCGCGCAGCGGCGGGATGTAGATCGAAATAATCGCCAGACGATAATAGAGGTCCTGCCGGAAGTGGCCCTCGCGCACGGCGCGCTCCAGGTCGCGGTTCGACGCGGCGATCACGCGCACGTCCACCTGCATGTCGCGCACGCCACCCACCCGGCGGATCACCTGGTCTTCCAGCACGCGCAGCAGCTTGGCCTGAAGGAACTGCGAGAGCTCGCCGATTTCGTCGAGGAAGAGCGTGCCGCCGTCGGCCACTTCGAAGAGGCCCTTCTTCATGGCCTTGGCGTCGGTGAAGGAGCCTTTTTCGTGGCCGAACAGTTCCGTCTCCATCAGCGTTTCGGGAATGGCCGAGCAGTTGATGGCCACAAACGGCCGGTCCTGGCGCGCGCTCTGGTAGTGGATGGCCTTGGCGATCAGGTCCTTGCCGGTGCCGCTCTCGCCCTGGATCAGGATGGTGGTCGCTTCACTCGAAGCCACCTTGCGCACGAAGCCCATCAGCTCGGTCATCTTGCGGCTGACACCGACCACGTCGTGGTAGCCGGTGCGCCGGCGGACTTCGCCGCGCAGCGATTCCACCTCGGTGCGCAGCCGCGTGGCCTCGAGCGCATTCTGCAGCGTCAGGCTCAGCTCGTCGAAATCGAGCGGCTTGCCGACAAAATCGTACGCGCCCATCTTGATGGCCGCTTTCACGTCGTCGAGCTGCGGATCGGCCGTCATCATGATCACGCCGCGGGCGTCGCCGCTCTGCTTCAGCTTCTCGAGTACCTCGAGCCCGCTCATGTCCGGCAGGCGCACGTCGAGCAGCATCAGGTCGGGCGTGTCGCTGTGCGCCAGGCGCAGCGCCGTGCCGCCGTCCTCCGCCTCGACCGGCACGTAGCCCCACTCCTCGCACTTCTGCCGCAGCGACCAGCGCACCAGGCGCTCGTCGTCCACAATCAGGATGCGTTCCTTGGCCATTGGCTCTACTGTACTACGAAATGGTCACGATGCCGCGGGGGGCGGGGCCGGCCGGCGAAACGACAGCCAGATCAGAAACTGCGTGCCCTGGCCGGGCTGGCTGGTCACCTCAATTTTTCCCCCGTGGTCTTCCACCACGCGGCGCGCCAGCGAAAGTCCCAGGCCAGTGCCTTGCCCTTTGGTGGTGAAGAACGGCCGGAAAATGCTGGGCAAGTGTTCGGGCGCGATGCCGCGGCCCGTATCCGTCACGCTCACGACCGCCTGGTTATCGTGGGAGACGACCTGCACGCGGATCTTCCCCGCCCCGTCAATCGCCTGCAGCGCGTTCAGCAGCAGGTTCAGCAGCACCTGCTGCATCTGCCCGGCGTCGTGCTCCACCGGCGGCATGCCCGGCGCCTTTTCCAGGGAAATCTCCACGGGGCGCGAGAGCGCCTGCTGGCGGGCGAGGTTCACAGCGTGCTCGGCGGTATCGTTCAGGTCGGCCGGGTGGAAATTCGGCTTGCGCGGGCGCGCGTAGTCGAGCAGATCGGAAAGAATGCGCTTGATGTGCAGCACCTCGTGCTGCACTTCCTTGAGCACTTCGCGGCCGGGGCTGCCTTCAGGCAGGTCGCGTCCGATGATTTCAATCACGCCGGCGATGCCCGCCAGCGGGTTGCGGATTTCGTGCGCCAGGCCCGCGGCCAGCTCGCCGAGCGTAGCCAGGTGCTCGGCGCGAGACATTTGCGTGCGGTGCAGTCGCTGGATTTCCTCGCGGCTCTCGCGCAACTGGCGCACCATGTCATTGAAGTTGCGCCCGAGATCGCCGACCTCGTCGTTGCGCCCGGCGAAGCTCACCGAGACCGTCAGGTCGCCGTCGCGCAGCCGCGCGATTTTCTCCTGCAGCTCGACCAGCGGCCGCTGCACCAGCACCGCGAGCACCGCCAGCAGCGCCGCGCAGATGGCCACCGCGCCGGCCGCAGCCACCGCGATTACGCTGCGCCGCTCCGGGTCCTCGAAGGAGAGCGACACCCAGACAAACACCACCAGGCCCGCCAGCAGCACCGCCGCCACCGGCAGGATGGCCTTCAGCCGCAAGCTCACGCGCACTTCGCTCAAGCGTCACGCCCCATCGGGGTTGCATCCCTTCCCTGCAAGAGTCGTGCTAACATCGTGCTACTCCAACGCGTTCGGGCAGCCGCATCTTCCGATGCTTCGGGACCCGGAACGGACCTGTATGGAAACCTTCATCCAGGAGATGAAGCGCTACCTCGGTTTCACCGAGGAGGATGCCGCCCTCCTCCGCCAGATCGGCCCGCGGATGGAAAAGTATCTCCCCGAGCTTGCAGAGCGATTTTACTCCCAGATTCGCCAGCATCCCAACGCCTTCCGCGTCTTCGGCGGCGGCGACGCGCAGATCGCGCGCCTGAAATTGACGCTGCAAGGCTGGGCCAAGGGCCTCTTCGGCGGCGGTTACGACCAGCCCTACTCCGAGGAACGCTACCAGGTCGGCTACCGCCACGTGCGCGCCGGCGTCGAGCAGAAGTACGTGATCAGCGCCATGGGCATCGTGCGCGCGTTCTTTTCCGAGTGCCTGCTGCTGGAATTCCCCGCCAGCGACGTCCGCTTGCGCTACGCCCGCGCCGTCAGCAAGATTCTCGACCTCGACCTAAACCTGATGTGCGAATCCTACATGCACGCCTCGATGCAGAACCTGCGCGCGCTCAACGAGCAGCTCGAGCGCGCCAACCGCGACCTCGCCGAGGCCAGCCGCTCCAAGGACGAATTCCTCGCCCAGATCTCTCACGAGCTGCGCACCCCGCTGAATTCCATCCTCGGCTTCACCAAGCTCGTTCTCGACGGCCTGACGAAAACACCCGAGGAGGAACGCGAGTTGCTCCGCGACGTCTTCTCCAGCGCCCAGCACCTGCTTGGCCTGGTCAACGACATCCTCGACATCGGCCGCATCGAAGCCGGCCGCATGGCCCTGCACGTGGACGACGTGGATCCCCGCCACGTGCTCGATTCCACCGTGCCCCTGGTCACCATCCCCGCCGCCGAGAAAGATCTCGAACTGCGCGACGAGACGCACAATACGGAACTCCCCCTGGTTCGCGCCGACGAGGTCCGCTTCCGGCAGGTTCTCCTGAACCTGCTTTCCAACGCCGTCAAGTTCACCCCGCCCGCGGCCGCCGACCAGCCGCCCGGCCGCGTTGCGGTCCGCGCTCGAATCTTGCACAAACCAGACGCGCCGGCCGCGCACAGCGGCAACGGATTCCTGCGTATCGAAGTCGTGGACACGGGAATCGGCATCCCCGAGGAAAAACGCGAGGAGGTGTTTGAGAAATTCGTCCAAGCCCCTGCCGGCCGGCGCTACGGCGGTAGCGGCCTGGGCCTGGCCATCTCCCGTCGCCTGGTGGAACTCATGGGCGGGGCCATCGGCCTGGAGAACGGCGAGGACGGCCGCGGCACGCTGGTCTGGTTCACGCTCCCGCTCGCGAGTAAGGAAGCGGCGAAGTTGCCTCCGGCCTCGCGGGAAAAAACCTCGACGCGGGCGCCTGCATGACCGCCACCCAGTCCGAACAGAAGACGGTCCTCATCGTCGAGGACCACGCGCTGGTGGCGAAGTTCTATCGCATGGCGCTGGAGCGCGCCGGGAATTTCTTGTGCGTGGTGACGGAGGACGTGCCGCAAATCCTGGCCGATGTGGAAGCCGGGCGGGTGCACGTGGCGGTGCTGGACGTTTCGCTGGCCAACGCGCATTGGCAAGGGCGGCTGATTGACGGCGTGGAGCTGGCGCAACTGGTGAAGCGCGCCGCGGCCGCCGCGGGCCGCTCGCTCCCCATCCTGCTGGCCACCGCGCATGCCATGTCCGGCGACCGCGAGCGCCTGCTTGCCGCCTCCGGCGCCGATGACTACCTTGAAAAACCCGTGTTCGACGCGCAGTTGCTGGTGGAAAAAGTGCGCCGCCTGCTGGCCGGTTGAGAGATCTCGCCAAAAGAAAAAGGCCGGAGTCCGCAACAACGGACTCCGGCCTTTCGAAAGACCCGCCGGCTAGAAGCGATATTCGAGCGTGGCCGAGAGAATGTGGACGCGGTGTGAAGGTTGATCGACGCCCAAGAAGATGTACCGGGCCGCCGATGTATCGCCAACCACGGAGTACGGATAGAACGGGCTGGGGGTGAAAGTCGGGTTGGGAGAAGTCGAGCCGGTCAGCAGCCTCACAGGACAGCCGTTCACCAGAGTGCCGGTGGCCGGGCTGATGCAGCCCATATAAGGCGTCATGGGCGACGTTTGGTAGTCTTTGTTGTCGAACTGCTGGTAACGATACTCCAGCTTGGGCATGAGGTTCGCTGTGAGCTTGTATTTGAAGACAACTGTAGTGCACCCTTCTAATTTAGACAGTCAGGGCCTCGTTTTTTAGTACACCTGTGAAAGCCAAGAAGGCCTCCCGTGGGGTGCGGTTTGCCACCCCGCGATGCGGCCGGTCGTGATTGTACTCCCCGATCCAACGAG
>JACQDE010000075.1 GCA_016201285.1 Acidobacteriota bacterium | reverse complement strand
TTGCGGCCTTTGATCCCCCAGCCCGAAGGCCAAGGAATGTTATGCGGTGTTAGCCCGCCTTTCGGCGGGTTGTTCCCCATCAGAGGGCAGATTACCCACGTGTTACGCACCCGTGCGCCGTGCGCCATCCGTATTGCTACGGACGCGCACTCGACTTGCATGTGTTAAGCACGCCGCCAGCGTTCGCTCTGAGCCAGGATCAAACTCTCGTTTGAAGCTGGTTGCACTGAAAATCAAAAACCCCGATTTGCATCGGGGCCAGACTTTCAGGGCGAACTTTTGAATCGCTCGGTTACCTCAAATTCACCGAACGGGTTCTGGCACATTTCATCCGATTGTCAAAGAGCAGGCCCCCCTGTCAGGCAGAAAGGCTATCAGGCAAACCGAGATTATACGGAGGTGAAGACCGGGTGTCAAGCGAGTATTTTGACCAGCACTACAGAGTGCTCGGACGACGAACCGCGTCTCGTCGAGTGTCTTTCGACGCCGCGCATGATTCGGAATCCCCACGTTCCGTGCGGAATGTCTGGTTTGGTCCTGAGTTCTCTCAGGATTCAACGCGCGCCGATGCGGTCAGGGCAGTCAAATTGGGTTTCTGGCAGGGACAACTGCTCGCATTCTTCGCGGATACTCTACTGTCTACTCCGATTACGCCGGCCGATGAACTTTTCGCCCTGCGCAGAAAGGTCAAGGCAGCAGGCGTCCGATCAATGCGTAGAGGTCACCAGCGGGCGGAAGGTCTTGTGTCCGCTCGTCAGTCTGCCAGGAAAGGTTAAAAGGCTGCGATGGCTCAGTGATCACCGGTACTTTGATGTTGCGGACGTAGGGTGGGACAGCGAGATTCTTGTTCCCGACGCGGTAGTTGTGTCCTCGTTCATGCAGGTAGTGAACGAAATTCGCGCTTTGAGCGCCGTAGGCAGCGCGCCCGCGCCGTGCCTGTTGCTTGAAACACATCACCAGCGGATTTGAGTTGGATGCTGTACCGTCGCGCAATCCTGTAGTGAACACCTGCGGACGCTCAGCTACGAGGGCGATAAAGTCAGGCGAGTCCACGTACTCGCTCATGTTCGCCCGGGTCCACTGCGTGCACCTAAGACCCTGCGGAGGTACTGCCGGCGGAGGGAACAATGTCTTGCCGATAGGAAACTCCTTCCCCGTATCGGTGGCGTAGCCCGAAGCAATGACCATGTTGAAGCGCGGGTCGAGCGCGCCGGCCATCAGCGCCACCTCGCCCCCCATCGAAAGGCCGGTGACCAGCACGTGCCCCGGTTTCACCTTCCGAATCACTTCTTTGACTTCTTGCACGTTCTCTGGCGTGCCTCCTGGACCCTGGCGGATCGGCACTCCGACGTTGAGCAGCAGATCGAGCCCGCGCAGAGCGTCCCACGCTCGCTCACCATCCTCGGCCCAAATGGAATTCTCGGTCGGGTTGCCGACGGCTGGGTGATAGCCGTTTTCATGTCCGCTGTCGTCGTCGGGGTGCAGGTGCAATTGCGGGACTCCGCGATCCTTTTCAGGCCGATGTCCGGTGTCGAGCGCAAGGGTGATGAACTCATGCGAAGCGAACGAATCGCCATACCAATACATGCCCGCGAGTTCCATCATTTTCCAGGCGCTTCCCTGGTGACCATTCAGCGTAACCACCGCCGGGTACCGCGGGTCGTCGGTCGAAAGCGGCACCGTGGGCAGCGTCAAGTAGCCGTGCGCCTTGCGCGTGACCTGACCACCCTGACCGTCTGGCACCACGAAGGTGAAATGCAATTCCCACATCTGGTATCGGCGATCCTTCGTCGGAGAATTGTCGGGATCGTCGTCGCGGTCAGCCGGGTAGGCGCCGGGGATTTGTGCCACGGACTTCACTTCTACGAACGAACCGGGCAATGGCTGCGGGTCGCGACCCATCATCAAGTGGTGGAGTTGTGCCCGTGTTCGCTCCTGCCAGGCCCGCAGTGCTCCGCCGAGGGCCGCTGTGCCGTGCGTCAGCACTTCTGCGCGTTGTCCTTTCCACGGGAACTGCCCGAACGGAAACGAAAATCTGAAAACTCTCAGATGGCGCGTCACCATCCCGGCGATGTGCCGATCGGCCACGGCTCCTTCGTAGTCGTACTGCCAGGAGAGAAAGCCAAAAAAGAATGGTAAGCGCACCTGAAAGCTCAGTTTCGCACCATCCCATCGGGTGACATTCAGGTCGAGTTCTCGATCATCGCCTTGACTGTGTGGTGGCCGGAAAAACTTGATCCGCCCGGCAAAACCAGCCGGTGATTTCGCATCTTCGTTCACGCGCAGGCGCCCACGGACGCCCTGCACTTCGACTTCCCACACCCGTCGCAGGTGGCCGCGGTCGATGTAGCTGCTGTTCCAGCCGGTGACGAAACCATGCAAGGCGGGGCCCGTGGCGGCAAGGTACACGAAACGCCCGATCAAAATGCCTTCTACAATCGACCCCATAATGGCAACAGACGGCCGGATGATGCCGGCCACGGCAAGCTTGCACTCTCTTGACAGAGCAACCCACGTGGTGCAGAGCACAGGGACCGCGTGGCCCGTCGCCTCTTCAGTAAGTGAGCCACCGAACGGGTACGGTGATGGGGTCGTCGTCGGGGCGAGTTCGAGCGTATAGCGACGCACATCGTCTGACGCGAAGACCAGTGCAAGATACCAGGTTCCTTGCGGGGTGCTTGTGTCTGCCACAACGCCTCCGCAGGGACGGCTGTGCTCGCCCTCCCTGAGACCAGGATCGCTTTCGAACGGTCGCGACCGAGCGGAAATCTTATATCGGATTGGACCGCGCGCAAGGACTCTTATGAATCACGAGCATTTTGGCCGGCGAACGAGCGGCCTGCCGGAACAATGAAGCCGGAGCCGCGGCGGGACAGATTCGACAGGTGCCCCGGCGCGCGCCGGCGGAGGCGGGCGGCCTCCGCGCGGTCAGCAATCGACCCACTGGATGTGGCTGCCGAGTTGCTCGGCCAGCGCCAGCAAACATTTCGCGTGATAATGCTCTTCCGGCCGCGTCGGGCTGGGGATGAACCGCGTGTAGGGCGGCACCACGAGCCCGCAGCGCGGACAAAACGCGTTTTGTGTCGATTCTCTTTCAATGCGCAGTTTGAGTATGTTCTTGGCTTTCACCGGTCTTCCCCTCAGTTGGCGTTTTGGGCCGGAACCGGACAGTATACTCAGGCCAATGTTCGCGGCAAGCCCCGAGCAATGATTTCTGTTGAATTCTTTTCGAGAGTGACGCCGGCGCGCCACGAGACTTGACGAATGGCCAGAGGGTCTTACCTCTGCCCGGCCGTACGAAAAGAAGTGAAAGGCCCCGCCTCTGAAGGGGCGGGCTACACCCTGCACCCAAAACTCTCTTCCCAGAAGCCTGTAATTTCAAGGCCACGCTCCGCGTATAATCAAATTGAGTGCTGGCCGGCCATGACCGGAAAGACCACATTGGAGTTCACCGAAGCGGTGAAGATTGCGGCCTCGAGCCTGTGGGCGCACAAGCTGCGGAGCGTGTTGACGCTGCTGGGCGTGGTGATCGGCGTGATGAGCGTGATCGCCGTGGTGAGCTTCATCAACGGGCTGAACGCCTACGTCTCCGAGAAAATTTTCAATCTGGGCGCGGATGTTTTTCTGGTGAACCGCGGGCCCTCCATCATCACCAACATTGACGACTGGCAGGAGACACAAAGGCGGAAAAAACTCACGCTCGAAGACTTCGAGGCGGTGCGGGATGGCTGCCGGCAGTGCAAGGACATCGGCGCGACCGCGTCGCAGCGGGTCGAGGTGAAGTACAGCATGAACTCGGTGAAGGACTCGAACCTGCGCGGGTACACGCCGAGCATGCCGGTCATCTCCGACGTGGAGCTGACCATGGGGCGGCACGCGAGCCAGTCGGAATACCTGCGGGCCGCGGACGTGTGCGTAGTCGGGTGGGACATCTACGAAAATCTTTTTCCGGGCGTGGACCCCCTGGACAAGGAAATCCGCCTCAACAACCAGTCGTGCTTGGTGATCGGCGTGGGGAAGAAGCTCGGCTCGGCGCTCGGACAGACGCGCGACAACTGGGTGATCACTCCGCTCACGGCGTTTCGGAAAACGTACGGCACGTCGCAATCGCTGCGCCTGTGGGGGAAGGCAGAAAGCACCAGCGCGCTCGAGGCGGCCAGGGACGAAGTGCGGCAGATCCTGCGGGGACGGCGGCACCTGCGGCCCCGCGACAAGGACGACTTCGTGGTCGAGACCAACGAATCGTTCCTTTCGATCTGGGCCGGCATCAGCTCCGCGTTCTTCGGGCTGGTGGTGATCATCGCCTCCATTTCGCTGATCGTCGGCGGCATCGTGATCATGAACATCATGCTGGTGAGCGTGACGGAACGCACGCGCGAGATCGGGCTGCGGAAATCCATCGGCGCGCGGCGGAACGACATCCTGATGCAGTTTCTGATCGAGTCGTCCACGATCGCGGCCATCGGCGGGCTGTGGGGCGTGGCGGGAGGCATCCTCGTGGCGGAAGTGGTGAGCTGGGTGACGCCGCTGCCGAGCGCGGTGAAGCCGTGGTCAGTGGTGCTGGGGCTGCTGGTGTCCACGTTTGTGGGATTGTTTTTCGGGATTTATCCGGCGTCGAAGGCGGCCAAGCTGGATCCGGTCGAGGCGCTGCGAGCAGAATAACAATCCAACCACTTTTTCAGCGTCTTGCTAAATCCTGAATCCTGATTCCTGAATCCTGCGTTCCTCTCTCGAAACATTTTCCAGCGTTCCTGCGTATCCATTGGCAAGGGAGACCTGCGATGAATGAACGGGACACGGCCTGGCGGCAACTGCTGCCGGGCGTCATTCTGATCCTGCTGGGCGGGATCTTTCTCGCCGACAAGTTTTTCTACATCAATTTTTCGTGGTATTTCCGCACGTGGTGGCCGCTGCTGCTCATCGCCTTCGGCGTGCTGCAATTGGCGAACCGCCCGCGCCGCCCGGTCGGTGCGATTGTGCTCATCACCGTCGGCGTGATTTTCCAGGTGGACCGCCTCGGCCTCTTTCCCTGGTGGAGCATGCACCAGATGTGGCCGCTCATCCTCATCGCCATCGGACTCGGGCTGATGATTTGCCGCATCCAGCGGAGCTCCGCGGGCACGCCGCCTGGCGGCCAAGGCCCCTCGAACCTCGGCAGCATCGAAGCGAAAAGTTAAAGAGTGGCAGAGTTCCAGATTGGCAGAGTTAAAGAGCCGCAGACCGTAGGGGTGGGCTTGAGCGCAGGCCGGGATGATTGGCCAATCTCATTTCTTAACGGACTTCATGCGCCTTTCTTCCTCCGCAGTGCCCGCACAAGGCAAATCGCCAGCCCAACCATTCCGGGAATAATCAAAGCGGCGCCAAACACTATTAAGCCAAGGCCGGTCACTACGCCGATGGGCATAGGACCGCTGCCCGCTGGGGCGCTCCCGCCCGCAGGCGTGATCAATTGGACGCCCAACGCGATCAGCACCATTCCCCCCGCGAGCAGGAGCATGTATACCGCCACGTCGTAAAACATGCGCGGCCTAGCCTTTTCCGTCATTTTCCACTCCCGCTTTGCGCAATCACATGATTTAGCCGCATCAGCGTGTCCGGCACCTATCGCAGGGCCACGAAGCCCAATTGACGAGAAATCTTTCGCGCCGTCTCCTTCAGCATTTCCGCCAGCTTGGGCAGATTTTCATGCGTCACCTGACCGGTGGTGCCGGAAAGGCCGATGGCGGCCGCCGGGTGCGCGGGGCTGTCGAACACCGGCACGCCCACGCACCGCGCCCCCGGAGAATTTTCCTCGTCGTCCACCGCAAAACCCTGCGTCCGCACTTTTTCGAGCTCCTTCACCAGCTTTGCGCCCACGGTAATCGTTTTCGCCGTGCGCTTGGGCAGGCCGTGCTCGCGGATGATGGTGTCAATCTCCGCCGCCGGCAGCCACGCCACCAGCGACTTCCCCACGCTTGTCGAGTGCACGTACATCCGCCGCCCGATCCACGTGTCCATTTTGATGAATCCCGGTGCCTCCACCTTCTCGATGTACACCGCCTCGCCCGCGTCGAGGATCGCCAGGTGGCAGGTCAGGTGCGTGCGGTCCACGAGCTGCTGCAAAAACGGCAGGGCCACCTTGCGCAGGTCCATGCCGGTGTGCACGCCGCGCCCCAGCGCCAGCACCTTCAGTCCCAGCCGGTATTTTCCCGATTCGGCGTCGCGGTGCAGATAGCCGCGCCGCTCCAGCGTGCGCAGGATGTAGCTGGCCGAGCTTTTCGGGATGTCCAGCCGCCGGGAGAGTTCCGAATTGGTCAGCCCGCCGGTGGAAAGCGCGATGTGTTCCAAAATGCCCAGCGCCCGCTCCACCGCCGCCGAGGGCGAATCGGTTGTTCGTGTCATGGTTCCTCTCCGACTCTGCTACTCTGCAACTCTGTCACTCTTTAACTTTTTGCCCTGTTAACGTGGCAACCCTTGCGCCGTACTCCCCGCCGCTAGTACGCTCCGCATAGTACCGCATCTTGAATTTCCGTTCAAAATGCCGAACAGTCTATTGACCTGCAAGGGCCCTCTTGGTAAGCTCACATATAGAACAGTAGTTCAGTATATTGAACTACAAAGCCTGCCCGCCCCGGGCCGCTGAGGCACTCAGGCCGGTGGGCGCGTAACGTTTTTCGGATCGCGCGGACGGAAACAATTCAGGGAGCCAGCCGCATGCATGCTGTCGCGCCCGACATGCGCATGAATCTTGCGTCCCCCGAGGGCCTCGCCGCCCTCCCGAAGGGCTTCCTCGCCTTCCTCGAAGAGCTGCACCGCGAATTCACCCCGCGGCAGCGCGCGCTCGTCACGCAGCGCGCCGCGCGTCTTGCCGGCTCCCACGCCGGAAAATTGCCTGCGCACCTGCCCCCGTCCGAAGCCACCACGTCGGACTGGCGCATCGAGCTCCCCGCATGGTGCGCCGACCAGCGCAATCAGATGACCGGCCCCGCCGACGACGCCGAACTCTGCGTCAAGATGCTCAACTCCGGCGCGCCCGGCGTCATGCTCGACCTGGAAGATTCCACCGCCAACACCTTTGACACCATCACCCGCGGCGTGGACAACATTCTGGAAGCCCTGCGCGGCAAGCTCACCTATTTCGACAAGAAGCGCAACAAAGTCGTGGCCATTGCGCAGAGCAAGACGGTGATCTGGCTGCGCCCACGCGGATTGCATCTTCATCAGGCCGGCGTCTTCGCCGAGCCCATTCCCGCGCCGCTTTTCGACTGCGCGCTGATTGTTTTCCGCGTTCTTCCCGAAGAGCTGAAGCATCCGCTCGCGTTTTACATTCCGAAAACGGAATCGGCGGCGGAAGCCCTCTGGTGGCGTGACCTCTTCCGCGCCCTCGCGCGCGCGAAGAATCTTCCCGCGGACTACATCAAGTGTATGGCGCTGGTGGAATCGCACCCGCTGGCATTCGAGATGGAAGAGTTCGCATTCCATCTTCGCGAGCATCTCCTCGGCCTCAACCTCGGCCGCTGGGACTACATGGCCAGCCTGATCCATTTCAACCTGCATGATCCCGCGTGGGTGCTGCCGGACCGCAACACGATTCCGCACAACGTCGCCTTCTTCCAGAACCTCCGCGAGTTGATCCCCGAAATCTGTCACCGGCGCGGGATGCTGGCCATCGGCGGCATGACCGCGCTCTACCCCAGCCGCGAAGACGCCGAGTTGAACGCCCGCGCGCTCGCCGTGCTCGAAAAAGATAAAAAGAACGAAGCGCTCAGCTTGATGGATGGCGCATGGACCGGCCATCCCGATCAGAACGCTATCGCCGTCGGCCAGTTCCCCATGCCCAACCAGATGCACGCGCGTCCGGAAAGCGCCGTGCGTTATCCCGACCTGCGCCCGCGGCCCAGCGGCGTGGGCGCGCACACGCTTGCCGGCACGCGCGCCGCCGTGCGCACCGTGATCCGCTACCGCAACGGCGTGCTCAACGGCAAGGGTGCCAGCCTGCTCGACGGCTACATGGAAGACCTGGCCACCGACCGCATTTATCGCCTGATGCTCGCGCAGCGCACGAAGCACCATAACGCCGTGAAAATCAGCGACACGGACGGTCGCGCTGTCCCGCACACGCCGGAATTGCTCGGGAAACTTTTCGATGAAGAGCTGGCGCGCATTCTCGAGGAACTCGCCGCCGGCAAATTGAAAGACGCCGGCACTCCCACAACGTTTCGCGAAGCGCGCCTCTTGAGCGAGCAGATGATTCTGCGCGGCGATTTCACGCCCATGTAGCGCCGGCCTTCAGGCCGGCATGGTTTTCCCGGCTTTCGCTTTTCACTTCAAGGAGGACACCATGGCCACCAACGGCACCAACGGACACGCCAAGCACCTGGCAACCACATGGGTCGAAGAAGCACGCTGGGCGGGCGTGAAGCGCCCGTATTCCGCGGCGGACGTGCTGCGCCTGCGCGGCTCCATCCAAATTGAGCACACGCTCGCGCGCCTCGGCGCGCAGCGCCTCTGGAGCCTCCTCCAGACCGAGCCGTACGTCCACGCGCTCGGCGCCGTCTCCGGCAACCAGGCGGTGCAGCAGGTCGGCGCGGGTCTGCAGGCCATCTACGCCTCCGGCTGGCAGGTCGCTGCGGACAACAACGACTCCGGCGAAATGTATCCCGACCAGAGCCTCTATCCCGCCGATAGCTGCCCGAACCTCGTGCGCAAGATTAACAAGGCGCTGCTGCGCGCCGACCAGATCCACCACGCCGAGGGCAAGAACGGCACGCACTGGTTCGCGCCCATCGTCGCCGACGCTGAAGCCGGCTTCGGCGGCTCGCTCAACGCCTTCGAGATCATGAAAGCCATGATCGAAGCCGGCGCCGCCGCTGTGCACTTCGAAGATCAGCTCTCCAGCGCGAAGAAGTGCGGCCACATGGGCGGCAAGGTCGTCGTGCCCATGCAGGAATTCGTGCAGAAGCTCGTCGCCGCGCGGCTCGCCGCGGACGTCATGGGCGTCCCCGCGCTGGTTATCGCGCGCACCGACGCCAACAGCGCCAACCTGCTGCTCAGCGACATTGACCCGCGCGACCGCGCCTTCATGACCGGCCAGCGCACCGAAGAAGGCTTCTTCGTCTATCGCGGCGGCCTCGACGCCGCCATCGCCCGCGGCCTGGCCTACGCGCCGTATTGCGATCTCATCTGGTGCGAGACGTCCACGCCCGACCTCGTCGAAGCCCGCCGCTTTGCCGAGGCCATCCACGCGAAATTCCCCGGCAAGCTGCTGGCCTACAACTGCTCGCCGTCGTTCAACTGGAAAAAGAAGCTCGACGACGCGACCATCGCCCGCTTCCAGCTCGAGCTCGGTGCCATGGGCTACAAGTTCCAGTTCGTCACTTTGGCGGGCTTCCACACGCTCAACCTGGCCATGTTCGAACTGGCCCGTGACTACCGCGACGCCGGCATGGCCGCTTACGTGAAGGTGCAGGAACGCGAGTTCGCCGAGCAGAAGGAGCACGGCTTCTCTGCCGTCACCCACCAGCGCTTCGTCGGCACCGGCTACTTCGACGACGTCGCCACCGTCGTCGCCGGCGGCCACACGTCAACGAAGGCGCTCGAGGGTTCCACCGAAGAAGAACAGTTCCACGAAGACCGTAGCGCCGCCCTTCAAGGCGGCACTGTGGCTCCGCCCCGCCCCGCGCCGCCCGCTTCCGGCTACTTGGCCAAAAGCGATTCGTAGCGGCGCTTTTGTAGGACAGGCTTTCAGCCTGTCCGGCACGATTGTTCCGCAGTTTTCGTAGGGGCGTATGGAATACGCCCCTGCTCGGCGCACTCACTCCAACCCGTCATCCTGAGGGCCGATAACGCGCAGCGGGATCGGCCCGAAGGATCTCTTCCTCATCTGTGTAATCTGGGGGATTCCCTCCTTCTCGTTTTTCGCATTTCGCTTTTCGGCGGGTTATAATATGCGGCTGCGTGTCGCAGGCCGAACAATGTAGGGGCCGGTCTTCAGACCGCCCATTCAATACACAAGGGGAAGATTATGAAAGGCAAACCGGAAGTCGTCGCGGCGCTTTCCGACATGCTCCGGGAAGAACTGGCCGCCATCAACCAGTACATGCTCCACGCGGAAATGCAGGAAAACTGGGGCTACCCCAAACTCTCCAAGCTGACCAAAATGCAGTCCGTCGGCGAAATGAAGCACGCCGAGCAGTTGATGGAGCGCATCCTGTTCCTCGAAGGCATGCCCAAGATGGACGAGATGGACAAGCTCCGCATCGGCAAGGACATCAAGCAGCAGCTCGAGAACGACCTCGCGCTTGAGAAGGGTGCCGTGGTTTCCTACAACAAGGCCGTCGAGACCTGCCGCAAGGCCGGCGACAACGCCACCGCCGACTTCCTCACCGTCATCCTCAAGGACGAAGAGGAACACGTGGACCAGCTCGAAACCCAGCTCGAGCTGATCGCCCAGCTCGGCTTGCAGAACTACCTCGCCCAGCAGATGGGCGACGCCAAGTAGCGGCGGGTTTACGCCGCCGCCTTCTGCGGGCTTGTGCGCGAAGCGCCTCGGAGTGCAGCGCATCACTCCAACTGACAAATGATCATCGAGCCGATCGTCCTGCAAGGCGAGCACGTACGTCTCGAGCCGCTCACGCTCGCGCATCATGCCGCGCTGTGGGAAGCCGGCAACGACGAGCGAATCTGGCGGTGGTATCCCGCGCCGGTGCGCACCGCCGATGAAATGCGCGCCTGGATCGGCACCGCGCTCGAGCAGCAGGCCGCCGGCCTCGCCCTGCCGTTTGTCACCATCGCCCGCGGCGTCCCGAAGGGTCGGGACCCCGTCGCCGGCAGCACCCGCTACATGAACATTGACCCCGCCAATCGCCGCGTCGAGATCGGCAGTACCTGGCTCCATCCTCGCTTTCAGCGCACCGCCCTCAACACCGAAGCGAAATACCTCCTCCTCCGCCACGCCTTTGAATCGCTCGGCTGCGTCCGCGTCGAGTTCAAAACCGATTCGCTCAACGACGCCTCGCGCCGCGCGCTCCTCCGCATCGGCGCGAAAGAGGAAGGCACCTTCCGCAACCACATGGTCACCGCCAGCGGCCGCCTGCGCCATTCCGTCTGGTTCAGCGTCGTCGCCGGCGAATGGCTCGCGGTAAAATCCGATTTCGAACGAAAACTTTCTTCGCGGGGGATGTAGCGCCGCGCTTCAGCGCGGCATCTGTGCGGCACACCGCCAGCAGAAAATGCCGGTCTAACGGACGGCGCTACCCAAGAACTCGCCGAGCAGGTTCTGCGCTACCCGCCGGCGGTAGCGCGCCGTCGAGCGGAAATCGTCAATCGGCGCAATCTCTCCGGCGAGAATCTCCTGCGCCTTCTGAACGGCCGCTGGCGTCAACTTTTCTTCCGCCCGCAGAAACTCTTCCGTCTTTGCGCAGCGCACCACCGTAGGCGCCACGCTCCCCAGCGCGATGCGAATGTCGGCGATGCGGCCGTTGGCCATTTGCGCCGCGCCGGCGAAGCACACCTTGGAAATCGCCTGCGCGCTGCGCGTGCCCACCTTGCTGTAATACTCGTGCCACCCCCAAGATGCCGGGCTAAAGCCCGGCGCTACATTTGCGCGCCGCGGCAGACGGATGCGCGCGATCAGCTCGTCCGGCGCGAGGTCCATCTGCTTGTAGCCTTTGTGAAACTGCGCGTACCGCACCCAGCGCGCCCCGCGCGCAGAGAGCAGCTCCAGCTCCGCGTCGTACACCAGCAGCGCCGGAGGCGAATCCGCCGCCGGCGAGGCGTTGGCGATGTTGCCACCGAGCGTCCCCCGGTTTTGCGTGGCGACGCTTCCCGTTACCGCCGCCGCGCGGCACAGCAACGGAAATTCTCGTTGCAGCGTTTCGTGTTTCTGCACCTCGGTGTACGTGGTCAGCGCGCCGAGCGTGACATTCTCGCGCGTCTCTTCCATGCCATGCAGTTCTTTCAGGCGCCAGATATTGAGAAATCGCTGATGCGCGAGCTTGCCTGCTTCCAGAAGAACCATGAGATCGGTGCCGCCCGCAAACGGCTCCCATTGGCCAGGTTCGCGAGCCAGCAACTTGAGCGCATCCTCTAGCGCCGTCGGCGTGATCAACTCAAATTGCGGTAGGTACGCTCTCATCAGATCCGATTATCCTCTGCGACCTCTGTGCCGCTCTGCGCCCTCTGCGTTAATGTTTTGTCTTTGTTTTCCCTGACACCTGTTACCTGTCACCTTTGTTGTTTGCACGCCGCAACAACAGACTCGAAGATTTTCATATAGCCGGTACACCGGCACAGATTTCCCGCCAGGCCGTTGCGGATATCCGCTTCCGTCGGATTCGGGCATTTTTCCAGCAGGTTCACCGCCGCCAGCACCATGCCCGGCGTGCAGATGCCGCACTGCGCGCCGCCGTGTTCGAGGAATGCCTGCTGCACCGCGTGGAGCTGCTCTCCCTGCGCGACGCCTTCAATCGTGATGATGCTCGCGCCGTCGGCGTGCAGCGCCGGCACCAGACAACTGTTTACCAGCGCGCCGTCGAGCAGCACCGCGCACGCGCCGCATTCGCCTTCGCCGCAGCCTTCCTTCGTGCCGGTCAGACGCAGCTCTTCGCGCAGCACGTCGAGCAGCCGCGCCATCGGCCACGCATGCACGATGTGCTCGCTGCCATTCACGCGGAATGCGATGCGCACCTTTGCGGCGTCAGGCATGGACGCCCTCCAGCGCTTCCATCAGCACTTCCGGCGTCACGGGAATCCGCGTGATGCTTGCGCCGGTGGCCTGCTCGATGGCGTTCACAATCGCCGGCGCGGGGCCGTCCATGGGCAGCTCGCCGATGCCTTTCGCGCCGCCCGGGCCGAACGGATACGGATTCTCCTCGAAGAACACGCGGATCGGCGGCACGTCCGCGCTTGTCGGCATGATGTAATTCGTCATCTGCGCGTTGACCATGCGTCCTTCCCGCCACACGACGTTTTCATAGAGCGCGTAGCCGATGCCCTGGGCCACGCCGCCTTCGATCTGTCCCGTGGCCAGCACGGGGTGGATCACTTTGCCGACTTCCTGCACGGCGACGAAATCGTCCACGCGAATCTCGTATGTCACCGTGTCCACGGAAACTTCGGCAACGTACACCGCCCACGCGTACGCCCCGTAGGCGTCACCTTGATACTTCTCGTCGTCCCATTTGATCCCCGGCGGCGGCGCGTACTGGCACGTCGCGCGCAACGCACCGTGCTTGCGGATGTATTCTGCGCAGGCGCGCTGAAATTCCTCGGATGTACAGGGGCGGCCTTCAGGCCCGCCCCTTTCGCCTGGCAGGCCGCTCGAAACGAGCGTCTGCTTCAAGCCGAGCGCGGCAGACTCGACCAGCTTGCCGACAATCATCGTCGTGCGCGAAGCCACGGTGGGGCCGCTATTGGGCACCGCGGCGGTGTCCGGCGGCGCAATGTCGATGAGCTCGGGATCGAGCCCCAGCGTGTCCGCAGCGATCTGCGTAAAGACGGTGTTGGCGCCCTGCCCGATTTCCGTGCTCGCGGCGAGCACGCGCACGCGTCCTTCGGCGGTAGCCTCGACCGCGACGACCGAAGCCAGATACTCCTCGCCGGAGCCGGTAAAGCCAGCGCCGTGCAGGAAGGCCGCGAAGCCGATCCCTTTCTTCACGCGCGCATCGCGGTTTTCGCGCGCGAAGCGCGCGCGCTTCGCGTGGTAATCGCTCTCCGCGAACGCGCGCTCCATCAATTGCGGCAGGTCCACGTTTTCATGGATCACTTGACTGACCGCGAGGGTCCCGCCGGCATGAACGAAATTGCGGCGGCGAAATTCATCCGGCGCAAGCCCGCAGGCTTTGGCGACCTGATCGAAATGGCGCTCGAGCGCGAAGACACTCTGCGGCGCGCCGAAGCCGCGGAAGGCGCCGTGCGGCGGCGCGTTGGTGGCCACAGCGCGGCTGCGGATGCGCACGTTCGGACATTCGTACGGCCCGGCGGCATGGATCGTGCCGCGCGAGAGCACCACCGGCGAGAGCGTGCAGTACGCGCCGCCGTCAATCACGAAATCAATCTCTAGGGCGACGAGTTTTCCATCGCGCGTCACGCCGGTGCGGTGCCGCGTGCGCGAGGGATGGCGCTTCGTCGTCGCCGCCATGTCTTCGGCGCGGTCGTAGATGAGCTTCACCGGCCGGCCCGCCTTCCACGCCAGCAGCGCCGCGTGCGCGGCGATCATCGAGGGATACTCTTCCTTGCCGCCGAAACCGCCGCCGGTTTCCGCCTGGATCACGCGCACTTTGTCTTTTGACAGGCCAAAGAGCGGCACCAGCGCCTTATGCACGTAGTAGGGGCACTGCATCGAGCCCCACACGGTGACGCCTTCGTCGGGGTTCGCCACGGCGATCATGCCGTTCGGCTCGATGTAGAGCTGCTCCTGCGCGCCGGTTTCATACTCGCCTTCGACCACGATCTCCGCCCGCGCCCACGCGGAATCCACATCGCCTTTTTCGACCAGGAACGATTTGAAAACGTTGTCTTCGCCCCAGATGATTTCTTTTTTCGCGAGCGAATCCTCGATGGTGAAGACCGCGGGCAGCGGCTCGGTTTCCAGGCGCACCGCGCGGCGCGCTTCTTCGAGCAGGTGCTTGTCGGGATGCCCGAGGAGCACGACCGGCTCTTCGGGATGGTTGACGATTTCCGCGGCCAGGCACGGCTGGTCGTGCAGGATCAGCGCGACGCAGTTCTCGCCGGGAATATCTTGGGCGGTGACCACGGTGAATTCCTGCCAGGGAATGTTCTCGTCGAAATGAATCGCGCGGATGCGGCCGCGGGCGACGGGGCTGCGCACGGTGGCGCCATACATCATCCCCGGAAACACCAGGTCGTCCACGTAGCGGGCGCGGCCGGTGACTTTGTCGCGGCCTTCCTTGCGCGGGACAGCCTGGCCGATCAGTGGCGGTTCGGGGTGCACGAGTCCTCGGAGCGGGCGAAGAATGGGTAAGTTATCTCACAAAGCGCTGCGCGAGAAAAGAAAACCGGAGAAACGCGACTCGAAAATAGAAGCTCGTAACTCGGCTCGGTACACTCCCGTTGTGAAAGCGGTGGCACGCCCTTCGTTTCAGTACGGAATCTTGCCGGGCGTATCGAGCCAGGCGCGGAAGGCGGCGAGCGCTTGCTCGCGCATCAGCGGCATCATGGGAATCTTGCGCTGCTCGGTCGGCAGCGGAAGCTGCTCGTAGATGAAGGAGTCGTCGAAGCCGGCCGCGGCGGCGTCGGCGGCGGTGGCGGCGAAGAAGACGTGCGCGGGCCGCGCCCAGTAGATCGCGCCGAGGCACATCGGGCAGGGCTCGCAGGAGGTGTAGATGTCGCAGGCGGTGAGCTGGAACGTGCCCAGAGCGCGGCAGGCCGCGCGAATGGCGACGATTTCGGCGTGCGCGGTGGGGTCGTTCACGGCCGTGACGCAATTGGCGCCCTCGGCGATGATCGCGCCGTCCTTGACGACCACCGCGCCGAATGGGCCGCCGCGGCCGGAACGCACGTTGTCCATCGCCAGCGCGATGGCCCGCTGCATGAATTCGTTGTGCATGGGCGCCTGAAGAACAATTCTAACGCAGCGCGATTCGGAGAGGCGAAAGGTCAAAATGTCGAAGGCTTAAAGAGTCAACAGCGGAGGGTTGGAGAGTGACAAAGTGGCAGAGTGGCAGGGTGACAGAGTTAAAGAGAGAAGAAATGGTGGGCCTGGACCGAGTCGAACGGTCAACCTTCCCGATTCATTTCCTCCGAAAAGCTTTCCTCCGGCTTGGTATCACCGCGGGACCCTCTTCCTTGACCATCCGCACGTCCCGCGGCTATCATAGTTTGGTTTGGCTCCCACTGTCTTTCTGCGTAGTGGGCCTGTAGCTCAGTTGGTTAGAGCGCGCCCCTGATAAGGGCGAGGTCGACCGTTCGACTCGGTCC
>JACQDE010000070.1 GCA_016201285.1 Acidobacteriota bacterium | reverse complement strand
TGCCGTAAAACCCGCATGAATACAGGTAGGAGTAGAGCAGCCACTCTTGGCTGCTCGCTTTAGCCATGCGGTAAAACCCGCATGAATACAGGTAGGAGTAGAGCAGCCACTCTTGGCTGCTCGCTTTAGCCGTGCCGTAAAACCCGCATCAATACACATCCTTTAGCCCCTGAGAGGCTCAACTTCTTTCTGCCTCGAGGCCTCTGACCATTGATGAGATAGAGTGGTTCTGTTGATATCCACGAATTTGAGCCCCGAAGGGGCGAAAGTCTTGTAGCCCAGGGCGTAAGCCCTGGGTCAAAAGGTCGCACGGAGTGCGCACCTTGCTGCCGCAGGCTGGCGCGCAATCCGCCGCAGGCGGATGGAGCGTCCTCGGGCCCGCGCGGGCCAGTTTTACAGGGATGTCAACAGAGCCAGATAGGTTCGAGTCTTTCTCTGTGCCTCCCCGCCTCTGTGGCGCCTTGCCGTTTACGCCCCGCTGCCTGCCGGCCACTCCTTGACACGCGTGAGCGGTGTATAATCGCGCCAAGATGGGGTGCCCGGCTCTGCCGGGGCTCCGCGCAGTGCGGTAGGCTCGTTCGGCGGGGAGGCAACCATGCAACTCAGTCCGCTGATGATCCTTCTCGTCCTCTGGGGTGCGGTCACGGTGGCGCTCATCGTCATGCTGATCTACCGCAGCATCTTGGAGCTCAAAGAAGAAGATCAGATCTTCCTCGACAAGGCCGAAGACCACATCGCCAGGGAACAGAAGGAGCTCGTGGACCGGCTGATTCGCCTCAGCAAGCCCATCACTGTCCTTGGCGTAACGTCCGGCGTCCTGCTGCTCGTCATCGCCGGCGTGTGGCTCTACGAAGGTCTGAAGACGTTCTGAACCGGCGCGCTCTGTCATCCCGCCTCGATGCCTCGGCGCCGCGCCCGGGCTCCATATCTCGTGCGTGATGTGTGTCTCGTGTGTGGTTCGTGGTGTGCGCTGTGCGGTGGGCGGTTTGTGATCCGTGGCGTGTCGTGGGTGGTGTGCGATCTCCGGTTTGTAGTCTGTGGTGTGTGGCCTCCGGTCTTTGGACGGTAACGCGTAGCCCCTGTCTCTAATCCTCCGCCTTCTCTTTACTCTCCGCGCTCAATCGGCTCGTCTTTCTCTCTGTCTCTGCGCTCTCTGTGACCCTCTGGCAACTCTGCGTTAATATTTTATCTTTTTAACTCTTTGACTTTTCACCCGCGTTCATCTGTGGTTCCAAATAGTTTTCATGGTTTCGGCGCCACTGGCGGCGCTGCCGCAGCCGGCGCCTCCGGCACCACCGACGTATGGTTGTGCACGATCATCCATTTCCCCGCGCGTTTTTCGAGCACTAGCGTGGTCTGTCCTTTCCAGTGCGCCGCGCTGCCGTCCATCACGCCACTGAACTCCCACTGGTAGCTCGACCACGCCAGCGTCCCCCGCACCACCGTGTAGGTGTTGCGCCGGTCCACTTGCACGGTGCTGATCCGCGCGCGCAGCTTCTGGTACGTGGCCAGAAAATTCGCCCACCCCAGGATCGGCGGCTCGTATGCCCCGCTCACCACCGACACATCGTCCGCATACGCGCTGTGCAGCAGGTTCGTGTCTCCGATCTGCCACCCTGCCAGCATCTCCGCGATCCGGTAGTCGATCAGTTCATTGTCGTTCCCCGGCGGCAGGACCTGTTGCGGCTGCTCCGCCGGTTCCGCCTTCATCTTCGGCGCGTTCTTTTCCTTCGGCGGCTTCTTCGGCTTCTCCTGCGCCTCCACGATCCCCGCCGTCATTCCCGCCGCCAGCATGATCATCACCGCCACCGCCATCAACTCTCGCATCCCCGCTCTCATGCACCGCCGCTTCCTCATCTTCTCCTCCACGTTCCCAATGAGAATCTTGCCACTTCGCGAGTGTCGAATTTCGCGTTTCTTCCTTCTCGGTACGACTCGCCCGGAGTTTCTTCGCGTCCCGCAACAAAATTCAATTTGTCCTTTCTTCTCTGCGTGCCTCTGCGTACTCTGCGCCTCTGCGTTGTCCTTTGTTTTGGTTGCGGCTGAGCTGCGCTGTGCTCTCCGTGCCTCGGTGACCTCGGTCTTAGGTCTTTTCTCTTTTGCTTTTCTCTTTTGCTTTTCTCTGCGCTCCCCTGCGGCCGGAGTTTACCCCGACGCTTCGGGATGTCGGGGCGCCTCTGCGTTAGATTTTGTTCGGCCGGCCGTCCATTTCAAATTTCCAATTTCAAATCTCCCATCCTCTTTCTTTGTCTCTTCATCACTTCCTCACTGCCTTCCCTGGCTCAACAAATTCACAAACAACCGGTACGCGCCCGCGACGCCCTCCGGCAACTGCCGGAAGAACGACAGCCCCGTATAAATGTACACGCCCTTTCCGTGCCGCGCCGTCACCAGCGCCCCGAGCGCTTCTTCCTCGCCGGGGTCCTTCAGCGCCAGCACCGGCGTGTACTTCGCGTCGAACTTGTCCCAATAGTACAGCCCGCGCTCTTGCACCCAGCCGGAAAAATCCTCCGCGCGGATCGCGTTCGGAAAATTCAGCACCGGATGTGCCGGGTCCGGGACGCGCACCGGCGAATTTTCATCCGTCGTGCGCAACCCGTTGCCGATCGTCGCCGGGTACGGCGCCGGCTTCATCGCGTTCCACACGCCCTCGCGCTGGTATTGCACGACGAGCGTTCCTCCTGCTGCCGCATAGTCGAGCAGCCGCTGGTTCGCCCGCGCCAGATCGCTGCGCAACTCGTACGCGCGGATGCCGATGGCAATCGCGTCGTACTTCGACAAATCTCCAAACGCGAGCTGCGCCTCATCCAGCAGCTCGACGTGCACGCCAATCTCCCGCAGCGCCTGCGGAATCGGATCGTTCTCCGCCGCCACGTACCCCACCCGCAGATCCTTCGGCACGGCCACGTCCATCACGTGCACTTTCGCCACCGCCGGCTCCCGCCACAGGCGAGTCGGCAGCGTCGGCAACGGCTCGAGCGACGTCCGAAACTCCTCGCCCTGCATTGCTTGGTTCTGGGCTTCGCCACTCTCTCGCCGCGCATACGCCTTCAATTCATACTTCCCCGCTTGTCCTGAGCCTGGGCGAAGGGCCGTCATCTCCACCGGCGGCTTCACCGCAAACCGCACCAACTGATCCCCCGCTCCCACAAACTCCACTGTCTGTTCTGTAATTCGTTTTGTGGTCTGCTCTGTATCCTGCCTTGTAGGGGCGACCGGCAGGTCGCCCGTTTTGAAGTGCGGCGGCTCCCCTGCCTTGCCTGTCCCGAGCGCAGCCGAGGGAACCGAAGCCGAAGGGACGCCGCCTTGCCTTTTCTTGTCATCCTGAGTCCCGATGGGCTTGATCGGGACGAAGGATCTCTCTTGCTTTTCAGATTTCAAATCTCCAATTTCAGATTTCAAATTCCCCCCGCTCACCACCACCCATCCTGCCGGCGCCTCAATCCCCACCGTGATTTTCTCCGCCTTTGTCGCGTAGTGCCTCACCCGCACCACAATTTCCCGCTCTCCTTTGGAGTGCTGATCCCCGGCCCCCGTAAACTCCTCCGTCTGCTCTGTAGGGGCGGGCTTTAGCCCCGCCCCTTTGGAGTGCGGCGGCTCCCCTGCCCTGATCCCGCGGCTGCGGTCTGTAATTCGTTTTGTGGTCTGCTTTGTATCCTGCCTTGTAGGGGCGACCGGCAGGTCGCCCGTTTTGAAGTGCGGCGGCTCGCTTGCCCTGCCTGTCCCGAGCGCAGCCGAGGGAACCGAAGCCGAAGGGACGCCGCCTTGCCTTTTCTTGTCATCCTGAGTCCCGATGGGCTTGATCGGGACGAAGGATCTCTCTTGTTTTTCAGATTTCAAATCTCCAATTTCAGATTTCAAATTCCCCCCGCTCACCACCACAAACCGCCTCGGCTCCACCGTCAGCGTCACCGCCGGCACCATCAACAGCGGCCGCGTCTCCGACCCCACCGACGTCACCCGCGTGGTCACCACGGGCACTTCCTGGCTGATGAAGTACGCATGGATCTGCCCGTGAATGCTCACGGACGCAAGGGGCTCCGGCCACGGACAGATAGAATGCGCCATCCGGCTTCTTTCCCTCTCTTTTTCTCTCTCCCTTTCCAGGTCTTCCCTGGTGCCATCCTTTTTCGTCGGTGCGGCGCGCAGGTTTACGGAGCCGACGGCCTTCTCGGTCAGGGTTTCTTGCACCCATCCCTCGGGCGCTTCCAGCGTGGGTTCCTCCAGATGCAGCGCCGGTTCCAATCGCCGCCGCCATTGGGCAGACACCGCAAATGGTTCGCCCTCGACGATCTCTCCGCGGTTCGCGGTAGCCTCCATCCGCAACCCCAGCGCCAGCGTCATCGCCGTGTCGATCCGCTCTTGAATTCTCTCCAGCTCCTGTGCCGCTCGCTCTGCGATCTCACTCTTCTGTTTCTGGATATCGGTCCGCAACGCGAGTGAGTCGCGACCCGCACGCGAAAGGTGCAGAGCCACTTTTCCCCATTCGACTTCCCGCGCCGCTTTTTCCGCCTTATCCAACGAATCGTCCACTTCTTTGAGTCGTGGCAAGAGCACATCCTCGATCCCCGCGAAGCGTCCCGCCAGCGCCGTTAACGGCGCGGCCAGAAGCTTTGCATCCGCCTTCGCTCCTTCCACTGCCACCAGCGTAATCGCCCTCCGGAAAAACGGCGAGCTCCTCACTCCTCCCACTCCCTGCGTGCGATGGTTCAAGTAGCCTTCAATCCCGATCTCGCCCCAGCTTTTTCCCCACAGCGCCGAAATCTCGCTCACCGGAATCGAAAACCCGCCGCTCGCATCGCCGCGCGAAAGTTGCAGCAGCGCCTCCGCTTTCCACGGCTGCAATCCTTCTTTGATCTGTTCCGGAAACGCATCCGCGTCCGCCGCCATCGCGTAGGCTTTCGGCGTCAAAATCCCCGACGCCTGGTGGTGGCCATGACCCGTCCTCACTCCGCCCCAGTTGTTGATAATCACGTGCGGCCGGAACGTGCGGATCACCCGCACCATATCTTCGAGAACCAGGTCGCCCCACACCTTCATCGCCTCTTCCGGCGTCTTCGTGTACCCAAAGTCCGGCGCGCGTGTAAAAAAAAGTCGCGTGCCATACACCTGCGTCGCCCGCATCAATTCTTCCGTGCGGATCACGCCGAGCTGCGGCGCCTGCTCCGGCCCGAGCGCGTTCTGCCCGCCTTCGCCGCGCGTCAGCGAGAGCAGCGCCACGTCCGCGTGCAGCCCCCGCGCCAGATACGCCAGCACCGCCCCCGGCTCGTCGTCCGGATGCGCGGTGATGCACAGGATGCGCGTTGTAACCCGCGCCTTCTCAATCGCCTCAATCACTTCCGGCAGACTCTGCCCGTTCCCGCCCGCCGATCCGCCGTGCCCTGAACCGTAAGGTGAAGGGTCTTGCGCGCGCACCGGCGCCGCGCACCACAACGCGCTCAGCAGCACCGCCGCAAGAATCTTTCTGTATAAATATCTGTGTTTATCTGTGTTCATCTGCGGTCCAAAAGGGTTTCTCCGTGCCCTCTGCGGCCCTCTGTGTCCTCTGCGTTAAATCTTTTCTCCTCGTCTCTTCCTCATTTCCTCACTTCGCCGTTCCCACTCGCCACTGTTCTTTCAAACGGCCATGCTTCCTCCGTCCGCGCCCTCACCAGAAATACAATCACCCCTAGCGCAATCATCCCCGCCCCCGCCAGCGCAAACCATTTCGTCGCCAGAAACAGCGCGAACCACAGCACCGCCGCGAGCAGCGCCGGCAGCGGGTAGAGCCACATGCGGAACGGCAGCCGTTCCGCGCCCAGCCGCTGCCGCAGCACCATCACGCCGATCGCCTGCCCGACGAACTGCACCACCAGCCGCATCGCGCCGATCGCTTTGATGACGTCGCCCAGCCGGAAGAGCAGGCTGAACACCAGCCCCGCCGTCCCCAGCGCCACCAGCGACACATGCGGAAAATGTTTCGTCGGATGGACGCGCCCGAACACCTGGAAAAAATTCCCGTCCACCGCCGCCGCGTACGGCACCCGCGAGTAGCCCAGGATCACCGCAAACAGCGACGCGAACGCCACCCACAGGATCAACCCCGTGGCCACCTTCGCTGCCGTCGTGCCGTAGATTTTTTCCACGAACATGCTCACGATAAACGGCGAGTGCTGCCCTTCCTGCCACGGCACCACGCCCAGGATGCTCGTCTGCATCGCCAGATACAGCACCGCAATGCCAATGATGGAGAGAAAAATCGCCCGCGGAATATTTTCCCCGGGCTCGCGGATTTCCGCGCCCAGGTGGCAGACGTTGTAGTAGCCCCAGTAGCTGTACACCGTGCTCATCGTCGCGCTGCCCAGCCCCGCAAAAAACACCCACGAAAAATCCCACGCGCCTTCGGGAAAGCTGAACGCGAGTTTTGCGTCGAAGTGCGTCACGCCTCCCCAGATCAGCCAGATGATCGTCGCAAGCACGCCCGCCCACAGCAGCAGCGAGATTTTCCCAATCGTTGTGATGCGCCGGTAGAGCAGAAAGACCAGAAAAAGTATCAGCCCGCCGGAGAGCGCCTTCTGCTGGTACGCGCCGAGCTTCACCAGGTAGCCGAAGTACTGCGCGAAGCCGATGGCCCCCGACGCCATCACCAGCGGCGCCTGGATCAGCGTCTGCCACACGAACAAAAACGACATCAGCCGTCCCCAGCGCCCCGCGCCGTACGCCTCGCGCAGAAAGACGTAGCTCCCGCCGGCTTCCGGCATCGCTGCGCCCAGCTCCGCCCACACAAAGCCGTCAATCAGGCAGAGCGCCGCGCCCACCACCCACGCGAGCAACGCCTGTGGCCCGCCCATATCCTTGATCACCAGCGGGATCACCACGAACGGCCCGATGCCCACCATGTCGATCATGTTGAGCGCCGTGGCCTCCGCCAGACCCAGCCCCCGCTCCAGCTTCGCTTTGTTGTTTTCGTCTGCCACGGTCTCTTCTTCGTTGGGGCGTATGGTCCCGATCCCGAGGCTTCGGGATGTCGGGAGGCCGGCATCTGTACGGGCCGATCTTCAGACCGGCCCGGTTTCCCTGTCGCGAGAAGACCAGCCAGCATAACAAACTCCCGCCGTCATTCCGAATCTGCCGCGGCCGACGAGGATCTTCTCCGCTGCGGTTTAGGCAGCGAATCTCTCGTCTTTCTTGTCTGTCATCCTGAGCGAAGCGAAGGATCTCTCTTCTCGTTTTCCTTCAGGTCTTCTCTCTGGCCCCTATTTTCTCTGTGCCTCTGTGGCTTTCCTATTGATTTGGATTTCTATTTTCGTTTTTTCGAATCTGCGGATTCTTTTCCTCTCTCTTTGCGCTATTCTCTCCCGCGTATGATCAAGCTCGGCGTCGCCCTTACTGCCGCCACCGCGGCGATTCTCGTCGCGGAATTTTTCCGCCATCGCACTCGTCCATTCCCGCTGTACGGCTGGATGGGTCTCGCCGCGCTCGTGGGTTTCGAGTGGCTGATGTTCCGCCACGTCGAGCCCGTAGCGACGTACTTCACTCCGCTGGCCTGGTCCTGCTACATCCTCGTCGCCGACGCCGCTGTCTTCGCCATCAACGGCAAATCGCGTCTCCAGCAGGCGCCCATGCAATTCGCGCGCATCGCGCTGCTTTCGCTCCCGCTGTGGCTCATGTTCGAGGCCTACAACCTGCGCCTGCAGAACTGGGCCTACATTGGCCTGCCGAAATTCTGGCTGGCAAGATATTTCGGCTACGCCTGGTCGTTCATGACCATCACTCCGGCCATTTTCGTCACCACCGATCTGATTCGCGCCTTCAACTGGTTTCCGCCCGCCGCCCCGGTAAAGTTTTCGCTCCATGTTCACCGCGCGTTGATCGTGTCCGGCGCGCTGCTGCTCATTCTTCCTCTTACGCTCCCGCGCGAAATCGCCGCGTATCTTTTTGCGCTCGTCTGGCTGGGCTTCGTGCTTCTCCTCGACCCCGCCAACTACCGTCTGCGCCTGCCCTCGTTGCTGGGCGACCTCGAACTCGGCCGCCGCGACCGCGTCTATGCGCTGCTGATTTCCGGCTGGGTCTGCGGCATCCTCTGGGAATTTTGGAACAACTGGGCTGCGGCAAAATGGGTCTATATTTTTCCGATGTTCCAGCAATGGAAAATTTTTGAGATGCCCGCGCCCGGCTTTCTCGGTTTTCCGCCTTTCGCGCTGGAATGTTTTGCGATGTACGTCGCCGCCGCGCGCCTGCTCGGCTGGCTCAAGCCCCGCGCCTAACGAATCAAGGTGACGGGTTACAGGGGGCAGGCATCAGTTCTTCGTGGTCAGGTTTCAGTTTTTCGCGGCGGCGTTCCTATTTTCCATTTTCTCTTTTCTATTTTCTTGTACCCTGATAGCGATGCGTAAATTCTGTCTTCCAATCATTCTTGTGCTCACTTTCTGCGCCGCCGGTGCGCACGCGAAAAAACTCAACGCTCCGCCGGAGGCCCGCGAAGGTCTCCGCTTCATGTACGCCGGCGACACGGCGCGCGCCATCGAACTATTCCGCAAGGTCCAGCAGGCACAGCCTGATTCCCCGCTCGGCTATCTCCTCGAAGTGAACGCGCTGTGGTGGAAGATGTACTGCGCCGCCTGCGAAATCAGGTGGAACACGATTGACGCCTGGAAGCGCGGCAAGCTCCCCGGTGACGACTACTACTTCGCGCTCGCCGACAAAGCCATTGTGCTCGGCGACGCGCAGCTCGCCAAAGCGCCTTCCGCGGAGATGAATCTCTACGTGGGCATGGGCTATGCGCTCAAGGCGCGGCTGCACGGCCTGCGCGAGGAGGCCAAGCCCGTCGCCCGCGCCGGCGTGAAGGCTCGCGAGTATCTGCTTCGCGCCTCGCAGCTCGACCCCGAACTCGGCGACGCCTACACCGGCCTGGGTCTTTATAATTACTTCGTGGACGCGCTTTCCTGGTGGGCCAAGATGCTGCGCTTCTTCATGGGCATTCCCGGCGGGACGAAGAAGGAAGGCACGCGCCTGCTCGAACGCGCGCTGCGCGATGGGGATATGTCCGTCGGGGAAGCGCGCTTCTACTACGCCAAGAATTTGCGCAACTACGACCAGAACTACGCGCGCGCCGTCGAGCTGCTCACGCCGCTCGTCGAGGAGTATCCGACGAATCCCGTTTTCCAGCTCGTCCTCGGCGACCTGCACGCCAAGCTGGGCCATCACGCCCAAGCCGCAAAATATTTCCTCGAAGCAAAGCGTCTCGCCTCCCGCGGCGCTGCTAGCGCCTCCGGCAACAGTCCTGTTGGTGACTCCGCCTGCTCCGCGCGCATCCAGCAAGTCGCCGCGGCCGCACTGGCGCTGCTGCCGTCGACCGCCGTCGCCTCTGCATTGTCCCGCTAACACGCGCGAAATTGCTTTGGAGACTCATCGAATTCTTCACGGCTGAAAGTTTACCGAGCCGTATTCCACGGCGACTGGTATCCGTTGTCCTCCGGAATTAGGCGTATAATGAGGGCTATGACAAAGCCAGTTATCCACGTCTCCGACGCTGAAGCGGCCAGTGACTTCGCGTCACTACTCGACCGTGTCAGCGCGGGTGCCGAAGTCATCATTGAGCGGGATTCACGCCCCGTAGCCGTTGTGCGACCGGCAGAAAATCCCCGTGGCCGCCTGCTCTCGGAATCCATCGCTCTCGCCGAAGCGCACGCGAAGGAATTGGGCTACGAACCTGCGATGGATGCGGGTTTCGCCTCTGACCTGAAAGAAATCATTCATAGCCGCAAACCGCGTGACCTCTCAGCATGGGACTGATTCTCGACTCCAGCATCCTCATCGCAGGAGAGCGCGGCGGGGAAAGTGTGCGGCAAATCCTGGAACGGGTGCGGGCCGCACACGGAGAAACCGAAGCGGGACTTTCTGCGGTGACCATCGTCGAACTGACCCATGGCATCTACCGGGCTAAGGGCGAAGTGGATCGCGAGCGCCGACAGGCATTCGTGGAGGAGCTCTGCCGCGACATGATCGTGCATCCAGTGACGCTGGAGATCGCCCAGCTTGCCGGGAGAATCGAGGGGGAGCAAGCTGCCCGTGGCGTTAGCATCGCGTTTGAAGACCTGTTGATTGGCACGACGGCCCTGCATCTCGGCTACGCTGTTGCAACGCTGGACGTCCGCCACTTTCGATTGATTCCCGCCCTCGCTGTGGTTCAGCTCTGAATGTAGCCCGCGTCTTTAGATGCGGGGCGATTCCGCCTGCAACGCCCGCATCCAGCAAGTCGCCGCGGGGGCGCTGGCGCTGCTTCCGCGGTCCGCTGTGGGCAACTAGGTCAGAAGATTAGCCACTGAGGCAAAGAAATACAGAGAAAAACGAAAATGGAAAAGGGAAAATAGAAAATAGGAAAGAAAGCCGGGAGGGCACACATGAAAGCGAACATCGCTACCATGACCACGAGAGGGCGATTCGTGATCCCCTCAAAGCTTCGCCGCAAGTATGGATTGCGCAAAGGCACGAAGGTGGCGTTCGTGGAAGAAAAGGGCCGGCTCGTGCTCCAACCCCTCACGCGTGGATTCCTTGACCGTCTGTGTGGTTCGCTAAAGGGCGAACCGTCGCTGCTGGAGACGCTTCTTGAAGACCGCAAGAAAGAGCGCAAACTGTGAGGCGGAGAAATCCGAAGGGAAACATTTCGTCCCTTCGACCGACAATTCTAATTCGTCCTCTCATCTATCTCGTGCAGAAGACCATCGAACATGATGTCGATGCTTTCGGTAGCCGGATCCAGACTGAGTCTTTCCTCATCCGAATCATCACTTTCGTAGGTTTCCGTCCTAAGTTCGCTCTCCCATTCTTTCGCCCGTTTCACTAGATCTTCGCAAATTGCCTGGACGTCTACATCAAGCTGCGAACTTACGCGCTCGAAGTCTTCTGCGACGCCACGAAGTGCATCCGGTTCATTAGCCCATGAGTCGTCGTAAGTTTCACAGAACCGAATGAATGCTGCGCCAATTGTCGCTAGTTCGGTCGGTGCGACTGCAGCGGGGAAGTTATCGACAAACATGCCGACGCTTCTAAAATCATCCAATTCTTCAAGATCGCGTGTAAGGTACCCCTTAGCGGCTGCGAAAATGGCTTGTTTGATTTCGGGGCTCGACTCTCGAGAATTCAGCGTTTGCAACAATCGAACGAGGTCCTCTTTTTCGCCTTCCCCTGAACTTATCCGTGCTCGCAGGATGTTCAGTAGTTGGTCCACGACTGCGTGCGAGTCTGGCGTCTTCAACGCGTTTGCTACTTCGATTGCAAAAACAATTCTGGCTTCAAAAGACTTGTCCCAATGATGCACACCTATTTTGACACCTTCGCTGTTGACTATCGGCATGAGTCTGCAGTCTGGAGAAGAAAACTGATGTGCAAACGCGCGTATGAACCTTTCACTATGCTTGTCAATCCCGTTGAATCTCGTACCGCCCTGGCCTCGCCATAACCTAGAAAACTGATCAAAAAAGCACACAGACTCAAAAAGATCGGCAACGTCATTAGGTGAATTGGCCAAATAGGCCTCAAGAAAGTCAGCTACAGACGGGTTGTGGAACTTGACTATCTGATGCTTACCGATTAGCGAGGATTTGACAAAATTGCCATCCAACTCTTTCAGCGCGAATTCGAAATCCCTACCCGAAGTGCTAAAGCCAAGTTTTGTGCGTCGGAATTGGAAGAATCGATTAAAGGCAGTCTCCAAATCAGTGAGGAGTATCTCATCGGGCAACGAACTCATTACAAGCAGTACATGTTGAGCGGCCACAGTTAGTTGGGATCGAAAAGCGTGATCCCAAACTCGCGCAGGATTCGCGAGATTTTTTAGAAAGTCATCGAAAAAGGCAGTCGCTGGTTTGTTTGTAACGTTCCGAGCCTGCGTCATATGCTCAACTATTCTCGGGTTGTAATTAGAGTGAGCCAAGATCTTCTCGTAACGCCGATTTTCAAGGAGTGCGCGCTTGTACGTGTTGGGGAGATCAGAAAAGAAAATGTGGTTGTACAAAATCCTTGCCCGGATCGGGTGCGTGTAATCGGAAAGTTCAATAATACAAGGCGTCAAGTCGACCGGCGGCTGTGCTAGTGTTTCGTATCGAGTCTTTGCAGCGTTTAAGATATATTCCCTCGTGGTCAGAATGAAACGCCAGTTTTTGTTCGCCGCTACTTCCTCTATGAATTCCAGAAGTCGTTGATCTTCGTTCTTCTGCAACTTGTCCAAAGCAGTCTTGCCCAAGAAATCATCAAAATAGAAGATTTGGCGATTTTCCTGGTTTTTTACCGGTTTGATCTCCGAGAGATCGTTCGCAATCCGGATGGCCTGGAATCCATGACGGTCCACGTACTCGATCAAGAGAATTTCGGCCAAGGTTATTTTCCCAATGCCTGGAATGCCTGCAATTATGCAGTATTGATGCTTGTCTAATATCTGTCTCGCGCGACCAAGGCTCGGATTTCGTACATACCGGCTTGTACGCTGCCGGATTCGTTGCACGGTTAACTCTGCATCTCCCCAAATGCCACCTTGAAGAAGCCGAGTCAGCACGGCCTCACTTGTCAGCCAAAGCTTGAATTGTTTGCGCTCGACGCCTGGATGGAGCCCAAGTAGATTGTTGAGATCCTCTCTACCGATTATATCGGCCGACGCGCGGCAGTAGGGTGCGAACAGAGCGAGTATGGCATCCTTGCGATACGGCGTTAATGGTGTCGAAACTGCTAAAATGTAGCGGATTGGTTTCAACCGATTAACCTTCGGAGCTTCATCTCGTTTCAGAATTTTGAAGAGATCGTCATAGTTCGCATAGTGCTTGCACTGGACGACGAGGTCGCCCTCAGCATTCTGGAAACGAAAGTCCACGCCCCCGTCTGGTCCCTTCGCAAAACTCTCAAGGCGTACATGCAGCTCCTCTTGGAGCAAATCTCGCGCAAGGAGCTCAAAATCGTAGCTAGAGAGCGATCGGAAATCGTAGCTAGGCATCGGCTAAACTCTGGTTTACCATCAAATCAACGGTCCGATTCTACAGTACGCGGTTTGGAGTTGCACGTCTGCGTGCTACCCCACCCCCATGCGGGACAATGTGGATGCGCAAAATTTCACGCGGCATATTTTTTCAGAATCTCCAGAACTACCGATAAGTTCTCGGTTATGGCGCGGTGATTCGCCATGAGCACCGAAGTGGCAACCTGCGCACCACCCGCGCAGGTTGCCACTACATGAACCGGGCGCAGCAAGCAGCGCCCCTACAATGCGTCCCGCCTAGGCAACGAGGAGGCGCGCGCGGCCGCGGCGGACAAGGCGGCGCCGCTTGACGACAATCTGCACATCGCGACCCAGCAAAATCAGGAAGCGCACGAGCCGTTCGAGCGAAAAGCCAGAAAGACGGCCCCGCTTAAGCGCGGACACTTTGGGCTGGTCCACTCCGAGCAGAGCGGCAGCCCGGGCCTGGGTCAGGCGGCGGCGCTCGATAATCGCGGTGATTTTGTGGGCCAGCTCGGCTTTGGCGAGCATCTCTTCCGCGTTTGGAAAGCCCAGGTCGGCAAAGACGTTGCCGCTGCTGACTGTGTAATCCGCTTTGGACCGCATACTAGTCCTCCTGTTGGGCGTGCAATTCCATTGCCCGTTTCAATCGCTGTTGCACCAGACCAAGTTCGGACTTCGGCGTGGCAATGCCCCGCGTGGATTTCTTCTGAAAGGCGTGGAGCACATAGACCTTGCCCGCGAGCCGGACCGTGTACACGGCTCGAAACGTGTCACCGCGATGGTCTGACACCACCTCCAAGACCCCGGAGCCAAAACCCTTCAAGGGCTTGGCGCGCTCGTGTTTCTCCCCAAGTTGCGCTTTGTGCAGCGCGTAGCCGATTTCCTCTTGCACCGCTTTGGGGAACGCCCGCAAGACCACCAGGGAATCGCCCATCCAGACCACGGGCTTGAGGGAAGCGGGCTTCACAGGAGCAGGATATGCCATTTATGGCATAGCGTCAACAGCAAACCGGTTTATTTGTGTTCATCCGTGGATGCGAGGCGGTCTTTCATGACATAGGCAATCACGGTCCCAATCACCACGCCGAGGACGTAGCCGTAGGGGAGGCCGAAGGCAATGAGGCCGACGAGCAGGACGATAAAGAAATCCGCGGTGTTGGAAAACATGTCGCGGACGAGCTTCATCAGCGCGAGCGCCTCGAAAAGCAGGATCACGCCGAGCACGGGCAGCGGAAACAATTTCACGGCGGCTTGAAAACCTCCGCCGAAAAATAATCCCAGCGTGAGATACATCGTGCCGTAGATGACCACACTGCCGCCGGTGCGCCCGCCGAAGGCGTGGTGCCCGGCGATGCCGCCCGAGCCGTGACACGTGGGCACGCCGCTGAAAAACGGGCTCACGATGTTCATGAGTGAATAGGTGAGGCTGATTTTTCGCACGCTCACCTTTTTTTCAGGGAACAAGTCGGTGGCCACGCGCTGCGTCGCCAATATGGAATTGCCGAGCGAAAGCGGCAGTTGCGGCAGCGCGAGCAAAATGCAGCCCTGCAAAATGTCAGACCAACTCAATATGTGAAACTTGGGCAGGCTGAAGCCTGCCCCACTGGTGAACGCGCCGCCGTCGAGCTTGAAGAGCAGCGCGTAGGCGACGCCCAGCAAAATAATGAACGGCGCGGGAGGAAATTTTCGGTTGCCGAGGAGCGCGAGCGTCAACGCAAACGCGACCGCGGCCAGCGCATAGCCGGGCCAGCCGTCCGAGGTCACGTAGTCGCGCAGGGCCAGCGACGCGAGTTGCATTCCCAGCCCGAACT
This sequence comes from Acidobacteriota bacterium, assembly GCA_016201285.1. GTDB lineage: Bacteria > Acidobacteriota > Terriglobia > Acidiferrales > UBA7541 > JACQDE01. Next base: position 108,629 of record JACQDE010000070.1, on the reverse strand, counting down.
GCACGCCGCGCACGACGCTCTTCGGCACGATGCGCGCCACCCAGCCGATGAGTCCTGTCACCGTCAGCAGCAGCATCACCGCGCCAATCGCCAGCCCGCCACCGTAGAGCACGTTGGGCGCAATGCGTTGCGTGATGACGATCACCGCCATGGCCTTGAGCGGCTGCACCGGCATGGGCATGCCGTAGGCGAGTCCCGTAAGCACTTGCATCGCGCCAAAAATAATCAGCACGCTAGGCGCGTCGAGCCCGGCGGCGAGGATCATTCCGACCAGCAACGGGAAATCCGTGCCGATGTCTCCGAACGCGCCGGAGAGTTCGTTGCGGTCAAAGCGGATTCGCTCGCGCAGCCAGTTCATCGCATCCGCAGATTACACAGATTCCGCCGATTGTCTAGGGAGGAAGAAGGAAGTCAGAAATCAGAAGTCAGAAGTCAGAAATCAGAACACAGAAGGCAGGAGGCAGAAATCAGAAGTTTGAAATCAGATCGAACAAACTAAATCTGAGGCTGGTGAGGAGAATGGGGTGTGGGAAACAGGAAGCAGGGCCGGGCGAAAGTTTCTGATTTGGTTTTTCTCCGTGTCTCTCCGATTTCAGGAGTCCGGTGGTCCGATGAGACTCATCGGACCCGAAACCGGAGAAGCCCGCCGCTACAAGAAAGCACGCCCGTCTCTCAAAAAGCAGCCCGCGGGCTGGCGGCGTAAAGCCGCCGCTACAGATGCGCGGCAGCCTCCTGCTCGTGCGCGTGATACGACGACCGCACCAATGGCCCCGCCTCGATGTGCTTGAAGCCCATCTCGCGCTCGCCGACGGCCTTGTACTCAGCAAATTCGTCCGGATGGACGTACCGCGCGACCGGCAGATGCTCGCGCGTGGGTTGGAGGTATTGTCCGAGAGTGAGAATGTCCGTGCCCTGCGCGGCGATGTCCGCCATCGCGCCGAGAATTTCCTCGCGCGTCTCGCCCAGGCCGAGCATCAAGCCCGTCTTCGACGGCAGCGTCGCGTCAAACTCCTTCACGCGCCGCAGCAGCTCGAGCGAACGCTCGTACACCGCGCCCTTGCGCACCTGCCGGTAGAGGCGCGGCACCGTTTCGGTGTTGTGGTTCAACACGTCCGGCCGCGCGCGCAGCACGATCTCCAGCGCGCTCCAGTCGCCGCGAAAGTCGGGGATGAGCACTTCGATTTTGCAGCCCGGCCGCCGCCGGCGGATTTCTTCAATCGTGCGCGCGAAGAGGGCCGCGCCGCCGTCGGGCTGGTCGTCGCGGTTGACGCTGGTGACCACGGCGTAACGCAGCCCCATTTTTTCGACGGCTTCCGCGACGCGCAGCGGCTCGTCTTCTTCCGGCGGGCCGATAGGCTTTCCACTGGGCACCGCGCAAAATCCGCACGAGCGCGTGCAGATGTTGCCGAGAATCATGAACGTCGCCGTGCGATGCTCCCAGCACTCGCCCATGTTGGGACAGCGCGCCGACTCGCAGACGGTGTGCAGCCCGAGCGTGCGCATGATGCGCTTCAACTCCTGCCCGTTCTCCCCGCCGAAATATTTCACCTTCAGCCAGTCGGGGCGAGGGTGCATGTTGGGGGAATACACGACGGCGCCGCTCGTGCCGCAGCCCGCCGGCGCGTGATTCGTTTCATTGACGATGTGGAACGGTGATCTCATGCGTGCATTCTTGAATCTTCGATTGTACGCGGCCATCCCGCGATTCACAATCCAGCGCCCCTACAGAGCGGCGTCAAGCCGCCGCGCTCCATGGCCGCGAAAAGGCCCTTGACAGAATACTCTTTGCAATATAAAGTACTCTCTAAGTTAAACTTTAGGAGGATTCGATGCTCGCCTGGTTCAAACCCTGGGGTTGGATCTATCGCCCGGTGTCGCTGGCCGGATGGCTGGCCACCTTGCTCACGTTGGTCTTCTGCATCCAGGCGTTCATCGCCGTGGACCGTCATTCGCACTCCGCGAGCGACACGCTCTACGGAATTTTCCCCTTTGTGGTCCCCGCGCTGATGGTGCTGAACTGGCTCGCGTCGAAAACCGCCGCCCCCGCCAAGCGGTAGATCAAACAGATAGAGTTGGGACCGGTTCGAAAATCGTCCCTTCAGATGCCGGGTGTGCCGCACAAAACGCGGCAGCCCGGCGCTACATCAAAACGCGTTCCGATAGGGGGCGTATGCCATATGCGCCTACGCAGCAATGCGGGTCAGAGATGCAAGGACGGGTTTGAGGCGGCCGCCAGTCAATTCACGGAAAGTGAAGCACCGCCTGCGGAATTCGCGCGCGGAGAGGATTTCCTGGCGGTAGAGTTCGCGGAGGGGGCAGTGGAGCGGCGGCCCTTGCGGGTGTTGCAGTCCACGCAGGAGGCGACGAGATTGCGGTAGGAATTGCGGCCGAAGCGGACGCGCGGAACGACGTGGTCGAGCACGCCCAGCCCGCGGGGGAGGCGGCGGAGGCAGTAGAAACAGCGGCGGCGCTCGCGGGTGAAGATGGCGCGACGGTATTTCGGGGTCTGAAAGAAGTCCACCGTTTCCAGATTTTTTCCGTCATGCGCGCGCGGCACCACACAACCGGGGATTTCGCGGGGGAGCATGACCTCGATCTGGTAGCCCTGGTAACTGCGTTTGCGGATGCGAAGAAGACGCTTGCCACCCAGGCGTCGCAACACGAGCCGCACGGTGCTGCGGGAAAGGCGCGTGCCGATGGCGAGGGCGCGCGCGGCGATGCGCAGCACGCGCTGTCCTTGCAGGCGACCGCGGCGGACCAAATAGAAGTAGACGGCACGGTCGGAGGAAGAGAGGGCAAAGGCCGGAGTGAGATGGTCTTCAATGTCGGCCCAGAGACGCATTGCGTTGGGTGGGGAGGATTTTGGGGAGCGGCGCGAGTGTTTGATTTTCATGAGGTGCCTGGAAGCAAAAAGGGCGGCCACACAGGGCCGCCCCTACAAAACCGAGGTTCTCTTACTGTATATCTCTATTATACCACATAGCTGGGGGTTATTATTCGCTTCCCCGGAAAAATCGCTGGGGCGGCTAACCGTTTGTGAAGCAAGGGATTGTCTGCGCCCGGCGCGGTGGCGCGCACCCCGGCGGGGCTTGACAGATTCGGCGCCTGGCGACTGTAGCGCCGCCCTTCAGGGCGGCATGGTGGGTGCCGAAAAATGCCGCGCTAAAGCGCGGCGCTACATGAATCATCGCGCGCCCTTCGCTTCGCTCTGGGCAAGCGGGAGGCGGGCGATGGAATTTTCTTTTATGCTGCCGAGGTAGAGCATTCCATCGTGCTCCTGCACGGCGGTGACGGGCGCGTAGGCGCCGCTGGACGGATCCTGCAAATTGTGCACGACGCGGCCCTCGGCGTCGAGGCCGAGCACCATGGCGTAGCGCCGCGGCGCGGGGTCCGGCAGGTGCAGCCGCAAGAGCAGCTTGCGCAAGAACGGCCGCGGCAACAAGCCGTCGAGCTGCGCGTTGCGCGGGCCGTAAATCGCCAGCCAGAAAATTCCGCGGCCGTTCGACGAAATCCCGTCGGGAAATCCAGGTAAATTTTCGATGAAAACGTCCGACTGCCCGGCCTTGGGTCCCGCGAGCCAGAAGCGCCGCACGCGGTACTCCGCGGTTTCCGCGACGAGCACGAACGACGCGTCCGGGGCCACCGCCACGCCGTTGGCGAAGTGCAGCTTGTCCAGCAGCAGGCGCGTCTCGCGCGTGCGCGGGTCGTACACCAGCAGGCGGCCGTGCGCGCCGTGCTCCATAAAATCAAGCGTGACCTCCGCGAGCGAATGCTTCGACGATGCGTCGCTGAAATAATAATCTCCGTCCGCGCCCGGCTCGACGTCGTCGGTCAAACCAAACGGCACGCCGCCCTGCTGCGTCGCGAGGGTGGTGATCTTGCCGTCGGGAGAAATCGAGAGCAGCCCTTTCGACGCGTCGGCGACGATCAGGTTGCCCGCCGCGTCGAAGCGGTGGCCCGCCGGACGCCCGCCGGTTTGCGCAAACATTTCCGGGCGGCTGCCGTCCGGCGCGAAGCGCACGATGCGCCCGTCTGCGTAGCCGCCGTAGATGCGCCCCTGCGCATCCACCGACACCGTCTCCGGCCCCACGCCCACGCCGGCGCCGATGCGTTCCGCCGCGGCAAGCTTGTCGTTCACCGCGTAGTCGCCTTCGAGCTTCGGCAACGCCCCCGGCGTCCACGCCTGCGGCTCCACCGGCACGGGCCAGGCGAGCAGGTAGAGAAAGAACAGCACAAGCAGAAGCGCGAAAATCGTTCGCCGTGTTTTCTTCACTTCATCTCCGCAAAACTGGCCGCCATGCTAGGCCGCGCGCGCGCGCAAGTCAACGGCGGGGGATTCATCCGCAGATTTCGCAGATTACACAGATATTGCGTGACGATACAAACAGCAGCGGCCCGGTCGAAGCGTTAACAGGCTGCGGAAAAACTCTCCCAACTGTCATTCCGAGGAGCCCCGATGAAATCGGGGCGACGAGGAATCTGCTTTTTCCTTGGCTTTATGCAGAAAGCAGATTCCTCGCCCCGAAGCTTCAGGGCTCGGAATGACGGGCAAAGGCACTTTTTCCGCAGCCTGTTAAAGAGTGGCAGGGTTTCAGAGCGGCAAAGTGGCAGAGCCGACCGCAGCTCGGAGTGAAGACCGATTTCCGTGTTTCGAGTTTCGGTCTTTCCCTGATCCCCGATCCCTGACCCCTATTTCAATTTCGCGTACTCGGCGTTGGCTTGCTGCAGTTGAGGAATATCCAGACCGGCGTCTTTCCTGTTTTCTATTTCCCTTTTTCTATTTTCTATTTTCGTTCTTCAGCGCCCGCGTTCTTTCACGTGCGCGGCCGCGCGGTCGCGGCACGCGATGGCGTCTTTGCGGATGGCGGTGAACTCCGGCGTTTTGCGCACGCTGTCCCACAGCGGGTCATTGTCCACGGCGGGGAACGCGCAATAACCGCCTTTCACGGCTTCGCGCAGCAGGCGCAGCGCCGGCTCGCGCATGTCACAGCTACTCAGCAGCGCGCCAACGTGGTATTGGGGCTCAGGGTCGTTGTAGCCGAACACGGCCGGGGCCTCTTTGGCCCAAAGCGATTCGACTTCCGCCCTGGGCCGACCTTCAAAGCAGGCGCGCCCGGCGGGAGAAAAGGCATTCTTCTTCAGTTCGCGGGCTTCCTTCAATTTGCCCTGCCGCAACAGGATGTCGATCGCCGCCGAGTTTGCCCATTCCGAGCCGGCATCGAGCCGGACGAAGTCGAGTGCGCGGTCGTATTTTTTGGCCAACGCAAAGGGCAGGGCGCAAGAGCGGTGGCGGGGGTCGCGCGGGTCGAGCAGCAGCGCCGTTTCGCACTCGCTCATGGCCTCGTCATAAAGACTGCCATACCAAAATACGTAGGCCAGCGTGAAATGCGCGCGCGCGCTTTCGGGGCGCTTGCGCACTAAGGCGAGCGCTTCGTCGTACGCGCCGCTCCAGTCGCCGGATTCCACGCGCGCCTGAATGGAGAGCCCGCGCGCGTCCACCAATTCCGGGTCGAGCGCCAGCGCGCGATTGATCGCCGCTTCCGCGCGCCGCGAGGCTGCCGCGCCGCCGTTGGAATACGTGGCGTCATAGTTGTAGCGGATTCCCAAGGCCGACCACGCCGGGGCGAAGTTGGCATCCAGCCTCACGGCCCGCTCGAGCATCTGAATCGCCTGCTTGGTTGGCGCGGTGTCGCTGGGCAGCGCGGTGGCGCGCATGTACAGCTCGTACGCCTCGGAGTTCTGCGGCCGCGTGGCCGCGCCGGACGCGCCCGTCGTCGCGCCGAGCAGCGGCAGCAGCCCCGCGCGCACGCGCGCGGTGACCTGCTCGCGCACGGCAATCATGTCGCGCGCCGGGACGCTCACCGCATCGCGCCAGATCAGCCGGTTGCCCTCGACGTCGATCACTTCCAGGCTCACGCGCAGGTTGTCGCCTTCCTGCGAGAATTGTCCGGTGACCACGTCGGCCACTTTCAACTCGTGTCCCGCGGCCTGCAGATCAAACTCGCTCTGCGCAAATTTGCGCGTGGACGCCATGGGGCGAATGGCCAGCGCCGGAGCGTAGCTCAGCGTGGTGGCCACTTCGTCGGCCAGAGCCATGCGCAGGTAATCGCGTTCCGCGCCCGCGCCCGCATTGGCAAACGGCAGCACCGCGAGCGTGGTCTGCGCGGCGCGCACCGGCGCGAGCGCTGCTTCTTTTGCGGGGCGCGTAAAAAGCCAGCCAACGCCCACTCCGGCGAGCAACAGGAGCGCGCCAAGCGCCGCCGTCCGCAACCACCGAGGTCTTTGCTTTGCAATGGGCACGGCTGCAGTCCTGAACACCTGCGGGAAGGCGGCGCGAACCATCTCCGGCTCCGCGAAGCTGGCGACCAGAAAGGTGGCGAGTCCGAATGCGGCAAGGCCAGCTCCAAGAAGCAGCTCGCGAGCGTTCACTCTGAGCATGAAGAACCCGGCAAAGCCAAACTGACAGGCCACGACGACATAGACAACTCTCAGGGCGGCCTGAATCCTGCGAATTTCCGCGAGCAATCGGTCGGGAAGGAATGCAACCAGGCAAATCAGATACAGCCGTGCCACGATGGACGTGATCAGGAGCAGAACAAGGGCGAGGAAAAACGCCAGTCCCAGGTTGAACCAAACGGTATCCGGAGCGCTGATGGTTTGAAGCAATCCCCGCCAACCATGCCCGTTTGCCGCCACGGCGGTGTTCAAGCTGGCACTGATGGTGACCGTACTTTTCACCGCCAAGTAGAGCGCTACCGGTGCGTAGATAAATGCGGCGAACAATTGGTGCAGCTCCCACCAGCGTCGCGGGGTGGCACCAATGCGGGAGACGATGGCGCGCAACAGGCTGTCCGGCTCGCCGAGTGGCGCTGGAGCTACGGCCGCAGCGGAGGCACTGCTTGGCCTCCGCTCGGTGTCGCGCTTCAGGCGCTTGAGGTCGGCGCGAATCTCCGCGGCACTCTGGCAGCGGACTTCGCGGTCCTTTTCGAGCGCTTTGTGAATTATCTGCTCGAGCTCCGGCGGCAAATCCGGATTGATTCGCCCGGGCGGAGTGGGCGCGCGGTTCAGGATGGCGTCGTGGAGCACCGCGGTGGTGTTGCCGGAAAAGGCCTGCTTGCCGGTGGCCATTTCGTAGAGCACCGCGCCGAAACTGAACAAATCCGTGCGCGGGTCGAGTTCTTCGCCGCGCGCCTGCTCCGGGCTCATGTACGCCGCGGTGCCGATGGCCACGCCGGGACTCGTCAAGTGCGGATCTGCGTCCTCCGTCAGCATCGCCTGAGACCCTTCGCTGACGCTCAGGGTGACACCGCCTTTTCTGGCATACTGAGCGGAGCGAAGCATCTGCGGTGTCAGTTTCGCCAGGCCGAAGTCGAGCACCTTGGCCTGGCCGCGGCGCGTCACAAAAATGTTGGTCGGCTTGATGTCGCGGTGCACGATGCCCGCGGCGTGCGCGGCGTCCAGCGCGTCGCCGATTTCCATGCCCAATTCGAGCAACTGCCCGAGTTCCAGAGGGCCACGCATGATGAGGTGTTTGAGCGTCTGCCCTTCGAGCAGTTCCATAGCGATGAAATGCTGCCCGCCGGCTTCGTCAATGTCGTAAATCGTGCAGATGTTGGGATGATTGAGCGCGCTGGCAGCGCGCGCTTCGCGCTGGAACCGCTCCAGGGCCTCCGGATTTTTTCCGAATCCCGCAGGAAGAAACTTCAGCGCGACGTGCCGGCCGAGTTTGGTATCCTCGGCGCGATAGACCACGCCCATGCCTCCACCGCCCAGCTTTTCGAGCACGCGATAGTGCGCAATGGTCTGGCCAATCATGGACAAAAGCTGGCCCTAGAGGAACATAGCTGAGCGGCAGTTGTCTAGTGAGGAATAAAAGGGATCAGTTTTCAGTTGTCAGTCACTCAGCTCCATCACCAGCGCGCGTGTTCGTAGCGCAGCCTCCCGAATCCCGAGTCGATTCGGGATCGGGACTGGCGGCGCTCCTCCTTCAGCCGCGAACTCTTCCAATCCGTAAATCGTCGCGATGTTGGGATGGTTGAGCGAGGCCAGCACCTGCGCCTCGCGCTCGAACCGCGCCATGCGTTCCGCGTCGCCCGCCACCGCCGTCGGCAGCACCTTCAGCGCCACGTCGCGCCCCAGCTTCGAATCCGTCGCGCGATACACCTCTCCCATCCCGCCTGCGCCCAGCTTATCCAGCACGCGATAATGCGAAATCGTTTGTCCAATCATGTTTTTGGGGAACGCCCGAAGCGCGGTCATGGTAGCACAGGCCTCCAGCCTGTGCACCCTGTGCCGCGGCAGATTGGTTGCGGGACAGGCTAGAAAGCCTGTCCTACAAAAGCAGCCGCAGCACAGGCTATAAGCCTGTGCTACGCTCCTGCCCGCCTGAAGGCGGCCGCTACAGTGTGTTATCGTTACGCTTTGCGAGATTCCCGCGCAACTGAGCACCACGCACAATGAAGAGTCGATCGAAGTGGACGAAAAAGGCCTCCTCCGGCGTGACGCCCGCCAACGCGCCCGTCCGTAATCGCACGTACAGCCCGCTCGACGAAACCGACATCGCCCGCATCGAAGGCGATGTTGAAGGAATGGGCGACCTTCGGATCGCATCAGCGGGCGACCTTCCGGTCGCCCCTACGGACGAATCATCGACGAAACCTTCGATGGCGGAAATCTTCGGCCCCGGCGGGCTGCTCGAAAAATGTCACGGCGGCTACGAATTCCGCCGCTCGCAGCAGGAGATGGCGGAAATCATCGAAGCGGCCTTCCGTGAGAAAAAACACGCGATGGTCGAGGCCGGCACCGGCACCGGCAAGACGCTGGGCTACCTGATCCCCGCCATCCGCAGTGGCCGCCGCATCGTCGTCTCCACGGCGACGAAATCGCTCCAGGAGCAGCTCTACACGAAGGACGTACCGTTCCTGCAGCGCCACTTCGCGCCGGAGCTGAACGTGGCGGTGATGAAGGGCCGCAACAACTTCGTCTGCCGCGCCAAGGTGCATCATCTGGCCGGCGAGGGCCAGGCTTTCCTTCGCGGCCTGGACGAGCTCGACTGGTTCACGCAGATCCGCGACTGGGAAAAACTCACCGAAACCGGCGACCGCGCCGAGCTCAACTTCCTCCCCGACGACAACGAGCTGTGGCCGCGCCTCGACGCCCGCCGCGACACGTGCACCGGCCAGAAGTGCCCCGAGTTCAACCAGTGCTTCCTCACCAAAATGCACCAGCGCGCCCGCGAGGCGGACATCATCATCGTGAACCACCACCTCTTCTTCGCCGACCTCGCGCTGAAGCAGGACGACTTCGGCAGCATCCTTCCCGAATATTCCGCCGTCGTTTTCGATGAGGCGCACGAGATCGAAGACGTCGCCAGCGACTACTTCGGGCGGCAAATCTCCAACTACCGCTTCGAGGAGCTGGCGCGCGACACCGAGCACGTGCTGCGCATCGCGGGGCTGTCGTCCGCGTCGCTGCTGAAGCGCGCGGCGCAGCTCAAGGAGAGATCGCGCAGTTTCTTCGACGCGTTTCCCGCGAAGGACGGCCGCTTCCCGTTCGACGCGAACGAGCGCGCCGGCTTCCTCGAGCGCCACCGCGAGGCCTATGACGATCTCGTCCAAGCGGTGAAGCGCCTCGAGACGGATCTTTCCGCGCTGCCGAAGAAGCCCGACGAGGTGATCAACATCGCCCGCCGCGCCAGCGAACTCCGCGGCGAGCTCACTTTTCTTCTCGAGCAGACGGAGAAAAACAACGTGTACTGGTTCGAGCGGCGCAACAAGGGCGTCTTCGTTACCGCCACGCCCATTGACGTGAGCGAACTGCTCCGCGAGCAGTTGTTCGCCCAGTTTGACACCGTCGTGCTCACGTCGGCCACGCTCGCCGTCGGCGGCCGTTTCGATTACGTCAAGCAGCGCCTGGGCGTGGACGCGGCGCGCGAACGCGTCCTCGCGCATGAATTCGATTTCGGCACGCAGGCCATGCTGTACATTCCGAGGGAACTGCCCGACGTGCGCGACCCGGGCTTCGTCCCCGCCGCGTCGGAGGAAATCGCGCGGATGCTGGAGATCACCCGCGGCCGCGCCTTCTGCCTCTTCACCAGCTACAACCAGATGAAGGAAGTCCACGAGCGCGTGAAGCGCATGGTGCGCTTCCCGCTCTTCTTGCAGGGCACCGCGCCGCGCTCGGCACTGCTCGACCGCTTCAAGAACACGCCGGGCAGCGTGCTCTTCGCAACCGCTTCGTTTTGGCAAGGGGTTGATGTTCCCGGGGAACAGCTTTCGTGCGTGATCATCGACCGCCTGCCGTTCGCCGTGCCCAGCGATCCCATCGTCGCCGCGCGCGTCAAGGCGCTACTCGACGACGGCCGCAACGCCTTCGCCGAATACCAGGTGCCAGAGGCCGTGCTGGCGCTCAAGCAGGGCTTCGGCCGGCTGATCCGCGCGCGCTCCGACCGCGGCGCGCTGTGCATCCTCGACAACCGCATCCAGCGCAAACAGTATGGTAGAATTTTTATCGAGTCGCTGCCGGAATACAAAATCACGCAGGACATCGCGGAAGTGAAACGTTTCATGCAGCATTTGTAGCCCGCCTCTTTAGAGGCGGGGGTCCTGCGCAACCGGAAAATCCCCGCGTCTAAAGACGCGGGCTACAGGATTGCAATAGCCGGGGCGGGCCTGAAGGCCGCCCCTACAAAGGTCCGTCATGTTCGAAGTCAGTGTCGAAGAAACATTTTCCGCGGGCCACGCGCTCCGCGGCTACAAGGGCAAGTGCGAAAACCCGCACGGCCACAACTACCGCGTGAAAATCACGCTGCAGGGCCCGGAGCTGGACCACGTCGGGCTGCTCTACGATTTCGTCCACCTGAAGAAGGCGATCAACAACGTCATCGAGTCGCTCGACCACAAGTTCCTGAACGATCAGGCGCCGTTCGACACCGTCAACCCCTCGGCGGAAAACCTGGCGAAATATTTTTATGAGGAAACAGCGAAGCAGATGAACGCCGCGCCCAACGGCGCGCGGATCGCGTCCATTACCATCTGGGAGACGGATACGACGGCGGCGACCTACTGGCCGTGATGTAGCGCCGGGCTTCAGCCCGGCATGTGCCCGGCTAAAGCCGGGCGCTACACGAAAAACATGACCCGCGCGTTCTACATCATTTTGGCCCCCGCGCTATTCATTGCGCTGGTCTATCTCGGCCTGGGCCTGCGTCCGGCGCCGCGCGCGCTGGTGGGCATGGTGCTGTTCGCCGGGCTGGCGTGGTTTCTCTTCGGCCGCAAGAAGAAGCCGCGCGCCGCGCCGCCGACATTGCCGCCGGGTGCGGGCACGTCGGGATCGTAATCGGCTGACCATTCGCTGTGCAGGATCAGAGCCTGCCGGGTTCCAAGGGACGGAACCCGGCGCTACAACACAAATGCCCGGCTGAAGCCGGGAGCTACACATGCAAATCACCGAAATCTTCCGCTCCATCCAAGGCGAAAGCACCCATGCCGGGCTGCCGTGCATTTTCGTGCGGCTCACCGGCTGCAACCTGCGCTGCGTCTGGTGCGACACCGCCTACGCCTTCCACGGCGGCACGAAAATGTCCATCGAGGAAATCCTCGCCAGGGTAAATGAATTGTCCGGTCGCGCCGTAGGGGCGAGCGGAAGCTCGCCCGCCGCATTCATCTCGCTGGTCGAGCTGACCGGGGGCGAGCCGCTGCTGCAGCCCGAGGTCTATCCGCTTGCGGAAAAACTTCTCGCTGCGGGCTACACGGTGCTTGTCGAAACCTCCGGCGAGCGCTACGTTGGGAATTTGCCCGCGGAAGTTATCAAGATTGTGGACGTGAAGTGCCCCGACTCGGGCGAGGGCGGCACGTTCGACATGAAGAACCTCGAGGCCATGGGCGCGCAGGACGAGATCAAATTTGTCATCGCCTCGCGCCGCGATTACGAGTTCGCGCGCGACTTCACGCGCGAGCACGCCGTGGACAAACGCGTCCGCCAGGTGATTTTTTCGCCGGTGTTCGCCGACCCCGAGGGCAAATGGTCCGGCTTGGACGCGCGCTCGCTCGCCGAGCGGATTCTCGAAGACGGACTGCCGGTGCGCCTCGGCCTGCCATTGCACAAGTTTATCTGGGACGCGGCGATGAAAGGCGTGTGAGACGGAAGTAGAGGAAATAGAGGAAGTGGAGGAAGTAGAGGAAACAGCCATCAGCCGGTTCACGGCCTTTTCCGACGCGCACTGTTTTCTCCTCTACCTCATCTACTTCCTTTGCCTCCTCTACCTCCGATGATTCGAAGCAGCGACCTCGCATGAACGCCAAACCCAAATCCGTCGTCCTCCTCAGCGGCGGCATGGACTCCTGCGTCACCGCAGCCATGGCGCGCGAAACGCACGAGCTGGCGCTGGTGCACGCCAGTTACGGCCAGCGCACGGAAGCGCGCGAGCGCCGCGCGTTCGACGACATCGCCGATTTCTACGCGGTGCGCGAGCGCCTTGTGGTCCGTCTCGATCATTTTTCGCAGATCGGCGGCTCCGCGCTCACTGACCCGCGCATCGCAGTGCCTGTAGCGCAGCCACTCCTGGCTGCGCCCGAATTGGCCAAAGAAAATCGCGCAGCCAAGAGTGGCTGCGCTACTATTCCCGTCACGTACGTGCCGTTTCGCAACGCGCATTTTCTGGCGGTGGCGGTGAGCTGGGCGGAAGTGATCGGCGCCACGGCGGTCTTCATCGGCGCGGTGGCGGAGGACAGCTCCGGCTATCCCGACTGCCGCCCCAAGTATTACCGCGTGTTTCAGGAAGTGGTGCGCGCGGGAACGCGCCCCGAAACGAAAATCGAGATCGTCACGCCCATCATCCATCTGCGCAAAAGCGAGATCATCCGCCGGGGCATCAGCCTGGGGGCTCCGCTGCATCTAACCTGGTCGTGCTATCAATTCGGCGAGGAAGCGTGCGGCGCGTGCGATAGTTGCGTGCTGCGGCTGCGCGCCTTCGCCGAAGCCGGCGCGGCGGATCCCATCCCCTACCGCGCGCGGGCCGCAAAACCTGCGCTGTAGCGCCGCCCTTCAGGGCGGCGTTCTCAGCGTGCCGGGAGTGCCGCGCTAAAGCGCGGCGCTGCACGATTCCGGGCTTGCCCCGCGGGGCGGTTGCGCGATAATAGTCCGTTTGCACGGGCCGGCAGCCGACCGCTGCCAACGACCAAGGAGGAAGTCATCATTATGAACATTCTCAAAACCCGCGCGAGATTCCTGCCGCTCGCCCTGCTCGCGCTCGTCCTCGCGGGCCCCGCCGTGGCGCAGATTGCGCACGTGGAAGGGGAAGTCCGCAACGTGGAAGGCAAGCCGTTCCCGGATGTGACCATCGTCCTCAAGAACAACGACTCCGGGCAGGTGCTGGAAACCAAGACGGACAAGAACGGCGAGTTCCTGATGAACGGCCTGCGCCTCGGCATCTGGACTCTCACCGTCAAGGTCAAGGGTGACGTCTCCTGGGAGCAAAAGGTTCAGGTGAAGATGGGCGGCGCGGACAAGGTGATCATCAACTTCAAGGAGATCAACGCCAAGCAGAGCACCGAAGACATGGCCGCGCGCAAGAAGCAGGAAGAGGAGCGCTCGAAGTTCCAGGGCATGAAGGAGCACTTCGATGCCGGGCGCGCCGCGCTCGATCAGGCCATCGCCGCGAAGAACGAAATCCAGAAAATGCCCGCCGCCGATCGCGGCCCGCTCACCGAGAAGCTGACGCAGGTGTCCACCACCGCCATCACCGAATTGGAGGCCGCAAAGCAGGCCGCTCCCCCCAGTGACCCCAACCTGCACATCGTGCTGAGCAATCTGGGCCAGGCCTATGACATCGCCGGCCGCTACGACGATGCCATCGCCGCGTTTACCAAGGCCAGCGAACTGAAACCGGAGATGGCCGGCTACTACCAGGCGCTGGGCACCGCGCAGGCGCGCACCGGCAAAGTGACCGAGGCCATGGCCACGTGCGACAAAGCCGCCGCGCTGCCGTCGAACGCAGCCGCCGCTGACGCCGCTCAAGTCACCGCGAGCTGCTACGGCAACGTCGGCATCATTCTGCAGAACGGCGGGAAGATGAAGGAGTCCATCGAGCCGCTGAAGAAGGCCACCACGATCAATCCCGCGAACGCCGATTACTGGTTCCTGCTGGGCCGCGGCCTGGTCAATGCCATGGATTACAAGACCGAAGGCGGCACAATGAAGACCATCATCCAGCCGGGCACCGCCGAGGCCTATCAGAAGTATCTCGAACTCGCGCCCAGCGGCCGCTTCGCCCAGGATGCCAAGGAAGGCCTGGCCATGCTCGAAGCTATCGCCCCCGGCATTCAGACGAAGGTCAGCACCAAGAAAACCAAGAAGTAGCGTAGCGCCGGCCGGAACCTGTCCCGACGCCTTGTGTCGGGAGGCCGGCATGTGCAACTCTGTGCTTCCGCCGTAGCGCAGGCTCATAGACTGCGCGGCAACAAACGTGCGGCCGAATGGCGCACAGGCTGAAAGCCTGTGCTACGGCGGGGTCCGCAGCCGCCGGCGTGCCTTTTTCGCCCCGTTTTCCTTGACATTCCGGCAACCGGCTGACTACACTCCCACCGGGGTTATCTCGAAGCATCTGCGGCGGTTGGACGTGTGTCGCAGGGCTTCCCTCTAGGCTCTTGGGACAACGTGAGAAAGTCGCGGGTGTGTACTCCCGGACCGCTCTGGGTGCGGGCCGGTATTGCTCCGGCGTGCTTCTCTGCGTCCTGACCTTGGGGCTTCTGCTCTCCCTGCCGGGCCCCGCCTCTGGCCAATCCAAGAATCCCGTGCAGCAAGCAGCCGCGCCGGCGGCGCCGCAGACGATCGAAAGCCGTCCGCTGGAATACGCCATCGGCCCACAAGATCTTCTGGGCATCGTGTTCCTGGAGGCGGCGGAGCTTTCGCGCGACGTGCGCGTCTCGCCCGACGGCACGATCAGCCTGCCCTATCTGGCCGAGCGCGTGCGCCTCACCGGGCTGACGCTGAGCCAGGCCGAAGAGCTTCTGAAGCGCAAATACCAGGAAGCCGGCATCCTGAACCAGCCGAACATCAGCATCACGCTGAAAGAGCTGGTCAGCAGACCGGTGACGGTGATGGGCGCGGTGCGCACGCCGGGCGTTTTCCAGCTCGGCGCGCAGACGCCGCTGCTCCGCGTGCTCACCCAGGCCGGCGGCATCACCGACGACGCCGGGCCGTACGTGCAGGTGGTGCGCGCGGGCACGACCGCGCAGGACCAGGTGATCCAGGTGCGCATCGAAGACCTGCGGCTGGGCCGCCTGGAAGCGAACATTCCCGTCAACGGCGGCGACACGGTGAACGTGCTGCCCGCCGGCACCATCTACGTGGTCGGCGCGGTGAACCGTCCCGGGCGCCACGCGCTGCGCGGCGATAGCGAGCAGTTGACGGTGCTGCGCGTGGTCGCGCTGGCCGAAGACCTGAAGCGCACCGCCAAGCCGGAAGCGAGCGTGATCCTGCGCAAGGATGCCAGCGGCGCCACCCGCGAGATTCCCGTGGACCTGAGAAAAATTCTCCAGCGCAAGGCGCCGGACGTGGCCGTGATGGCCAACGACGTCCTGTTCGTTCCCGACAGCCTGGGCAAGCGCGCCGCCGCCCGCGGCGGGGAAGCTGCCCTCCAGGTGGGCATGATGGCCCTGCTCCGGGCCGTGTTTCTGTTCTGAGCGGCGGGGGAGATCTGCTTTTGTTCCGGTTGTTGCCGACAGATCGCGGTCGAGGAGAGTTGGCAGGTTAAAAGTCGGAAGGTGGAACAAGCGCCCGCCTTGGGGTTCGAACCTCCCGACATTCCAACCTTTCAACGTTCAGACGGCTTGCAAGGAATTTATGGATCCGAAGAACGCAATCGAACGCCGGACAAGCCCGGTGACGCTGGTGGCGGAGCCGTTCTCCTGGCGGAGCCTGCCGCCGGGGACGATCGACCCCGTCTCGACCGGGCTGCCGCTGCGGGAATACCTGCGCATCCTGCGCAAGCACCGGTGGATCATCCTGACGGTGGTCGCGGTGATGGTGGCCGTGGTCAGCGTGGTTTCCTTCCAGATGCAGCCGATTTACCAGTCCAGCGCCCGCCTGGAAATCAACGGTGAGACGCCCGACCTGACCAACCTGCGCGAGTTGTTCGTACGGCTGCCCACCGACGAGGAGTTTCTCCAGACGCAGGTGCGCATCCTGCAGAGCGACGATCTGGCCATGCAGACGGTCCGTTCGCTGCGGCTCTACGAAAAGCCGGAGTTCGCGGTGCGGCCCAAAGGCGTCGGCTACAACGCGCCGTTCTCCCCCGCCGAGGAAGTGGGGCTGATCGGCAGGTTCCGCAACCAGCTCAACGTGCAGTTGATCCGCACCAGCCGCCTGGTCGAAGTGCGCTTCGAGAGCGCCGATCCCAAGGTGGCCGCCGACGTGCCCAACGAGCTGGCCGCGCTCTACATCGAGAACAACTTCCGCAAGAAATATGAGTCCACGATGCAGGCGCAACAGTGGATGAGCGGGCAGCTCGCCGAGCTGAAGAGCAAGATGGAAAAGGCGCACCAGGCGCTGATCAGCTACGAGCGCGAGAACCAGATCTTCACGCTCAGCGAGGGGCAGAACGTCACGCTGCAGAAGCTGTCGCAGTTGAACCAGGAGCTGACGCTCGCCGAAGCGGAGCGCATCGCCCGGGAATCGCAGTTCCAGCAGGTGAAATCACGGCGGCTGGACGACCTGCCGCAAGTGTCCAGCAGCGCCTACATCCAGGAACTGCAAACGCGGCTGCAGAAACTGAACGACGAGTACGCCGAGGTGCGCACCACGTTTGGCCCGAAGTATCCGAAAGTCCAGCGCCTCGAGGCGCAGGTCCAGGAGGCCAAGGCGCTGCTGGAACGCGAGAAGCAACAGATCGCCAACCGCATCGAGAGCGAATACCAGGTCGCGTTGAAGCGCGAACACCTGCTGCGCAAGGCGGTGGACGAGCAGAAGGCCGAAGCCAACGTGATGAACGCGCGGCTCGTGGAGTACAACCTGTTGAAGCGCGAGTACGAGACCAACCAGCAGCTCTACGACGGCCTGCTGAACCGCCTGAAGGAAGCCGGCGTCTCCGCGGGCATGCGCTCGAACAACATTCACATCATCGATCGCGCGCGGCCTCCGCTGGCGCCGGTGCGGCCCAACAAGTCGCTTAACATTGCGCTCAGCCTGGTGGTGGGCGTGATCCTCGGGGGCGTGCTGGCGCTCTTTAATGAGTATCTGGACAACTCGGTGAAGGTGCCGGAGGAAGTCGAGCAGCTCATCGGATTGCCGGCTCTGGGCGTGATCCCCGCGGTTTCGAGCATCAGCGCCGCCGGCGCTTACTCGCGGGCGTTGCCCGCGGCGGCCTCCGCCAAACCGCAGACGCACGAGCTGGCCACGCTCTCGCAGCCGCATTCGGTGGTCAGCGAAGCCTACCGCGCCCTGCGCACCTCGATCCTGCTTTCCACGTCGAAGCACCCGCCGCAGACGATCCTGATTACCAGCGGGCAACCGCGCGAGGGCAAGACGACCACGGCGCTCAACCTGGCGATCACCCTGGCGCAGCGCGGCGACCGTGTGGTGCTGATCGACTCCGACCTGCGGCGGCCCCGCGTGCACCGATCGTTCGGCATGTCCAACGACGTGGGCCTCAGCTCGTTCCTGGCCGGCGTGGTGACGATTGACGACCTGCCGCGGCCGGTGCCGCACATCCCGAACTTGTTCGTCATCTCGTCAGGGCCCACGCCGCCGAATCCGGCCGAGCTGCTTTCCAGCGAGCCGATGGTGGGACTCTTCTCCGAGCTGCGGCGGCAGTTTGATTTCATCGTCATGGATTCGCCGCCGGCCATCACCGTGGCGGACAGCATGATCCTCGCGGCCCACGCCGACGGCGTAATGCTGGTGATCCACGGCGGGGTGACCACGCGCGAATCGCTGCGCCAGGCGCACAAACTGCTTGCCGGCGTAAACGCGCGCCTGCTTGGCGTGGTGTTAAACAACGTCGATATTCGTTCGGCGGACTATCAGTATTATTACACCTACTACTACGGGGACTACTACCGTCACATGCTCGAGGGCTATGGCTACGGCCACGAGCCCGAGGAAAAGCCGAAGCGCGGAGAGAAGAAAATCGGCGCGTAGCGGGCCCGCCGAACTCCGGCTGCCGCCCGCTCCCGAAGCCCGGGACGGCGGCGTTCAGGGCGTCCCGCAGGGCGGGAGAGCAAGTCGACAGGACTCATGGTATTGGCGCTGGACACGTTGCTTCGAAAACTGACCGCCATCCTGCTGGCCCTTGCGGCCAGCATTCCCCTCAGCCTCTCTCTGTGGAGCCAGTACCGTACCGATTTCTATTCCCGCCAGGGCACTCCCGAATCGCTTCAGCAAGCGATTGCGCTCCAGCCCGGCAACGCCGAGTTGCGCAACCGGCTGGGCCGCGTGCTGCTCTATTCGCCCGCGGGCGATGCCGCGCGCGCGAAGACGGAACTCGAGCGGGCCGTCGCGCTCGATCCGCGCACGGCGGCATACACGGTGGACCTGGCGCTGGCGCTGGAACTGGCCGGCGACTACGGCGGCGCCGCGCGGGCCATCGAACGCGCCCGGCGGGCCGAGCCGCGCACGCCGGCCATCCTCTGGCACGAGACGAATTTCTGGTTGCGCCGTGAGCAGAACGACCGCGCGCTAGGGCTGGCCCGCGAGCTGCTGCGCATGGCGCCGGAGTACACCGGGCGGGCCGTGCCGTTGCTGCTGCGCGTCACCACCGGCGCCGCGCTGCTCGACGACGTCGTGCCGAAGGACGTCAACGCCTACGGCAACGTGCTCGAGGCCTTCCGGCGCGAGGACCGGTTCGATTCCGCGGCGCACTTCTGGAAGCGCACGCTCGAGCTTGGGCAGCCGCTGTCGGAAGGGTACGTGCGCATGTTCGTGGACTGGGTGCTCGCCCACAGCCAGACGGAGCTGGCGGTGCGCGCGTGGTCGGACGCGGCGAATAACGGCTGGATTGACGTGGAGCCCGCGGCGCTGAACCAGCCGTTCTACAACGCGGACTTCCGCTATCCGCTGCTCAACTTCGGCTTTGACTGGCGCGTGCAGCCGCATCCGGACGCGAGCGTGTGGGTGGAATCGGGCGGGCCGCGCGGGGGCCAGCAGTCGCTGTGCGTGCAGTTTGCGCAGGATGCACGCGGGGATTATGCCGGCGTTTTCCATTTCGCGCCGGTGCAGCCCGCCTACCACTACGAACTGCACGCGACGATGCGCGCGGAAAAGCTGATCTCCAGCGCGGGCGCGTGGCTGCAGGTGCAGGAGATGGCGCCCGGGCGCAGCGTCACGCCCGCCACCGAACCGCTGATGGGCACGAATCCGTGGAAGGAAGTTTCGCTGCAATTTGAGACCGGCCCGGAAACAAAGCTGGTGCGTTTGGCGCTGGTGCGGCCGGCGCCGACACTGAAGGAGCCGCCGGCCAGCGGGCTGGTGTGCGTAGCGCCGCTGGAATGGAAGCCGCTCGGACCGGGACGCCAGGCGAATGGGGCGGGAGCGCAACGATGAGCGTAGTGATCAATGGCGCGGCGGTGGTGCGCGAGCAGAGTTACGCGATGCCGCGCTCCGCGGTGGACGTTTTTCTGCGCGCCGGAGTGCTTTCGGTGCTGGTGGCGGCGCCGCTGGCGTTTGGCGCCACCACGACGCTGGCGAGCGTGGCGCTCATCGCCGCGGCGTGGCTGCTGCTGCTGATCTGGATCCTGGAAGGCGTGCGGAAAGAAGCGCTGCCGCTGAACCTGCCGCCGGCGGCGCTGCCGGCGGCGCTGCTGCTCGGCTTCACCGCCGCGCACTGGGCCGCGGGCATCAGCGTGGCGCCCGACGCGACGCGGCTGGAGTGGCTGCGGTGGGTGGGCTACGCGGCGCTGGCGCTGGTGGCGGTGGAATGCTTCGACACGCCGCGGCGGCTGAAGCGGCTGGCGGAGTCGCTGGCGTTCGCAGGATTGCTGATCGCCCTGCTGGCCATCGCGCAATACCTCACATCGAACGGAAGAATCTACTGGCTGGTGGAGCCCACGCACGGCGGGTGGATCTTCGGGCCGTACGTGAACCGCAACCACTACGCGGGCCTGATGGAGCTGTGGACGCCGCTGGCCATCGGCCTGGCGCTGCGTCCGGAGAATACGCTGGCGCGGCGGTGGTTCTGGTGCGCGGTGGCGCTGGTGATGGGCAGCTCGGTGCTGCTCTCCGGCTCGCGCGGCGGGACTGTTGCTTTGGTTGCGGAAATCATGGTGCTTACGCTGGCGGCTTCGGCGCTGCACGGCGGCCGCAAGGCGCTGGCCGGCGTAGCGGTTGCCCTGGTCCTGATCGGCGGCGCCGTGTGGGCGCTGGACCAGGGCCAGGTGCTGGAACGCTACAAGGAAAGCCTCCGTCCGAACAGCGCACAACAGGAAGAAGCCGCGGCGCACCGTCTGGGCGCGTGGAAGGGTTCCTGGGATCTGTTCCGCCAGCACTGGGCCGTGGGCTCGGGCCTCGAGACATTCGCGAATCTGTTTCCCGCGGTGCGGCCGTTTGCCACGGACAAAATCTGGACGCACGCGCACAACGATTGGCTGCAATTCCTGGCGGAAACGGGCGTGGTGGGCGCGGTGCTGGGCTTGTGGGTGCTGTGCGCGGGCGGGCTGCAGGCGTGGCGCAATTTGCAGAAAACCAGCGGCACCGCCACCGGCGCGATTTTAGTTGGCATGACGGCGGGCTGCCTGGGTTTGATGATTCACGGCTGGCTGGATTTCAACTTCCATGTTCCCGCTAACGCCGCCAACTTTGCCGTCCTGGCCGCGGTGCTCACGCTCCGCGGGTGGGATGAGATTTAAGCTGATTACTATCAGTCACTTGCAGTCACTCTTGCCTGTAAGTGAAAGGGCGGAGGTGTATGCAAATATGGGGGTCAAGGAAGGGCTGACTCACCTTTATATAAAGCATTACTATATAGCTTGCGTATGATTAATGTTGCGTATATAAATCGACGACCGGATAAGTAGTGTGTTTATGTGGGGAGGTGCTCATGAATGCAAGGTTAAATTCCCTTTTCGTGATGCTTTCGGCATTGTTGGTTGTTGTCCTTGGCGTGGCGGAACCAGTTTGGGCTCAAGGCTCTGGATTCATCAGCGTATCACAAGCAACGAGTTTGGAGCCGGTACAGATCGGACCTTACTGGTACCCAGGCACGGCGAGCGGCACGGCGCTTGCGCCCACGACGATGCCGGGCGGGAGCGTGCAGACCACCGGCGGCTCGATTGGCACCGGCACCTACTACTTCAAGATCACCTACTTCAACCGCAACGGCGAGACGACGGCCAGCCCCGTGCGCACCTTCACCGTTTCGAGCGGGACGACCAACCGCATCCACATCGCGCCGGGCGACTACCTGTGGAACAGCGGCTGCTACGGGTACATCGTCTATGCGTCGAACGACAACGTGAACTTCTACGCGCAGACGCCCTCCGGCTCCGTGGGCGACTTCGAGCTTACCAGTACCTCCGGCGGCGCACCCACGGGCAAGACCGGGCACTACGTCGCGCTGGGCAGCTTGGGAGCACGGTTCAACAGCCTGACGTTCTCCGGCTCGACCCCGCCCTCGACGAACACGGCCACGATAGACCCCTTGCAGGTGGCGCTCAACTCGACCATGCGGACGAGCGACTTTGGTGCGGCGCAAGGCGCCTTGTTCGTGCCAGTAGCATTTTCCGGCGGCGCTATATCGGCCCATACACTCACGACCCCGCTCATTGTGCCGCGCTACGCCCGCATCTTCGGCACGTCGCACTACGGCGTGGCGAAAACGAACGCGGGGCAGAGCCGCATTTACGTGACCTGGGCGGACGCGAAGCTGGCGGCGGTGATGGCTTTCGGGGGCTTCAACTCCATCGAGAACCTGACCGTGGAGAGTAACGGCCATGCGGTGATGTATCTGGGCGGTGTGGGCTACTCGGCAGAAGCAGAGATTGCCAAGAACTCCGGCTTCTACACCCACGACACCACCCATACCTACGACGCGCTGAAAATCGTCGGCATCCACTACAACATCCACCACGACAATGTGTACCTGCGCGGCGACAAAGCGGCCATCGAACTGCAAAATGTCGCGGGCGGGAACAGCACCTTCTCAAACGTGCGCTGGGACTTGGGCGGGCCAAGCGGCATCAAGATGACTACGGGCTGGACCGACCCCGACAACGGGGTGAACGACGGCGCGTTCTGCAACGGGACAAACCTCTTTTTGCGCGACATCTTGATTGAGCAGGGCACGGGCATCGTGCTCGACGCGGTGAACTTGGGCCTGATGCTGGAGAACGTGGAGTTTGCCGACACGCCTACCGCCGCCAGCACGGACTCTTTGACCAAGATAGGTCTGGACACTTACAGCCAGACGGGGGGCTGCGGCGGGCGGAACCTGACCCTCGTCAATACCGCGCTGCCAGGTTCGGCCAATGCGCGGGTGTCAGTCAACGTCGTCGGCACCGGCACCGCTTCGATGAGCGGCATTGAGATCATCGGCCTCGGCGGCATCAACGGCAGCACTTCTACAGGCAACTCGCAGGCGCTCGACTTCAACAGCTTCAACGTGCCGCTTGTTATCTATGGGAGGTCAACAGAGGGTAGCTACCCTGGGCCGT
Source organism: Acidobacteriota bacterium (assembly GCA_016201285.1). Classification (GTDB taxonomy): domain Bacteria; phylum Acidobacteriota; class Terriglobia; order Acidiferrales; family UBA7541; genus JACQDE01. The sequence goes on along the minus strand of JACQDE010000070.1, from coordinate 85,986 downwards.
CGCTTTCGCCATCGGCCACGGTACATAAAATCATCAACACGCACGCGAACTGGATTCCACTGGCGGTGAACGCTCCCTCGACGGGCGCGGGCAACAGCCCGCTGTGGAATGAGTTTCAAGACCGCATCGTGCTTTCGCCACGGACGGCGCGGGGCAACCGCAAGTCGTTCTTTATGAACGGCAACCAGCTTGAATTGCGCCAGTCGGACGACACGACCGTGGACATGGACGTGAACCCGACTAGCGGGTTCTTCAACTTTCGCGGGAACGCCCGGTTCATGGCTTACGCAGGAGCGGCAGGGCAAATCTTCATCGGGCCTTCTTCGAGCACTTCGGTGGGTGGGAACATCGCGGTGGTCAATTCGGCCAGCATGTACATGCGGAACGCCGCTGGAACCGGCGACGTGCGGCTCATCGCGGGTGACACAAGCGACCGCGCCATTGTGGGCGATACAAACGGCGTCTGCCTCTCGACCTCGACCAATTGCGCCCCTATCAAGGGCAACTTGTCAGGCACGGCCACGCTTGATTTCGCCGCCATCACCGCGCCCAATTGCGCCGCCGACCTGACCATCACCGTCACCGGAGCGGCGACCGGAGACCCTGTATTCCTCGCCGTGCCTACCGCTGCGCAAGTCGCAGGCGTTCAGTTCAACGCCTGGGTGAGCGCGGCCAATACGGTCACGGTGCGGGCGTGCGCGTTCACCGGCACACCAGACCCGCTGAGTGGAAGTTTCCGGGTGACAGTCTTCAAATTCTGAGCGACATGACAAAGATACGGAACAGTCTCCCACCTAAAGACATTTCGGTGGAATCGAAATGTGGATGAGCTTTCTCAAAAAGGCAGTAAAGACGGTTTTTCGCACAGCGGGCCTGGAGATCCGAAAAGTGCAGCGCGTGCGTGGGCCCGAAAACCCAGTTCATTCGGCGTTTGACGAGCAGATTATTGTTCAGGACTACTTGAGGCAACTTCCACTCGGAGAGAATTTCTGCGTGGACATCGGCGCGAGCGACGGCATCACTTGCTCGAACACGTACGCATTGTTCGGCGCCGGCTGGCCGGGCCTAGCTGTGGAATGCGACGGAGAGAAATTTGCCGCTTTGGCCGAGCATTACAAGAGGTTTCCCGGCGCCCGGCTGTGCAATGGTCGTGTGACCCCTGAGAACGTGGTCGAAGTACTGAAATCGCATAGCGTGCCGGAAAGATTCACCTTCTTGAGCCTGGACATCGACGGCTATGACTACTTTGTGCTCGCTGCCATCCTGCAGTCGTTCCGGCCGTCGCTGATCTGCACGGAAATCAACGAGAAAATCCCGCCGCCGATCAAGTTTACGGTGAAGTGGGATCCGGGCTACCGGTGGGCGACCGACCATTTCTACGGGCAGAGCATCTCCCAGCTTGCAACGCTGTGCGAGCGACACGGTTACGCTTTGGTGCGCCTTGAATTCAACAACGCGTTTTTGATTTCGCAGGAAATTTGCCCCGTGCCCGCGCTGACTCCGGATGCGGCGTACCGGCGGGGGTACGCAGAGCGTCCGAACCGCTTAGAAAAAACACCGTGGAACGCAGACGTAGACCTTTTGCTTCGCTTGCCGCCGGAAGAGGGTGTGGAGTTTATTCGAAGCTATTTCGCAAAGTACGAAGGGAAGTATGTTTGCGAGCTGTGAAAGGGCGGAGTTGTGTGGAAAAGCAGGGACCAGGGCTCAGGGGCTGGGGGCCGGGGAACAAGAAAGACTGGCGAGTGGGGCGTGGCCAGCAAGGAGAGTTGAGGGGCGTGGAATTTCAAAACACGCAAGAATTGCAGATTTGAAATTTCAAATTTCAGAGCAAACCAAGAAGCTCCAAGCCATTGAGAAACAGAAGCAAGACCGCAGAGAGAGAGACGGGCGAGCAGAAAGACAATTCCCTGCCGCGGTGGTACGCGGTCCATACGCGGTCGCGGCATGAAAAACTCGTAGCGCGACAATTCACAGAAAAGCAAATTGAAGCGTTCCTGCCGCTGCGCATGGAAGTGCACCGCTGGAAGGACCGCTACAAGAAAGTCGAAATGCCACTGTTCACGGGCTACGTGTTCGCGCAGTTTGCGCGCGGCTCGCTGCGGCGGCAAGCGGTGCTGAAGACCACCGGCGTGATCCGCATTGTCGGGTTCGGCTTGCGCGACGAGCCCGTGCCCGACGAACAGATCGAAGCGCTGCGGCGCGTGGTGGAAAGCGACACGCTGCTCCATAAGCACCGCTACCTGCGCGTGGGCCAGCGCGTGAAAGTGATCTCCGGGGCGCTGGCCGGCGTGGAGGGCATTCTGAAGCGCATCAAGGGAAACGCGCGGCTGGTGATTGCGGTGGAGCCGATCCGGCAGGCGGTGGCGGTGGAGCTTAGCGGGTACGAAGTTGTGCCAATCAAATAAGAAAAACTGGAACCGCAGATGAACGCAGATCAGGAAACAAAAACGAAGATAGAAAAGAGAAAATAAGGGAAGACAAAACCTCAACGCAGAGGCGCAGAGGACACAGAGAAGCACAGAGAAAGACAAAAGCTCTGGAACCGCAGATGAACGCTGATAAACACGGATGATGGAAATTTGAGATTGGGAATTTGAGATTGGAAATTTCCGATTTGAAATTTGAGATTGAAAATTGAGATCGGAGATTTGAGAGTGGAAATCGAGATTGGAACTTTCAGATTTGAGATTTGAGATTGGAAATTTGAGATTTGAAACGAAAAACAATGAGAGAAATGGTGTGGCCGCAGGCAAAACGGACGATTGAGTGCCGGACAGGCCCCGCGCTTCGCTCGGGACAAGCTGGAAAGCCTGTCCCGCGAGGGTGGATCTGAAGGCGGGCGCGCAATAACAATGGCTACGCTGACACAATCCAAAGTACGAGGTGAAAACCTCTCAGCGGAATTGCCGCGGGTGGTGATTGAGCCGCCGCGGGGATGGTTCGAGCTGGACTTCGCGGAGATGTGGGCCTACCGCGAGTTGCTGTACTTCTTTGTGTGGCGCGACATCAAAGTCCGCTACAAGCAGACGGTGATCGGGGCGGGCTGGGCCATTCTCCAGCCGTTCGCGACGATGGTGGTCTTCAGCTTGTTCTTCGGCGTGCTGGCCAAGCTGCCGCCGGCGGGCATTCCGTACCCCATTTTTTTCTACTGCGCGCTGCTGCCGTGGACGTACTTCGCCGGCGCACTCACGGGCGCGACGAACACCGTAGTCGAAAACCAGCGGCTGATCACGAAGGTTTATTTTCCGCGAATCCTGCTGCCGCTGGCCGCGGTGATTTCCGGGCTGGTGGATTTTGCCATTGCTTTTGTGCTGCTGATCGCGATGGCGTTCTACTACGGCATGGCGCCGACGGCCGCGACGCTGCTGCTGCCGGCATTTCTACTGTTCGCGATGCTGACGGCGCTGGCGGCCGGGCTGTGGCTTTCCGCGCTCAACGCGATCTACCGCGACGTGCGCTACGTGATGCCGTTCCTGGTGCAGTTCTGGATGTTTGCGTCGCCGGTGGCGTATCCCTCCACGCTGGTGCCGGAACGGTGGCGGTGGATTTATGGATTGAATCCGATGGCCGGCGTCATTGAAGGATTTCGGTGGGCAATCACGGGGCAAGGCGCGGCGCCGGGCGCGCTGATTTTTGTATCGGCGGGTGTTGTGATCGTTCTCTTGATCGGTGGATTGATTTATTTCCGGCGGATGGAAGGAACGGTAGCGGACGTGGTGTGAAGGTTGGAAGGTTGGAAGGTTGAAAAGTTGGAAGGTTAAAAACCGTGGGCACAATTAAACGGTTCGAGGAAATTGACGCGTGGCAAACAGCACGCAAGCTCACACGCTATGTGTACTTGCTGTCTTCAAAGGGCACATTTGCGCGTGACTTTGGCCTGCGAGATCAAATGCGGCGTTCCTCTGTTTCAATCATGTCCAATATCGCTGAGGGATTCGAAAGCCGGACACCATCTTTGTTTATTGAATTCCTTGGACGGGCAAAAGGCTCGGCAGGCGAGCTGCGCGCGCAGGCATATATCGCGCAAGATGTTGGTCACATTACCTCGATTGAGTTCCAGAGGTTGCTGAAGGGATGCGAGCTCTGTAGCGGGCAGATCAGCCGCTTCATGTCCTATCTAAGAGGGCGAAAGAAGGAAATGCTCGCCGGATCAAAGGGAAGCAAAGAACAAGAAGGATAAGCTGGGGTGATGAGGACGGAAGTCTCCAACGTTCCAACATTTTAACCTTTCAACTTTCCAACTCAATATGTCTGACGCCGCCATTCGTGTTGAGGGCATCCGGAAGAGATACCGGATTGGGGAGAGGGAGAAGTACGTCGCGTTGCGGGACGTGCTGGCGAATGCGCTGAAGGCGCCGTGGCGTCGCATCGCGCGCATCGGGCAAGGGAGTGACGAGAAGGCGGGTCAGACAGGGAGCAAAACAGAACGTTTGAATGTTGGAATGTTGGAACGTTCGAACGTTAGGACGGAGAAAAGCACAAACGGCGGTGGGAAGCAAGCCGGAGATGGGCAGCCGGGCCACATCTGGGCGCTGGATGGCGTGTCGCTGGAAATCAAGCACGGCGAGGCGGTGGGGCTGATCGGGCGGAACGGCGCAGGCAAGACGACGCTGCTGAAAATCCTCTCGCGGATCACCAAGCCGACCGAAGGACGCGCGGAAATCCACGGCCGCGTGGGCAGTTTGCTCGAAGTGGGCACCGGTTTCCATCAGGAATTGACCGGGCGCGAAAATATTTATCTGAACGGCGCGATCCTGGGCATGAGGAAAGCGGAGATTGACCGCAAGTTCGACGAAATCGTGGCCTTCGCGGAGGTGGAAACGTTTCTGGACACGCCGGTGAAGCATTTTTCCAGCGGGATGTACGTGCGGCTGGCGTTTGCGGTGGCGGCGCATCTCGAGCCGGAAATCCTACTGGTGGACGAAGTGCTGGCGGTGGGCGACGCCGCGTTCCAGAAGAAATGTCTGGGGAAGATGAACGAAGTGACGCGCGCCGGGCGCACCGTGGTTTTCGTGAGCCACAACATGAGCGCGATCCTGAACCTGTGCTCGCGGGCGCTACTGATCGAGCGCGGCCGGGTGGCCAAGGACGGCACGGCGCAGGAAACCGCGCGCGCGTATCTCGAGAGCCTTCAGGCGGGGCGCTCGGAGAACCTGCTGGACATGACGGAGCGCTGGGGCCGCGGGCGGGTGAAGTTTTCGCGCGTGGCGATCGAGGACGCGCAGGGGCGCGCGCTCGAGCACGCCATGTCCGCGGAGACGCTGTGCGTTGCGCTGCACTACGAATCGGAGCAGGCGCAGCCGCTGCCGAACTGCCGCGTGAGCGTGGCCGTCGAAGACTTGTTCGGGCAGATCTTCTTCGTCTGCTCGACGGAAATGACCTCCAACGAGCCAACCAATCTGCCGCCGCGCGGGGCGGTGCGTTGCGTGATCCCGCGGCTGCCGCTCAGCCAGGGGCGCTACAACCTGACGCTGTTCCTCGAAGTGAACCGCGAGATTGAAGACTGGCTGCCGTCGGCGGTGCCGCTGCAGGTGGTGGACGGCGACTTCTTCGGCAGCGGACGGCAGTATCCGGAAGGATGGGAAGGCAAGGGAGTGCTGGTGCCGCACCGGTGGGAGATCGAGCAGGGATCAGGGAACAGGGATCAGGGATCAGGTTCGTGAAGCTGCGAGCAAAATTGGGAGGGGTGGCGCGGGAGTTGCGGGGGGCGGTGGCACGCGGGGCGCTGAAATGGAAATACCGCGAGGCGCTGCGGCGCGAGGAGCCCGCCGTGGTCGAGGACGCGCTCGGTTTCCGGTTTGTGCTCTACCCCTACGAGCGGCCGCAGGCGCTGGCGCTGCTGGCCCGCGAGCACGACCGGGCGTTGTTCCAGGCGATGGCGCGGCTCGTCCGGCCGGGCGACGTCGTGTTCGACGTGGGCGCGCACATGGGGGAGATCAGCGTGCTGGCGGCGCGGCTGTGCGGGCCACAGGGAAAAGTGTTCGCGTTTGAGCCAGCGCCGGAATCCTGCGCGCGCTTCCGGGAAAATCTCCCGCTGAACGGCTGCGAGAACATTTTTCTCCAGCCGGTGGCGGTATGCGAGCGCACGGGCGCGGTGACGCTGAACGTTTTTCCGGCGATGTATTCGGCGTGGAGCAGCCTGGGCCGTCCGGTCTATGCCGGGGCCGATGGCGTGCCGGTGGCGGCAAGCACACCGATCGAAGTCGCGGCGACGACGCTCGATGAGTTCTGCGCGGCGCAGGGGATCGAGCGGATTGATTTTCTCAAAGTGGACGTGGAGGGCTACGAACATGCGGTGTTCGCGGGCGCGGCGCGGCTGCTGGGCGAGTGGCGCGTGGACGCCATCTGTTTTGAGATTTCGCAGGTTCCGTTAAAGGGCGCCGGGCGCACTGCCCGCGACGTGTTCGCGACGCTGGAGAGGGCGGGCTATGCGGCGTACCGGTTCGACGAGGAGACAGGAAGATTCGAGGGGCCGGCGAGAGATTCGGAGGAGCTCTGGACGAATTATTTTGCGTCGTGGAAAGACATGAGGAAATGAGGAAGTGCGGAAGTGAAAGAGATTTCACGCAGAGAGAAAAAAGGCGCCAAGAAGAACATTTCAAATTTGAAATTTAAGATTTGAAATTGGAAATTGCGAATTTGGACTTGGAAACATGAAGATATTAGTCGTATCGCCGGTGGGAGAGGACGTTCACATCCGGAAGATTCCGGGGGCGCTGGCGCGGTGCGGAGTGGAGATCACGGTGGCGGGGCCGGGGCGGAAACAATGCTGAATGCAGCCAAACACATCGTGAAGAGGATGCTCCACGCGGTGGGATTGGAAATCCGCCGGCTGCCTCGCGAAGAATCTGCAAACGAGGTGATCTATTCGGCCTACGACGAGCAGAGCATCATCCAGGGACTCATCGAGCAGCTCCCAAGCGAACCGAAGGTCTGCGTGGACATCGGCGCGAGCGATGGCATCAGTTGTTCCAATACCTAAGCTTTGTTTCGCGCCGGCTGGCGCGGGCTGGCAGTGGAATGTGACGGAGAGAAGTTCCCTGCGCTGGCGCTGCGCCTGAAGACATTTCCCGATGTGCTGCTGAGCAACTGCCGGGTGACGCCGGAAAACGTCGAGTCCCTGATGCGCTCGAACGGGGTGCCCGCGGAATTCACCTTCTTGAGCCTCGACATTGATGGCTACGATTATTTTGTGTTGGAGCGCATCCTGCAATCCTTCCGGCCGTCGCTGATCTGCGCCGAGGTGAACGAGAAGATCCCGCCGCCCATCAAGTTCACGGTGAAGTGGGACGCGGCCTACCAATGGGCGACGGATCATTTCTACGGACAGAGCATCACGCAGCTTGCAACTCTGGCCACGCGCTTCGACTACGAGCTGGCGCGGCTGGACATAAACAACGCCTTCCTAATTCCACATGAAATTTGCCCCGTCCCCGCCCTGTCGCCCGAGGACGCCTATAGGACAGGATACGCAGAGCGGCCCGACCGGAAACAGAAGACCCCGTGGAATGCCGATATGGAGGCGCTCCTGACAATGCCTCCACAGCAAGGGGTCGAATTTCTGCGGAAGTATTTTGCGAAGTATGAAGGGAAATACATCTGCGAGTTGTGAGCCGCCTGCGCCAATGAGGATTCTGCTGGTATCGCCGCTGGCGGAGCCGGTGCACACGCGGAAGATTCCGGCGGCGCTGGCGCGCCGTCCTGGCTCCGAAGAAGCAAGCCGTGCCGTGCAAGAGCGGCGTCCCTTCGTCCCGCAGTTGCGGGATCAGGGCAGGCAAGCCGCCGCACTCCAAGACGGGCGAACTGTGGAATTGACGGTGATTGCGCCGGAGAAGTCCGCTACCGAAACAGCATATGAGGCGTCGGGGTGGAGGACGGTGACGCCGGGGGAGAACACGAACGGCTACCGCCTGGTGGCGTTGCCGCTGCGGAATCCGGCGTACTCGGCCGAGGGCTTCGAGCCGGACGCGATCGCGCGCGTGATGCAAGAAACACAGCCGGAGGTGATCCAAGTGTGGGGCGGGGCGCCGGACCGGCACGTTTCCCAGGTGGTGTGGCTGAAGATGCGGCTGTGTCCGCGAGCGCGGGTGGTCTATTACGGCTTCAACAATTTGGCGATCCGGTGGCGGCTGCGGACGCGGTGGAAGTGGAAGCTGCTCTGGCGGCAGATGGCCGGAGGCGTGGAGGCGAACAGCGAAGGCGTGAAAGTGATGCGCGAGGCCGGGTTCCGCAGGCCGCTCGAGCGAATTTTTTGGGGAATCTCCACGGACGACTTTCATCCGGTGGACAAGGCGGGACTGCGGGAGAGGCTCGGCTTCGGCGAGGAAAAGATTGTCGGCTACGTGGGCCGCTTCGTGCCGGAGAAAGGGTTGTCCGATCTGCTCGCGGCGCTGCGGCAGATGCCGGCCAGCGTCCACGGCGTGCTGATTGGCGCGGGGCCGATGCAGGCGGAACTCGAACGCGAGGCCGCGGCGGGAGAACTCGCCAGGCGGGTGCGGTTTTTGGGGACGATGCCGCCGGATAAACTGGTCGAGTACATGAACTGCTTTGACGCGCTGGCGCTGGCGTCGCGGACGATGCCGACCTGGAAGGAACAGTACGGACGCGTGATCGGCGAGGGGATGGCCTGCGGCGTGCCGGTGGTGGGGTCGGATTCGGGCGCGATCCCGGAAGTCATCGGGGAAGCGGGGCTGGTGGCGCGCGAAGGCGATGCGGCGGCGCTGGCGGAGACACTCAGCCGCGCGGTTTTCGATGCGCGCGTGCGGGAAAAACTAATCGCCGCGGGATACCGGCGTGTGGAAGATGAGTTGAGCATTCAGGCGATGAGTGGGAAGTTGATGGAGTTTTACGGGCGGTTGATCAACGCATGAGCATACTGGTGCAGTCGTATCACGCGCTCTCGGCGGCGCGGCAGCGGCGGTGGCGGCTGGTGCGGCGACTGTTGCCGCGGCGGGTGCGCTGGCTCTACGAAGGCTGCCTGGAAGTGCCGGGGCAGCTCTGGTACGTGGACCGCAAGCTGCTCTACGGCGCGATCCGCGAGCATAAGCCGCAAGTGGTCTTCGAAGTGGGGACGTGGTACGGCGGCGGGAGCACGTACTTCATCAGCCAGGCGCTTTTCGAGAACGGCAGCGGCGTGCTGCACACGATCGAGGAAAACGCGGAGGCGCACGAGCGGGCGAAAGAAAACTACCAGCGACATCTTCCGCACCTGCTGCCCCACGTGCGGTTTCACGCGGGCAAGAGCACGGAGGTCTATCCGGCACTGCTGCGCGAGACAGCGAAGGTGGACGCGGTGTTCCTCGATGGGGCGCTCGACGCAAAGCAAACGCTGACGGAGTTCGAGATGTTCGCGCCGCGCCTGGAGCCCGGCGCGTTGCTACTGGCGCACGATTGGGACAACGAGAAGATGGCGCTGCTGCGACCGAAACTCGAAGCGGCGGCTGAGTGGAACTTGCAGGCGCGGGCTACGGCGCCGGAGTCGGTGGGGTTCGTTGTGTGGCGACGAGCAGAAAAGAAATGAATCCGCAGATTACGCAGATTTCACAGATTGAAAAAACGAAAATAGAAATCGGAAAATAGGGAAAGCCAAGAGACCAAGAGTACAGGGCTGAAGCCCGCCCGTTCAAACGCGCAGGCTGAAAGCCTGCGCCACGAAAACGCGATGGGGACGATTCATTTTGTGTACGTGCGGCCGGGGCCGGCGCCGAGGTTCGGCTCCGGCATCGCGGGCGCAGTGGAGCGGCTGGCGCGGAGCGCGCGGGAAAAATTGCGCCGCGCGGCGGCCGACAACGGCGGGCCGCTGCCCGCGCCCTACTCGATCACCGTCAATCTTCATCGCTTTCTTGCGGCGCGGCACCGCGTGCGGCTCTACGACTGGCGCGAGCGGGGCACGATTGAGCTGCAAGAGGACGACATCCTGCTGGGGCATCCACATGCCGATCCGGAAACGATGGTGCAACGGACGCTGCGCGGCGGGGCGCGATGCAAGTTCAAGGCGCTGATGTTTCCCATCCACCACGCGATGCCGGAGATCAGCGAGTTTACGCTGCCGCTGATCGAACAGGCGGACCTGGTGTTCGGCGTTACCGGACCCTACTGGTACGACACGCTCAGCGAATCGCACTTCGCACCCTGGAAGGAAAAAATCGTACGGCTGGATTTGGCCGTGGATGCGGCGGAGTTTCCGCTGGTGAAGCAGCGGTTCAACGCGCCGGGGAAGCGCGGGTACCTCTACATCGGCAACAACCGTCCGGAAAAGGGCGGCGAGGTGCTGAGCGCGACGCTGGAGCGGCTGGGCGCGTACCCGCGAGGCTGGGTGGGCGGCGGGCCGGATATCGCCCACGTGCCGCGGCTGGCCGGATACCGGCCGCTGACGCCGGAGTTCGTTACCGGACTCGCGGGCAGCTACGACATTTTCGTGAACACGTCGCTCTCCGACGCGAACCCGGCGACGATCCTCGAGGCGATGGCATGGGGCTTTCCGGTGGCGTGCACGCCGGAGTCGGGCTACTACAACATGCCGACAATTGTTTCGCTCAGCACAACGGACATTGACGCCAACGTGGCGGCGCTCGAGGAGTTGCAACACGCGCCGGAAGAGCGGCTGCACGAGTTGAGCCGCGCGAACCGCGCGCTGGTGGAAACGCAGTACACGTGGGAGCGATTTTGCGGGACGGTGTGGGGGGAATTGCAGAAGTGCATGTGAGTGCGAAGGTTGGAAGGTTAGAAGGTTGAAACGTTGGAAGGTTAAAGAGAAAAGGGCGGACACGCAGGTCCGCCCCTACGAAAGCAAAACAGGATGAAGAGCGAGCAGCAATTGACGCTGGCGGTGAGCGAGGAGCGGTGGCGGCAGGCGCAGGAATGGGAAGCAGCGTTCTGGCGTTCGCAGAACCCGGCTCCGGCGCAGACGCTCACGGCGCGAGCGAAGCGGCTGGTGAAGCGGCTGCTCGGCAGGACGAGCGCGTCGCCGGGCGACGACTGGAACCACTGGTGGGCGGAAAAGTTTGACGGCTACCGCGTGCTGCCACAACGCATGGAACGCGCGATTGAGCTGGGCTGCGGGCCGTACACCAATATTCGACTGATCGCTGAAGGGCGGCAGATGAACGAAGTGTGGTGCAGCGATCCGCTGGTGGAGCACTACCTGACGTTCGAAGAGCGGTGGCTCGGGCAGGCGTGGCGGCGCGGCACAGTCGAGGTGGACGACCATCCGATCGAGGAGTGCCCGTTCGAGTCCGATTCGTTCGACCTGGTGGTGATGATTAACGTGCTGGACCACGTGCGCGACGCGTTGGAATGCCTGCGGCAGGCGGCGCGAATTGCGCGACCGGGTGGATGGCTGGTCGTGGGGCAGGACTTGAGCAACGCCGAAGACGTGGCACGGACGGGCGAGGACGCCGGGCACCCGATCCGCATTGACGACGCGACGCTCGACGCTGCGCTGCTGCCGGAGTTCGAGGCGGTGCTGCACCGTGTGCTGACGCGCGAAGAGGGCCGCAACCCGGAAGCACATTACGGAACGTATCTGTTCCTCGGCAGGAAAAAAGCAGAGGGCCATCCGGCATGATCCGGTTGCGGCACATTCTGCATCCGGTACATGCGGCGCGATCAGCGGCGAGGCGGCTGGACGACTGGATTTTCAAATATCGCGCGCGCAGGAAGTTCCGCGACCTACGGCGCGGCCATCGCGAGCGCTGTTGGTGCGGCGGCGAGTTGAGCGAGTTCCGGTGGCACGCGAGCTACGGCGTGTGCGCGGAGTGCGGCTGTTACGTCAACCGCCGGCCGCCACTGCCGGAAGAGTTGAAGCGCATCTACTCATTCGATCTCTACTGGCACACGCGGCAGCGCCTAAAGGGATTTCCGGCCATCGAGCAGCGTCCGTCAAACGACCGCGCCGACGGGCGAGTGGACTTCTGGCTGGAGCTGATTGAACGGTTCGCGCCGCCGCGGGGCCGGGCCATCGAAATCGGGGCGGCGCACGGGGTGCTGCTCGGAGAGCTGAGGAAGCGCGGGTACGAGTGCATCGGCGTCGAACCGGACGAGGAGACGGCGGCGTTTGTGCGGGGAAACACCGGGCTGGAAATCCGCGCGGGACTTTTCCCGGATGTCGCGCTGCCACCGTGCGACCTGTTTCTGGCGTTCGATGTGATCGAGCACAGCCCGGACCCAGTGCGGTTTTTGCAGGGCGCGGCGCGGCTGCTGGCGCCGGGCGGCGTGGCGATCCTGCAGTCGCCCATCGACCGCTACGGGACGGAACCCCCGTTTGGCGAGCGCTTCCGCGACGCGTTTGACGACGTCGAGCACCTGCAACTGTTCACCGACCGGGCGATGGAAGAGATGGCGCGGCGCGCGGGACTCACCATCGTGAGCGCAAACGAGCGGCTGTGGCTGCACCACGAAATCGTGGTCTTCAAGAAACCTCAAGCCTGAGATGAAGTTGAAGATTGCATTTCACGTGCTCGGGGATGCGGGGTGGATTTTCGGGCGGGTGTATCTGCGGGGCCTGTTGGCGGCGCTGCGCGCGCGCTACGGCGGGGAGATGGGACTCTACCTGCTCGCGCCAGAGGGGCAGAACGGCGCGGCGGATTTTTCGCGCGCCGCGGGCGCCGACGCGCTGCTCGAGTACCGCACGCACCGGCCGTGGACGGCGCCGTGGGCGGTGGACCGCGCGGCGCAGCGGCTGCTGGCGCGCGACCTCGGCAAGGAAAATGTCCTGCGCGCGCAGGGCATTCAGGCGCTTTTTGGATTACAGCTTGCGTTCGAGGCGCCGAAGGTGGCCACGCTGTCGCTGATCCCGGATTTCCAGCACGTACATTTACCGGAAATGTTCAGCCGGGCGGAAATCGAGTTCCGCGAGCAGATTTTTCGCGAGACGGCGCGGCGGGCGACGCGGGTGATCGTGTTCGGCGAAACGGTACGCAAGGATTTCGAGGCATTCGCGCCGCGGCACGCCGAAAAAGCGCGGGCGCTGCCGCCGATCAGCTTTGTGCCAGAGGCGATATACGAAGAGCCGATTGCGCCACTGCTCGAACGGCTGCATCTCCCTGAGAAATTTATCTATCTGCCCAACCAGTTCTGGAAACACAAGAACCACGCGGCGGCGTTCCAGGCGGTGAAGATTTTGCGCGGGCGCGGGGTGGACGTCGCGCTGGTGTGCAGCGGCTTTCCGGGCGACTATCGCCACCCGGAATACTTCGGCGAGGTGTGGCAGAAACTTTCCGAGTGGGACGTGCGCGGGCAAGTGATTTTCATCGGGCAGGTGGCGCACGAAGACGTGTTGCGCTTGATGCGGCAAAGCGTATGCGTGCTGAACCCGTCGCGGTTCGAGGGCTGGGGCATCACCGTGGACGAGGCGCGGTCGGTGGGCAAGCAGGTGGTGCTCTCCGACATTCCGGCGCACCGCGAACAAAATCCGCCGCGGGCGACGTATTTCGATCCGAATAACGCCGAGGATCTGGCGCAGAAGCTGGGCGCGGTGTGGCGGGAAACGCCGGCGGGGCCGGACTTGGCGCTGGAGTCAGAAGCAAGACAAGCGCAGCCGGGGCGCGTGCGGGGGTACGCGGAGGCGTTTGCGGCGGTGGCGAGAGAAGCCGTGGCGAATGGGTAGGCGGAGAAAAACCTTTTGAAACCACAGATGAACACAGATCAACACAGATGAAGGACGAAAAGGCTTAACGCAGAGGCACAGAGTTCGCAGAGAAGCGCAGAGAAAACAACGGATGAAACAACAAACGATACTGGTGACGGGAAGCAGCGGGCTGATCGGGTCGGAGGCGGTGGAGTATTTCGACCGGCAGGGGCACCGCGTGATCGGCGTGGACAACAACCTGCGCCGGGAGTTTTTCGGGCCGGGCGGCGACACGGCGTGGAACCTCGAGCGGTTGAAGCGCGTGACGCGGCGGTTTGAGGCGGTGCACGCGGATATTCGCGATCGCGAGAAGATTTTTGAGCTGTTCAAGGCAAACCGCTTTGACCTGATCGTGCACTGCGCAGCGCAACCTTCGCACGACAAGGCGCGCGAAATCCCGCTGGTGGATTTCGAGGTGAACGCGCTGGCGACGATGTACCTGCTCGAAGCGACGCGGCTGCACGCGCCGGAGGCGGTGTTCGTCTTCATGAGCACGAACAAAGTGTATGGCGATGCGCCGAACGAACTGCCAATGGTCGAGCGCGAGACGCGCTGGGACTACGCGCGGCCGGAAGATTTTGCAGGCATCCGCGAGGACTGCCGCATCGACCGGACACTGCATTCGGTGTTCGGCGCGTCAAAGACGGCAGCAGACGTGATGGCGCAGGAGTACGGACGCACCTTCGGGCTGAACGTCGGCATCTTCCGCGGCGGGTGCCTGACCGGGCCGCACCACTCGGGCGTGCCGCTGCACGGATTTCTTTCCTACCTGGTGAAGGTCGCGTTCAGCGGCGAGACGTACACGATCTACGGGTACAAGGGCAAACAGGTGCGGGACAACGTCCACAGTTTTGATGTGGTGCGGGCGGTGGAGGAATTCGCCGCGGCGCCGCGGGCGGGCGAGGTCTATAACCTCGGCGGCGGGCGGGCGAACAGCATCTCCATTCTGGAAGCCATTACGCGCATCGAGGCCATGACCGGACGGAAGATCAACACCGTTTATAGCGATAAAGCGCGCGTGGGAGACCATATTTGCTACATCTCGGATTTGAGGAAGTTTTCCGGACATTACCCGAAGTGGGGGATTACGAGGGATCTGGAAACAATTCTGAAGGAGATTGTGGAGGCGGAGCGGCAACAGAAGGCAGTGGCGGGGGACTAGTGGCGAGCGGCTAGCGAAGAGAAAATCTTTGAAACCACAGATGGGGGAAAGAAAAAAGCGAAAATAGAAAAGAGAAAATAGAAAACAGGAAAACCAAAGACAAAACATTAACGCAGAGGACGCAGAGGCCCTGAGAACACCGAGAAAGACAAAGAGAAAAACCGGCAAGATGCCGGCGTTACGAATGACATGCTGACGATATTTACGACGCCGAAAGCGTTTCGCGGGCATATCGAGGTGATCCAGCGGAATGCGCTCAAAAGCTGGACGCTGCTGCACCCGGACGTGGAGGTGATTGTGTTCGGGGACGAGGAAGGCGCGGCGGAGGTTTGCCGGGAGCTGGGGCTGCGGCACGAGCCGGCGGTGGAACGCAGCGCGAGTAGCACAAAGTACGTGCAGTTGATTTTCGGGCGGGCGCAGGAGATGGCGCGGCACGACGTGATGGTGTACGCGAATTGCGACATCGTGCTGACGGAAGATTTCCTGCGTGGCGTGGCGCGCGTGGCGGAGATGTTTGGCGCGCAGGGAGCGTTTGAAGGAGAAAACGCAGAGGCGCAGAGAAAACGCAGAGAAAACAAGTTCTTGATGGTGGGGCGGCGGTGGGACACGGAGATCACGACACCGATTGATTTTTCCGCGAGCGATTGGGCGGAGCGCACGCGAGCGCTGGCGCTCCAACAGAACCGGCAGCAATCGCAGGACTGGATCGACTACTTCGTGTTCCCACGCGGGATGTACCGCGAGATTCCGGCGCTCGTGATCGGGCGCGTGGGCTGGGACAACTGGCTGGTGTGGAAGGCGCGGTCGGAAGGCGTGGCGGTGGTGGACGCGTCGGCCGCGGTGGTGGCGATTCATCAGAACCACGACTACGGTTACCACCCGCAAGGCAAGCAGGGCGTGTGGGAGGACGCGGAAGCGCAGCGGAATTACGCGCTGGCCGGTGGCGTCCGGCACATCTACAGCATGGACGACGCCACGCACCGGCTGACGGCGAAGGGAATCGAGGCGAACCCAGGCTACCGCCTGGCGCCGGCGCGGCGGGCGCTTCGCCGAGGAAGAGCGGCGGTGTGGCACGCGCTTCTGCGAGCGACGCGGCCGGTGCGGCATGCGCTGGGGATCAAAAAGACAAAACCTTTGGAACCGCAGATGAACACAGATAAACACAGATGAGAGAAAGACAAAGTCGAAAATAGAAAAGAGAAAATAGAAAATAGGAAGAGACAAATCCTTAACGCAAAGTCACGGAGAACGCAAAGGAGCGCAGAGAAAGAAGGGGAGAGATCCTTCGTCCCGATGGAAGGCATCGGGACTCAGGATGACAAGCAAAACCCAGCGCTTCGCTCAGGATGACAAGCAAAATCCAGTGATGCAGACGATGAAATGACGGGGACGCTGAAACGAATCGTGAAGCGGACGCTGCCGGGCCTTTACCGGCGCTTGCAGCAGACGCGGCAGCACTACGCGCTCCGCCGGCTGGGGCGGCGCCTGCGTCCGGTGGAAGAGGCGGTGGTGGGGGCGCAGGGACTGGTGGTGCAGAGCGGGCCGTTCCGCGGGATGGCGTACATCAACCGGGCGCTCGGGAGCATGATTCTGCCCAAGCTCGTGGGCAGTTACGAATCCGAACTGCACGGGGCAATCGAAATGGCGATCGCCAAAGGATTCGAGCGGGTGGTGAACATCGGGTGCGGCGAGGGATATTACGCGGTCGGACTGGCGCGGCGGCTGCCCCGGGCACGCGTGTGGGCGTTTGACACGGACGGCGCGGCGCGCTCCGCGTGCCGCAAGCTGGCCGAACAGAACGGAGTGGCCGAGCGGGTGCAGATCCAGGGCGCGTGCGGGCCAGAGGAGCTGCGGAAACTCACCGTCGAGCCGGCGCTGGTGGTGTGCGACTGCGAAGGGTACGAGCTGGCACTGCTCGTGCCCACGAATTTTTCGCAGCCGCGAGCGTGCGAGATCATCGTCGAGCTGCACGACGCGATGGACGCAAAGATTTCCGAAACCATCCTGGCGCGTTTTGCCGCGACGCACGCGGCAGAAGCATACGAGCAGACGGCGCGCGACCCGAGAGCATATCCCGGGCTGCACGGCCTGAGCGCGGAGCACCAGCTGCTCGCGGTGGACGAGTTCCGCTCGGCGGGCATCCGCTGGGCCTATCTCGTGCCGAAGCAGACCGGCGTGGCGGCCCGACCAGTGAAGGAACCACACGACCAATGACAAACGCGAAGCACATTGTGGTGACGGGCGGAGCGGGATACATCGGCAGCGTGGTGGCGGCGCAACTGATCGCCGCCGGACACCGCGTGACGCTGCTGGACAACTTGAGCCGCGGCCACCGGGAAGCCGTGCCGGCGGGGGCCGAGCTGGTGGCCGGCGACGTGGCCGACCGCGCGCTGCTCGACACGCTGTTCGCGCCGCGGGGAGTGCACGCGGTGGTGCACCTGGCGGCGCTGCTCGAGGTGGGGGAGTCGATGCGCGTGCCGGAGCGCTACTTCCGCAACAACAGCGCGGGCACGCTGACGCTGCTGGAAGCGATGCTGGCGCACGGCGTGAGGCGCATCGTGTTTTCGTCGACGGCGGCGCTCTTCGGCGATCCCGAGCGCGTGCCGATCGACGAGACGCATCCGCTGCGGCCGTGCAACGTCTATGGCGAATCGAAACTGATGACGGAGCGCATGCTGGAGTGGTTCCACCGCATCCACGGGCTGCGCTACGCGAGCTTGCGCTACTTCAACGCCGCCGGAGCGGCCGGCGCGCAGGGCGAAGACCACCAGCCGGAATCGCACTTGATCCCGCTGATCCTGCAGGTGGCGCTGGGACAGCGGGCGCACGTGGAAATCTACGGCACCGACTACCCGACGCCGGACGGCACGTGCGTGCGGGACTACATCCACGTCTCCGATTTGGCGACGGCGCACCTGCTGGCGCTCGACGCGCTCGAGGAACAGGGCCGGCTGCTCTACAACCTGGGGAACGGCCAGGGCTTCAGCGTGCGGCAGGTGATCGAGACGGCGCGACGCATCACCCGACACGCGATCCCCGCCGTGGAAAGTGCGCGGCGCGCGGGCGATCCGGCGGTGCTGGTGGCCAGCTCGGAAAAGATCCGGCGCGAACTGCGCTGGGCACCGCGGCGCTCGGCGCTAGAAACGATCATTGCCGACGCATGGGAATGGCACCGGCAGCATCCGCGAGGCTACGCCGGGGCAAAAGCGCCCGGCGCGTCATCGGGAGCGGATTGAGCGCATGAGATTTTTCCGACGGCTGGGAGGCGCGAGTGCCTTTCTGATTCACGTGCTGTGGACGGCATCACAAATCCACCGTTCGGCAGCGATCCCGGACAAAGGCGCGACGCTCGGAGCCTATCTCAAACTCAAGTCGAAACACTTCCTGACAAAGCTGTTCCCCGGATTACGGTTCAAGCGGGAAACACTGTTCGGGTATCCGGTTGTCTTCTTCGACTACTTCACGCTCGTTTGCATCTTCGAGACGGTCTTCGTGTACCGCGACTATTGCTTCCAGCCGGCGACGAACCGGCCGTTCATTCTCGATTGCGGAAGCAACATCGGACTTTCGGTGCTCTATTTCAAGAGACAGTTTCCGGAAAGCCGCGTGATCGCGTTCGAGCCGGACCCGGATACGTTTGCGGCGCTGGAGAAGAACGCAGCGGGGCAGGGGTGGCGGGACGTAGAGCTGCACAATTGCGCGGTGTACGCGCGGACGGGCGAGGTGGAGTTCCATTACGACCCGGAGCAACCGGGCGCGGTGCGGAACAGCGTTGATGGAGACACCGGGCCGGCGGTGCGGCGCGTGCCGGCGGTGGCGCTTTCGGAGTTCATCCGCGAGGAGGTGGATTTTCTGAAGCTGGACGTGGAAGGCGCGGAGATGGCCGTGCTGGAGGAAGTGGCGCGGTCGGGAAAGCTGCGAAATATCCGCGCAATGGCTGTTGAATACCATCACCACATGGTCCCCACGGAAGACCGCTTCTCGGAACTGCTGCGGCTGCTGGAAGACAATGGCTATGGGTACGTGCTGCACGACACGCCAGAGCGGCCGTTCGCGCGCGGACAATTCTAGCCAATCGTGGTGCATGCCTATCGCAAGCCAGCGTAAATACCTGAAGCCATGAACCGACTGCGCATCACGGCGCTGATCAATACGTATAACTACGGGCGGTTTGTCGGCGAAGCGATTGAAAGCGTGCTGGCGCAGGAGGCAGCGCCGGGCGAGATGGAAGTGCTGGTGGTGGACGACGGCTCGACGGACGACACCGCCGCACGGGTGGCGAAATTCGGCGAGCGGGTGCGGTACGTGCACAAGGAAAACGGCGGGCAGGCGTCGGCGCTGAATGCGGGCTTCGCGGAGGCGCGCGGAGAAATCATCGCCACGCTGGACGGCGACGACCTGTGGCTGCCGGGGAAAGTGCGGCGCGTGCTCGAGGAATTCGAGCGGCACCCGGAAGCGGGCATGGTCTATCACCCATTCGAGCACTGGGACGTGCAGCGGAACGCGATTGAAAAGGATGTGAGTTTTCCAGCGGTGTCGGGAAACGTGCCCGAGATGCGCGAGGGGCTGCTGCGCTACGGCGATCTGTCCACGTCGGGACTGGCATTCCGCAAAACGGCGCTGGCGGAGCTGCTGCCCATCCCCGAGCGGCTGAAAATTCTGGCGGACAGCTACCTGGGCTACCTGATTATTTTTGTCGCGCCGGTGGCGGCGATTAGCGAGCACCTGACGCGCTATCGCATCCACGGCGGCAATCAGTTCAGCCACGGCGGCGGCGACACGGCGCGGCGGCGGCAAAGACTCGAATGCTGGAGCGCGGCGGTGGAGGAGATCAAGAGCTGGCTTACGCGGCGCGGGTTCGATTTAGGGCGGCCGGAAATTGCCGCGTACGTGCGGCGGTACGAGCTGGTGGCGTGGCGATTCCAGTTTGACGTGGAGCGCCCCGGGCGCAAGGAGTTTTTCGATTACTTGCGGGCGCACGACGCGCTCTACCGTCCGCTGCAACGGCCGGGGTACCGGGCGTTCCGGTTGGCGATGGCCGGCGCGGGGTTCTTGCTGGGGTTTGAGGCGTTTGAGTCGCTGCGGAATATCTACGGGGGCGCGGGGGGGGCGCGGTTGCGGGAAGCGGTGGCGCCGGCGAAATAAGAAGTTCGTATCCGCAGATTGCGCAGATGAAAAAGCAAAACATTAACGCAGAGGACACAGAGACGCGGAGAGCGCAGAGAAAGAAGGAATCTGAAATTGGAGATTTGAAATTTGAGATGAAAACATCGGAACCGACTTACGCACGGCCGCAAGAAACGCCGAAGAGAGATCTTTCGCTGCGCTCCCCTCGCCTGCGCTCCCTTCGACTTCCCTCAGGGCAAGCGGGGCAAGCAGGATGAAAAGCAAAACCAGATGACATACAAGAGATGAAGCTGGAAAAGATCATTACGCTGGCGAATGGAAACGTGCGGCTGAGGTTCGCGGCGATGGAGAGGTCACTGCGGGCGACGGGCTGCGGATTGCCGCTTGTGGTAATCCCGTACGACGAAAAGCGATTCGAACTGCCGGTGAATGCGAAATGGTGGGAGATGGCGGAGGTGCTGGCGTGGCTGAACGCGGAACATGCGCATCCGATGATGCGCAAATACCAGTGCCTGCTGGTTGCCAACTATCAGTACGTGGATACGGACGTGATCTTCCTGCGCAACCCAGAGGAAGTGCTGGCGCCGCACGCGGGCTTCGTGACGTCATGTTGCCACTGGCGGGACGGCGGGCACACGACGACGGGAGAATCGCAGCAAGTCCTGGCGGCCAAGAGCACGACGTGGAGGAAGAGCACGTTCAATGCGGGGCAGTTTGCGTGCGACTGCGCGTTGTACACGCTCGATGAGTTGAAGCGCACGGCGGCGAAATTTGCGGAGACTTGCCTGCGCATGCCCTACCACGACCAGCCGGGGATGAACCTGCTGGTGCACGAGGCCGGCGTGGCGATCACCAACCTGACGCTGCCGCCGCATGGCATGGAATCCACGTGGGCCGGGGATTACGCGGACGGCTACGAGCCGTACTGGAGAGACGCAGAGCGGAAGCCGTACCTGATCCACTGGGCGGGGACGCCGATGGACGCGGGGCGGACCATCGACAAGCTGTTTTATGAATTTCTGACGGCGGCGGAAAGAGCGGAGTGGGACGCGCAAACGGCGGAGAGGCTCCGGGGGCGCATGCAGGAGTCTCCGCTGCGAGGCGTGGCGCGGCGCATGAAGCGGGCGCTGAAAAAGCTGGCGGGGCGGTGAGGGCAGTACAAGACAAAAAGAATCCGCAGATTACGCAGATTACACAGATTTGAAGAACAAAGGTACGCCCCAACGCGGAGACGCTGAGTACACAGAGGAGCGCGGAGGAAGATAAAGAGGGATCCCTCGCTACGCTCCCTCGTCCCGCAGAGCGCGATCGGGGCAAGTCGGAATGACAAGCAACAGCACTTTTTCAGCACTTTGCCAAAATCTTTGCGAGTTTTATGCGATTGCCTGAGCCGGAAGAGGTGAAGACGGAATCGGCGCGGCTGCTCTACGCGCACGACGTGGTGGAGTATCACTGCGCGGACGCGCGGAATTTTTATTCGCAGATGTACAAGAGCCGGCTGGGGCTGCTGCTGGGGCTGGCGCAGCGGGCCGGGGAGCGCGGGCGGGTGCTGGACCTGGGTTGCGCGCAGGGCAACGTCGCGCTGCTGCTGGCCGAAGCGGGGATGGAAAGCTGGGCGGTGGACCTGCGCTGCGAGTTTCTCGAATACGCGGGGCGGAAACATGAGCGCGGCAAGTTCCGGCGGTGCGCGGCGAACGCCGAAGCGCTGCCGTTCGCGGACGACGCGTTCGAGCTGGTGGTGTGGGGCGAAATGATCGAGCACGTGGCGTATCCGGAAAAAGTGCTGGGCGAAATCCGGCGCGTGCTGCGGCCGGGCGGGCACCTAGTGCTGAGCACGCCGAACGGGCGGCGGCTGCACACGGGCCTGCCGACGTTCGGACAGGTGGCGGACCGCGCGGCGCTGGTCACGAAGCAGTTCAAGCCCGACAGCGATGGGCATTTGTTTCTGTTCGCGCAAGGGGAACTCGAGGCGCTGCTCGGCGCGAGCGGCTTCCGGCTGCGCGTTCACCGCTACTACGGCACGCCGTGGCTGACGGGACGCCTCGGGTTCCGCCACTGGATGCGCTGGATGCCGCCACGCTGGCGGCAGGCGTTCGATCAATTCACGCTGAACATGCCCGGGATTTCGCGGGTACTCGCCGAAGGCCAGGTGTTGCTGGCACAAAATACGGATGGAGCCGCGGGATGAAACTCGCGCTGGTGACCAGACGATTTCCACCGGAATGCTGCGGCGTGGGGGACTACACCGAGCGGCTGGCGGAGTCGTGGCAGCGGCAGGGGCACGAGGTGATCGTGTTCGTGGCGTCACAAGGAAAAGACGGAAGTCAGAAATCAGAAGTCAGAAGTCAGAAAAAAACAGACGCGGAAGAGCCAAAGGAAGGAATTCGCGTTGTGCGCATCGGACTGGAAGGATGGAGAGACATCGCGAGCGCCGTGAAGGCGATCCGCGAGGCGCGGCCGGATGCGGTGCAGATCGAATACTCGAACTACGGGTGGAGCCGCTGGGGATTCGCCTTCTGGATGAACGCGCTGGTGCTGGCGCTGCGGCGCGCGGGGTTGCCGGTGACGATTGCGCTACACGAATTTCCGCTGGAATTCCGGCAGCATCCGCTGCTGGCCGGCGTTTCGCTGGTGCAGTGGGCGCACTTCGCGCTGCTGGTGCTCGGCGCAAACGAAGTGCTGACGAACACACCCGAGCGCGTACGCATTTTGCGGCGCTGGTTTCCGTGGCAACGGGACACCATTCGGTACCGGCCGAATTCGAGCCACATCCCGGTGGCCACATGCGGCGCGGACGAGCGCGCGGGGTTGCGAGCGGCGCACGCGGCGGGCACGGAGTTGGTAGTGGCGACGTTCGGGATGTTTCATTCGACGAAGCATTATGAGGGCGTGATTGAGGCAGCGGGAATGCTGTGCGATGAGGCGCCCACCGCGCTGTGGCTGCTGGGTGACGAGCAACAGACACTGAGCTCGTATCTCGAGAAACTGCACGCGGCTGTACGAGCGAACCACCTGGACGGAACGGTGTGGTGGTCGGGACACCTCGAGGCGGAGGAGGTTTCGGCGGCGCTCCAAGCGGTGGACATTTTCGTGCTGCCGCAGCCGGACGGGCACCTGACGCGCAGCAGCGCGTTCATGGCCGCAGCGGCGCACGGGCTGGCGGTGATCGCGGTGCGCAACGCGGAAAACCAGGCAGATTTCGAGCACGGCGAAAACGTGTGGCTGGTGGAGGCAAGCCGCGCAGAGTTGTTTTCCGCGGCGCTGCGGCGACTGGCCGGCGATGCGGCACTACGGGCGCGACTGGGGAGCAATCTACGCGCGCTCTATGAGCGGGAATTTGCGTGGGCGGTGGCGGCAGCGCCGCGGGGGAGCGCGGTGAACGGGGCCGAAGTCGAAAGCGCGGAAATTGTGAAACCACAAATGAATGGCGAAAGCCGAAACTCGAAAATCGGGAAAAGCAAAGACAAAGAACCTAACGCAGAGACACAGAGAACGCAGAGGAGCGCAGAGAACGGCAGAAGAGAGATTCCTTGTCCCGATACGAAACATCGGGACTCGGAATGACGAGATGAACTGATGCCGATGATGATGAATGACCGGGTGGGGACGAGCCGGGCGGGGGCGCCGGCGCTGGTGGTGCTGCTGCTGGCGGTGGTGTCGGTGTGGTGGCTCTCGGGACAGGTGGCGCGAGAGAACTACCGCAATATCCTGGTCGCGGTGGTGCTGTTCCAGGCGCTGTGGGTGTTCTTCCGGTGGCGGGCGAGCGTGTACGCGTTCATGGTGTACATCGTCGTGGAAGGGTTTTTGATCAACTACTTCTACACGGTGCCGGAGCTGAACCTGCTGAAGGACGTGTACGTGGCGTCGCTGTTCACGGTGCTGACGGTAACGACGGTGCCGCGGGGGATCTTCCCGATCCCGCGGACGGCGTGGATCGTGCCGTTCACGCTCTTTGCGCTGGTGTACACGGCGCAGGTGTTCAACCCACACCTGCCGAACATCCTCGTCGGACTGGTCGGGCTGCGGGTGAGCCTGCTGTACTCGGTGCTGGCGCCGGTGGGCTACTGGTTCTTCGACACGCGGGAGCGGGCGATCCGCTTTTTCCTCTTCCTGACGCTGATTTCGATTCCGGTGGCGGCCTTCGGGATTTTCCAGTATTTCGCGGGGCCGGCCTGGCTGGTCTCGCTCTCGCCTGGCTTTTCGCGCACGGTGTTCTACGCAAGCACGGGAGCGGGCACATCGGGCGGCTTCTATTTCCGGACGATTTCGACGTTTGTGCAGACGGGCGGGTTCGCCATCTACCTGTGCTTCATGATGCTGGTGGCGGTGGCGCAGTTCTTTATCGGGTCGCTGCGGACGC
Organism: Acidobacteriota bacterium; assembly: GCA_016201285.1. Taxonomy (GTDB): domain Bacteria; phylum Acidobacteriota; class Terriglobia; order Acidiferrales; family UBA7541; genus JACQDE01. Next base: position 61,710 of record JACQDE010000070.1, on the reverse strand, counting down.
AGCGGTGGTGGATTGTCACGGCGTTCGTGCTGCAATTTCTGGCCGCCCTGACCACGGGGGGGCGCGCGCCGCTGGTGCTATTCGTGGTGGGGACGGCGCTGCTGATGATCATGCAGGGGCGGCTGGCGCGGCTGCTGCCCATGATCACGATTGTGTGCGTCCTGTTCATCCTCAGCGTGATCGTGCTGGGGCCGGTGGTGGCGGAACGATTCGCGACGCTGCTGGACCTGGAAGGCGTGCAGGCGCGCAACTTGCCGCTGGTGGTGGGGTGGCTCTACGAAGCGATGAATACCGAGGCGGCCGGGCTCGGAGCGGGATACGCGACGGTGGCCTCGCGGCACGCCGGGGCAACGCCGCTGAACTACAGCGCGGTGGAGAACACCTTCGCGCGCATCCGCTTTGAGACCGGATTGCCCGGCCTCATGCTGTACGTGATTTTCATTCTCGTGCTGGTGCGGGAGTGCATCCGCGTGCCGCAGCGCATCCGCGACCGGGAGCTGAGCTGGCTGGCCACGGCGTGCGCCGCGTTCCTGCTGGTGAACATTTTCCTGAGCCTGCCGTGGGGCACGCCGTTCGATACTTCTCCGACCAACATCTATCTCTGGTTTTTCCTCGGTTTTATGGCGCGGGCGCCGCACCTGACATCCGAAAAAGAGCGCCGCGTGACGCTGACGGAGGCGCCGGCGGCCGCAGCCAGGGCGGGGGCGCCGGGCGAGGCCGCGCAGAGCTTGTGAGCGGCCCGCGGCCGATGCGCGTGCTGTTCGTGGAGAGCCAGACGGAGCTGGGCGGGGCGCAGGTCGCGCTGCTGACGATGCTCGAAAGCCTGGACCGCACGCGCGCCGCGCCGGTGTATGCGTCGCTGGGCTTCGGGCAGGGCGATCTGCCGGACCGAGTGGAGGCGCTGGGAATCCGCGTGTACCGGATGCCCGGCGGGCGCTTCCGCAACCTGGCCAGCACTGCGGCGCGAATCTCCGCGTTGCGCAAACTGATCCACAAAGAAGCGATTGACGTGGTGCTGAGCAACAGCGGGCACCCGCTGCTTTACGCGCGACCGGCGGCGTTCTGGGCGGGGCGGCCGTGCGTGTGGTGGGTGCACGGGCCGGTGCACGAAGACCCGCTGCGCGGGGAGCTGATCTCCGTCGTGCAGAAGCTGCTGGGTGCGGACGCGCTGTTCGCCAACTCCGAATACACGGCCGGAATTCTGCGGCAGTTGTTTGCGGGCCATCCGGCGGTGCGAGTGGTGCGGCACGGCATCGATCTGGAGCGGCACGCGCCCGCACCGGCACAGGGCATGGCAGCGCGCGCGGCGCTGGGGATCTTACCGGGCGAACGTGTCGCGGGAATATTCGGGCGCTTGCAGCCGTGGAAGGGGCAACACGTCTTCCTGCAAGCGGCGGCGGTCCCGAAGCTTCGGGAAACGAAGCGTGAGCTGGCGGCGCGGTTTCTAGTCGTTGGCGGTTCGGTGTTCGGGCTGGACCGCGGGTACGCGGAAGAGTTGCGGCGGCAGGCGGCGGACGCGGGGATTGCGGAGCGAGTGCTTTTCCTCGGGCAGCGCAGCGATACAAACGCATTGATGAACGCCTGCGACGTGGTGGTGCACGCCTCGGTGGAACCCGAGCCGTGGGGCCTGGTGCTGGCCGAAGCGATGGCTGCGGGGCGCGCGGTGATCGGAGCAGCGGCGGGCGGGCCGCTGGAGATGATTGCCGACGGGCGGACAGGCATGCTGACGCCGCCGGGCGATGCCGCAGCGCTGGCGGACGCGATGGAATCGCTCTTCCGGCATCCGGAGCGGCGGCGCGCGCTCGGCGAGGCAGCGCGGAAACATGCCGAACAGCATTTCGAGCGGCGCCGAGCGGCGGCGGTGCTGTGCGCCGAACTACAGCGCGCGTGCGACGCGCACGCGGCGCGCGGTTGAATCAGTGAAAGCCACCGGCGGCCATTTGCCGGAAGAGGACCTGATGCCCACGATGCAGAAGCCGAGCAACACTGAAACGAAGAAAGCGATCCGGCGGTACTGGGACGCGCACCCGATCTCGACGGACAGCGTGCCGCACGAGCCGGGGACGCGGGAGTCGTTCGAGGCAATCTACGCGAAGTGGAAAGAGACGATTGACGACCGAAGGATGCAGTTCCTGGCGGACTGCCGGGGGAAAGAGGTCCTGGAGGTGGGCTGCGGCATCGGAAAGGATGCGCGGTTTCTGACGGAGAACGGGATCGACTACACGGGACTCGATTACAGCTTCCGGACGCTGCAACTGGCGCAGAAGCATTTGGAGTTCGCCGGATTGCGGAAACGGTTTGTGAATGGAGACGCGACGTCGCTGCCGTTCGGCGACAACCGGTTCGGCCTGGTGATGTCGATCGGGGTGCTGCACCACGTGCCGGGCACGGCCGAGGCGTGCCGGGAAGCGATGCGGGTGGCGCGTCCCGGAGGAAGCGTGCGGATCATGTTCTACAACCGGCACTCGTACCACTACGCGCTGGTGAACTACGTGGTGCGGCCGCTGATCTGGCTGATGCTGGCGCTTCCGCCGCTGCGGGCGCTGCTGCGCGCGGGGCCGGAAAAACTGCGGCAAATGTTCGCCGTGTGCAAAGAAGACGGATTCTCGCGGGAGCGGGTGCTGGCGATCAGCGCGGATACGTCGTTCGCAGGGCAGGATAATTTCATCCCGCACTCGGGGTTCTATACAGAGAAAGAGATGCGGAGACTTTTTGACGGGATGGAAGAGTTCCGTTTTTTTCGCGGCGACTTGAAATACTTTCCGCTGACGTTCCTGAGGAAGTTCGCGGAAGCGCGATGGGGATTTTTTCTGACGATGACGGCGAGGAAGCCTGACCAGGAAAAAGCAAAGTCTTCTGAAACCACAGATAAACACAGATGAGGGAAAGACAGAACAATCAAACGCAGAGACGCAGAGAACGCGGAGAAACGCTGAGAAGAGAGATTCCTCGCTGCGGCCAGAATGACGCTGACACGAGTGGGCGGCAAGCCGCGGACGGACGCGGATCGACAGAAATGAAACAATGCCGATCTGAAATTTGAGATTGGAAATTTGAAATAGCAGAGACGTAAATTGGAAATTGAAAGCAGCAAAGACGCAAATTGGAACGTTGAGATGGCGGTGATGGAAACGGAGCTGGCGGAGAAGCGCGGGGCAAGCCGCGGAAGCGGCGGGCGGTTGCGGATTGCGGTGGTGACGCCGGAACTGCACCGGCTCCGGGGGACAGAACGGGGGACGGCGGAAGTGGTGGCGCGGCTCTCGCGCGAGCACCAGATCTGTCTCTTCGCGCACCGGTGGGAGGCGGACGGCACGCCGAACATCTGCTTCCATCGCGTGCGGGTGGCGCCGTGGCCGGGCCTGCTGAGCTTCTTCAGTTTCTACGCGGCGGCGACGCTGGCGGTGGACCGCGCGGCACGGCAGCACGGCGGGTTCGACGTGGTGTATTCACCGGGGCCGAATTGCCGGCAGGTGGAAGTGTGCACGGCGTGGTTCTGCCAAGCGCGGCAGGACGAGTTGTTGCGCTCGGGCAAGCTGCGTCCGGAGCCGACGACGGCGGGAGATTGGTTGCGGCTGGCGCACCGGCGAGTGTACGCGGCGGCGGTGGCGCCGCTGGAGCGCGCGTTCTACCGGTCGCCGCGGCTGCGGTCGGTGGTGAGCCCGGCGCAGGCGCTGAAGGACGATCTGGTCGCGTGCTACGGCATTGACCCGGAGCGCATCGTGGTGGCGCACGCGGGCGTGGATGGGGAAACGTTTGGCGTAGAGCAGCGCAACGCGCTGAGGGCACAAGCGCGCGCGGCGCTGGGGCTCGGCGAGGGCGAGTTCTGGTTTTTGTTTGCCGGGACGGACTGGGTGCGCAAGGGGATGCTGACCGTCCACGCGGCGCTCCGCGAACTGCCGCAGGCGCGGCTGCTGGCGGTGGGGCCGTACGACCCGGCGTCGTGGAAACGGCACGCGGAGCGCGCGGGAATCGCCGGGCGCATCCGCTACCTGCTGCCGCGGCGCGACATTCTGTTTTACTTCGCGGCGGCGGACGCGCTGGTGGCGCCGTCGGTGTTCGAGCCGTTCGGGTTGATTCCGCTGGAGGCGATGGCCTGCGGGCTGCCGGTGATCATCTCGCCGGCGATGGGGGTGGCGGAAATTGCGACGCCGGAGGACGCCGTGATTCTGCGCCGCGCGGATGATCCCGCGGAGCTGGCGGCGGCAATGCGCCGCGTGATGGAGGACGGCGCGCTGCGCGCGAAGCTCGAGCGGAACGCGCCGCCGCGGGCGCGAATGCATCCGTGGGATGCGATCTACCGGGCGACGGAGGCGGAATTGCTGGCCGCAGCGAGGAAGAAGCATGAAACCACAGATGAACACAGATAAACACAGATAAGGAAAAGACAGAAACATCCAACGCAGAGACGCAGAGTGCGCAGAGGAACGCAGAGAAAAGAGCCGGCGGGACGCCGGCGCTACAAGAAACAGTGAGCGTTTTCGCGGAAAAGAGGGCGAAGGGTTTTGCGGCGGGGGCGGGGTCGCGCGGACAGAGCGAAGCGTGGCGGGAGGCCAAGCACGCGTGGTACGAGGAAGTGAAGCACGCGCGTCAGCAACGGGGAGGTTGATGGATGGATTCGCCCAGACATTTCCTAGCAAGGGCGCTGCGGCGAGTGGCGCGAGCCGTTGATTCCGAGCGCGGCCAGCCGATTGACATTTCGGACGACTACGTGACGTGGGTGTGCTTTGCGAACGCAGGCATGCTGAACCGGGGCAACCTCTACTGCTTCGACTATGCGCTGCGGAATTTGCCCAGCACGGACCCGATCGTCGAAATCGGCTCCTTCTGCGGGCTCTCCACCAACCTGCTCGTCCATTACATGCGCAAGCACGGAGCAACGAACCATCTGTTCACGTGCGATCCGTGGGACTTCGAGAGGTCTGGCTTGAGCAGCGGCGAGAACCTTCCGGGATCGCCGCTCAGCTTTGTGGAGTACCGGAATTTCGTGAAAGAGACTTACGTCCGGAACGTCCAGATGTTCAGCAGGGACCACCTGCCGCACTCGGTCGAATGCAGCTCGGATGAGTTCTTCGATGCGTGGCGGAAGAAGCTGCGCGTGCGGGACGTGTTCGGGCGCGACGCCGAGCTGGGTGGGCAGATCAGTTTCTGTTACGTGGATGGAAACCATTCCGAAGAGTTTGCGCGGCGCGACTTCGATAACTGCAACGAATTCCTGGCGCCGGGAGGCTTTGTCCTGTTCGACGATTCGGCCAAGGGCCTGCCCTTCCACGGCGTGCAGCGGGTGGTGGCCGAGGTCAGCGCGTCGTGCCGGTACGAGATGGTCGCTTGCAACCCGAACCATCTGTTCCGCAAGCTCGCGGAATGAAACAGACGGAAGTGAACCAGCAGCTCCATCGTTTCCGTATTTTTCTTGCCGGCACGGAGTTTTTCCGCGAGCCGGGCGGGATTCAGTACGTGAACCGCGAGCTGCTGCGCGTGCTGGCGGAGTTTGCGCGAGAGACGCCGGCGGACGTGGAGATCTTTTCGCTCAACGATCTCCCCACCGCGCTGCCGGCGGAATTCGAACTGCCGGCGGACTTCCGGTGGCACGCGTTTGACCGGGCGCGCGTGGGAATGGTGTGGAAGCTGGAGCGGCGGCTGCTGGCGGCGCAGCCGCACCTGGTGCTGTTCACGCACGTACACCTGGCGGGACTCGCGGGCCTGGTGCGGATGGCGGCGCCGCGGGCCAAAATCGCCGTGCTGGGGCACGGCGTGGAAGTGTGGAAGCGGCTGCGCGGGCAGGTCGCGCACGGGCTGCGGCAGGCGGACGCGGTGATGGCGCCGAGCGAGTTCACGCGCACGAAGATGATTGAGGTGAACGGCGTGCGGCCGGAGCGCGCAACGGTGATTGCGCACGGGCTTTCTCCGGAGTGGGTGAAGACGTTTTCCGCGGGCGAGCGGCGGCCCCGAAGGGTCGGGACGGGAATGACGCTGTTGAGCGTGACGCGGCTGATCCGCGCCGACGTGCTGAAGGGCGTGGACGTAGTGCTGCGGGCCATGCCGGAAATTCTCCGGCGGTGCCCGGAAGCGCTGTACGTCATCGTGGGCGACGGCAACGACCGCGCATCGCTGCAGCAACTGGCGGTGGAGCTCGGCATCGCCGGGCGCGTGGAGTTTCGCGGCGAGTTGACCACCGAAGATATTTGCCGCGCCTACCAGGAAGCGGACGTGTTCGTGCTGCCGAGTCAGACGGAAGGATTTGGCATCGTGTTTCTGGAGGCGATGTACAGCGGGCTGCCGGTGGTGGCGGCGCGGTCGGGCGGGGCGCCGAACGTGATCGAGGACGGCGCGACGGGCATCCTAGTGGCGCCGGGCGACGAAAAGCAGCTTGCCGCCGCCGTGAGCAGACTGCTGTTGATGCCCGAGGAGCGGCGAAAGTTGGGCGCGGGGGGACGGCGGCTGGTCGAAGAACAATATTTGTTTCGGCACTTCGCGGGGCGCTGGCACCGGTGGATGGCGCGCGTCGTGCCGGAACCGATTTACCTGGCGCGGCACGCGGCGGTGTTTGCGGTGAGAACCGAAACTCGAAATTCGCAACCCAGAAAAAAGGAACAGATGCCGGCCTGAAGGCCGGCGCTACAAAAACAATGTGCGGGATAGCAGGATGGTATGAGGCGCGCGGTCGGAACGGCGCGGCGATGTCTGCCGAGCCGTTGCTGGCTATGTTGCGGGAGATGACGCCGCGCGGGCCGGACGACGCGGGCCACGTGGAAGTGCTGCCGCGGCAGAGCCACGGGCGGTGGCTGCTGGGCGCGTGCCGCCTGGCGATCCTCGATCTCTCGATGGCCGGGCACCAGCCGATGCACGACCCGCAGACGGGCAACTGGCTGGTGTACAACGGGGAGATTTTCAATTTCGGCGATCTGCGGCGCGAGCTGGAAGCAGCGGGGTGCGCGTTCCAGTCGAACTGCGATACGGAAGTACTGCTGCACGGCTACCGCGTGTGGGGCGAAGACGTGCTGCAGCGCGCGCGCGGGATGTTCGCGTTCGGCATCTGGGACGAAGCGCGGCAGACGCTGCTGCTGGCGCGCGACCGCCTGGGCATAAAGCCGGTCTATTACTACCAGCATCCGGAGCGGTTCCTGTTCGCGTCGGAGCTGCGGGCGCTGCTGGAAAGCGGATTCGTGCCGCGCGAGCTGGATCCGACGGGGCTCGATTCGTTTCTGAAATTCGGGGCGGTGCAGGAGCCGGCCACGCTGATCCGCGACATCCGGCTGCTGCCCGCGGGACACCTGCTGCGCTGGCGCGACGGACGCATCGCGATCGAGCGCTACTGGAGCTTGCCAGCGCAAGCGGTGGCCGCGAACGGAAGCGAGGCCGAGCGGCAGCGGCACATCGAAGAAGTGCGGGAGTCGCTCGCCGAATCCGTGCGCATCCGGCTGGTGAGCGACGTGCCGCTGGGAATCTTCCTGAGCGGGGGGCTCGATTCGAGCGTAGTGGCGGCGCTGGCGGCACAGAGTGGAAATCACATTCAGACGTTTACGATCAACTTTACCGAAAAGCGTTTTGCCGAGGGGGCGAAGGCGCGGCGCGTGGCGGAGCACCTGGGGTCCGAACACATGGAACTGCTCTTCTCGCAACGCGACCTGCTGCCGGTGCTGCCGGAGGCGCTGGCGGCGATGGACCAGCCGACGGTGGACGGGATCAACACGTATTTCGTCTCGCGACTGACGAAGCAGGCGGGGGTGACGGTGGCGCTCTCCGGGCTGGGAGGCGACGAACTCTTTGCCGGGTACCGCAGCTTCCGCATGGTGCCGCGGATGGAGCAAGCGGACCGCTGGATGCCGCACTGGGCGCGGGCCCTGGCGGGCAGCCTGCTCGATGCGCGGATGTTCCGCTTCCGGCGCGACCGCAAGTTTTCCGTCTGGGTGCGGCGTGAGGACGGCTTCGGGCATCCGTTCTACCTTTCGCGGCTGGTGCTGACGCCGGCGCGAGTGGCGCGGCTGTTCCAGCCGGAGTGGCTGCTGGCCATCGAGTTTTCCGTGTACGAAAAGGAAGTGCAAGAGGTGCAGCGGCTGATCGCCGGGCACGATGCGGTGAACCGCGTGTCGTGCCTGGAGCTGACCTCGTACCTGCGCAACACGCTGCTGCGCGACACCGACTGCATGAGCATGGCGAACTCGCTGGAGGTGCGGGTGCCGCTGATTGATCACGTCGTGACCGAACAGATGCTGCGGCTGCCGGGCGCATGGAAGCTGGGACGGCAGCGCAAACCGCTGCTGGTGGCCGCGCTGGAAAAACCGCTGCCCGCGGACATCCTCCAGCAGCCAAAGCGCGGGTTTGAGTTTCCCTGGGATTTCTGGCTGCGCGGCGAGCTGCGCGGCGAGGTCGAAGAGACGCTGGCGGAGCCCGGGCCGGCGCTGGCACCGATGCTGCAATGGGAGGGCGTGCGGCAGCTCTGGTCGGAATTTCTGGACGGGCGCGTGCACTGGTCACGCGTGTGGCTGTTCTACGTGCTGCGGAAGTGGACGGACCGGCATATTCAATGACCGAAAATCGAAAAGACAAAAACAAAAGATTCAACGCAGAGACGCAGAGTACACAGAGAAGCGCAGAGAAAACCGAAGAGGGATTCTTCGCTTCGCTCAGAATGGCGGCGCAGGGGCCGCAGGACTGAGCGGACATGTTTTGCTGGACAGGCTGATTCCGAGTCCCGAAGCTTCGGGATCGGGACTGTCCTACAAGAGCGCAGTGAAAGTGCTGATCAATGCGGTGAGCGCGAAGCTGGGCGGCGCGGCGACGTACGCGCGCAACCTGGCGCGCAGCCTCGCGGAACAGGCCGCGTCCGGCGAAGAGTTCCTGTTTATCGTGCCGACGGAGCGGGCCGCGGAGATGCCCGGCGGCAACGCGCGGGTGCACGTGATGGCGAGCGGAGCGGCAGGCGGAACGTATGCGGCGCGGTGGTGGTGGGAGCAGGTGACGCTGCGCGGGATTGCGCGGCGCGAGCGGCCGGACGTGCTGTTTTCCTCGGCGAACTTCGCCATGCTGGCGTGCCCGTGCCCGCAGGTGCTGCTGGTGCGCATCCCGATCTATTTTTCGCGGGAGTATCTGAACCACGTGCTGCCGCAGAAGCCGGCGGCGTTTCGCGCGGAGATCGCGCTGCGGCGGTGGCTGGTGGCGCGGTCGGTGGGCGCGGCGGACTGCCTGATGACGCCGACGGCGGCGATGCGCGACGACCTCCAGCGGTTCGTGCCTCTCGATCCGAAACGCGCGGTGGTGAACCCCTACGGGGTGCCGCGGGAGCGCGTGACCCGCCAAGGCGGGCGCGCGGCGGCGGGGGGTTTTCGAGTGCTGTGGGTGTCGCACTACGCCGACCACAAAAACCTGGCGACACTGCTGCGGGCAGCGGAACTCTTGTGCGAGGAATTGCGCGGTGAAACGGAGTTCGAGCTGGTGATGACGCTCGATGCGGCGCTGCGCAATGGCCAGCACACGCCGATGCCCGAGGCCGAGCGCGAGATGCTCGGGCGGCTGGAAGGCGTGGCGCGGCTCGCCGGCGTGCTCAGTTACGACGAAACCTGGGCGCTGTACCGCGAGGCGGACGTGTTCGTGTTTCCGTCGCTGTGCGAGTCGTTCGGGCATCCGCTGGTGGAGGCGATGGCGAGCGGGCTGCCGATTGTCGCGTCGGACATTCCTGTACACCGGGAAATCTGCGGCGATGCAGCCGCCTATTTTCCGGTGCTCGACGCCGCGGCGCTGGCGGTGACGCTGCGCGGATTGATGCGCGACGCCGCAGCGCGGCAGACGCTGGCGGCGCGCGGACGCGAGCGCGTGGGGCAGTTTTTGTGGGAGGACCATGTGGGGCGGCTGCTCGATTTGTGGCGGAGGATGGCAGGGTGAAGCAGTCCCGACGCTTCGGGATTTGAAGGTTTGAAAGTGTGAAGGTTTGAAGGTTGGCAGATTGGAACGTTGAAAGGTTGAAGGGCCGGCGCTACGGAGAATTGGTTGCCGCGCAGGCTGAAAGCCTGCGCCACAAAAACAATGTGCGGGATCACAGGGGCGGCGCCGGGGATGGAGGACGGAATCCTGCGGCGGATGACGGCGCGGCTGGCGCATCGCGGGCCGGACGGCGAGGGATATTTTTCTTCGCCGGAGGTGAGCTTCGGCCACCGGCGGCTGGCGATCATTGATGTGCCCGGCGGTGCGCAGCCGATGACCACGGCCGACGGGCGCTACACCATCGTCTTCAACGGAGAAATCTACAACTTCCGGGCGCTGCGGCAGGAACTGGAAGCCGAGGGCGCGCGCTTCCGCACGCGGTCGGATACCGAAGCGCTGCTTGAAATGTTCGCGCGGCGCGGCGGGGCGGCGGCGCTGGAAAAGTTTCGCGGGATGTTCGCGTTCGCGGTGTGGGACGCGGAGCAGCGCGCGCTGTTCCTTGCTCGTGACCGTCTGGGCGTGAAGCCGCTCTACTACTGCGTGCGCGGCGGGCGGCTGCTGTTTGCGTCGGAGATCAAGGCGCTGCTCGCGCATCCCGACGTGCCGCGGCGGCTGAACGCGGCGGCGGTGGACGATTTCCTGACGTACCTCTACGTCCCCGCGCCGCAGACGATCTTTGAAGGCATCTCCGATCTGCCGCCGGCGCACTGGCTCGAGTGGAAGAACGGCAGCGCGCGAATCGAGCGCTACTGGGACGCGATTCCTGAACCGGGGGATGCGCCCGCGGCGCAACTCGAGGAGGAATTGCGCGCGCAACTCGACCAGGCAGTGCGGCTGCGCCTCGAGAGCGACGTGCCGCTGGGGGCGTTTCTCAGCGGCGGCATCGATTCCTCAAGCATCGTGGCGCTGATGGCGCGGGCCAGCGCGAACACGGTGCGCTCGTTCAGCCTGGGATTCGGCGTCGGCGCGGAACATTACACCGAGATCGAGTACGCGCGGCGGGTTTCGCGGCGCTACAACACCGAGCACAAGGAGCTGGAAATCCATCCGAAGTGCGCGGAGCTGATGCCGGCGATGGTGGCGCACTTCGATGAGCCGTTCGGAAATCCGACGGCGCTGCTGATCTACCAGCTTGCGGAGCTGACGCGGCGGCACGTGACGGTGGCGCTGGCCGGAGACGCAGGCGACGAAGTCTTTCTCGGCTACCCGCGCTATCACGGCGTGCGGTTGCGCCGCTATCTGGACCTCTTCCCGCGGGCGGCGCGGCGCGCAGTGGCGGCGCTGGCCGACCGTATTTCAGAAAGCTCCGACGGGTTTCACGCGCGGCGGCGGGCGCGGGAATTTCTGACCACCGCGGGCGACCACTGGCAGCAGGCGTATGCGTCGTGGGTGAGTTACTTTTCGCCGACGATGCGCCGCGAGCTTTACACCGGCGAATTCCGCGCGGCGGTGGGCGACTACGATTCGGCACAGGTACTCGACGAACACTTCGCACGCGTGGCGCACTGCGCGCCGCTCGACCAGGTGGGCTACGTGGACCTGCACACGTTTCTGCCCTACAACCTGCTCGAGTACGGCGACCGCATGAGCATGGCGCACGCGCTCGAGCTGCGGCTGCCGTTCACCGATCACCGGCTGGTGGAGTTCTCGATGCGGCTTCCGGCGGAGCTGAAGCTGCGCGGGCGGCACACGAAGTATTTGCTGCGCGAGGCGGTGCGGCCGCTGTTGCCGGCGGAAATCCTCGAACGGCCCAAGCTGGGGCTGAACCCACCGCTGGGGATGTGGCTGCAACGCGAGCTGGCGCCATTGATGGACCAGTATTTGTCAGAGGAAACGGTGCGGCGGCGCGGGTGGTTCCGGCCGGAAGCGGTGACGCGGTTGCGCGAGGATTTCCGCAGCGGGCGGCGAGATTATTCGCTGCACCTGTGGGGATTGCTGGTGCTGGAGGAATGGGCGAGGCAGTACGCGTAAAGGAAAGTTAAAAGTTGAACGTTGAAGGGTTAAAGGTTGGAAATCAGAATTCAGAAATCAAAAGCCGGGAAGTTCGAAAGTTGAATGAACCGGCAGGATGCCGGCGCTACCCACGGGCGCAGCACGCTGCGTCCCTGCAGAGCAGATAAGAACAAGCGCTTTCCAGTAACAGGGATCTGAAATCAACCCAATGAAAATTCTGTACGTATCGCACTATTTTCCGCCGGAGATGGGCGCGCCGGCGGGGCGAGTGGCGGGACTTTCGCGCGAATGGGCGCGCGCGGGGCACGAAGTCCACGTGCTCACCGGCTTCCCGCATCATCCCACGGGGAAAATCCATCCCGATTACCGCCGCGCGTTCCGCCGCGGCTTCCTGCGCGAGCGCGTGGACGGCTACGACGTGCATCGCACGTGGATTTTTCCGGCGGCGAACCGCGGCAAGATCCGGCGCTCGCTGAACTACGCGTCGTTCATGGCGTCGGCGGCGCTCGTGGGGTCGCTGCGCATCCGGCGGCCGGACGTGGTCGTGGCGACGTCACCGCAACTGCTGTGCGCGGTGGCGGGACACCTGCTGGCGCGGAGGTTTCGCTGTCCGATGGTGATGGAGGTGCGCGACCTGTGGCCGGAATCGCTGGTGGCGGTAGGCGCGTCGCGGCACAGCTCGCCGCTGGTGACCGGCCTGGAGCGGCTGGCGTGCGGGCTCTACCGGCGCGCGAGCCACGTGGTGACGATTACGGAAGCGCAGCGCGCGGCGATTGTGGCGGACGGAGTGCCGGCAGCGCAGGTGAGCGTGATCCCGAACGGCGTGGATGCGGCGTTCCTGGAGCCGGCGGCGGCGCGGTGCACGGATGGGCAGTTCGTGGTGACGTACATCGGCACGCTGGGGATGGCGCACAAGCTCGAGACGCTGCTGGAAGCGGCAAAGCTGCTGCGCGGCGACGCGCGCATCGAGTTCCGCATCGTGGGCGAGGGCGCGCGACGCGAGGCGCTCGAAGCGCGCACGAAAGAGCTGGGGTTGACGAACGTACACTTTGCCGGCGAGCGCCCGCGCGACGAAGTGCCGCGGTGGATTGCCGAGTCGGACGCCTGTGCGGTGCTGCTGCGGCGCACCGACGTGTTTCTGACGGTAGTGCCGTCGAAGATGCTGGAGATCATGGCCGTGGGGCGGCCGATTATTCTGGGCGTGGACGGCGAAGCACGGGCGCTGCTGGAGCGGGCGTGCGCGGGGCTCGTCATCCAGCCGGAAAGCGCGGAGCAACTTGCGGCGGCCATCCGCCGCTTGCAGGGTGAACCGGCGCTGGCCAGGCAGCTCGGCGAAAACGGGCGCGAGTTTGTGCGGCGGGAGTTCCGGCGGGAGTCGCTGGCGGCACGGTATCTGGAGTTGTTGGAGAGGGTAAGAGCAGAAGTGGCGAGTGACCCCTCGGCTCCGCTCGGAGCAGGCGAGTGGCGCGTGAGGAGAAAATCAGAAATCAGAAATCAGAAATCAGAAAGTTGAAACATTGCAGCATGGTTGGAGCTCTTCCTTTCAGAACTGAGGGGCGACGATGAGGACCTACTTTTTTCTTCTGCTGCTTTCGACGGTTGTATCGTTCGGGCTGACGCGGTGGCTGGCGCGGATCGCCACGGCGCGCGGCTGGATGCGGAGCGAGAACGGCGATTCGACCGGCGTGCCGCGGCTGGGCGGCATCAGCGTGTTTGCCACGGCGCTGATCATGATGCTGCTGCTGATCCTGTGGGACAACCAGGTGGCGGAGCGCGTGATGGCCGAGTTGCCGCTGGCGCTGGGGCTGGCGGGCGCGGCGGGCGCGGTCTTCGCGATGGGACTTTACGACGACTTGCGCGGGGCGAAGCCGTGGCAGAAGCTGCTGGTGCAGTGCGCGGCGGCGGCAGGGCTGTACATCGTCGGCTTCCGCGTCGAGGTGCTCACCAATCCGTTCACGCAAGGGCAGGTGCACCTGGGGTGGATGTCGCTGCCGCTGACGCTGCTGTGGCTGGTGGCGATTTCGAACGCGTTCAACCTGATTGACGGGCTGGACGGGCTGGCGGCGGGCGTCGGCCTGTTCGCCACGGTGACACTGTTCCTGCTGGCGATGCTGCAGGCAAAGAGCTTTGTCACCGCGATCACGGTGGCGCTGGCCGGGGCGCTCTTCGGTTTTCTGCCGCACAACTTCAATCCGGCGCGGATTTATCTGGGTGATTCGGGCAGCCTGACCATCGGCATCGTGCTGGCGGCGCTGGCCATCGACAGCTCACAGAAAGGCCCGGTGCTGCTGACGGTAGCCATCCCGCTGATGATCTTCGGGCTGCCGCTGCTGGACGTGAGTGTGACCACGGCGCGGCGATTCTTGTCCGGGCAGCCGCTCTTCCGGCGGGACGAGGAGCACCTGCACCACCGGTTGCAGAAAATCGGGATGACCCCGCGCGCGTCGGTGCTGCTGCTCTATGGTCTGGCGGCGCTGTTCGCGCTGGCGTCACTGCTACTGGTGAACTACAGGGGGGCCACCGCGCCGCTGATCGCGCTGCTGTGCGGGATCGTGGCGTGGATCGTGGTGCGGCAAATGCAGTACGCGGAGTTCGCGGAGCTCGATTCGCACGTGCGCACCGAATGGCGCAGCCAGCGACACGTGTTGCGCAATCAGATTTTGCTGCGGAAGGCGGAGGAGGAGCTGCACGTGGCCGCGTCGGTGGAGGAGGCGTGGAGCGTGGCACGGCGCATTATTGAGGCGCTCGAGTTTTCGTCGGCGGCGTGCGAACTGGAGGGGCGCAGCGCGCTGCGCTGGGCTGCCGGCACGGAGGAAGCCGCAGCAGCGCAGTCGTGGACGCTGACAATTCCGCTGGCGCATGAAGGCCGCCACATCGGCACGCTGCGGCTGACGCGCCCGATGCATTACCGGCCGCTGCTCTTCCGCGTGTCGCCGCTGCTGCAGTTTTTCGCCAACGAGTTTGCCGGGCGCGTGGCGCCGTTGCTCGGAGGAGAAGCCGGAAAAAGTATTTCGAACGCGGCGGGCGCGCGCTAGCACAGCAAAGAATGCCGCGCGTCCCGACAGAAAACGTCGGGACGCAAAAGACGCGAAAGCGCGGCGCTACGGGAAGAGCGAGATGGAGGCCGGGGCGGGATTTGCCTGGCGCGAGGGGCGCTGCACGAAGTTGAGCAGCAGCCACGCCGCCACCAGGCCGGCAAGGATGGCCAGAAAGAAATAGAGCCAGTGCCGGCGGACGTGCTCGAAGTAGGTCTTCAGGACGCTGCGCTTCTTGCGCACGCGGACGCGCTGCGGCCCGACGGAGCCGCCCAGCGGGGTATGGCACCACGGGCAGGCCTCGGCGGTGTTCTGGAGCTGCCCGCCGCACTTGGCGCAGACGCGCGGGATGTGGTTTTCCGCAGCCATGCGGGTCAGAGATGTATTACAAGTCGGGGAATTCGTCCAGTGGGAAGATTCAGACGTGAAACCAGAGATGAACACAGATGAAAGAAGGAACCAGGGGCCAGGGAAAAGATGTTTGCAAAGAAGAACGAGGAAAGACAAAGAATTTGAAATTTGAGATCTGAAATCTGAGATCTGAAATTTGAAAGATGAAGAGGCTCAGGTGAGCGCGTCCCGCAGGATCGGGACGGACGGGACCTGAGCAACGACGGAACAGTGAACGATCTCCTTTCCTATTTGCTGGCGCAGGCGCGATACCGGCCGCTGGCCACGGCGAAGTTCACGGCCGGAGAGATCTGGCGGCGCGGGCGGCTGCGGCTGCTCGATTCGCTGGAGCGCGACCTGCCGAGCTTTTCCGGCTACCGGCTGCGCTCGCGCTTCCAGCCGTTCTACCCGGCGCGGGCGCTCGAAGCGGCGGAATTCGGCAGCCACTTCCTGCGCGCGGCGGAGACGGCGATCGAGCGCGCGAAGGAAATCCACCGGCACGAGTTCGAGATTTTTGGCGAGCGCGTCGAGTGCGGGCCCGCGATCGACTGGCACCGGGACCCGAAGACCGGCCACCGCTGGCCGTTGCGCAATGCCGGCGAGCTGCGCATCGTCAGCGCCGCGCCGGGAGCGGACGTGAAGCGGCCGTGGGAACTGGCACGGTTTCATCACCTGCTGCCGCTCGGCAAAGCGTTCCTGCTGACGCGGGAGCAACGGCACGCCGGGGAATTCGCGGCGCAGATTGCGCACTGGGTCAAGGAAAACCCGTACCCGCGCGGCATCCACTGGGCCATGCCGATGGAAGCGGCGATCCGCGCGGTGAACTGGGTTGCCGCCGGGGCGTTTTTCGCGGCGGACGAGACGCTGGACGAGCCGTTCTGGCAGGAATTTCTGCGCGCGCTCTTCCTGCACGGGCGGTTCGTCTATGCGCACCGCGAGTGGAACCCGGTGGCGCGCGGAAACCACTACCTGGCGTGCGTGGTGGGCCTGCTGCACCTGGGAGTTCTCTTCGGCGAGAAGCCCGAGGCGCAGCGCTGGCTGCGGTTTGCGCGGCGCGAGTTTTTCCGGGAGATGAACGCTCAGGTGCGCGAGGATGGGGTAGCGCACGAAGGCTCGTCGGGATACCACGTTTTCTTGACGGAGATGTTCTTGAGCGGGGCGCTGCTGCTAACGAGAGTCGATGCGGAATTACCCCGAGGCAGGAGCCTCGGGGCTCGGCCCCCTACGACAATCGGGAGCGCAGGGGCGGGCCTGAAGGCCGCCCCTACAGAAGACCCTAAAAGAGAAATGCGGGCGCCGGAAGCGTGGGCGCAACTCGCCGAAAGTTGCGGCAAGCCGTTTACGGCGCGCCTCGAAAAAATGTTCGAGTTCATTGCCGCGCTCACGGCCGGGCGCAAACAGCCGCCGGTGCTGGGCGACGCGGACGACGGGCGGCTGCTGCCGTACTGCGCGGCGGAGGCGGACGCAGCGGCGCACCTGCTGAGCGTGGGCCGGGCGCTCTTCGGGCGCAGCGATTGGCCGGCGGGCGTGCACGGCTGCGAGGAAGTCTGGTGGCGGCTGGGGCGAGCGCCGGAGCCAGCAAGCTCGCCGGGAAGCGTTTCTCCGGAGAGCGTGGCGTTCCATCATTCCGGATACTTTTTCTTTGCCTCGCCGCGGCTGCGCGGAAGCGTCCGCTGCGGGCCGCTGGGCATCAACGGCTGGGCCAACCACGCGCACTGCGACCAGCTCAATATCGAGTTTTGCTGGGACGGGAAGCCGGTGGTGGTGGATCCGGGAACGTACCTTTATTCCGGCAGCGCCGCCGAGCGCAACCTGTTCCGCTCAACGCGGTATCACAACTCCGCCGTCGTGAACGGCGAGGAGCAGAACCGCTTCTGGCCAGGGTTGCTGTTCCGCATCGTGGACGACACGCGCAGCGACGCGAAGCAGTGGCGCGCGGGACTGGAGCGCGTGGATTTTCTCGGAGAACATTCCGGCTACCGGCGGCGGCGCGGGCGCGCCAGCGTGACGCGGCGGCTGGCGCTCGACCGACAGCGCGAGCAATTGCTGGTTTGTGACACGGTGCGCGGCGGTGGCTCGCAGACCGTCGAATGGTTTTTTCATCTGGCGCCGGGGATTGTGCCGGAGCGATTGCCCGAGATGGCGGGCGCGCCCGGCGATCTGCGCGTCCCGAAGCTTCGGGAGGCGCCGGAGGCAAGTGGCCTCGAGTTCCGCGCGGCGTGGCGCATTGGACCGCTGCTGCTGTGGGCGGCGGCGCCGGCCGGAGTGCGCTTGGAAACGAAGCTGGAAAGCGGCTGGGTGGCGCCGCGGTACGGGCGGCGCGTGGAAGCGGCGGTGCTGCACTTCCGGTGCGAGGCAAAATTGCCGGTGGGGGTAGGATTTGTGTTTTTTGCGGCGGATGCAAGTTGAGAGGTTGGAAGGTTGGAAAGTTAGAAGGTTAAAAGGTTGAGGCGCTGAAGCAATGAAGCAGGTGGTGCAAAACCTAAAGAGCGGAAGGATCGGCGTGGAGGAGGTGCCGGCGCCGGCGGCGGGAGCATTCGGCGCGCCGGGCGTGCTGGTGGCGACGGCGTGCTCGCTGATCAGCCCGGGGACGGAGCGGGCGGCGCTCGAGCTCGGGCGATCGAGCTTGTTGGGCAAGGCGCTGCGGCGGCCGGACCAGGTGAAGAAGGTGCTCGACAACTGGCGGCGCGAGGGCCTGCGGCAAACGGTGCAGAAGGTGCAGCAGCGGCTCGAGGCGACGCGGGCGATGGGCTACTCGTGCGCTGGAACTGTGCTGGAGTCGCGCGCGTGCGAAATTGCGCCGGGGACGCGGGTGGCGTGCGTCGGGACGGACGCGGCGACACACGCGGAAATCAATTTTGTGCCGCGGAATTTTGTAGCGGCGATTCCGGACGGGGTGAGTTTCGAGGAGGCGTCGTTTGTGGCGCTGGGAGGGATTGCGCTGCACGCGGCGCATTTGTCGTCCCGAGGGGTCGGGAGCACCGGCGAAAACGTGGCGGTGCTGGGGCTGGGACCCGTGGGACTGCTGCTGGCGCAAGTGCTGCGCGCGGCGGGCTGCCGGGTGGCGGGATTTGATTTGCGCGAAGACCGAATGAAAATGGCGCGGCAGCTCGGGTTTGAGCACGTGGCCAAGGCCGACCGCGACAGCCTGAGAGAAACCCAGCGCGGTTGGGGAATCTTTCGCGGATTCAACCGCGTGTTCATCGCGGCAGGGAGCAAGAGCGCGGCACCGGTGGAATGGGCCGTCGAAGCCGCGGCGGATCGCGCGACACTGGTGGTGGTGGGCGACGTGCGCACGGATCTGCCGCGGAATGCGTGTTACGCGAAGGAATTGACGGTGGTGTACGCGCGGTCGTACGGGCCGGGGCGGTACGATCCGGCCTACGAAGAGCGCGGCGAAGATTATCCAATCGAACAGGTGCGGTGGTCGCTGCGACGGAACCTGGAGGCGTTTCTCGAACTGCTGGCAAAGAAACAGATCGAGACGGCGCCACTGATCACGCACCGATTTGCGGTGGACGAAGTGGCGCGGGCGTATGAGGTGGTGTCGAACGGGAGCAAGGCGTCGCTGGGCGTGATTCTGCAATACCCGATGGCGGCGAGGAATCCTGCAACGACGATGGAAATTGCGACGGCAAGAGAGGACCCACCTAAGGATCGGCCGCTACAAGCGCGGGAGGCGGGGACGATCCGCGTCGGCGTGATCGGCGCAGGAAGTTACGCGAGAGCGTACCTGCTGCCGGCGCTGAAGAGCGATGCGCGAGCGCGGCTGGTGAGCGTCGCCAACATGAGGGGCGTGTCGGCAAAACAAGCGGGGGAAGAATTTGGATTTGCGCGGTGCACGACGGATGCGCAAGAGATTTTCCGCGATGCGGAAATTGACGCGGTGATCATCGCGACGCGGCATCGCTGGCACGCGGCGCTGGCTGTAGCGGCGATGGAGGCAAGCAAGGCGGTGTTTCTTGAAAAGCCGATGTGCCTGAGCGAAGAAGAGTTGGAGCGGATCGTGTCGGCGCACGCGAGAAATCCAGTGCCGTTCATGCTGGGGCACAACCGGCGGTTCGCGCCGGCGGCAAGAGCGCTCCAGGAGTTTTTTGCGGGTGCGCGGCCGCTCGATATCCGCTACACAGTACATGCCGGGCCGCTGCCGGAAAATCACTGGCTGGGCGATCCGGCGCAGGGCGGGAGAATATTGGGCGAGGTCTGCCATTTTGTGGACTGGTGCCGGGCAATGGCCGGCGCGGCGCTGAAGGAGATTGCTGCAACAAAGCGGGGCGAATTGCCGAATGAAGACGTGAACGCGGTACTGAGTTTTGCGGATGGGTCGGTGGCGACAATTGCATACGATTGCCTTGCGCCGGCGAACATGCCAAAGGAACGGATTGAGATCTCGGGGGCGGGGCGGACGGCCACGCTCGACGATTTTGTGCGCGCGACGCAGGTGAGCGAAGGGCGGCAGAAAGCGATGAACTTCCGCGGCAAGGGGCAGGCGGAAATGGTGGCGGCGTTTCTGGCGGGCGTGGCAAGCGGAAAGATGCCGGTCGAGTTTGAGGAGTGGGCGGCGTCGGCGCGGGCGATATTGAAAGTGGCGAGTGGCTGGCCAGAGGAAGCCGTGTGAAACCACAGATGAACACCGATAGAGAAAGCGAAATAACGGGGAATCGACAAAACATTAATGCAGAGGAACGGAGAGCACAGAGAAAGAAGGAATTTGAAATTCGAGATTTGAAATTTGAAATAAAGCAAAGAGAGATTCTTCGTCCCGATAAAAACCATCGGGACTCAGAATGACAGAACAAGGAAACGGGCGGCGAGAGCCGCCCGTTGCTGCTTAAGGCGTCGAGCGAGTTTTGGCTTTGCGCGGCACGGCGGGGATAGGCGAAAATAGCGGGACTCGCCGCGCGCGGACAGGCGCGGGGAGATGGCCGTTCGAAAAGCAGATTTCTCAGGCCAGCAGAAACCGCCGGCCTTCGGAATGACAGACGCCAAGCGGCGGCATGAAGCCGCCGCTACAAACGCCGGCGAGTCCAGTGTGCGGACTCCGGTGGTCCGATGCAATTCATCGGACCGGAAACCGGAGACGCCAGCGCGTACAAGCCGCACGCCGGACGGGAGCGGGGGCATGAAGTGGCGGCATGAAGCCGCCGCTACAAACGCCGGCGAGATGCCAGTGACAGGGAGAGAAAAACCTTGAAGATCGCGGTGATTGGTTGCGGGTATGTGGGACTGGTGACGGGCGCGTGTCTGGCGGAAATCGGACACCAGGTGGTGTGCACGGATAACGACGAGTCGAAGATCCGCACGCTCAACGCGGGCAAGCTGCCGATCTACGAAGCGGAGTTGGACGGCATCGTGGCGCGGACACGCGCGGACGGGCGGCTGACGTTCACGAGCAACGCGGGCGAGGCGGTGCGCGGAGGCGAGGCGGTGTTCATCTGCGTGGGCACGCCGCCGCTCGAAACCGGCGACGCGGACCTGTCCGCGATCGACAACGTGGCGCGGCTGATCGCCACCGAAGCGAGCAGCCCGAAGCTGGTGATCGAGAAGAGCACGGTGCCGGTGCAGACGGGGCAGCAACTGAAGCGCGCGCTCGCGGTCTACGGGCGGCACAGCGGGGTGGAGTTCCAGGTGGCGTCGAACCCGGAGTTCCTGCGGGAAGGCACGGCGGTGCTCGACTTCCTCTATCCGGACCGGATCGTGGTGGGCGTGGACAACGGCGACGCGGAAAAGAAATTGCGCGAGGTGTACCGGCCGATTCTGGAGCGCACATTCAAGTGCCCGCTGCCGGACGCGCTGCGGCCGAAGGTGCCGCTGCCGGCGTTTATCGTGACGACGATCAACAGCGCCGAGCTGATCAAGCACGCCTCGAACAGTTTTCTCGCGCTGAAGATTTCCTACGCCAACGCGCTGGCGGACATGTGCGACCGGCTGAACGCCAACGTTGAGGAAGTGACCCGCGCGATGGGCATGGACCCGCGCATCGGGCCGCAGTTCCTGAAGGCGGGACTGGGGTTCGGCGGATTTTGTTTGCCGAAGGACGTGCAGGCATTCATCCGGCTGGCGGAGCGCGCGGGAGTAGACTTCACGCTGCTGAAGGAAGTCGAGCGCATCAACAAGCGGCGCATCGACCACTACCTGGAAATCACGCGGCAGGCGCTGTGGGTGCTGAAGGACAAGCAGATCGGGATGCTGGGCCTGGCGTTCAAGGCCAACACGGACGACATCCGCTTCGCGCCGGCGATGGACCTGATCAAGCGACTGCTGGGGGAAGGGTCGAAGATCGCGGCGTACGACCCGGAGGCGATGGAGCGGACGCGGGCGATGTATCCGGAGCTGCGCTACACGAAGGACGAGTACGAAGCGGCGCAGGGCTCCGAAGCGCTGATGATTGTGACGGAATGGGAGCGGTTCAAGAAACTCGACTGGCAGCGGGTGTACAAGTCCATGGCCCGGCCGCTGATATTGGATGGGCGGAACCTGCTGGACCCGGCGCAGATGCGCGGGATGGGGTTTGAGTATCATTCGATTGGAAGGCCGGAGTAGGAAAAAGAAGAAAATAGAAAAGAGAAATTAGAAAATAGGAAGAGGACGGGCGGCGAGAGCCGCCCGTTTTTTTGTTTATCCGCAGATTACGCAGATGAAAGACGAAGCGAGATCCTTCGTCCCGACAACAATCGTCGGGACTCAGGATGACAGCCCCGTCTGGAAAAGCGGAGGCCAGCGGGCGACCTGCCGGTCGCCCCTACGAAACTGCCGGGGAGCACAAGGCCAAGCACCGGCAAGATCAGGATGACAGCCCCGTCTGGAAAAGCGGAGGCCGGCGGGCGACCTGCCGGTCGCCCCTACGAAACTGCCAGGGAGCACAAGGCCAAGCACCGGCAAGATCAGGATGACAGCCCCGTCTGGAAAAGCGGAGGCCAGCGGGCGACCTGCCGGTCGCCCCTACGAAACTGCCAGGGAGCACAAGGCCAAGCACCGGCAGTCCCGAAGCCTCGGGAGCCAACGTTACAAGAGGCGGGCTACACTTTCCGCGACAATTCGCCCTCGTACTGCTTTTTGAAGAAGTCGAGGGTGAAGCGGAGGCCGTCGTCGAGGCCGACCGTGGGCTCCCAGTTGAGCAGCCGCCGGGCTTTGGCGATATCGGGGCAGCGCTGCTTGGGATCGTCCACGGGGAGCGGCTCGAAAATGATCTCCGTTTTCGCGCCGAGGAGCGCGCGGACGCGCTGGGCGAACTCGAGGATGGTGATCTCCTGGGGGTTGCCGATGTTGGTGGGCTCGTGCTCGCCGGACATCATCAGGCGGTAGATGCCTTCGACGAGGTCGCTGACGTAGCAGAAGCTGCGGGTCTGCTTGCCGTCGCCATAGACGGTGATGGCATCGCCGCGGAGGGCCTGATAGACGAAATTGGGGAGGGCGCGGCCGTCGTTGAGGCGCATGCGCGGGCCGTAGGTGTTGAAGATGCGGACGATGTGCGTGTCCACGCCGTGGGCGCGGTGGTAGGCCATGGTCATGGCCTCGGCGAAGCGCTTGGCTTCGTCATAGACGCCGCGGGGGCCGATGGGATTCACGTGGCCCCAGTAGGTCTCCGGCTGGGGCGTGACCTGCGGGTCGCCGTAACATTCGGAGGTGGACGCGAGCAGGTACTTCGCCTTTTTTGCCAGCGCGAGGCCGAGAGAGTTGTGCGTGCCGAGGGCGCCGACTTTGAGCGTCTGGATGGGAAGCTTGAGGTAGTCCACCGGGCTGGCGGGCGAGGCGAAGTGGAGCACGTAGTCCACTGGGCCGGGAACGTCAATGTAGCGGGAGACGTCCTGGCGGGCGACGCGGAAGAGCGGGTGGCTCGTCAGGTGAGAAATGTTGGATTCGGTGCCGGTGATGAGGTTGTCCAGGCAGAGGACGTCCCAGCCCTTTTCGACCAAGTAATCGCAAAGATGAGAACCGAGAAAGCCTGCACCGCCGGTGATGACCGCGCGCACGAGTGAGCCTCCCTGACTTGGAGTCCGCCATTGTAGCCCGAGTGTGGCTCTGCGCCAACCGGGAATGAGACCACGCCGCCTCAACCGGGTTGCCGGACAGGCGTGGACGCCTGTCCTACGAAGACAGGCGAGGCGCTTAAAGTTTCGAGGGAAACGTCCGATAGAGGCGTTGAGAAAGTATTTTCCGGGGAGCCGCGTCCGTGGGCAAAGAACTGATCGAACTGGGGCTGTCGCAGAGAACTCGAACACCGTTGCCGGCCGAGCCGCGCGAGGAGAAGACCACAGGACAGGGAGGCGAAGAGAGAGCCTTCGTCCCGGCAAAGAACGCCGGAACTCAGGATGATGGAAGCGAGCCAGCGCGGGAGCGAGTAGCGGCCGGCGATGGTCGCGCGGCGCAGTATGCGGCGCTGGTGGACGCGCTGCTCAAGACGCTGGCGGAGATGACGGTCGAAGAAGATTACCGGCGCACGCCGTCGTTTCAGAGCCAGGTGACGCGCTGGCGGGAAAAGCTAGGCGGAGAGCCGGCGGTGGAGCGCGTGGCCAGCGTGGCGGCCGAATGCCTGGAAGCCTGCGAGACCTATTTCCGGGGGCTGCGCGAGCACCGCGGGTCGCGCGAAAAGGAAATCCAAGAAGTGATCGCGGTGCTGCGCAAGGCGCTGGCGGAGCTGGCCGGCGATGCCGGCGGCTTCCAGTCCGGGCTGCTGCAATCGTCGGAGCGGTTCCACCGCATGGCCGAGCTGGACGATATCCGCGAGCTGAAGAAACAGGTGGTGCGCGAGGCGCAGGCGCTGAAAGTGGTGGTGGATGAAAAACGGAAGCGGGACGAGGCGCTGTGCGCGCAGCTCGAGAAACGCGTGGAAGCGCTGCAATCGCGGCTGCACCGCGCCGTGGAAGAATCGCTGCTCGACCCGCTGACGCAGGTGACAAACCGGCGCGGGTTCGACCGCACGATCGAGCGCTGGGCGCTCTCGCACGCGGAAACGAAAACCACCTTCGCGCTGGGGATGCTGGACGTGGACAATTTCAAGCAGGTCAACGACACACACGGGCACCCGGTGGGCGACCTGGTGCTGAAAACGCTCGGGCAGAAGCTCAACGCGAGCGTGCGGACGACGGACTTCGTGGCGCGGTACGGCGGCGAGGAGTTCGCGGTGCTGCTGGGAGAGATGGACATGGAAGCGGCGGAGGCGAAGCTGGCGCGCGTGGTGGAAGAGATTGCGGCGGCGAAGTTTCACTATACGCGCGGGAATGAACCGGAACTGCTCGCGTTCACGGTGAGCTGCGGCGTGGCGGAGTACTCGCGCGGGGAAAGCGTGGCCGACCTGATCGCGCGGGCCGACGAGGCGCTCTACGACGCGAAGCGCAACGGAAAAAACCGCGTGGTGGTGGCGAAGAAGTCGTTCGTAAGCTCGCTGTTTGACCGGTTCGGCGGGGCCAAGAGCAAAGATTAGTCCGCATATCTCACAAGATTGTGAGTCAAAATCAAATAAGCCCCAGGTCATCGGTGAAAGACGGCAGGTTTCCCGGTCTGCCCGGATTTTGCGTTGTGTCGAAGCGATTGGAAAGCGAACCCGCCAAAAGAGGCGTTCAATCTACTCCGGCGTGATCCCATGCGGTCTGGGGAGAACTGCGGGCTAGAAAAGCGAGGGCCCGCGGGCGACCTGCCGGTCGCCCCTACGAAACCGGGGAGCACAAGGCCAAGCACCGGCAGTCCCGAAGCCTCGGGAGCCGGCGATACAAGAGGCGGGCGCGGGGGCCTGCCCCGGCACGCCATACGCGGCCCTCTAGTGTTGCGTCCCAGAAATCTATTCGATAAGTCGCGGCACGTAACCCTTTGCAAGGGAGCTACTTGCTGCGCCCCGGGTGCATCGCATATTTCCGGGACACGACACTAGCAGCTTGTTGAAAAAAGCCAAAGAAGAGCGAAATCGGCAGCACAGGCTCCCGAAGCTTCGGGACTTGCCTGTGCAGAAGGAATAGGCTTACAAGCCGGTGCACAGCTAAGAGTGGCTGTGCCATCCTTTTTTCAACAAGCGGCTAGGATGGCAGGATGCGGCGGACGGCGCGGGCGAGGGGATACCAGAAGCGGCTGGAGTGGGTGACGAGAGCGGCGGCGCGGCCCAGGGTGCGGCGCTGGGGCGAGTCGAGCGCGAATTCGCGGGCGCCGCGGCGCACGCGGAAGACGCGGCCGAGCAGCTCGCCAGCGGCGAGCGGAGCGTCGGCGCGGGGCAGCGCGTCGCCCTTGGTGACCAGCACGGCGCGGCCCTCATGCCAGCTCTTGCGAATCACGCGATGGGCGTAGAGGCGGCCTTCGCGGACGAAGAGCACGATTTCGCCGGGATGAATGCGGGCGGCCTCTTCGCGGCGCACCGAAAGCGCATCGCCCGATCGCAGCCAGGGCCACATGCTGCCGCCAAAAACACGCAGGCAGACGGCGCCGCCGGAGCGGAGCGCGTCGGCGAGAAGTTCGGCGCGGAGCAGATGACCGGAGCGGGGATCCGCGAGGCCGATGTTGGAATCCATTCCGGGCATTGAAGACATTATGAAACCAGAGATGTGAAAGTTAAAGAGTGAAAGAGAAAGACGAGGAGAGATCCTTCGCTGCGCTCAGGATGACACGCCGACGGACCAGGAAATCGGAATTTGAAATTTGAAATGGAAAATTGAGAATGAAACCATCTCAACAAGCCCTTCCAGAAATGGCAGAGAGCACCGAGGACGCCGAGAAAGACGAAGAGAGATTCTTCGTCCGCCCGCCGCGGCGGACGGCGAAGGGATCGGCGCTGCGGGCCGATGATCCTTCGCTTCGCTCAGGATGACAGCACTGGCGCAGCCGCGACGAAGCACAGGCAAGAGTGCCTGTGCCACGCGGGCGCGGAAAGGCAAGGCGTCCCGACACGCCGGGACGCACTCCAAGGCACAGCCGGCGCTACCACAAGCGCAGGGCCAGGCGAATCCTGCCTCAGAAGATATCGAAGGAATAGACGCGGCCCTGGGCATCGCCGGCAAAAAGCTTGCTGAGATAGATGTCGATGCTGGGCTCGCCGATGGTGAGCCCGGAATTGACCAGGCGGTTAGCGAGGACAGCGCCGCTCGCGGAATCCATTTTGTAGAGGCGGCCGTCCGAAGCGCCAGCGTAGATGAAATTCGTGAGCGGGTTGATGACCGGGCCGGAAAGCGTGGCGGCGAAGACCGGGTTGGTGTAGCCGGCGGCAGCGGCAAACGTTTCGCCGCCGCAGGCGGGGTTATAGACGAAGTGGACCTTGCGGACCGTGCTCACAACGGCAGTCGTAGTGGTGAAGAAGACATTTTCGTCGCGGAGGGCGCCGGTGCCGATGACATTGGGGAAGCCGGTGCCGGAGGTGGCACCGGTGACGAAGGTTTTAGCGCAGGCAGCGATGTCGTTGCGCACGGCGACGAGATTGCCGGTGTCGGTGACGGCGTACACGACGCGGTTATCGGCGTTGATGGTCGGGGAGCCGCTGATGTTGCCGAGGCTGAAATTGGAGATCGGCGCGCCGGTGAGACCGTTGATCTTCCACAGGCTGGGCTGCGCGCCGCCGTTCGAGAGGCTGGAAACCCAGACGACGTTGTTGGCGTAGTCCACCGCCGGCATGGAGTTCACGCCGTCCATATTGCCCGGGCTGAAGGTCCAGACGATGGCGCCGGTGTTGCCATTGAGCGCATGCACCTTGTTGGAGGTCACGGAGATCTCGCGGGTGCCGACGAAGAGCAGGTCGCAGGTTTGCTGGCCGGGCGTGACGCTGTCGCAATCGAAGGCCTGGAAGGTGGCGCTGGCATACCTGCGGAGCTCGAGGGCGATGCCGCCCTGGATCGTGCCGCCAACGGCGACCAGAGCGCCGGGTGAGCCGGGCGCCGGCGTGACCCAGATGCGCTGTCCGGTGGCAGCGTTAAAGGCATAGACGCGGCCATCGGCCGAACCGGCGTAAGCAACGTCGCAGGGCTGGAGGCCGGGGGTGAGGGAGTCGCAGTCGGCGAGATTGGTATCCCCTTGAGAAATGATGGCGGGGCGGGACTGAATGACGCCACCGGTGGTGCCGTTGGAACCGGCGGGCTGATAGTTCCGCGCGCCGGTGGTGGAGCCCATGCTGTGGAGGTTGTTGTCGTTGGAGCCGGCGACGACCTTGTTGCCGGGATCGAGTCCCGGAGGGGCAAGAGTGGTGCCGGCCGTCTTGTAGCTCCAGTTCTTGTTGGCGCCGCCGCCGACGGCGGCAGTAGCGGTGCCGGTGGCGGCGCCGCCGAAGGAATAGTGCGGCGGGGCGGCGCTGGCGGCGCCGGTGATGGTGTTGTTGTCGCGGGTGTACAGCTTGAAGCTGTACTGGGTGACCGGGGAAATCACACTGTTGGGCCCGTTCTCGTCTAGGACGGCAACGTTGGTGGGGGAGGCGGTGAAATTGTTGGCGTTGGCGACGACGGTTTCGCCGGCCACGGGCTGGCTGCCGAGGGCGTAGGCGGTGCCGTCCACCGGGGCGAAGGTGGGGGCGGCGGCGCCGTTCTTGCGGGCAATCATCACGCCCTGATAGTTGGCGGCGGTGGCGCCAGCAGGGAAAGTGAAATTCAAAGTAATTTCAGAAACGCCCGGCGTGATCGTGCCGAGGGAAACGTCGCGGAGGATGCGGACGTCGAGCTGCGGGCGATTGGATGGCGTGGCGTCTTCCTTCGAGGCGTAGCTGACACCGCCGGGCGAGGTGTTGTTCAGTTGCAGCACGTACCAGGAGACGTCGGCGGCCGCGGCGGTGTTCTGGCGTGTGAGTGTGATGGCGCCGGCCGCCAGAGCGGTGGTGAAGGTGGAGGCGCCGAGGGACTGCGCCGTGGGCGAGGCCATTGCGGTCCGGCCGACGTTCTGCCCGCCGCCGGCCCCACTGGAGGCAAAGGCCAGGGTGCGGGTGAGATCCACGGTGGTCAGCGCGGGGCTGAGCGTGGCGGTGGCGATGGGGAAATTCGTCGAGGCGGTCTGAACGCTGGCGCCGGTGTTGAGCGTGACCACCTGGTAGGCAATCTCAGCGATGGCGGTGCCGGTGACAGTGCGGTCGATGGTGACCTGGTTGCAGTTGGGAGCGCAACTGGTCAACTGGCCGCGCAGCATGAGCTGGCCCTCGCTGCCGGAGCCGCCGGGAATGCGGTAGCTGACGAGGACAAACGATTTCGCCGGGTCCACGGCGGTGATGGCGGCGGTGACGGTGGCGGTGCCGGCAGCCATGCCGGCAATGTTGCCCTTCTGGACGGAGATGTCGGCCGCGTTGGTGAACTCGATGACTTCCCAGTTGATGGTGTGACCGATGTTGGACTGGTTGAAGCGGAACTGCAGGTTGTTGGTGGCGGTCAGCTCGGCGAGCCCCGGGTCGTCCTGGTTGAAAGTGTTGTCGGTCGAGATGGGCGTCTTGGACCAGAGCACAAAGGCCTGCGAGAGAGCGGAAACGGAGCCGAACGCGGGGGTGGAATTGGCGGCGGTGGCGTTGATGGTGGCGGCGCTCTGAAAGTTGACGACGCCGCGCTGAACGGCGATGCCGCGCTCGAATTCGGCGACGTACCAGCGGATGTTCACGGTCGTGGCCTCATTCGTGTTGCGGGTGAACTGCAACTGGGTGGCGGAAAAGATGCGGCCGCGGATTTCGAAGGTGACCGGACGGTTGGTGGTGTTGTTGGTCTGGAAAATGAGGAAGGACCTGGCGGTGTTGATGGTGCCGGTGCATGCGCCGCCGAGGTTGGGGAGAGTGACGGTGACGGTGCCGTTGCCGGCGCTGGCGGCGGCGCCGGTGTAGAGGCACTTGAGCACAGCGCGAGCGGAATCGGTTTCAGTGGAATCCTTGACGAGCAGGCCGTTGTTGTTCGCCGGAGTGTTCACCCAGTCCTGCGGGATGTTGGGGATGACGCCGTCGGTGAGGATGGGCCACGTGATGGTGGCGCCGGCAGCGGCGCCGCTGGACTGGGTGTTGATGGCGGCGGAGAAATCGCCGCCGGCGGCAGTCCAGGCGGTGACGCCGTTGCGCGTGTTCCAGGTGGCGCCGACTTCGGTCCACTGCGTGGCGCCGGTGACGCGATGGACGGCCTGGCTGCGCGCGACCACCGGCGGGGCGGCCACTTTCATTTTCAGGCTGGCCACTTTCACCGCGGACGTGGAGGCGATGGGACTGAGGTCGAAGCGGACCAGGGTACGCTGCTTGGTGACGGATTCGCCGAGGATGCGCACGAGGGCGGTAGCGCCGTCGTTGGTGGCGGGAAAGGCCAATTGCAGCGTGGCGTCGGCGGTGGCCGTCAGAGTGACGATCTCATCGGCGCGGAGTGCTGGCACCGGAAACAGCCACATCACCACCAGTAACATGCGCCGCGCCCGCCGTATCGAAGTGCGCGCGTTCATTCCGCTCCTCCCTGTTCTAATGCCGAATGAACTGGTTTCATCCGGCCGTCTGGAAGCGCGGGCCGCGCCGGGCTGCATTGGACTACCCGCACACAACCGAAGCGACGGCCCGCGCGGCGAAGGCGGGTGCGCCGCTCCTGCTGCTCCGGATGCGTGTGGGGACGAAGTATCCTGTGCCAGGGAGATCGCGATGGCGTTCCGCCGCGATCACCCCGGGGAAATTTCCCGCAACCTGGCTAGAAGATGTCGAACGAATAGATGCGCCCTTGCGAATCTCCCACGTAAATTCGGTTCACAAACACGTCGAGAGCCGGATCGCCGATGGTGGCGGCGGCATTGACGGTGCGCGTGCCGGCCACGCTGCCATTGGCAGGGTCGATCTTGTAGAGGTTGCCGTTGGACGAACCGGCGTAGATGAAGCCGGTGAACGGGTTCCAGATGGGCGTGGAGAGCGTGCCGATGCCCGAGGGGTTCGCATAGCCGGCAGCCGCGGCGAAGGTTTCGCCACCGCAAGCGACGTTGTAGGCAAAGCTGGCCTTGCGGATCGTGCCGGCGCCGGCGGTGGTGGTGGCAAAGAAAATGTTGTCGCTCAGCGCGCCGGTGGCCACGGCGATGGGGAAGCCGTTGCCGGAGGTGGCGCCGGTGACCAAGGTGTTGGTGCAGGCAGCGATGTCGTTGCGCACGGCGGCGAGGTTGCCGGTGTCGGTGACGACGTAAACGACGCGGCCGTTGAGGCTGATGGTCGGGGAACCACTGATGTTGCCGAGGCTGAAATTGGAAATGGCCGCGCCGGTGACACTGTTGATCTTCCACAGGCTGGGCTGCGCGCCACCATTGGAGAGGCTGGAGACCCAGACGGTGTTATTGGCGTAATCCACGGCCGGGGTGGAGTTCACCGCGTCCATGTTGCCGGGGCTGAAGGTCCAGACGATGGCGCCGGTGCTGCCGTTCAGGGCGTACACCTTGTTGGCGGTGAGGGAGATCTCGCGGGTACCGACGATGACCAGGTCCGTGGTGGGAGTGAAAGCTCCGTTCGCGTAGGCCTTGAGCTGCACGGCGATGCCGCCCTGGATCATGCCGCCAGCGGCAACGAGCGCGCCGGGGTTGCCGGGCGCGGGCGTGGACCAGATCAACTGGCCGGTGATGGCGTTGAAGGCATAGACGCGGCCGTCGTTCGAGCCGACGAAGGAGATGTCGCAGGGCTGGTTGCCGGGAGTACCCGCATCGCAGTCGGCGAGCTGGGTATCGCCCTGGGCAATGACGGCGGGGCGGCTCTGCACCGCGCCGCCGGTGGTGCCGGTGGAGCCGGTGGGCTTGTAATTGCGCGCGCCGGTACTGGTGCTCATGCTGTGCAGGTTGTTGTCGTTGGAAGCGGCGATGACCTTGTTGCCGGGGTTGAGGCCCGGAGGCGCGAGGGCAGTGCCGGCCGTCTTATAGCTCCAGTTCTTGCTGGCGCCGCCACCGGCACCGGTGGTTGTGGTGGTGCCGGCCCCGAAGGAGTAATGCGGGGCGGCGGGAATCGCGGCGCCGGTGATGGTGTTGTTGTCGCGGGTGTAAGTCTTGTAGGAGTACTGGGTGCTGGGCGAGACAACACTGTCCGGTCCGTTCTCGTCCACGATGGAGACAACAGTGGGAGAGGCGGCAAAGTTGGCGGAGCTGGAAATCACCGTTTCGCCAAAGACCGGCTGGGTGCCGGCGGTGTAAGAGGTGCCGTCATTGGGCGTGAAGGTGGGCGTGGAAGCGCCGTTCTTGCGGGCCACGAGCGAGCCATCGTAGTTGGAAACAGTCGCGCCGGCCGGGAACGTGATGTTGAGGGTAACGTCGGAGATGCCGGCGACGACGCCGCTGTAGGCCGAATCGCGGAGGAAGCTGACGTCAAGCTGCGGGCGGTTGGCCGGCGTGCCGTCTTCGCGGGAGTTATAGCTGACGGCGATGGGGTCCGCGTTGTTGAGCTCGGCGACGTACCAGGAGGCGTCGGCGGCATCGTTGCCGTTGCCGCGTGTCAGCGTGATGGAGGCAGCGGCCAGCGCCATGGTGAACGCGGAAACACCGAGCGACTGCGCGAGGGGCGAGGCCAGGATGCTGCGGCCGAAGTTGACGCCGCCGCCGGAGAGCGTCGAGGTGAAGGCGATCGAGCGCGTGGTGTCAACCGTGGGCGAAAGCACCGGGCTCTGCGTCAAGACGCCAGTGGCGAAATTCGTTGAGGCCGACTGCACGGTGGAGCCGTTGTTCAACGTGACCACCTGATAGCCGATTTCACTGATGGTCGCGCCGCCCACGCTGCGGTCCACGATGAGCTGGTTGCAGGTGGCGGTGCAGTTGCTCAGGCGTCCGCGGAGAAGCAGGCGGCCGATCGAACCGGAACCACCGGGGATGCGGTAGCCGACCAGGGGGAAGGACTTGGCCGGATCCACGGGGTTGATGCTCAACGTGACGCTGACCGTGCTCGAGGTCATGGCGGTGGTGGTGCCGCGCTGGATGCTGGCGTCAGCCGAGTTGGTGAACTCGACCACCTCCCAGTCAATCGTATGGCTGACGTTGGAGGTGTTCACGCGGAACTGGACGTTGTTCAGCGCGGTGAGGTCACCGATGGTGGGGTCGTCCTGGCTGAAGCTGCCGTCGGCGGAGGCGGGCGTCTTGGACCACAGCAGGAACGCCTGGTTGAGCGAGGAAACCGGGGTGATGGCGGCGTTGAGCACGGTGCTGCTCTGGCTGGCGACGGTGCCGCGCTGGACGCTGACGCCGCGCGCGAATTCGACCACATACCAGTTGAGATTCACCGTGGAGGTCTCGTTGGTGACGCGGAAAAACTGCACGGTGGGCGGCGTGGTGGGACAGGCATCGGGCACGATGCGGCCGCGGATTTCCGTGGGGTTCGGACGGATGCTGTTGTTGTTGCCCTGGAAGATGAGGAACGACTTGTTGATGTTCACCGTCGGGGTGGCCCCGCTGCAGGTCCCCAGGTTGGCGGAAAGCGTGGCCGGAGGGGCGGCGCCGGTGCTGACCAGGGTACCGGAGTAAACGGTCTTCACCACGGCGCGGGCCGGGTCGGTTTCGGTGGCGTCCTTGACGAGCAGGCCCTGGTTATTGGCGGGCGTGGTGACCCAGTCCTGGGGAATATTGGGCACGGCGCCGTCGCTCAAGATGGACCAATTAATGGTGGCGCCAACGGTGGTGCCGCTGGACTGGGTGTTGATGGCGGTGACGCCGATGTCGCCGCCGGCCGTGCCCCAGTTGTTGGGGGCGGTGCCGTCGCGCGAGGTCCAGGTAACGCCGCCTTCGGTCCAGGGGGTGGTGCCGGTGACGCGGTGCGCCGCCTGGTTGCGCGCGGTGGTGGGCGCCTGAGCGACCTTCATCTTCAGGTTGGCGACCTTTACCGCAGCGCTCGAGGCAATGGAAGAGAGGTCGAAGCGCGCCAGCGTGCGGATGACCTCGTTCGATTCGCCGAGCGCGCGCAGGACGGCGGTGGCGCCGTCATTGGTCGTCGGCAGACTCTGCTGCAGCGTGGCGTCGGCCACGGCCGTCAGTGTGGTGATTTCGTCGGCGCGGAGCGCGGGCGCCGGCATCACCAGCAGCGCCACCAGAGCCAGGCAAACTGTCCGTTGAATTTGTTTGTACGCGCTCATTCGGGACCTCCTTAGAACTCCTCAAACATGCGGATCCGAATCTTGTTCTCCAGCATTGCCCGGAGCCGGCCCGCTTGAAGGCCGGACTCGCGGTGCGAAAACCGTTACTCCTGATCGGCGGTCTTCAGCGTGAACTGGCCGGTCAGCACGGGCTTGCCGTCCAGCAAAACGCGCACCGCCCACGTGCCCAGCAGGTTGCGCTGGGTGATGTACGTGCCGGCGACGGCCAGCGGCGTGACCACCGTGGGCATGCCTCGGCTCGAGGTCAGATATTCATCCGCCACGACCGCGGCGCCGGTGACGGCGCGCGCGCGCGGCTGCCCGGCGCGGGTGCGGAACGCGGTGTCGCGCTTCATGTACAGGCTGCCGTCCGGGAGGAAGAACTCCACCGTCTGCACCCGGTCGCCGTTGGTGCTGGGCCAGGTGACAAAGACGAAGAGGTCGCGCAACTTGCCGACGGTGAAGGCGGAGTTCGTGGAGCGGCACTCGGTGGTGGCGCTCTCGCAGAAGAAGAGCTCGCTGACGGCCTGCGCCGCATTCAGCGACTCCGCGCGCGCTTCCCTGCGATCCGCCGGGGTGCGCGCGTCGAGCTCGTCTTCCTTGGTCACGCGCGAGCGGCGCTGCGCGGCCGCGGGGGCCGCGAAGGCCAACAGCGCGCCGGCCAGTAGAATCGCACCGCCCAGGACTTTCATGTGTCGTTTCATGGCTGCTCCCCTCTGCTTGCGCATGGGCAATCCGGTTGTGGGCTTGAGCCGCCGGCCCTGCGGCCGACGACACTTCGCCCGGGTCTTCGTCTAGGACGCCTTGGGCACCGCGGCACAAATGCCGCTGCCGGACGGCAGCTTGCCGCAGGCGAGCGCGGTGGTCTCGAAAATTTTCTCCGAGACGCACTGCGGTTTGACGTAGGGCTTCCGCCGGGATACATCGGCTGCGGTCGAGGTGCTCAGTTTGTCCGTGTGCATAATGTGTTCCCGCTCCTATGAAACGCCCAGCGCGGCAATGTGCACGAGCTGAGCGGGATTGGAATTCGATGTGGTGCGGAGGCGGCCCCGGGCGCGCAGGCCGCTGACCGGATTCGCGACGCCGGCGATGCGCGCAGCGGCTTCGGCCAGTTCGCAGGCGCGCGCGGATGGGCCGGTCAGGCCGCCATCTTCCATAAAGGCGAGCCCCGGGCAGCGCTGACAATGATTGCGGATGGCGCAACTCCGGCAGATGGCCAGCTCGCTTTCCTTGATGTCGCGGACGCGCTGCATCTTGGCGGAGCCGTACCAGATCTCGGTGAACGATTTCTCGCGCAGATTGCCGGTGGCGAGCGGCATCTGCACGCAGGGATAAACGTCGCCGTAAGGCGAGATGTAGAGGCTGTTGTGGCCGGCACTGCACGGAATGTTGTCGTAGGCCACGGCCATGTCCGCGCCTTCGGTCTTTACCGGCGCGGCAGCGGGGGGATTGAAGATGGGGTCCTTCAGCACGGGCAGCAGCTCGCTGGGCGCAAGGCGCATCGCCAGGGTGTCGCGGCTGCCGTCCATCATCGGCGTGATGGTGGGATCCATGATGTAGGTGACGCCGAGGGCGTCGGCCAGCGCCCGGACTTCGCGCCACGCGCCGATGTTTTGCTTCATCAGCGGGCAGGAGATTTTCACCAGCAGTCCCTGCACCTGGCAGAAGCGCAGGGCCTCGAGGGTGCGCTCGAACGAGCCCGGAACTTTTGTGATGGCGTCGTGGATGGCGGCATCGGCGCTGTACAGGCTGATTTGGATGCGGCGCACGCCAAGCTGCTTGAGCAGCGCGGCGCGCTCTTCGGTGATCAGCAGGGCGTTGGTCTTCAGCGTGACGTCGAAGCGCAGCTTGCGCGCGTGGGCCAGCAGCTCGAAGAAGTCGTGGCGGAGAAAGATCTCGCCGCCACTGAACGTCAGGAACAGCGTGCCGGCCTCGGCCAGCTCCGCGAGCACGCGCTTGATTTCGCCGGTGGTCATCTCGCCGTGGTCGGAGTGGTCCAGATAGCAGTGCACGCAGCGCTCGTTGCAGCGGTAGGTGACGTCGAAGTGGACGTTGAGCGGGAAGTTGCGCGCAATCGAGCGCGCCACCAGGCGTCCCATCACCGGCGCGCTAGCCACGGGACACCTCCGCGGGCGAGCCGGAACGTATGTGCAGGAGATTCTTCTGCACCAGGTCTTTGACGAGCTCGTGGGTATCGGCGAGCGCGGTACGGAAATCGACGTCGAATTCGAGGGCCAGGAGCTGCGCAATCTGTTCCATGGAGCGCTCGCCGGTGGCATGCTTCCAGATGAAGCCGGCGGTCGGGTTGAGCTCGTGCAGCACGCTATCCTCGGGCGAAATCACCACCACCACACCTTCCATCTCGCGCCAGGCGGCCAGCGGATTCTGCGCCGGGCGAACGGATTCGACAACCGGCTGAGGGGCGCTCACGGGAGCACCTCCCAGAAGCTGGAGTCGCGCTTGAAATGGAAGCGGTAGAACGGCAGCGCTTGGGCGCACTCGGAGGCGATGCCCAGCAACTGTTCGCGCGAGGCGCGGTTTCCGGCGAAGAACAGCACATTGGCCAGCAGCCCGCGCAGGGCCTCACGCGGCGAAATCTTTTCCAGGCGGTTCTCCGGGGCCTGCACCAGCGCATAGATGCCCGCCACGGGCAGGCTGCAATTGCGGTCGCCGGAACGGAATTCGCCCCAGAAGGGCGTGCCGTGCGCGCGCCAGCCGCCGGCCTCGCAGCGCAGCAGTGAAATCTCGTCGGTGAGCGGCGCGCCCGCAGGGGAAAGTCCAGCGACGGTGCTCTTGCCCGCGCCGGAGTGGCCCATAAAAATATGCGCCTGGCCCTCGCGCTCGACCGTGGCCGCATGCAGCAGGAAGCCGCGGCGCGGCAGCAGGATCATTGAAAGCAATACGCGCAGCAGGGAATCCACGGTGTACTCGGATTGTACGCCGGAGATACGCGCCGCCGAGGGTTCCAGGCGCAGCGTGGCGCCGTGCAGCGAGAAATCGAAGCCCGCGCCGGGCCGAAAATCTTTTTCGGGGTCCAGATAAACCGGGAAACCCTGCTCGGAGGCGTAGTGGAAGGCGGAATACCGCGCGCTGGCTTTTTCAAGGAGACCGTTTTCGCGGAAGAATAGCGTCAGCGGAATCTGGCCGATCGAGACAGACAGTGGCACATTCTGCGGTGCGTTCGACACCGTAGGTAAGGCCTCCTCGAATTCCCAGCCTGGGCAAGTGAACGGGTATCAAAAGGGGCCCCAAAGCGAGACTTTTCCACCCGCCCAGAATTCGGGTGCTGCGACTCTACCCGCCTAACCTATTACCTGTCAACAGGTGACAGTGATTAAAGTGCCGAAACAACATGCTAAGCATAAACACTTCCGAATGCCCAAAGTTGCGTTTTTCCCGAATGAGGAGTGGCTTGAATCATTGCTTGCGCGGACGGAGGGCAGCGGGCAGTTTGCGGGCGAGGCGCGCGAGATACAAATAAAGGATAGGGCGATTGGGAGTGGCGAAGAATTCCTGGCGGAGGGTGGCGGAAGGCGGAAACAAAAGGCTCCAGAATTGCCGCAGAGGGGCGAGGCCGGGACGCGTACAGACCAGGATGGCCCAGGCGCCGGCAGGGCCGTCAAGCGCGGCGCCGCGGGCCAGCGGGGCGACGGGATCGGCGCCCAGGGCGCGCGCGGCCAGCTTGCGCGAAAACCAGCCCGGGCGCAGCGTCTCGAGGACAGACTCCGGCACGGGCGCAGCGGCAACCGCCCGCGCCCACGCGAGGCTCCAGTAGATGCCGGGGGTGAAGTCGAGAAGCCGGGCGGTGGCGGTGAAGTTTTTCCAGTCGAAATTGCCGGGGAGCTTGCGGAGGCAGGCGGCAACATCGAGCAGATACTTCAGGCGCGCGAAGCGGTGGGCGATCTGGTTGACGCAGAGAAGCAGGAGGAGATTCTCCGGCGTCAGGCCCAGCGCGCGGATGCGGCCGGCGAGCGGGTCGCGCTGTCCATAAGGCAGCACCCGCTGCTGGAGGTCCACGGCGAAAGTCGGAAGAGGACCAGAAGCAGGAACTTCAGGGGCTGAAGCCCCTGAAGGAGCCTCGCCGGGGGCGAGGCTTTCGACGCGGTTAAAGCCGTGTCCCACAAAGCGCTCGCGATCTTTTGACAATTCTTCCGGCTGGGATTGTTTCAGGTAGAGCAACTCGCCAGCGCCGCGAAGCTCGGCGATCTCGCCCTGCGCCTGGCGGGCGTAGCCGAGGGAATGGAGGACGTCGTCGCAGGCGGCCAGGTCTTCAGGACGGATGAGGAGATCTAAGTCGGCGACCTGGCGGACGGCGGGGTCGCCGTAAAGATGCTCGCTGAGGTGCGGGCCCTTGAGCGGCCATGCGGCGAGGGATTTTTTGGAGAAGGCGTCGAGAATGCGGTGCTGCTCGGCGAGAAGTTTTTCGTTGCGGAAGGAATTGGAGAGATAGACGAGGCGCAACTGGTCTCGTGCGCGGACGGGGAGAACGCGCTCTCTCAGATTGGCGAAAAGCATTGGAGCCACGCCATGCGCCAGCGCCAGCGGCAGGAGCGCATCCCACTCCGCTTCGTTAGCTGGCAATTCGCATTCGCCGGGACGCACGCAGAACGCGAGGAGCTGCCGGATCGCGCGGGCATTAGCTGTGCTCATCGGTTTTTTCGGCGAGGGTGAGCATTTCGGCGGAATCGTTCGAGAGCGGCGAGCGGTCGAAGCCGCCGAAGACGGTGACGACGCGGAAGCCGCTCCGGGCGAGCAGGTGTTCGACTTCCTTCGGGAAAAAATAGCGGAAGGGAAAGGTCTGGGTGTGGCGCTCGGTGCGGCCGCCGGGGTGCGTGACGTACACCGCGAACTCGACTTCGTTGCACTGCGCGGCGCGATGGAAGGCGACGATGCGCGCAGTGCGGCGGAAGCTGCGCCCGTCGGGGAGCTTGGTTTCCGGCGTGTCCTCACGCTCGCGCATCCACTCCGGGTCGCCCATCGCCGCGGGATTCGTCTGGAACATGTCGAGGATCAGGCGGCCGCCGGGCGCGAGATGGCGATGCACCGAGCGCAGGCAGGCGAGCTGGTCGTCAATCGAGATGAGGTGCTGAAAGGCACGGAAGGGTGTGGTGACGAGCGGAAATGTTTCACCGAGGTCGAAGCTGGTCATGCTGGCGCGGACCAGGCGCACGCGCTCCCGCACTTCGGGCGGCTGCGCGGCCAGCTTTTCGCGGCAGCGCGCGAGCATCGCTTCGGAGAGGTCGAGGCCGGCGATGGGCACGCCGGCGGCGGCCGTCGGGATGAGTACGCGGCCGCTGCCACAGCCGAGCTCGAGAACTTTTCCGGCCGCGCGGGCTTCGTCCACGTAGAAGGCAATGTCCGGGCGCGCGAGGTAGAGCGGCGTGTGGTCGTAGAACTCCGCGAAGGGGTAGGAGTATTCGTGCTCGGCGTGGGCGAACATGGGAGAGAGTTTATAGTCGATAGTTGATAGTTGATAGTCAAGAGTCGAAGAGTCAAGAACCGGACAAGGATGACGCAGAGGCGCCCCGACCAAGAGCGCCGGGATAAACTCCGGACGCGGAGAAAAGCAGCGGGGGGAAGAGAGATTCTTCGTCCCGATGAATCCCGAAGCTTCGGGACACCGGGACTCAGAATGGCAGCGCGCGGCGGCAGGCCCCGCCAAAGATCCGGCCCTTCGCTTTGCTCTGGATAAGCAAGCTGGTTCGGCTGCGCTCCCCGCGAAACCATCCGGGGCAGGCACCACAGGCGCCGGCGCTACAACGATTCGGAGATGTAGGCGTCGGCTTCGATTTCGACGAGCATCTCGGGCGAGATCAGGCGGCTGACTTCGACCATCGAAGTCGCCGGAAGGATTTCTCTGAAATACTTTCCGTGGGCGCGGGCGACGGCCTCCCAGTCGGCGATGTGGGTGACGTAGATGCGCGTGCGCACCACGTCGGAAAGATTGGCGCCGGCACGGTGAAGCGCCGATTCGATGTTGGCGAGCGTCTGCATGGCCTGGGCGTACGCGTCGCCGATGCCGACGATGCTGCCGTCCGCGCCGGTGGCGGTGGTGCCGGAAACGTGCACATGCGGCCCGATGCGCACCGCGCGCGAATAGCCGACGATGGGCTCCCACCTGGCGCCGCTGGAAATGTTCTGGCGTAGCATGGTTGCTTGCACCTCGGAGGAACAATAACAGTGACGCGTGGTGAGTGGCTAGTGGCGAGCTCAGGCAGGGATAAAGAATTTGAAATTGGAGATTTGAAATTTGAAAGCAAAGACTACGAAACCACAGATGAAAATCCGCCACAGAGACACAGAGGCGCGGAGAAGATGAGAAGGAAAATATGAAAAAGAGAAGAAAGAAAATAGAAAAGAGAAGATAGAAAATAGGAGGAGCAAAAGGCGAGCGGTGATATGCGAAAAAAGAAGAAGGGCGCCCCGACGGTGCGGACGCCCTTACGCAGAAAGCGGAAGCGGCGGTTAGTTGTTGAGCTGGAGCGTGCGGCCGGGAAGCCTGATTTCGCTGAGGCGCGCGGCTGCGCCTTCACCGGCAAACACGGATTGGATCGAAGTGGCGTCCGGCGCGGAGACAAGATCGGCGAACGCTTTCGCGAGGACTTTCGTCGTCGGAGAATTCTGCGCTGAATCGTCCAGGAACACGACCATGGCTTTGCCGTTCATGCGTTCCTGGACGAGCACGAGATAAAAACCCGGCGGGAGGAGCGCGTCGCCGACGCGCGCGGAGCGGTCGAGAATCAGCTCGAAGCGTCGAATCATGCCGGGCGAGCCGGTGCGAGGGGGTTCTTGCTCGGCGAGCGCAGCGACCTGCGCGGAGGTCGCTTGCATTTGCGGCGCAGGCACGGCGGACTCCGCCGGCGCAGGAGTTGAGGACGGCGATGCGGCGCGGGAAGTCTGCGCGGCGGGCGGCATCGCGGCCGGAATTTTCACCGGCGCCGACGCACCGGGCAGGCGCTCGGTGGCGCTGCGACCCGTGGATTTTTTGAGCGCGCGGAGAATGAAATCTTTCTGGTACCAGGCGATCTTCATGGCCAATTCGCGAGGCTGGCTGCTCTCCAGCCAGTTGATGGTGATGACCAGCTCTTTCGGCGTGAACAGCGTGGCCACGCCCACGCCGGCGGCGCCGACCACCCCTGCCGAACCGAGCACGGCGCAGTCCACGAGGTTGGAGCAGGCGCCGACGGTGTCGTTGAACACGCGCTCGGTGGTCTTCGCGGGATCGAACGGCGCGCGGAGCTCGTGGGTGACGCTGGTGATGTTGGCAACGGGAATGTCATGGATGACTTCGTTGCCGGCGAAAATGCGCACGCGCTCGGCGCCGACGTAGAGCTTCAGGCCGGCCCAGGGAGCGAGATTCGCGGAGCCGTGGTCGTAGCGGACGAGAAAGCGCTTTTCCTGCGCGGGGGCGGACTGCGCAAAGAGCAGCGCCGCCAGAATCGCCGCAATCGCTGGGTACATTTTCTTTAGCCTTCGTTCGGATTTCATGGCCCCTCCTTTTGGTGTTTCTGCCGTGGGATTCAGTGTTTAGAATTGGCAAGGCGGATGCCATCCGCAGTGGTTGTCGTAAAGTATTGCAAATACAGGCGTTCATGTGTAACGCGGAGGTAAGGGGCGGCGCATCGTGTGGAGCATTTGGGCGACAGATGGCGGGGCTTTGCCCCGCCGCTACGCGGGGCCAGAAAGCACAAAGCTTTTCGAGCAAAAGCTGCAGGAAGCAACCTTCGCGCTGCAAAGCGGCGTCATCCCGAGGCCTCGGGACGCCGCACTCCAAAACAGGGTGTGCTAGAGTGTGCGGGAAAAAGTGGGGGTGAGGTCATGCGAGTAACGAGAATGCTTGCGGCGGTGGCGGCCGTGAGCGTCGCGCTGGCGGGAGCGGCGAGTGCGCAGACGCTGATCGTGCTGAACAAATCGGATCACGAGGCGGCGCTGGTGAATCCGGCGACGCTCGAAGTGACGGCGAAGCTGCCGACAGGGAAAGGACCACACGAAGTGGCGGTGCCGGCGGACGGACGGTACGCGTACGTGTCGAATTACGGCAGCTACGCCGTGTTCCGTCCGGGCGAGCAGCGGCAGGCGCCGGGCGACACGATCACCGTGCTGGACCTGAAAGCGCGCAAGGTGGCTGCGACGTGGGCGCTGGGCGAGTACAAACGGCCGCACGGAATCGTCACCAGCCGCGATGGAAAAAGAGTCTGGGTGACGACCGAAGAGGCGAAGGCGGTGCTGGAGATCGAAACGTCGAGCGGAAAGATTTCGAAGGCGTGGAAGACGGAGCAGGAAACGAGCCACATGGTTGCGCCCACGCCCGATGAGGAAAAACTATACGTCGCGAATATCCAGTCGGGGAGCGTGACGGTGATCACGCGGGCGACCGGCGGCGTGAGGACAATCG
The DNA here is from genome assembly GCA_016201285.1 of Acidobacteriota bacterium. Classification (GTDB taxonomy): domain Bacteria; phylum Acidobacteriota; class Terriglobia; order Acidiferrales; family UBA7541; genus JACQDE01. Next base: position 20,041 of record JACQDE010000070.1, on the reverse strand, counting down.
TCACCGCGGCGGGCACGGAGGGGATCGACGTCTCGCCCGACGGGAAGGAAATCTGGGCGTCGAACCGCGGGGCGAATACGATCTCGGTGATTGCTGTGGCCACGGACACCGTGAAAGAAAGCTTCGACAGCGGCGGAAAGATGCCCATCCGCGTAAAGTTCACCCCGGACGGAAAGGAAGTGTTCGTCTCGAACGCGCAGTCGAACCTCGTGAGCGTGTTCGACGCGAAAACGCGCGCGCTGCTGGCGAAAGTGGAAGTGGGCATGGTGCCGGTGGGAATCCAGATGACGCCGGATGGGAAGCGCGCGTTCGTCGCCAACACGAACGCCAACAAGATCAGCGTGATCGACGTGGCGGCGCGCAAGGTCGTGAGTACGTTTGAAACGGGGAAGGAGCCGGACGGCATGGCGTGGGCGAGATAAAGCAGGGGTCCGGGGCCGGGAACCAGGGGTTCGGGTCTTGAAACCACAGAGGAACACAGATGAAAAGCAAAAAGCGTTAAGATGGGCCTCGTGCTGTTCCAACTTTTTCTGACTAGCCGTGCAAGCGAAAAACAGATTCCTCGGAATGACATCAACGCGCTCGGTTCTTCATAGGCGGATCAAGTTGGAACAGCACGAGCAGCGCCCGCGGAAGTCCACCATGAATCTGCCTCGCAAGAAACTGCCGCCTCCGCGATCCTCTTTTTCGCTTTTCAACCTTCGACTCTTCAGGTCCTTGTCCGCGTCACTTCTTCATTTCCTCACTTCCTTGCCGCCTTTTCCTCTCTTCGGTGTTTATCTGTGTTTATCGGCGGTTGCATTTCTTTCCTGCTCCGCCCAGCAGATCACCGACGACCAATTCCGCCAGCAGCGCGAGGCGATGGTCCGCGAGCAGATGGCCGCCCCGCGCTGGTCCGGCGCGCCGCCGGTCCGCGACTCGCGCGTGCTGGAGGTCATGCGGCGCACGCCGCGCCACCTCTTTGTCCCGGCGGCGCAAATGTCCAGCGCCTATGAAGACCGCCCGCTGTCCATCGGCCACGGCCAGACGATTTCTCAGCCGTACATGGTCGCCAAAATGACCGAGCTGCTCGAAACAAGAAAAGAGCATCGCGTGCTGGAGATCGGCACCGGCTCCGGCTACCAGGCGGCGGTGCTTTCTCCGCTGGCCGCCGAAGTGTACACCATCGAAATCCTCGAGCCGCTTGGCCGCGAGGCCCGCGACCGCCTCCGCGCCCTGGGCTACAAGAATGTCGAGGTGCGCATCGGCGACGGCTATCTGGGCTGGCCGGAGAAAGCGCCGTTCGACCGCATCATCGTCACCGCCGGCGCCGCCGAAATCCCCCTGCCGCTCGTCGAGCAGCTCGTCCCCGGCGGCCGCATGGTGATTCCCGTCGGCCCCCACTGGCAGACGCAAATCCTCAAGGTCATCACCAAAGGCAGCCGCGGCCCGCACGATTTCCGCGTCGAAGACGTCATGCCCGTCGCCTTCGTCCCTCTCGTCCGCGAGAAAAAGGACAACTGAAACCACAGAGAGCCGCCGATGAACACCGACAAGAAAGAATTCCGAGAACGATCGTTTCTGGGAATTGCTTTCGCCCCGGCTTTTCTGTTCTAATCCGCTGTTCGTGTATCTCTTTGTTTTACATCCGTGTTGATCTGTGTTCCGTCGTCCCGAGCGAAGCGAGGGATCTGTGGTTTTATTCTTTTTTTTCCTGAGGGCCCATGACCGACCGCAACGCGCACCCCTACCACATGCACGACGCCATCCTCGCCCAGCCTGACTGCATCGCCGCCGTTCTTCGTTCACAGCGCGAGCTCATCGAGGGCGCCGCCGCAGCCGCGGCGGCAAAGACGCGCATCCTCTTCGCCGGCATCGGCACCTCTTTGAACGCAGCGCACCTCGGCACCTTTTTCCTCCGCCAGCTCACCGCCGGCCGCGCCCTGGCCCAAGCCGAGCAGTCCTTCGAACTCGTCCACTACCCGCTCGCGCTCGGCCCGGATGACGCCGTGGTTCTCTCCAGCCATCGCGGTTGGAAAAATTTCTCAGTCGAAGCGCTCAAGCTCGCCCGGGCGGCCGGCGCGCTCACCATCGCCGTCACCGGCGAGCTCGGCGGCGAAGGCATGGGCATTGCGGATTTCTGCATCGCCACGTGCGAGCAGGAAGTTTCCTTCGCGCACACAAAAAGTTTTTCCACCGCGCTCGCCGCGATCGCGCTGTTCGCGGTTCACGCCGCCCGCGTGCGCAATCAGTTCGCCGGCTGCCACGGCTTTTCCTCGGCCCTTGCCGCTCTGGAAAATGTTTCCACTGCCGTGCGCGAATCCCTCGCCTGCGAAGCCGCCTGCGCCGCCGCGGCAAAAGAGATCGCCGCGCGCCCCCGCCTGCTCTTCGCCGGCTCCGGCCCGCAGTGGGTCATCGCCCGTGAAGCTGCGCTGAAGGTGAAGGAAACCAGTTATCTCCACGCCGAAGGATTGGAGACTGAAGAATTTCTCCACGGCCCGTTTTCCGAAATGGACTCCCGCGCCTCGCTTGTCGCTTTCCTCGCCGGCGGCCCGGGCGACGCCCGCCTCGTGCAGGCCTTGCGCGCCGTCGGTGAACTCGGCGTTCACCGCGTCGCCATCGTCTCTCGCGGCGTCGCGGCACGGCTTGTCCCGAATGGAACCGATCTCGCCGCCGAACAAATCATCGAAGTCCCTGTCGTCCCTGAATGGCTTTCCGCCTTCACGCACCTGGTTGCCGTGCAGTTCCTCAGTTACCACATCGCTCTCGCCCGCGGCGCCAATCCCGACACCGGCCGCCAGCACGAGCCCGCCCACGCCCGCGCTCAGTCCCTCTTCAAACTATAGGGTAATGGGCCCGTTTGAAAACTTCCGTGGGTTGGAGCTTTAGCTTCGATATTGCTTTGCATGCACTTTTTTCCGTAGCCGGAGGGGCTTAACAGCTTGTTGAAAAAGTGTGTTTGTCTGCCATTCTGAGGAATCTGCTTTTCGCGAAACGCCAAGGAAAAAGCAGATTCCTCGTCGCCTGCGGCTCCTCGGAATGACAACGCGCTCGGTTCTTCACAGGCGGATCAAGTTGGAACAGCGCCAGGAGGCACGCGCCACCAGTCACTCTTCTCTCCAACTCTTGTAAAATGGTGCGTGCAGCCCGGAAGGAGCCGTTCGTGAAAAACATCCAGGTCGAGATTTTCAACCATTCGTACAACGTCCGCGGCGACCTCGACGAAGCCTACGTCGCCGAGCTCGCCAGATTCGTGGACGCGAAGATGCGCTCGGTGGCCGCCGCCACGCGCACCGTGGATTCGCTGCGCATCGCCGTCCTTGCCGCGCTCAACATCGCCGACGAGCTTCACGCCCTCCGCCAACGCCACGCCGCCGTCGAAGACGACCTCCGCTTCCGCGCCGAACGCTGCCTCCAGCTCGCGGACTCCGCCCTCAAAGATTCCGCCTGAGTTGTGAATTGAATTGGGTGACGCTGGAGATGGAAACGCTCTTTGTTTGATTTGAGAGCCGCTCCGTGTTGAGTCTCTCGTCTTTCCCGGAATCCCGATCCCTGCTTGCTGCCTACTCCTTCTCCCCTTCGTACGCGCGCGCGCCGGCGCCCTTCAGCTCCCGCCCGTTTTCTGCTTCGTGCCCGTGATAAACCATCAGGTGCACCAGAAACATGGCCACCAGCACGGCGCCGAACGTACACACGATCGTCGCGCCCGGCGGCGTATCCATCTTCACCGATAGATAGACGCCCAGCGCGGACACCAGCGTGCCCATCGTCCATCCGATCGCCAGCCGCGGCCCGATGCGGTCCGCGAACAGCATTGCTCCCACCGACGGCACAATCAGATAACAGAAAACCATCAGCACGCCCGCGATGGCCACCGACGACGTCACCACAAATCCGAACGACGCGTAAAACAGAAAATCCCACAGCCGGATGGAGATTCCCTGCGCCGCTGCTTCCTGCGGGTTCATCGAGATCAGCAGGAACCTCCGGCGAAAAATGTAGTGGAACAGCCCAATCACTCCGTAGAGCAGCGCCGTCCACCCCACTTTCTCCCACGATACCGCCATGATGTTCCCCACCAGCATGTCCTTCAGGTGCTCGGTTTCGCTGGTGGACTTGCTCATCGCCAGGATGGCCGCGGCGGACGCCACCGCGTAGGCGATGCCGATGAATGCTTCCTGCGGAATGTGCTTCCTCTTCGACCGCGCCACCGAAAAAATCAGCGCCCCCAGGAACGTAAACGCCAGGCTGAAAAAGTAGGCCGACATGCCGTGCGGGTCTATCCCCTCGAGGATGGCCACGGTCGCGCCCAACGCCGCAATCTGCGCCAGCGCCAAGTCCACGAAAATGACTCCGCGTTCCACTACGTGAACGCCCAGATACGCGTGGATTCCCGTCAGGATCAGGCACGCCGCAAACGTCGGCAGTAAAAATTGAAGGATTTCCATGTCTCCTCTTCTCGGTGCCCTCTGTGTCTCTGTGTTCTCTGTGTAAAAGGGTTTTTCTTCTCCCTTTAACCTTTGTACTGGCTTTGTTGACATCCCTGCAAAACCGGCCCGCGCGGGCCTGAGGACGCTCCATCCTTCTGCGGCGGATTGCGCGGCGGCCTGCGGCAGCAGCAAGGTGCGCACTCCGTGCGGCCTTTTGATCCAGGGCTTGCGCCCTGGGCTACAAGACTTTCGCCCCTTCGGAGCTCAAATTCGTGGATATCAACAGAGCCCTTTGAACTCTTTAACCCTTCAACGTCCCTGCTGAAATGCTTTCAGGAGCAGATTGATATCGTAGTCGAACAGCTTGAAATAATCCGTGATTTCCTTTTCGCCTCCCACCGAGGGCATCAGCACCACCACCTGCCCGCCGGTCCCTCGCGCCACGCTTTGCGGCGTCTTCAGGTCGAAGTACGGCTCCACCAGGATCACCTTCACGTTTTCGCGTTTCATCATCTGGATCAACTCGAGGGTGTGCCCAGGGCTCGGCGGGATGCCCGGCCGCGGCTCCACGTAGTCCACCACCTCCAGCCCGAAGCGCTTCGTGAAGTTCGGCCACGAGCGGTGGTAGGTGACCACTTTCCGGCCGCGGTATGGCTTCATCTGCTCGTCCCAGCGCTTTTCCGCCGCCGCGATCCGCTTGCGGAAATCCGCCAGCCGCTGCTCGAAGTACGCCGCGTCGTTCGGGCTCATCGCGGAAAATTTCTCCGCGATGCCCTGCGCGATGCGCAATCCATTTTGCGGGTCCAGCCAGTAGTGCGGGTTCCCCATGGGGTGCACGTCGCCCATCGCCCGCGTCACCTGGGTCGTCGGGATTTCCAGGATCTCCGCGAACTGCGACGCGTCGAAATATCCCTGCGCGGCCGGCTGAATCTTCGGGTTGCCGCATTGCGTCACCAGCGGCGGCAGCCAGCCGATTTCCAGTTGCAACCCGACCACCACCAGCAGGTCCGCGCGCTTCAGCAGCAGCAGGAAGCTCGGCTTGGCCTCGACGAAGTGCGGGTCCTGGTAGCCGCGCGCAATGGACGTCACGCTCACGCGGTCTCCGCCCACCTCTTCCGCCAGCGACGCCAGGTCCGTGGTTGCCGTCACGACATTGATTTTCCCGCCCGCCTCGGCCCGTGCCGGCGTAATCGCCGCCACCCCCGCCAGCAGCATCGCCGCCAAGCCAATCCCGGCCAGTTCCCGATACCTCCGCTGTCCCGTTCTCATGTTCTCACCCAACTTTCTCCCAAGGCGACTCTCCTCTTGGATGTCTCTCGACGCACTTCGCGTTTCGTTTCTTTCGCGCGTTTCCTTGCGCCGCATTCCCGGTTTCCTGCCAGCTTGTTTCCTAACAGGCGGATCCAGTTGAAACAGCACTCGTCACTGGTTCTAAAACGCGTGCGCCCCGTGCGCCCCCAGCACGAACAAAAACTGGAAGCGCAGCTCGTTGGCGTCCTGCTTGCCGTCGTACCGGGTGAAGCGGTACTGACTGCGGATCTGGCTGAACTCGCTCGGCCAGTAGGTCAGCAGCGCCGAGAAGCCCGTGTCCATCTGCCGCGCGTTCGTCGCCCGCTCCGACCGGTCGAACCGCCCGCCCAGCGTCCACCGCCGGTTCAGCCGGTACTCCGCCGCGGAGTACATCCCGAACGCGCGCTGCTGCATGGGGAGTTGGTCGCGGCGGCTCCACACGAATTCGCTCCGCCACAGGAAGGAGTGGTAGATCGCCCGCCGCAGCGGCCTCCACCGCAGCGTCGCGTCCACCCCGTAGAGGTTCGTCAGGAAGCCGCTGCCCAGGTTGTTGTGGCCGCGCGCGTAGGAGAAGCCCATCTCCAGGTTCGTGTTCTCCGTGATGTCGCCGTACCCGCGCAGGCGTCCGACCACGCTTACGTCGTCCCGCCGGCTCGCCGCGAACAGCGCGCCCGAGTCCCCGCGGTACGCCTGCCCGGTCGCTTCCAGTAAGATGCCCTTGGGTCCCGGCAGGATCCGGCTCAGCGACACGCCCGCGTCGTTGATGCCTTCTTCGCCGTTCACCATGTTTTCCGTCACCAGCGGCCGGTCAATCCACGGCAGCGCGTCGTTGTGCATCGCGTTCACTCTTCCGAATCCCGCGCGCATTTTTCCGACCCTGGCGGTCAGCCCGCCCGGCAGCGACGTCAGCGTCAGGTAGCCCTCTTCCAGTTCCACACCCGATTCCCCGAACGACACGAAGAAATCCGCGCGCGCGTAAGGGTCCACAATCGCCTGGAACGCGACCTCTGCTTCGTGAAATTCGAGCCCTGGCACCGGCCGCACACGGTTCTGCCCGACGGCGCCCCAGAAATTCCCGATCACGCTGACGTCCGGGTTGAGCGCCTTCGCCGCGCTGCCCCCCGCACCGCCCAGTTGGACGTAGCTCGGCGCCGCCGGAGCAGGCGTCGGCGCGGGCGCGGGCGATTGCGCGGCTGCAGCCGCCGGGGTCTCCGCTGCTGACGGAGCCGCTGCCTGCGCCGCCTTCACCGCGCGCAGTTCTTCCTCCAGCGCACGGATGCGCTCCTCGAGCGCCTTCAGCCGCTCCTGGGTCGTGTCCGGCGCCTGCGCCGGCGGCGGAGCGTTCTGTGCGCGCATCACTCCCGGCAAAAGAAACAGAGAAAAAGCGACGGCAATAATGCCTTTCATGGGCTCACTCCTGCGTAAGAATATTCTTGGAAATCGGCGGCCGGGTCGGCCGGGGATCAACTCTGTGGCGGGGCGCGCGAAGAAGATGCTTCGATCGGTTGGTACTGTGCGCCGCGCATGGCGGGCTTGTCTTGCAGCGGATCGGACGCGAGCCGCGCGTCCAGGCTCAGGTCCTGCACCGGCTCGGCCCAGCCGCCCGACTTGCACAACTGGCACTGGTGTCGCGTGCTCCGCGCCGCGCTCGACTCCAAGCAGAAGTGCGCCTGCGCCGCCACCACGCACAGCAGCAGCACCAAAGCCAGCACGCGAATTGGCCGCCTGATCATCTCTCTTCGTTGGGACTCGATTCCTCGCCCTTACTATGATCGAGACTACTCACTCGGGGTTGCTTCGTCAAGCCGGGTGCGGCTCTCTGCCGCCTTTGCCGCACCCGGCCGCGGCGCTATAATTCTCAGCGGAGCTGCCTGCGCGGTGCGTGCTGGGGCGACGATTTGTTGAACCAACACTGGACCTTCGGGCGCCCGGTTGTCCTGCCCTTGCGCAGGTCTCGCCCCATCCAGGCGGTTCAGAATCAATCGATCATTGCAGTACACAGGTACACAGGGAACAACTCCTCCTGTTGCCAGAAGGCCATCACCAGAGTCACCCCCGACGCATGCGACGCAGAACAGGTACAATCAGAATCTCCGGAAAACCGCTGTCTACGAATTGGGGAGCATGATGGAACATAACTTGCAGCACACCGTATCGCTTCTTACTCACACCCCCGCTGCTCTCAATGCGCTTCTGCGTGATCTACCGGAAACGTGGACGTTCCGAAATGAAGGCGAAAACACTTGGAGCGTGTTCGATGTCGTTGGCCATCTGATTCACGGCGAACGCATTGATTGGATGCCGCGGGCGAGGATAGTGCTGCAATTTGGCGAGACGCAAACGTTTGGGTCCTTTGATCGCTGGGGACACGTGCGCGAGAGTCAGGGAAAGTCGCTGGGGCAGCTATTGGATGAATTTGCGCGTTTGCGGTCAGACAATCTGGGGGAGCTGCGCGCATTGAATCTGCGGCCAGTGGACCTCGAGCTGCGTGGACGACATCCTGCCCTCGGAGTAGTTACTCTGTCAGAGCTGCTGGCGACCTGGGCAGCTCATGACCTAACTCATCTGCACCAAATCTCAAGGGTTATGGCCCACCAATACCGGGAGGCCGTGGGTCCGTGGGGCGGATACCTTGGGGTGCTGCAGTGCGCCGGCCACAGCTTTCCTTAACGGCCGCTCCAGATATGCGGAGTTCCGACAACACCTGCCAATCGTAGGCTACCCACTGGCGCGCCGGGGAAATTCCTCTCTTTGCCGGCGGCGACCACGCGGCTACCGTCCCTGTTGCCGAGGCCCTGACCGTCCTCGGATAGCCCATCCACATCATTCAGCTCGACGCCCATTCCGTGGCTTCGGGACCGGTGCGGGCGGGCCTGCGCAACGGGCTTTCGCGGAGAGCACGGCGCTGCGCGGAGGTTTCGCTTTTTCGGAGCTTCCCGACCAGAGGCGCCGGGACACACAAGACGCGGGAAGCCGGCGTTACGGAAAGGTGCGGCGTCCCGACGAAAGGCGTCGGGATGCACGGGGCGCAGGATGCCGGCGTTACAAAGTTGAAGCGCCGGGACGCCCACGGCGCGGGAAGCTCGCTTCTACACTAGGCAGGATGGACAGCCTGTCCCCCCGCGTTTGAGGAGAAGCGATGAATTTTTTTACGCTTCGCCGGCAGGCGCGGACGCGCGAAGCCAGGCCACGAAGCCAGGCGCCTTGCCTTTTCGACTCTCCGCCGCTTAGACTCTTTCACTCATGCGCGTCTTGTTCATCGGCGACATTGTCGGCTCTCCCGGCCGCCGCATCATTCACGACCGTCTCGCGGACATCCTTGCCCAGCAGCAGATCGATCTCTGCATCGCCAATTGCGAAAACTCGGCCTCCGGATTCGGCATCACCCCGCGCCTCGCCGACGAGCTTCTGGCCAGCGGCATTGAAATCCTCTCCGGCGGCAATCACATCTTCGACCGCCGCGAGATCATGGACTATTTCCCGCACCAGCCGCGACTGCTGCGCCCCGCCAATTTTCCTGACGGCACGCCCGGCAGCGGGCTGTTCATTGGAGCGGCGAAGAACGGCGTCACTTACGCCGTGCTGAATCTTCAGGGCCGCACCTTCATGGCCGCGCTTGATTGTCCGTTCCGCGCCGCCGACCGCGAGCTCGCCCGCATCCCTCCCGATGTGAAACTCGTCCTCGTGGACATGCACGCGGAAACCACCAGCGAGAAGCAGGCCCTGGGCTGGTATCTCGACGGCAAGGTCTCCGCCGTCATCGGTACGCACACGCACGTCGCCACCGCCGACGAGCGCGTGCTGCCGCGCGGCACCGCCTACATCACCGACGCCGGCATGACCGGCCCGCACGATTCCGTCATCGGCATGGAAAAGGAAAGCATCATCCGCCGCTTCCTCGAATCGCTTCCCGCGCGCTTCGAAGTCGCCGCCAACGACATTCAGATGAACTGCGTCCTGCTCGACCTCGACGAATCCGCCGCGCTGCCCCTCGCTCCGCGCGCTCCCGCCCGCTCCATTGCCCGCCTCCGCTTCCGCCTCGACTGACCGCACGCCGTCATCCTGAGGCCCGACATCTTTTTTTGCCCGCCTGAAGGAACCCTCTGCTTCATCGAGGTGTCCTTATCGGGGTTTTTCACTCTTTAGCTCTTTAACCTTTTGACTCTCTAACAGGCTGATGAAAGAGCTGCTTTTGGTGTGATTCCACCGCAGCGAGGAATCTGCTTTTCACGAAACGTCAAGGAAAAAGCAGATTCCTCGTCGTCCCGATGTCCCGATCCCGAAGTTTCGGGATTCGGGACGGGACTCCTCGGAATGGCAGGTCTAAGAGTTTTTCATCAGCCTGCTCACTTTCGATCCGCGTTCACCGGCGTTACCAGGTTTTTTCTTCCTTCTTCTCTATTCTCACTGTGCTGCTCCGGGGCTTTTTTGTTTCATCATTGTTCTTTTCCCTCATTTCAAATTTCCATTCCCAATTTGAAATTCCTCCCCCGTCGACTCTTTCGGCACGCTGTACGCTACATCTCATCCCGCCGCCCGGTCCGCATGTTAGAATTTGCTTCTCAGCCCACGGCTCCGCCGTTTTTCCGCCACGGAAAATACGATGAATGCTCATCGAAATCCTTCGTACCGCCTTCGCCGCGGTTTTCTCCTTTACTTCCTCTCCCTCCTCTGCATCCTCTACTTCCTTCCTTCTCCTGCGTTCTCCCAGCGCTCCGGACGCGCCACGATCGACGGCGTCGTCACCGAATCCGACGGCACTCCCGTCTCCGGCGCGCAGGTGGTGATCCAGACCTCCGACGGCAAAAAGCCCCGGGCGGTGAAGACCGACACCAAGGGCCGCTTCGAATTCCGCTCGCTCCGCCACGGCTTCTACGACATCCGCGCCTCCCACGAAGGCCGCTCTTCCGAGTGGGTGCGCAACCTCGTCCTCCGCTCCGGCACCGTGGTCAGCGTCACGCTGGTTCTTCCGGAAAAGTCCGGCGCCCCGTGAAGGATCGGCCAGCACTCAGCTCTCAGCATTCAGCGCAGCGGCCAAGTGGACTGGTGACGGCTGAAAGCTGAGTGCTTCTATTCTTCGCCCTGAACCCCCTCCGCTTGCCCCGCATCGGTGTCTAATAACCGAAGGCCCCTGCTCTTCAAATCCTCCAGCGCTACACCGCGCAACTCAACGGTCAGGAAACGCGCCTGGATGCACTGCGGAAGGAACTCGCCGATCTCGAAGCCCAGCGCCAGCGCGCCCAGTCCGAGCTCGACAAGCTCATTCAGGACCTCGCGCTGGATGTCACTTTGTGACCCGTACCTGGTGGCTAGAACCTGTCGCAAAACCGCCCTGAGTCATTGATTGCGCAGGGGCGAAATCGGGTTAGGCAATAGATTCTAGAAAAATCGCTCCTTCTCATTTTGGGGTGGACAAGAAGTCAAGAATCTGTAGAATAAACCTGATCCGAGTCCATCTGGGCAGTCCCCGGTCATTTGAGAACACTATCCCGCTGCCAGGCAGGGGCGGGAAGAGAAGAGAGAGGAGCCGCAAATGTCCATGACACCCCGCCGGAATGTGGTGCTTGTCGTTTTGTTGGTGGCCTTAGCCTCCGTGGTGACCCCCGTCCTCGTGTTGGCAAATCATTCGTGGGGCGGTTACCACTGGGCGCGCACGAGCAATCCGTTTACGCTGAAGCTGGGCGACAACGTGTCCACGCAGTGGGATTCGTATCTGGGAACCACGGCCTATGACTGGAGCCTGTCCACCGCGTTGGACACGACGGTAGTGCCGGGCTTGGCCAATCCGAAGAACTGCCGGCCCACTGCCGGGCGGGTCGAGGTCTGCGATTCGACCTACGGCAACACTGGCTGGCTCGGCGTGGCTCAGGTATGGATCAGTGGCAGCCACATCACGCAGGGCACGGTGAAGCTGAACGACACCTACTTCAATACCGCTACGTATAACACCCCGGGCTGGCGCAACCTGGTGAGCTGCCAGGAAGTGGGGCACACCCTGGGCCTCGACCACCAGGACACCAACTTCACCAACACGAATTTGGGAACTTGTATGGACTACACGAACAACCCGTACGGGCCGCCTGACAACGAGCATCCCAATGCGCATGATTACGACCAGTTGGTGACCATCTACACCCACCTCGACAGCTCGACCACCGTCGGGCAAGCCATCAGCAAAATGCCCTCCGCCATGACCGATGTGGAATTCGACACGCCTGCGCAGTGGGGCCGGGAGGTCAAGGGCTCTCGCGCCAAGGGCGTTTCCGTCCATGACCTCGATTTTGGCGGCGGAAACCACATCTACACGTTCGTCTTCTGGACAAGGGAAAATAAAGCCGAGTAGGCGTCTCCCTCGGTGCGGCACTCACGGACCCACCCATGACTTCAGGGCCCCGCCCTTTTGTTCCCGAAGGCGGGGCCCATCATGGGAACCGGGGTTGTCGCGGGCCCCGGCCTCGAACCTCAACCCAGCACGCGAGCAGCGCCAGTGTCAGCACCCCCACCAGCCTCACCCCGCAGTTCTTCGGCAGCATCCGCGCCGCCCTAACTCTTTAACTCTTCAGCCGTTTAACCGCCGCTTCCAGTACTAATACCCGGGTACCGACCCGGCTAGACCCTCCGTTCCATTGTTCCGCGCATTAGCTTTTTTTAATCTCCACGCAACGGGTTGGGAGCTGCGCTGCGGGGACGACGGTTCCGAATGGGATCGTAAGCGTGCCACCCAACCCGCCAGTTTTTCCCCCTGAAATTCTCTCCGGCAAGCTCCTTAAAGCTCACGCCGCCAACCCGTCATCCAGTGTCATCCTCAGCGTAGCGAAGAATTTCTTTGTCACTCGGTCACCCGGCCACTCTGTAACTCTTCAACCCTCTCCCCTTTTTCACTTTCCGCTTGGCACACGCCTTGCCCTTTAATAGAGTCATGCAACAGCCGGACGCATCGAACGCACTGAAAGGAAAAGGCGCCCCCTTCTTCCACCGCCGTCTTCGGGCGACACTTTCCCCGCGGCTGCCGGGAACAGGAGACACCCCATGATCGCGCGCCCGATGGTGCTCCAACGGTTCGCCGCCGCGTTGCTGTGCGCCGGCCTGCTCGCCCCGCCCGCGCCCGCCGCCGAGCTCAAGAAGAAATCGCTGGAAACCTTCGACCGCTACATCCGCCTCACCGAAGCCCGCATTGACGCTGAAATCCAGAAGTCCGATCCCTTCCTCTGGGTGGACTCGCTGCCCGCGCCGAAACACATGCGGGCCTACGAACACTTGCGCAGCGGCGACGTGGTGATCGAAAAACTGAAGACCCTCGACAACGGCCAGCCCATCCAGGACGACGATTCCCTCATCCACCACTGGATCGGCACGGTCTTTGTCCCCGGCATCTCGCTCGCTGAGGCTATCGCCCTCGCGCAGCAGTACGACCGGCACGCCGAAATCTACAAGCCCGATGTGATGGAGTCCCGCATCCTTTCGCGCGACGGCAACGACTTTAAGGTTTTTTTCCGCTTCTACAAGCACAAGGCCATCGTCACCACCGTCCACAACACCGAGCACGACGTCCGCTACCTCCCCATTGACGCGCACCGCCTTCAGACCCGCACCCGCACTACGCGCATTGCCGAGGTCAAAGACCACGACAAGCCCGACGGCCCCGAAAAGCCCGTCGGCAACGACAGCGGCTACCTCTGGCGCATGAACACCTACTGGCGTTATCTCGAAAAAGACGGCGGCACCTACATCCAGTGCGAATCGGTCTCGCTCACCCGCGATATCCCTTTCCTTCTCGACCTCATCATCCGTCCCTTTGTCGAAGGCGTCCCCCGCGAATCTCTCGCCTTCACGCTCAGCACCACTCGCTCCGCTCTCATTGCCCGCCACTCCACCACCGCCAAAAAATCCAGCGAGCAGTGACTCATCCTGCCCGCCTAACACCACCTGCCCCGGGTGAAGCCGAAGGGCGGCGAACCGAAAGACGGCCGACGAAGGATCCCTCTGCTACTCTGCAACTCTGCCACTCTTCTACCCTCTAACCTTCGCACCCCCCCCCCGCCTGCTGGCTGCTTCATGCTACCTAACCCGACACCCTGCACCCTCTTTGCTCTGTGTCTCTGTGCCTCGGCGGCGCATTTCCTTTTCTTTCCCTCTTTCCCTTTTCCCCATTCCGGATTACTCTCAGCCTGATGGGACCTCCCCCCTGGGTCTATGCCTAGTTTTTACGACCAATTCACCGAAATCGCCGGGCGCTTCGCCGAACGCACCGCTGTCGAAGTCCAGCACCCGGACCGGGTGGACTCCCACACCTTCGCCGAGCTGCACCGCACCGCGGAGTCGGTCGCCGCTGCACTCCACACCCGCGGTATCGGCCGGGGCGACCGCTGCGCCATCCTCGCCGACAACGATTTCCGCTGGGTGGCCGCCTATCTCGGCGTCCAGCGCCTCGGCGGTGTCGCGGTCCCGCTCGACACCGCGTACAAAGCCAGGCAGATCGCCGCGCTTCTCCGCGACTCCGGCGCCAAGCTCTTTTTCGTGGCCCCGAGGTTTCTCGCCGCCGCCCGCGACGCGATTGCCGCTTCCGGCGCCTCCCCTGAAATCGTTCTCCTGCATGGCGCCGCCGAAGGCCTCGCGGACTGGGATACGTTTGCCGGCGCCCAGCTTCCGGCGCCACCGTTTCCCTGTCCTGCTGCCCCCACCGATCCGGCCGTCATCCTCTATTCGTCCGGCACAACCGGCGACCCCAAAGGCGTCGTCCTCACCCACGGCAATCTTCTCGCCGAGGCTGCCGCCGTGTTCGACCGCGTCCACATTACTGAGGCCGACGCCATTCTCGGCGTCCTCCCGCTCTTCCACGCCCTCGCGCAGGTCGCCAACCTGATGCTGCCCTTCTGCGTCGGCGCCAGCGTCGTCTATCTCGAGCAGCTCAACACCACCGAGCTCCTCCGCGCCCTCCGCGAGCGCGGCATCACCGTTCTCGCTTGCGTCCCGCAGTTTTTCTACCTGATTCACCAGCGCGTGATGGAGAAAGTCGCGGCTTCCAGTCCCGTCCGCCGCTTCCTGTTCCGGCGTTTGTTGCGATTGAACGGCGCGCTCCGCCGCGGCCCGGGCATCAATCTCGGGAAAAAGTTTTTCCGCCCGGTACACGAGCTCCTCGGCTCGCGCATGAGATTCTTTGTCACCGGCGGCTCCCGCTTCGATGCCGCCATCGGCCGCGACCTCTTCGACCTCGGCGTGGACATTCTCCAGGCCTACGGCCTCACGGAATGTTCCGGCGCCGCCACGCTGGTGAATTTCGGCGACCCGCACGTCGCCTCCGTCGGCCGGCCGTTCAAGGGCGTGGAGATCAAGATCCTTCCGCCTGACGGTTCCGCCGAAGACGGCGCCCGAGACGGCGAAGTCTGCATCCGCGGCGACATCGTCATGCAGGGCTACTTCAACCGCCCCGACGCCAACGCCGAGACTCTCCGCGACGGCTGGCTCCACTCCGGCGACCTCGGCTACCTCGATCCCGATGGCCGCCTCTACATCACCGGCCGCAAGAAAGAAATCATCATCACCAGCTCCGGCAAGAATCTTTACCCGGAAGAAATCGAAGCCCACTATCTCCAGTCGCCGTTCATCAAGGAAATCTGCGTTCTCGGCCTCGCGCGTCCCGGCGAGCCCGCGGCCGAGCGCCTCCACGCGGTCGTCGTCCCGAATTTCGAGCTGATGCGCGAACGGAAAATCCTCAACGCGAAAGAAATTCTCCGTTTCGAAATCGAAAGCCTCTCCGTCGGCTTGCCTTCGCACAAGCGCGCCTTGAGCTACGACATCTGGAACGAGGAGCTGCCCCGCACCACCACGCGCAAGCTCAAGCGCTTCCAGATCCAGGAGCGCGTGCTGGCCGGCGGCGCCGAATCCGAATCCGCCACCTCTGCGCGCTCGATGCGCGAGGAAGACCTCGCCTGGGCGGCCGCGCCCCGCGTTGCCCGGGCTCTGGAAGTCGTCCGCGCCGCCACCCGCTCCCCTGAAGCCGTCCATCCGGACGCCAATATCGAGCTCGAGCTCGGCCTGGACTCCATGGAGCGCGTCGAGTTGCTCACGCAGCTCCAGGTTCTCTTCGGCAGCCATGTCACCGACGAGGTCGCTCACAGCATTTACACCGTCCGCGAGCTTGTGGATGCCTGCTTGTCAGAGGAAGCGGGTGCGGGCGGCCTCGCGCACCCACGCTTCGAAACGGCGGACTCCCGCGACCCCTGGGAAAAAATCCTGCAGGCCGACCTCGAAGACGATGCCGTCCTCCACGAACTGCTTCGCCCGCGACCCGTGGTCGCCGCGCTTTTCTTTGTGGTGTTGAAACTCGCTTACGTGTTCGCCCGGCTCTTTTTCCGCTTCCGCGTCCGCGGGCGCCAGCATCTCCCGGAAAAAGGCCCGTTCCTGCTCTGTCCCAACCACGAAAGTTATCTCGATGCATTCCTGCTCGCCAGCGCGCTGCCGTTTCGCCACTTGAAAAATCTTTTCTTCGTCGGCGCCAGCGAATATTTCGCCACGCCCTTTACCGCCTGGCTCGCCCGCCAGATGAACATCGTGCCCGTGGACCCCGACACCAACCTCCTTCGCGCCATGCAGGCCGGCGCGTTTGGCCTGCGACACGGCAAGATCCTTATTCTCTTTCCGGAAGGCGAGCGCACCATCGACGGCGAGATCAAGAAATTCAAGAAAGGCGCGCCGATCCTCTCGCTCAACCTCGGCGCACCGATTGTCCCGGTGGCGCTGGAAAACATTTTCGAAATCTGGCCCCGCAGCCGCCCCTTCAACTGGCGCTCGCTCTTCCCCGGCTCGCGCGTCCGCGCTCGTGCCCGCATGGCCTACGGCCGACCCATCGTTTTTTCGCTTGCGGATTCCTCGGCCGCCGGGACGCGCCTGGGCGCCGCCGCGGCCCGTCCCGGCTGCGACGTCCTCGCCCCCGCTGCTCCGGCTGGCGCCCGGACGCAGCCTTCTGCTTCCGTGACCTCCGTGATCCTGAGCGAAGCGAAGGATCTCCGCGCACAGGGCCAGGCCGTGGCAACCGCCGTTGTCTCCGCCGGCGAAGCGTTCTACGCCGGCGCCGCCGAACAGCTCCGCGCCATCGTCGCTTCCATGATGCAAACCCTCCGCGCCTCTTAGCGGCGGCCGGAACTTGTCCCGGCGCTTTTTGTCGGGAGGCTGGCATATCTGGGACGCTACTCTCTTTTTTCTCCCAGCGTCTCCACGGTAACACTTTGTTTCCTTGACTCAATCAACTGCTGCCTTACAATCGTTGCGATGCGTCGAACCGCATGCCTGTTTTGCGTGACTTTTTTTCCTTTTGCCGCCGCAAGCTTCGCCCAGCAAAGCACCGGGGTGCAGCAGTCGCAATTGCCGGAACAACCCCAGCCGCAGCGCGCGCTGGACGCGCAGGTGAACGCCGGCGCGGCCCCCCGTTCGTCGCCGCTCTCGCATCGCTTCTGGGACCGGCGCAACTCCTGGCTCTTCGCCAGCGTGGCCGCTTCCCGCGCGCTCGACTTCCACTCCACCGGCAACATGCGGCGCCGCGGCCGGAACGAAATCCTCCTCACCAACGAGGTTGTGGACAACAAGCCCGCCTTCGCCGCCATCGAAGCCGCCGGCGCGCTCACTTCCGTTGGCCTGTCCTATCTTTTCCATCGCACCAACCATCACCGCCTCGAGCGCTGGGTTTCCTACCTCCACGTGGGGGTCTGCACTTTCGGCGCGATCCGCAACTACTCCCTCTCGTCCCACCGCCCGCCTTCCCCCTGACGCCCGCGTCGCCTCGTCATCCTGGGGGCCGACGCTTTCGATCAGCCCGAAGGATCCCCCAGCAACTCCCCTACTCTTCAACCTCATCACTTTTCCATCTTCCAACTTTCCAACTCCTCCGAAACGTCTTAATATGTCGCTCCTCTTCCAGGAGACGCCATGTACCAGCCCGACCTCTTAAAAGACCGCGTCATTCTCATCACCGGCGGCGGCACCGGCCTCGGCCGCTCGATGGCCCTGCGCTTCGCCGAGCTTGGCGCAAAACTTTTCCTGACCGGCCGCCGCGAAGAACCGCTGCAAAAAACCGCGGACGAAATCTGCGCCGCCGGCGGCAACGCCGCCTACGCTTCCTGCGACGTCCGCGACCCTGCCGCCGTCGAGCAGTTGATGGACGCCGCCGAGACCGAATATGGTCACGTGGACACGCTGGTCAACAATGCCGCCGGCAACTTCATCGCCCGCACCGAAAAACTTTCCGCCAACGCGTTCAACGCCGTGGTCAGCATCGTGCTCAACGGCACCTTCTACTGCACCAACGCGCTGGCCCGCCGCTGGATCGCCGGAAAAACCGGCGGTAACGTCCTCAACATCGTCACCACCTATGCTTCCAGCAGTTCCGGCTCCGGCTTCGTGGTGCCTTCCGCCTGCGCCAAGGCCGGTGTGCTGGCCATGACGCGCTCGCTCGCCGTCGAATGGGCGCGCCATAAAATCCGTCTCAACGCCATTGCGCCCGGACCGTTTCCCACCGAAGGCGCGTGGTCGCGTCTGATGCCGACGAAAGAATTCGAGGAGCACGCCAAGAATGCGCACCCCATGAAGCGCTTCGGGCGTCACGACGAGCTGGCCAATTTGGCTGTTTATCTCCTCTCGCCGCTCGCGGAATATGTGAACGGCGAATGCGTCACCATTGACGGCGCGCTCTGGCTGCGCGGCGCCGGCGAGTTCAACGACCTCCTCGCGGTCCCGGACGCCGTCTGGGAAACGATGGAGAAATCCCGCAAGTAGCGGGGCTTCACGCCGCCGCCTTTTCGCGCGCTTTTCGTTTTTCGTTTTTTCAGGAGGAACGATGACCGAAACGCCCCAGCAATACACCGCCCGCATCCTCGGCTACATTGAAGGCCACGACCCGCAGAAGATTCAGCGCTCCACTGCCGGCAAACTCGCCAAACTCGTCCGCGGCATCCCGCGCAAGAAACTCGGCAAGCGCCCGGGGCCGGACAAATGGTCAGTGACGGAAATCCTCGCGCATTTGGCCGAAACCGAATGGGTGATCGGCTACCGCATCCGCACCATCCTCAGCCGCAACGGCGCGCCCATCGAGGCCTTCAACCAGGACGACTGGGCGAAGACCTCCAACTACGCGAAGCAGGACCCGAAGAACTCCCTGGCGCTCTTCCGCGCCCTGCGCGAGGCGAATCTCTCCCTGCTCAAATCCATCCCCAAAGAAAAATGGGAATACTTCGGCATGCATCAGGAGCGCGGCAAGGAGAGCGTCGCTCACATTTTCCGCATGATTGCCGGCCATGACCTCAACCATCTCTCTCAGGTCGCCCTCCTCCTCGGAAAGAAGTGAAGCGTCGCAGGCATCGCGTGCTCAAGCCAGCACCTTCTCTGTTTTCGCACGCGATTCCCTGCCGCCATCCTTAGTGGCGTCGTCCGTGGCCGACGGCCCGAAGGATCTCTCTTCCTCTTCGCATCTGTGTCTCTGCGGTGAGATTCTTTCTTTCCCTTTAACCCTTTTATCTAAAACTTTTCAACTCTCTTTCTCGCCACTCGCCACTTCTTCCCTGACCCCTAGCCCCTGATCCTCGTCGCCTCCGGCTCCTCGGAATGACAGGTCGAAAACCTTTTCATCAGCCTGCTAATCCCTGCCCCTGTGCTATGATTCGCCCACTCGTCTTCGACCCCGTGCCAAAGGATGGACCAATGAATATGCGCTCGAATTGCCCGGCTCGCCGCCGGCAAGCCCGCGGCTTTTCTCTCATTGAGCTTCTGATCGTCATCGCCATTATTCTCACGATTGCGGCGATCGCCGTTCCGCGTCTCCTCCGCTCGCGCATGGTCGCCAACGAAACCTCCGCCGCCGCCTCGCTGCGGACGCTATGCACCGTGCAGATCACCTACGAGTCCACCTACAAAGTGGGTTACGCGCCTTCGCTCGCCGCCCTCGGCCCCCCCGCCGGCGGCACTCCTCCCAGCGCCACCAGCGCCGGCCTGATTGACGTCGTCCTCGCCGGCGGCACCAAGAGCGGCTACGTCTTCACCTACTCCCCGGTGGACACCAACGGCGACGGCCAGATGGACACCTTCACCATCACCGCCGCGCCTTTCATTCCCGGCCAGACCGGCGACCGCTATTTCTTCGTGGACCTGTCCAACGTCATTCGCTACAACGTCGGCGCCGCCGCCACCGCCACCTCCACCCCGATTCCGCAATAGCCCCTAGCAGGGTGCTGAAGAACGGGTGATTTTTTCGATGCGGGTGCCATTGCGAGTCAACGTGAGTCTGCACGGAGCGGCTTTTGGTTCCGGTGGTATCCGTGTTTTATTCTTGCGCACGGCTGAGTTCCTTCCCTGTT
>JACQDE010000069.1 GCA_016201285.1 Acidobacteriota bacterium | reverse complement strand
GTCGGCACGGTGCCGGCCGCAGCCGCGCCAGCCGTG
The DNA here is from genome assembly GCA_016201285.1 of Acidobacteriota bacterium. Taxonomy (GTDB): domain Bacteria; phylum Acidobacteriota; class Terriglobia; order Acidiferrales; family UBA7541; genus JACQDE01. The sequence goes on along the minus strand of JACQDE010000069.1, from coordinate 73,544 downwards.
TAGGTGAACGTGTAGCCGCTCTTGGTGCCGGCGGCCAGTACGGAGTCAATCAAGTCCGCTGCCGCTGCTGTCGGCGCTGCGCCTGCGGCCGGAGGGCCGAGCGCTGCCAAGGTTGGCGGGAACCCGCCGTACGTCGAAGAGTAGGTCACGCACACGGTGTTAATCGAGCGCAACGAGCCCACTGCCGACGCTTCGTTCGCGGCAATCCGCGACCGCAGCAAGTTCGGAATCGCAATCGCGGCGATGATCAGAATAATCGCCACCACGATCAGCAGCTCGATGAGCGAAAAACCCTTGTTCTTTCTCTGCATGCTGTCTCCTTTCGAGAAACAGGCCTCGGGGGCCAAACCGTCCTTGTAAAGCTGCAACCTGGCTACCAATCAGCGCCCCACCTGGAAATGCTCCCCAGTTTCGACTTAGCTGCTTGACCGCGCGGCACTTACATCGAACGAGCACGAAAATCTCGCATCCAAGATCAGATTGCTACCCAGCCCAGCCACGCCAAATGAGACAAAAATTGGCCACCCCGGAAGCCAAAAAATGACCCTCCCGAAAGCCTCTTACACCTTGTATTTCTTTGCGTAGTGCTTGAACGAGCGATAGCTCATCTTCAATAGTGCGGCCGCCTTGGTCCTTACCCCGCCCGCCTTCTCCAGCGCCGCCAACAAATACGACCGCTCCATTTGTTGGATGTGCTGCTCCAGGTCCATGCCCACATCCGGCAGCACTGGCCTGCCCTCGCCGCTCCGTGTTCGACCGAGTTGTTCCTGAAAACAACTCGTGATCTTTTCCGGCAGCACATTTACGGAAATCGTCCGTCCGGTTTCCAGCGCCACCGCGCGTTCGATCGTGTTCTCGAGTTCGCGCACATTCCCCGGCCAGTTGTACGCCTCGAGCCGGCGCAGGGCTTCCGCATCAATTCCCTCCACCGGTTTCTCCATTGCCTTCCGAAAACGGTCCAGGAATGACCGCGCCAGCAGCGGGATGTCCTCCCGCCGCTCACGCAGCGGCGGCAGGTGAATCGGGATCACACTGAGACGGTAATAAAGATCCTCGCGGAACCGTCCCTCAATAATCTCTTTCCCCAAGTCCTTGTTCGTCGCGGCAATCACGCGCACGTCAATCTCGTTCTCCTCCATGCTCCCCAGCGGCCGCACCTTGTGCTCCTGCAGCACGCGGTAAAGCTTCACCTGCATCGCCAGGCTCATGTTTCCGATTTCGTCCATGAACAGCGTGCCGCCGTGCGCCGCCTGGAACAGCCCCTGTCGGTTCTCATTCGCGCCGGTGAACGCTCCCTTGATGTAGCCGAACAGCTCGCTTTCCAGCAGCGTCTCCGGAAACGCCCCGCAGTTGATCGTCACAAATGGCGTCTGCGCCCGCGCGCTGTTTTCGTGGATCGCCCGCGCCACCAGCTCCTTTCCGGTTCCGCTGTCGCCGGTGATCAGCACGCGGCTCGACTGCGGCGCCACCGTCTGGATCAGCTCGAAGATGGCCCGCATCTTCGCGCTTTGCCCGATGATGTTGTCGAGGCCCGTGAGCCGCCGCAGTTCCCGCCGCAGGTAGCCCGCTTCCTTTTTCAGCTTCAGGCTTTCGGCCACCTGCCGGACCACCTGACGCAGTTCCTCGGTCAGCTTGTCGCCCTTCCGGACGTAGCGGTCGGCGCCGTAGTTCAGCGCCGTGATGGCGTCTTCGTAGTCCCCAACGGCCGTAATCAGGATGAAGAAACAGGCGGGCGATACTTCTTTAGTGTATTTCAGCAGGTCCAGACCGCTGGATTCCGCCAGCCGTAGATCGGAAATCACGATATCGAAGATCTGCGACTGCAGCCGCCGTATCGCCGTCTCGGCCGAAGTCGCCGTCTCCACGCGGTGCCCTTCCTTGCGGAAGGTAATCTCCAGCAGCTCGCAGATGGATTTTTGATCGTCAACTACCAGCAGGTGCGCCATGACGTCCAAAGCATGACAAAACCGGTGAAATCCGTCCAGCGGGAGAGGGATGCAACGCGGCGGAGATGCCAACCCGCTCATGCGGCTCGGGGGAGCTCGATGGTGAACTCCGCGCCTTGATTGATCTCGCCCTCGGCGCTAAGCCGCCCCTGGTGGGCCTGCACGATCTGATAGACGATGGCCAGCCCCAGCCCCGTGCCGCCGGGGAAATTCGACTGGAAGGGCTCGAAAAGTTTGGAGGCGGTCGCCGTGTCAAACCCTCGGCCCGTGTCGCGGAAGCGGATGCGCACCAGTGACGCCTCGGTCTCCAGCAGCACCGTCAGTGTGCCGCCCCCGGGCATCGCCCGCAGCGCGTTGTCGCACAAGTTCCAGAACACCTGCTTGATGCGGTCGCGGTCCACCCGCGCCAGCGCTTGCCGCACCGCGTAGTGCCGCTCGATGCGGTACTTCCCATTGAAGCTCGGGTGACGCTCCAGCAGCGTCAGCGTGTCTTCGAGTAGCCCGACGACATCTTCTTCGTTAAACTCGAACTTCTTTTCCCGCGAGAAATTCAGAAAGTCGCTGACAATCTGGTTCAGCCGCTCCGATTCCCGGCTCACGATCCCCACCAGACGCCGGTCGTCCTCCTCGAGCGGCGCCAGCCTGCCCAGTTCCTTCACCGCCCCGGCCACCGCCGTCAACGGCTGCCGGATTTCGTGCGCGATGGCCGCCGCCAGCCGCCCCAGCGCCGCCATGCGGTCTCTAATCGCAATCTCGTGCTCCAGCCGGCGCAGTTCTGTCAGATCCTGAAAATTGAACACAAAGCCCAGATTCCGTTTCTGCCCCGACCGCAGCGACGAAACCGACACCCCCAGGTACCGCTCTTCTCCGTTCACGGTCCGGAACTCGATTTCATGCCGCGGCGCGAAGCCCTCCGCTTCCAGCGTTTCCTCTCCTGACCAGAAATCCGGGAACACCTCTTGCAACATCCGTCCGCGCACGTCGGCAAACCGGTGGCCCGTAATCTCCTCCCCTGCGCGGTTCAGCAGCAGGATGCGCCCGTCCGCATCCGTCGTCAGCAGCCCGCCGCGCATCGAGTGGATGATGTCTTCATTAAATGCCTGGAGGTCTTCCAGCTCCTCGCGCTTTTCCTCCAGCTCGACGCCCTTCCGCCGCAGGCTCTGCGCCAGCAGATTGGAGAGATACGCGACCCCGAGAAACGCCATCAGGTTCGAGAGGATCCACAGCCGCAACGTGCGCTCGTCCGGCATGGCCCGCGCCAGGCTGGGGATCTTTTCGTAGTACGCCAGCTCCACCAGCGACCCCAGCAGCACGAAACTCAGCCCCGCCACCACGTACGTGTATCGCCCGGTGAAGAGCACGCTGGCCACGATAATCGCCAGCAGGTAGAGCGAGATGAAGTAGCTCTCGTGCCCGCCGGTGACGAACACCAGCCCGGTGATCGTCACCAGGTCGCACGTCAACACCAGCGGCGCGTGCCACCGCGCCACCGGATACCATCGCAGCAAAATCGCGTAGAACACCGCCAGGATGTACCACAGGACAATTAAGGGGATCAGGTACCGCGACGGCGCCAGCAGCAGGTTGAAGTCCCGCAGCACCAGCACCAGCGCCACCAGAAAGGTGATCAGCAGGAACCGCACCCGGACCAGCCACCCGAGCCACTCCTGCACGTTTGGCGTCCGCTCCATCCCCCAGAGCCTAGCACAAGAAATGGGACAGGGAGCAGGTGACAGATGACAAGGGGGAGAAGGCGCCACGCGTAGGACGAATGACAGTAGGGAGGGTCGTCTGCTGCGTTAGGTTCCCACCCTCTTGGGCGCGGGCTCGCTCAGGGTAAACTCCGTCCCGGGAAAGACCCCACGCAGGAAACTGCGTCGAGCCGGTGGTTACCGCAGGCTTAAGCCGATACAGCGCGTCGTAGCCCTAGTTTGACCATGCGCATGCCGCAACTCGCGGCGCGGTGCTTGACAGCCCCACCGCGCTGCCGAGGCTGTCGCGGAGGTCGCAGCGCCAACCCAGTTCACTGCGTCCGGTCTTTCTTCTTCACTTCGATGGAACTAACATTCATAACTACGTCAGTGAAATGGTGCCCCGAATGACCACGAAATAAGGTTCCTTTTACTAAAACCCGCTTGCTAATGAGTTGCTTGTAAGCGGTTCCTGATTTGAAAATCAACTGCAATTCTTTAACTCCTTCGACAGACTCGGCATTGAGGGTGTCCTCGGGATTTCCGCGAATATCAATCGGCTCATGCAGGCGAAGGACAGGCACTTTCAGTTTCGCGTCGGTCCTGGGTTGCTCCCCGTAATTTGGGGGGCCGTACTTTAGTTCAATGGTGAGTCGCCCTTGAAGTTCAACGACCGCGGGTTCGTAAGACAGACTTCGCCTTTGCTGTGCGGCAATCGTCAAGCCAAGGGACACGGTCAAGGCAAACAAAGCAGCTATCGTCACCTTGCGAGGTGTCATTGGGATTATTGCCTCCTACAATTCTCGGTTCCTGGACTCCACCCTTCGATTCTTCTAATCGCGTTTGCGACGGATTGTATCTGGTAGTTATTCAACGTACTCATTCTTGTTTGTCCGCTAATGCCCGTAGCATCCTGCACGAATTGCTGATAGGCCGCCGTATCGTTCTCATTTGGCGGGGCGTACCGACTCAGCGCTTCGCTAACTGATAGATTCTGGTACGACGGTGTACTCAGCAGAGCAACAATGGCCGACTGGCCGGTTTGAGCATTCGGGAAAACGGCGAATCCGCCGGCTACACCAATTGCTCCCTGTCCGCTCGCAAATGCACCTGACCGGATGTTGCCGGGATTGTTGTTTCTCCAAGACCGACTACCGCCTGACCTCACCATCTGAGTTCCGTCCGTATAGGTAACGACCACATTGCTTCCCTCGGCCGTCGCGCTTTGCGGTGTCGCGTCAGCACTCGGTCCCTGGCACCCTTGCTGTCTGGGGCCTTCTCCAAAGGGCCCGTGGAACCCGAACAGATCAAAAAGTTCTATTACGGCTAAGTTTCCATAAACGTTGTAATAGGACTCGCCCAGTTCGCTTCCGTCGGGCCGTGATTCTACATCTGTGACCATGGATGCGATACCCAGAGCGGTCCAGTTGTCAGGCATCGTCCACCCTCTACCCGTGAGCATGATGACGACGTTGTCTTGGGAGCTGCCGCGGCTCCAGGGCCAGAGCCCTAGCGGATCAACCAAATTCACCGGGTCATTACGCGTATAGGCGTAGCGGTTCAGCGATTGCGGATCGGCAATCGAGCCAGCAATCGGGTCGGGCGAGGAAAAGCGACCCAAGCGATTGACGTGGGTGCGGAACATGGCGTAGTCGTTGCTCGACTCACTATCCCGCTCGTAGCTGGTGAATTTCAGCTTGCTCGTCCCGCCACTTTCGTACCAGTTTTCGCCGAATGGAAAATGTCCGCTGGACGCAACGATGCCCCCAGTCGAATCCGAGGTCACGCGCATAGAGAGATGGTCCGCATGGTGGTACTTTGTCGCGCCGCCGGCAACCGTGGCCACGAGTTGACTCCCCGCATATACGTACTCACGCGTTGGTGAATTTGGCGCTACGCCATCGTCATATTCAGCGATCACTTTGCTCCCTGCAAAGATGTACACCGTTGTCGTGCCACCGGAAATCTTTTTCACCCGCAGGCCGTTGCCGTCGAGCGTGTAGTTGGCCGTAGCGCCGCCAGCGGTGCTGCTCACCACGCGGCTCTCCGCGTCGTAGACGAGCGTGTTGACGCCGTCGCTGGTCATGTTGCCGGCCGCGTCGTAGGCGTAGCCGGCATCGGTGATGCGGTTGGTCGTCGCACTGGGTGTCACCGCATTCGAAGGGCCGCTCCCCGCCGTGACGTTTTGCCCTTTGCGGTTGCCATAGCGGTCATAGTCCCAGGACAGACCCCACTGCGGATACTGCGTCGAGCCGGAGGTCTGCGCCGTCTTCAGCCGCGCCCATGCATCGTAGGTGTAATTCACCGTGCGCCCCGCCTCCTGTGTGCCGGTACTATCCGTGATGCTGGTAATTTGGCCGTTGTTGCCTCCGTTCTGTGTGTAGCCGTAGGCCAGTTCGAGCAGCTTGGTGGTGCCCTTGGCATAGGCCAGCGACTGAAGCTGCAAACGACTATTGAAGGCCAGCGTCGCCCGCACGCCCCTGAAACACGCAGGGGCGACCCGCGGGCCGCCCCTGGTAACACTCCCGGCTGTTTCGCCTGCGCTAGCCGGCCAGTTTGCCGATCAGCTCGAACAGCGGCAGGTACAGCGCAATGACGATGCCGCCGACCACCACGCCGAGGAACGCGATCATCATCGGCTCCATCAACGTGAGCATGTTCTTGATCGCCGCGTCCACCTCGTCTTCGTAGAAATCCGCCACCTTCTGCAGCATGGCGTCCATCGCGCCGGTCTGTTCCCCGACGCCCACCATCTGCGTCACCATGTTCGGGAAGATTTCGGTTTCCTTCAACGGGTCCATCAGGTTGTGCCCGGCCTCCACCGACGCCCGCACTTTCAGCAGCGCCTCTTCCACCACCGCATTGCCTGACGTCCGCGCCGTGATTTCCAGTCCTTCCAGAATCGGCACGCCGCTCGAGATCAGCGTGCCCAGCGTCCGCGTGAACCGCGCCACCGCGATCTTCCGCAGGATCATTCCGATGACCGGAATCTTCAGCATCACTGCGTCGATGGCCCTGCGTCCGACCGGCGTCGCGTACCACGTTTTCAACGCGAACCCGGTGCCCACCAGCCCCACCACGATCAGGAAGCCGTAGATGCTGCCGATAAAGTTGCTCAAGTTGATGACGATTTTCGTCGGCGTCGGCAGCGTCACCCCGAGACCCTCGAACAGCTTGGCGAAAATCGGCACCACCTTCCACAGCAGCAGCACCACCACGCTGATGGCGATCGTCATCACCGACACCGGATAGATCAGCGCCGACTTCACCGCCGACTTCAACTTCACGTTTTTCTCGATGTAGGTGGAGAGCCGCTGCAGAATCGTGTCCAAAATACCGCCCGTTTCGCCCGCTTCGATCATGTTCACGTACAGCGGGTCAAACACCTTCACGTGCGGACGCATCGCCGTCGACAGCGTCGAGCCGCCCTCCACCGCTGACCGCACCGTGTGCAGGATCTTCTGAAAATGCTTGTTTTCCTGCTGGTTCGCGATCAGTTCCAGGCACTGCACCAGCGGCAAGCCGGCGTCAATCATCACCGAAAACTGCCGGGTGAAGATGGCGAGCTCTTTCGCCGACACGCTGCCCCCGAACGTCGGCATCGTGAATTCTTTGCCCTTCTCCGAAATCTTCGAAACGTTGATCTGCTGGCGGCGGAGAAGATTGGTGGCTTCGGCCTTGCTGGTGGCCACCTGCTCACCCTTCACCACTGCGCCAGCGCGGTTGGTTCCCTGGTAGGCGAAGACGGCCATGCTTTATTCCCTCCTCATCAGTTCCCCCCGCAGCGCGGGGCCGGGGTTCAGCGGCGAACAGGAACGCTGCCGCGAGCCTGCGGCGAGATCACACCGCGGTTGATCATATCCTGTAACTCGTCCTGGTTCGAGGAGCGCAACAGGGCGCTTTCCAAAGTAATCAACTTGTTGAAGTACGACGTGGCCAGGGCCTGATTGAATGTCTGCATCCCCGACTGCCCCGTGCCGCTCTGCATCGCCGAATAAATCTGGTGGATTTTGTCTTCGCGAATCAGGTTCCGGATCGCCGCGTTGGGGATCAGGATTTCCATGATCATCGCCCGCCCGCGCCCGTCCGCGCGCGGCACCAGCGCCTGGCAAAGAATTCCTTCCAGCACCATCGAAAGCTGGGCGCGGATCTGCGGCTGCTGGTGCGCCGGAAAGACGTCCACGATGCGGTTGATCGTCGAAACCGCCGAGTTTGTGTGCAGCGTGGCGAAGGTCAAGTGGCCGGTTTCGGCGATGCGCAGGGCGGATTCGATGGTCTCCAGGTCGCGCATCTCGCCGATCAGCACCACGTCGGGATCTTCGCGCAACGCCGCGCGCAACGAGTTGGTGAACGAATGGGTGTCCGAATGGATTTCGCGCTGGTTCACCAGGCACTTCTTGTGGTTGTGCAGGAACTCGATCGGGTCCTCAATCGTGATCATGTGCTCTTCGCGCTCGCTGTTGATCTTGTCCAGCATCGCCGCGAGCGTCGTGGACTTCCCCGACCCGGTCGGCCCCGTCACCAGCACCAGCCCGCGCGGCTTGTTGCACAGGTCCTTCACCACCGGCGCCAGCCCGAGCTGGTCGAAACCCTTGATCTCCCACGGAATGGTGCGGAACACGGAAGCCACCGCGCCGCGCTGGTTGAACAGGTTGCCGCGGAACCTCGCCAGGTTCTTCAGCCCGAACGAAAAGTCCAGCTCCAGGTTCTCTTCGAACCGGTGCTTCTGCGCGTCCGTCAGCACGCTGTACGCCAGCGACTTCGTGTCCGCCGCCGTCAGCGGCGGCATATCCAGCGGCCGCAGCTTGCCGTGGATGCGGATGCGCGGCGGGCTGTTCGTGGTGATGTGCAGGTCGCTCCCGCCCATCTCGATCATCTTCTTCAGCAGTTCGCTGAGCGTGATGCCGGCCATTTCCCTTCCCCCTTAGAGCACCGTCTCGCGCACGACCTCTTCGATCGATGCCACTCCCGACGCAATCTTCACCAACCCGCTGCGCCGCAGCGAAATCATCCCGCACTCGATGGCCTTCTTCTTCAGCTCCAGCGCCGAGGCCCCCACCAGGATCAGCTCGCGCAGCTCGTCGGTGATCTCCATCACCTCGTACAGCCCCACGCGGCCCTTGTACCCCGAGTTGTTGCACGTCGCGCAGCCCTTCCCGTGCATCACCTTCACGGTCTTCGCTTCGTCCGGCCCGAAGCCGATGTCCACCAGCGCCTGCTCCGGCACTTCCGCCTGCTCCTTGCAGCTCGCGCAGACGCGCCGGATCAATCGTTGCGCGCAGATCAGGTGCACCGACGTGGCCACCAGGAACGGCTCGATGCCCATGTTCATCAGCCGGCTCACCGTCGAGGGCGCGTCGTTCGTGTGCAGCGTCGAGAGCACCAGGTGGCCCGTGAGCGCCGCTTTCACCGCGATTTCCGCCGTCTCGAAGTCGCGGATTTCGCCCACCAGGATGATGTTCGGGTCCTGCCGCAGGAACGCGCGCAGCGCCGACGCGAAGTTCAGTCCGATCTGCTCCTTCATCTGTACCTGGTTGATGCCCGGCAACTGGAACTCGACTGGATCTTCGGCCGTCATGATGTTCGTGTCCGGCTGGTTCAGCCGCGCGACCGAGGAGTAGAGCGTATTCGTCTTGCCCGAGCCCGTCGGCCCGGTCACCAGTACCATCCCGTACGGCTTCAGAATCGCCTTCTCGAACTTCGTCAGCGACTCCTGCTCGAACCCCAGCTTGGTCATGTCCAGCCGCAGGTTTTCCTTATCCAGCAGCCGCATGACGATCTTTTCGCCGTACAGCGTCGGCACCGTCGACACGCGGAAGTCCAGTTCCTTTTTCTTCCCGTCTTTTGTGAACTTGATCATGATGCGGCCGTCTTGCGGCAGCCGCTTCTCGCTGATGTCCAGCTTGGACATGATCTTCAACCGGCTGGTGATGGCGTCTTTCAGTTTCATCGGCGGGCTCATCACCGTTTGCAGCATGCCGTCAATCCGGAACCGCACCCGGTACTCCTTTTCGTACGGCTCGATGTGGATGTCGCTCGCCCCGCGCTTCACCGAGTCCGTCAGGATCAGGTTCACCAGCTTGATGATCGGCGCTTCCTCCGCCGCCTTTTCCAGCGACTGGAGGTCCACCTCGGTTTCTTCGGCGGCCAGCTCGAGGTCCGTCTCGTCCCCGGCCAGGTCCTTCATCACCTTGTCGAGTTCCTGGACGCTCTGCGCCTCTCCGTAAAACTTTCCAATGGCCTCGGTGATGGCCGATTCCGACGCCACCACCGGCTCTACCGTGAAGCCGGTCATGAACTTGATGTCGTCCATCGCGAAGACGTTTGTGGGGTCGGTCATCGCAATGGTCAGCGTGGAGCCCACGCGCGACAGCGGCACAATCTGATAGCGGATGGCGGTCTCCTGCGGGATCAGCTTCGTCACCGCCGGATCCACTTCGTAATATTTCAAATTGATGGAGGGTACGCCGTACTGCCGCGAGAGCACGGCGGTCACTTCGTCGTCGGTCACCAGCCCCATTTTCACCAGGCAGGTGCCCAGCCGACCGCTATGCTGTTTCTGGTACTCCAGGGCTTGCTTGAGTTGCTCCTGGGTTATCAGATTCTCTTTAACCAGAATTTCGCCCAATCGGGCTGCCATCAGCAGGCTCCTCGGAGACGGGTGCGGCTCTGGAGGCGGTACTTTAGCACGAGAACGGTTTTGGAAGCGCCCCTTCTCATGGGACTTACGCGCAATCGTAGTGAAAGCATCAATCCCCTGTCAATAGACCCGGTGTAGCGCCCACGCCACACCCACGCCTTGACTTGCCCCCCACCCGCCGCTATCTTGCCCGAATGGCGTTTGCTCTGCCCTTAGCCGCCGTGCAAAGGATACCCCAGTCCGCGCCCGCCAGGCACACTTCCCTGCCCGGTCTGGCCGAGTACTACCACGCGCTTTACCTCTCGCTCGGCCCTCAGAGCTGGTGGCCGGCCCGCACGCCCTTTGAAGTCATCGTCGGCGCCATCCTGACACAGAACACCGCCTGGACCAACGTTGAAAAAGCCGTCGCCAACCTGCGCCGCGAGCGCCTGCTCACTCCGAAAGCCCTCGGCCGCGTCTCGCAAGCGAAACTCGCGCGGTTGATTCGTTCCTCTGGCTACTTCCGCCAGAAGGCGAAAAAACTCAAAGCCTTCGTGAAGTTTCTCCGCAGCGAATACGGCGGCTCTCTCGGAAAAATGTTTCGCACGCCCACCCCGGAACTCCGCGAAAAGCTCCTCGCCGTTCACGGCATCGGCCCGGAGACCGCCGACTCCATCCTTCTTTACGCCGGCCAGCATCCCGTCTTTGTGGTGGACGCCTACACCAAACGTATCTTGCTGCGCCACGGGCTCGTCTCCGCAAAAGCTGGTTACGAGGAACTTCGCGCTCTGTTTGAGAAAACTCTTCCCCCCGACGTGCAGCTCTACAACGAGTACCACGGCCTTATCGTCATGACCGGCAAGCACTGGTGCCGCACAAAGAATCCTCGCTGCCACGAGTGCCCCTTGCAGCCCTTTCTTCCCGCCGATTCGCTCGTCCGGTTGGAGACGCACTCGTGAGCATGCCGTCGCAGAACCCGCCGCGCACGCCCCGCAGGAAGCCAGGGAAAATCACGCTCGCCGTCGGCGGCCTGCTCGTCGCTTTGCTCCTCGCCGCGGTCTTCACCCTCGGCTCCCTGCGCATTCCCTTCGAGCCCGACCGCTGGCAGGAATTCCTCATTCTCTACGCGGTTTCCACCTTCATGGTGGCCGCGCTGCTCGTCTTCGGCCTCATCTTTGCGCGCACACTCCTCCGCACCTGGGCCGAGCGCCGCGCCGAAACTCTTGGCGGCCGCTTCAAGACCAAAATGGTCGCCGGCGCCATGGCCATCGCGCTTCTCCCCGTTGTCTTTATGTTCTTGATCAGCTACGCGCTCCTGAACCGCACCCTCAATCGCTGGTTCCCACGCCCCATCGAAATTGCCACGGAAGAGAGCACAAAACTACTGAAAGAACTCGGGGTAAATGAAGGACGGCGCCTGACAGAGATTGCTGATCTCTCACTTCAAGGCAAAGATTTTTCGGGTACAAATCTCATTGAAAAAGATCTTGTGAAGCGTGCTTTGAGCTTGGGAGCAGACGCCGCATGGGTTCAGGACGAAGCCGGAAATGTTCAACAGGGCCTGGAAAATGGTCGAATCTATGCGATCGCAACCCTCGTCGAAAACAAACTAGTTCCCATCAGTCCCAAGAAGGTCAGCGTCTTGCCAAGCAGTACCGAGGTCTGGCAAGAATCTCACGATGCAACTTTCCTTGCCGCACGGCCCTCGCGCGGCAGCAGTGGACTCGTAGTCGGAATGAGGATGCCTGACCAGTTTCTTGACAGGTACCAACAGATTGAGGCCCAAGCAGCGACATACAACGCTTCGAAGCAGAGCCTGCGAGCGTACAAAAACCAGCTCCTCCTCACGTTGGCGCTCTTTACAGTCCTGCTTTTGTTTTCAGCGATGTGGTTTGCGCTCTTTCTCTCGAAGCAGGTAGTCCTGCCCATTCAGGCCCTCGCTGATGCCACCCGCGAGATTTCGCGCGGCAATTTCGATTACCGCGTCGACGTCCCCGCGCGCGATGAACTCGGCACGCTGGTCAGTTCCTTCAACCAGATGACCGCGCAGCTCGCCACCAGCCGCCAGCAGATCAATGAGTTCACCCGCAGCCTCCAGGACGCCGTCACCGAGCTCGAGCGCCGCCGCAAGCTGATGGAGGCCATCCTCGAAAACATTCCCACCGCCGTGCTCTCGCTCGATGACAACGGCGGAATCCGCCGGGCGAATCCGTCGGTGACGAAAATCTTTGGCGACGCCGCGCGCGACGCGAAGACGCTCGAAGCTCTCGCCGGCGAAGAAGCCGCTCGCGGCCTGCAACAACTCATGCGCAAATCTCTCCGCATGGGCGCTGCGTCCAAGGAACTCGCCATTACGCTCCCCAACCGCGTGCTCCACGCCGCCGTCACGGTCAGTTCTCTCGGCCCGCGACGCGCCAACCCCGGCTTCGTCGTCGTCATTGACGATCTCACCGATCTGCTCCACGCGCAAAAGTCCGCCGCCTGGCAGGAAGTCGCCCAGCGCATCGCTCACGAAATCAAGAATCCGCTTACGCCCATCCAGCTTTCCGCGCAGCGGCTTTCGCGCTACATCGAAAAACAGAAGATGTTGCCTGCCGCGTCCGGAGTGCCCAGCGAACTCGAACTGCTCACCGCCGAGTGCGCCGGCCTCATCCAGCGCGAAGTCACCGCTTTGAAAACGCTGGTGGATGAATTCTCCCAGTTCGCGCGCTTTCCCACCGTCAAGCCCGTCTTCGCCGACCTGAACGCCATCGTCACCAGTGCCCTCGACGTTTTCGGCGGCCGCCTCGAAGGCGTCACGCTCCGTACAACGCTCGCTCCCGGTCTGCCGCCTGCCAAGGCCGATCCGGAACTTCTGCGGCGCGTCCTCGTCAATGTGATTGATAACGCCGCCGAAGCCCTGGAGGGCTCGTCCGTCAAGGAAATCGCTGTCTCCACGCGTCTCGACGCCGCTGGCGAATCCTTCGAAATCGTCATCGCCGATAGCGGCCACGGCATCTCGCCCGAGGACAAGGACCACTTGTTCCTGCCGCACTTCTCCACTCGGGAGCGCGGCACCGGCCTCGGCCTGGCCATTGCCAGCCGCATTGTCGCCGAGCATCACGGCACCATTCGCGTCGAGGACAACGTTCCCATCGGCGCGCGCTTTGTCATCCGGCTGCCCGCGGTCGAAGTCACATCCGCCGCGGCGAACCAGCCGTAGCGGCGGGTTTACCCCGCCGCAGAGTATCGTTCTGAATCATTCGCCGGCATAAAGCCGCCGTAGCAAAACAAGACTTGCGCGGCGGCATATAGCCGCCACAACAAAATGCCCTACTCGATTCTGATCGTTGACGACGAAGCCGGCATCCGCCAGTCGCTGACGTCCATCCTTCGCGGCGAAGGCTACCGCGCCGACGCCGTCGAATCCGGCGAAGCCTGCCTTGACGCGCTCGAAAAAGACGCCTTCGACGTCGTCCTCCTCGACGTCTGGCTGCCCCGCATCGACGGCCTGCAAGTGCTCGAAAAACTGCACGAGCGCGGCAACGCGCCGATGGTGGTCATGATTTCCGGCCACGGAAACATTGAAACCGCCGTGCGCGCCACCAAGCTCGGGGCATTCGATTTCGTCGAAAAACCGCTCTCGCTCGAAAAAACCATCCTCGTCGTCAAGAATGCCCTGCAGCATCTGCGTCTCGAGGAGGAAAACCGCCGCCTCCGCGCCGAGCTCGAGCAGAAGCATCAGATCATCGGCGATAGCATCCCGATGAAGGCCCTCCGCCAGCAGATCGCCCTCACCGCGCCGACCAACGGCCGCGTCCTTATTTATGGCGAAAGCGGCACCGGCAAGGAGCTCGTCGCCCGCGCGCTCCACGCCCAGAGCGCCCGCGCCGGCCTCCCGTTCGTCGAAGTGAATTGCGCAGCGATCCCGGAAGAATTAATCGAATCGGAATTGTTCGGCCATTTGAAGGGCAGCTTCACCGGCGCCAGTGAAGACAAGGTCGGAAAATTCCAGAAAGCCGACGGCGGCACTCTCTTTCTCGACGAAGTCGGCGACATGAGCCTGAAAACCCAGTCGAAAGTTCTGCGTGTTCTCGAGGAGCAGCGCTTCGAGCCCGTCGGCTCGAATCATCCCGTCACCGTGGACGTCCGCGTCCTCGCCGCCACCAACAAGAAGCTTGACGAGGAAATCTCTCGCGGCGCTTTTCGCGAGGACCTCTTCTACCGCCTCAACGTCATCCCCTTCTACGTCCCCACTCTCCGTGAGCGCACCGAGGACATTCCCATCCTCGCGCGTCATTTCCTCCGCGAATTCTCCGAGGCTTACGGCCGCAAGCTCAAGGAGCTTTCGCCGCCCGCGCTCGACGTTCTCCTGCGCTACCCCTGGCCCGGCAACGTCCGCGAACTCCGAAACCTCATCGAGCGCCTGGTCATCATGGCCCCTGGCCTGCGCATCGAGCCGCAGCACCTTCCGCCGGAGCTGTTCCGCGGCGCCGCCTCGAGCCCCCAGCAGCCCTATGCCACTCTGCACGAGGCCCGCGAGGCCTACGAGCGCGATTTCATTCTCCGCAAGCTCGAGGAGAACCACTGGAACATGACGCGCACCGCCGCCGCCGTCGGCCTCGAGCGCAGCCACCTCTACCGCAAAATGAAATCCCTGGGAATTTCCGCTGAGGGAGAATAGCTGGGCGGCAGAAAAACAATCGGGTGTCATCCCGAGCGCAGCGAGGGATCTGCTTCTTATATGGATTTCCTCGACAGGACGAATGAGTTTTGAGTCAGGACTCGCTTTCCTCGCGCTCGCCAATCCGCTCCAACTGCCGGTGCCAATCAAGCTGCCGCACCAGCGCTGGCCGGTCGCGCCAGTCTTCCTGCACTTTCACATGAAGCCCTAGAAAGATCTTTGTGCCCAGCAATTCTTCCAGCTCCAGCCGCGCCTCGGTGCCGATCTTTTTCAGCATCGCGCCGCCCTTGCCGATCAGGATGCCCTTTTGCCCGTCCCGTTCCACGTAGAGTGTCGCGCGGATGCGGATCAGCTTCGCGCTCTCTTCGAAGCTGTCCACGAGCACCGCAATCGCGTACGGAACCTCCTGCCGGCTCGCCACAATCGCTTTCTCACGCACGATTTCTCCCGCTAGAAACCGTTCCGGCTGGTCGGTGTACTGCTCCGGCGGAAAATACGGCGGACTCTCCGGCAGCCGGTTCACGACTGTGTCGAGCACGATCTCGAGCCCGTCGCCGGTCAGCGCCGAAATCGGGATGATCTCTACAAACTCGTGCTCCTTGCTGTAGCGGTCGATCAACGGCAGCAGCCGCTCCTTGGCAATGGCGTCCACCTTGTTCAGCAGCAGGATCGCCGGCGCCTTCGCGTTCTTGACCATCTCCAGCGCAAACCGGTCGCCGCCGCCAAACCCTGCGCTTGCGTCCACGATCAGCAGCAGCACGTCCAGCGCCTCGAGCGCCTGCCGCACCTCCTCCATCATCTGCCGCCCGAGTTCGTTCTCCGGCTTGTGAATCCCCGGCGTGTCAATCAGCACGATCTGCGCGTCATCGCGGTTCACGATCCCCTGAATGCGGTTTCGCGTCGTCTGCGGCTTCGGCGACACGATTGCCACCTTCTGTCCCACCAGCCGGTTCACGAGCGTGGACTTCCCCGCGTTCGGCCGCCCAAGTATTGCCGCGAATCCTGATTTGAATCCCATGCGCAACCCATGATAACAAGAAGCCCGGCCCAGCGGGTAACGGAGAACGACCGCCGCAGGGCGGAGGTTCTTTGGCCATTCTCGTTGCCATTCACGTCGGAATGCCGAAAGACCACGGCCGCGCGGATGCCAGCGATCCGCTCGAACAGCCGTGGCGGAGCGGAATTTTCAAGGATTCAGTAAAGGGCCCGGTGTGGCTTGGGCGGACGAACCTTGCCGGAGACGGCCAGGCGGATACGAAGCATCACGGCGGCCCGAACAAAGCGGTGCTGGGCTACTCCGCCGAACACTACCCTGACTGGAACCGCGAACTGGCGCCGCTCGAATTCCCCCACGGCGGCTTCGGCGAAAACTTCACCATCAGCGGCCAGGACGAACTCTCCGTTTGCGTCGGCGACACCTACGCCGTCGGCGACGCCGTTCTGCAAGTCTCCCAGCCGCGCCAGCCCTGCGTGAATCTAGCCCGCAAGTGGCGCCTCCCGGATTTGCCCGCGCTCGTGATGAAGTCCGCCCGCGGCGGTTGGTACTTTCGCGTCCTCATCGAAGGCCACGTCGAAGCCGGCCAGGACGTCCGCCTCGTCGAGCGTCCCTTCCCGGACATGCCCATCGCCCGCGTTTTTGCACTTTATCGTGACGGCGCCGACCGAGAGACCGCTCTCCGCCTCGCCGCCTGCCCCCTGCTCTCCCCAAGCTGGCGCAAGGCGTTTGCAGAGATGGCAGAACAATCCCGCGCCAAGTAGGGTCGCACCACGCAATTTCCGCTTAGCCTTCCTCCTCACATCCAATTTGCCGTAGAATCCGTACTCAACCATAGGGACAACCATGCTCCACATTTATGCGCCGCACGCGTGCGCAGGTGTCCCAACTTTCTCAAAGGAGAATCAACAAATGAAGATGGTATCCGTGAGGCTACTGGCAGCAGCCATGCTCGTAGCGCTGCTGATCGGTGCTGCCGGCGTTGCAGCGCAGATGAAACAGGAATCGCTCTACAGGCGCCTGGGCGGCTATGACGCCCTGGCCGCTGTCACCGACGACTTTATTGGCCGCCTAGCCACTGACAAGCAGGTCGGCCACTTCTTCGGCGGCCACAGCAAGGATTCGTTGGGGAGAATCCGCCAACTCATTGTGGACCAGCTCTGCGCCGCCACCGGTGGCCCCTGCATCTACATCGGCCGCAGCATGAAAGTGGCCCACGAAGGCCTGAACATTACCGAGAGCGATTGGGAAGTCTCCGTGAATCACCTCGTCGCCACCCTCGACAAGTTCAAGGTCCCTCAGAAGGAAAAGGATGAAGTGCTCGCCGCCATATCGAGCATGAAGGCCGACATCGTGGCTCCCGCCCCGATGAAGAAACAGTAGCCAACGTTCGGCAGCAGCGACTGGTAGGGGCGCGCCACCGTGGCCGCTCTCCTTGGGAGCGTAGCGCCGGCCTTTAGGCCGGCAGGGGTTGGAACCACGAAGGCGCCCCTGAGGGACGCGCCTTCCAAGAACCCTCAGGAAGGCCGCCGATTCATGGCGGCCTTCCTCTTTCCACGCTACTTCACAATCGGCAGTTCCAGCGCGCTCGGATGCTGCGCGTCATGGTACAGCGTGACGTGCGCCGTCCGCGCGTCCTTCCCTGTCTCGCTTGCCACTACCCCGCCGCTGTTGTAATTCTTCTCTGCCTGGATGCTGTTCACGCACCCAATCACCAGCCGCAACCGGCTGCCCTTGGAAATCCGTCGCGAAAACCACGTGAATTTGTCGAATTCGTACCGGTTGATTTCCCCGTGCTTCACCAGCTTTTCCTCGCGGAGCGACTCGCGGTACCTCGCCCTCTGCAACTGCTGCGTGAGCTGGATACTCGTCCCATCCGGCCTGATCTCATACAGCGTGGCCACAAAATCCGTGTCAGGCACGTCCATCGCAATCCACGCCGTCAGCTTGACGTATCCGGAAATCTCCGTCGCCTCTCCGAACGGGCCACTGTGATACACCGCGCCGTTCCCAAACAGATTCAGCGCGAGCGTCTGGTCGGTCAGGTAGTTCTGCCCCGGCTGTCTCTCCAACTCGCCCGGCCGCGTATCCAGCGGATCGTAGGCCCAGAGGTCCGGTTTCAGGTCGCCCGGCGGATCTGTGCGCAACTCGCCCGATCGGAACGCGTCGTTGGCGTTGCCCTGCGAATGCAGATAGAACGTGCGCTTCTCGTTGGAAATCGCTTCGAGCGTGTCCGCGTACTTCCAGTTCTCCGCCTCCGGCCCGACGACGTAGTACGCCACGCGTTTCTTCAAAAACTCCGGCTTCTTCCCGCTCTTCATCGTCCAGTCGTACCACTCGCGGTGCAGCTTGTTCATGTCGAGTATGCTGGCCTCGCCGAAACGCAGCCCGCCCACTTCGCGCCGCGGCGTCCGCGTGCCCGCGTGGTCCCACGGCCCGATGATCAGGTAGTGGTTCTCTTTCGCCGTGGGGGTGCCGGACTGCATGTGCCGCTTGTAGAACTCCAGGGCTCCCGGCTGGTCGCCGTCGTAATGTCCGGTGATGGACAGAATCGGCACGCTCATGCGCTTGTACTGTTCGGCGTTCGGCGCCATCACGTCGTAATACGCGTCCGGGATCGGATGGTCCAGCCACTTCTGAAACACCGGCGATGGGTTGCCCACAATCTTGTCCAGCTCGCGAAACGCTGCGTGTGCCTTGTACATCTCGCGGAATTTCTGAATCCAGAACGACTGCTCGCCGAACAAGTTCACCTGCGGCGTCACCCCGCTCGTATAGGTGAGCCACTGCGTTTCGTAGGACGTGAAAATGTTGTTCTGGAAGGGAAAGTCAATCCCCGGGTGCGCGGCGGCCACCGGCACGATCGTGCTCAAGTGCGGCGGAAATTCCTTGAGCACCGTCCACTGGTCAAAGCCCGCGTAGGAACCGCCCCACATGGTTACCATGCCGTCGGACCACGGCTGCTTGGCCAGCCATTCCACGACGTCGTGACCGTCGCGGCCCTCGTTCGCGAACGGCTCGAACTTCCCTTCCGAGTTGCCGCGTCCGCGCACGTCCACCAGCACATAGACGTACCCGTTGCGCGAGAAATACATCGCCCGCTCGTGGTAGGTGTCCGAAATGTACGGCGTGAAGGTGAACACCACCGGCAGCGGCTCCGCCTGCGGCTTCGGCTTGTACACCGTGCCGTTCAGCTTTACGCCGTCCCGCATGGGGATTTTCACGGCCCAGATGAGGTCGATGTCTTTCGGCTCCTGAGGCGGCGCCTGGGCCCTCCCTAGCGCCGGCAACGCCAGCAGAACCCCCAATACGAAAAGCCAGACAATGTGTCGTTGCTTCATGATTCCTCCAAGGACGCGGGCGCGCACTTCGCACAGCGCATGGAACCAATTCTTCTACCACATGCAAAGGCGAAATACAGCGTGGTTCTGATTCGGAAGGAAGTCTTGACTGGCTGATGACGCTGAATTTCAGGCCTGCGTCGCCTGGACCGCGGGCTCCGCCCGCCGCCGCGCCCGCAGGCGCAGGACTTTGCGCTGGTTGGCTTCGACCACTTCGAACCGCAGGCCGTCGTAGTCAATGGCCTCGCCTGCTTTGGGCACGTGGCCCGCGACGCTGTTCAGCAGCCCGGCAATCGTGGTGGCTCCGGCAATGCTTGGGTCTGAAGGAAGTTCGACGCCGAACAGCTCGCACACTTTTTCGAGCGGCACGCTTCCGCGGATCAGCAGCCCGCCGTCTTCTTCCCGCACGATGTCCGGCCCGCCGTGGAGTTGCGCGCGGTCCTCTTCCCCGATTTCCCCGACGATCTCCTCGATCAAATCCTCCACCGTCACCAGCCCGGCCACCGACCCGTACTCGTCAATCACCAGCGCCATCTGCTGGTTCTTCTGCTGCAACTCTTTCAAAAGCTGCGATCCGAGCTTTGTCTCTGGCACAAAGATCGCCGGGCGCGCCAGTTCGCGCACGCCGCGCCGCGCCGCCTCGCTTTCCGGGATGCCCAGGATGTCCCGCGCATACACCACGCCGATCGCCTGATCGAGCGAGCCTTCGTACGCCGGAATCCGCGAAAACTTCGTCTCCACCAGCAGTCGCCGCAACTGCTCCACGCTGGCTTCCGCCGGGATGGCCACCACGTCCGGCCGCGGCGTCATCACGTCCCGCACGCGCTTGTCCGTGAACTCCACCACCTGTTCGATCAGGTGCGCCTGCTCGCGCTTCAGGATGCCTTCCTCCTCCGCGGCTTCGACAAGCTGCTCAATGCCCTCCTGCTGCGCTTGTTGCGCGCCCGGCGCTTCCTCCGCAAAGCGGATCACCGACGCGCCCACTTCCACCAGCGCCCGCAGCGGCCACACCACTCCTGCAAACATGCGCACCGTCAGCAGCAGCGGCCGCAGCCACCGCCCAGTGCTCCGCGCCAGCAGCAGGTACGGGATTACCTGCACGCCGAGCAAAACTTCAATCGTGAGCAGAAAAAATAACTGAACCAGCGCTTCCCAGTCGCGGAGGACCAGCAGATTGACGCCGCGCACCGTCACCACCGCCACCAGCGCCAGCCACAGGTTGGCCAGCAGGCCAAACGTCAGCGCCGCCCGCCGCCGGTCCATTCCCAGCCGCGGCTCGACCTCCACCTCAAAAATGTCAAGATTCGCGTGTACACGCCCCGTGCTCACGCGCCCCAGTTCGCGGTAGATGCGGTCGAGATAAGAAAACACCACGAGCCCGGCGTTCAACGCCAGCACCGCAAGCCAATAGAGGAAAATCTCCATCGCTTACTCCAGGCCCAGCCGGCGGCGCAGGCGGCGCTCCTTCCGCTCCATCTGTCCGCGATCGGTTTCGTGATCGTATCCCATCAGGTGCAACACGCCATGCAAGATCAAGATGCGCAGCTCATTGGGGAGTGTCCGCTCGTACCGCTTTGCGTTCTTCCGCGCCACTCCCGGCGCAATCGCAATGTCCCCCAGGAATGTAGCGCCGGCCTTTAGGCCGGCATGGATTCCTCCCCGGCGAGCAGCGGCCACCGCGTCCGCCGGAAACGACAGCACATCCGTTGGCCCCCTCTTTCCTCGGTACGTCTTGTTCATCCGCGCCATCTCCGCGTCAGTTACCAAGCAAATCGCCGTCTCGCGCCCGTTCAGGCGCAATTCTTGCCGGACTCGCCGCACGAAATTGTCGAGCGGCGCCAGCGCGACTCGCACGCGGCTTTGACGGTTGAGGATCATGCCCGGCCTGTTGGCTGTGCTAAATCTACAGAGGGGAGCGCCTGGGAGCAAGCGCCAGCGTCCCGAAACTTCGGGACCGCCCGGCCCCCGCGCGCCGGTCCCGCTGCTTCGGGAGGCCGGTTACTTCGCGGATTCGCTTCATCCGTTTTCACGCGGCGTCTTGTTCACGCCGTCCCGAAATTTCGGGACGGGCCCGGCGCCTTCAAACGTTTCATACGCCCGAATGATACGCTGCACCAGGTTGTGTCGCACCACGTCGTGCTCGTCGAAATAGACCATCGCGATGCCTTCGACCTTTCCCACCACCTCGATGGCCTCGATCATCCCCGACCGCCGGTCCGCGGGCAGGTCAATCTGCGTAATGTCCCCAGTGATCACAGCCTTCGAATCGAACCCCAGGCGCGTCAGAAACATCTTCATCTGCTCGCTGGTGGTGTTCTGCGCCTCGTCCAGGATGACAAATGATTCGTTCAGCGTGCGCCCGCGCATGAATGCGAGCGGCGCCACCTCGATGATTCCCTTCTCCAGATAGCGCTCCAGCTTGTCCGCGTCCAGCATGTCGTAAAGCGCGTCATACAGCGGCCGCATGTACGGGTCCACCTTTTGCTGCAGCGTGCCCGGCAGAAATCCCAGCCGCTCGCCGGCTTCCACCGCCGGCCGCGCCAGGATGATGCGGCTCACCTGCTTGGTCAGCAGCGCGGAGACGGCCATGGCCACCGCGAGATACGTCTTCCCGGTGCCGCCCGGCCCGATGGCGAACACCATGTCAAACTTTTCCATGCACTCCATGTACCGCCGCTGGTTCGGGCTTTTCGGCGCGATGTTCTTCTTCCCGAAGTGCCGCGGCCGCTCCGGCGACACCACCCGCCGTAGCGCCATGTCCGGCTCCTGCGTGGCCAGACGGAAGAGCGACTTCACCTCGCCGTTGTTGAACACGTGCCCCTCGCGCACGAGTTGATTGTACTCGTCCAGGATGCGCGCCGCGCGCTCCACTTGGGCAGGCTCGCCTTCGATCTCGATCTTGTCGTCGGAAAGGTGCGTGGTGACGCGGAGTGAGGATTCCAGGAGCTTGACGTTCTCGTCGAGGGTTCCGTAAAGCTGTTCGATTCCACCAGCTAACTGCACTGTGCGTTTCATCGTGTTGCTTGGCCCAGCGCTCAGGCACAGAACAACCGAACCAAAGCTTTAGACCTCCTGCCTCAGGATATCCTCCAAACCGGCATTATAACATGACGGCATGGCCTTAATTTGTGGCGGTCGCTTACCTCATTCATCGTCCACCCAGTACACTTTTTTATTGGGGTCGAAAGGCAGGCCAAAACTCTGCTGAAGCCAGGCTCCCAAGCGGTCCTGCGCTGCCCGGCGAACTTCCTTGGTCAGTTTTGGACCGGGGAAATAAACGATATATACGCAACCCTTGTCAACCGCCTGATGGCGAAGCCACGTCATCTGATCCAGCTCCAGGCATTCGAGATCCGAACCCTGCCGGTCCAGGAAGAGATCGAATCCGCCCGCCTTCCGTTCCAGCAGGAAGCCTAAGAATTCACATTTTCCGATTGTGATTCCAAAACTTGGTCCGAATTCCTCATTCACGTACTCGATGCCCTCAGGCATGATCCCTCCGTCAATTCGCGGAAACCGCACGTTCCCGGGCCCAGTCCCGCAGCCGCTCCACTTCCTCCCGCCGCGTCACCGAAAGCGGCCGCGTGGCGTGGCATTCGGCCACCAGAATCTCCGTCGAAAGCTGCTGCTGCTTTGAAAACGCCGTGTACAGCGCGCTCGCGATGCTCTGCTCCACCTCCGCGCCCGAAAACCCCTGCTCGCCGACGCCAGCGCCGCCAGGTTGAACGCCGCCGGGTCGCGGCCCCGCCGCTTCAGATGAATCTTGAACAGCTCCGCGCGCGCCTCCGCATCCGGCAGGTCTACAAAGAAAATCTCGTCGAAGCGCCCCTTGCGGAGCAATTCCGGCGGCAGCGCCGAGATGTTGTTCGACGTTGCCACCAGAAAGACGCCCGGCTGCCGGTCCTGCAGCCACGTCAGAAACGTCGCCAGGATGCGCTGCGTCAATCCCGCATCCACGTCCGCGCTCGACCCCGTTGCCGCAAATCCTTTCTCGATCTCGTCAATCCACAGCACCAGCGGCGCCAGCTTTTCCGCGATCTCCAGCGACTTCCGCAGCCGCTTCTCCGACTCCCCGATGAACTTGTCGTAGAGCGACCCGGCGTCAAACCGCGCCAGTTGCAGGCTCCATTCGCCCGCCACCGCCTTCGCGCAAAGACTTTTTCCGCAGCCCTGCACGCCCGTAATCAGCACGCCCTTCGGCGGCTCGAGCCCGAACTTCAACCCCTCTGGCGTCAGCGCCCCGCGCCGCTTGCGCAGCCATTCCTTCAGGTTTTTGAGCCCGGCCACGTCGGCGAAATTCGACTCCGCTTTCAAATACGTGAGCGTGCCCTCCTGCCGCAGCGAGTTCCGCTTGGCCTCCAGAACGTCGCTCACCGTCCGCGCATCCAACTTGTTCCGCTCGAGAATGCACTTGGCCAGCGTTCGCCGCGCCTCGTCCATGGTCAGCCCGGAGAGGTTTTGCGCAAGCTGCTTCAGCCCGCTTTGGTCCAGCTCCACTTTGACGTGCGCCTGCGCCCCAAACTCGGCGATCGTCGCCTGCACCACTTTCAGCAGCAGCACGCCATCCGGCAGCTCGATCCGGAACGCCGCCACGTCGTCGTCCAGTTCCGGCGGCAATTTCAGCACCGGCGCCGACAGCACGATGGACCGCCGCACCTCGCGGAAGCTCGCCGCCAGTTCGCGCAGCCGCCGCAGCAACCGGTCCTGGTCCAGGTACCGCGCGAAATCCTTGAGCAGGTAAATTCCGTCGCCGCGCATGTTGGCGATGTTGCCGAGCATTTTTTCGGGGTCTTCGGTCTCGTAGATGGCCTGGTCGGTGCCTTTGCGCTGCAGTCCGTGGGTCACCGACCAGGTGAACAGCGGCACGTCCAGCTCCGCCGCCACGTCGCAGAGCAGTTCTTCGATCCGCGCCTCTTCCGACGTCTCCACGGCGATGAGGGGATGCCGGGAGTTCACCAGCAGGCGAAGCTCGTCACGCTTGTCGGACATTGGATTCATGACACCGGCCTCGTCCCTCCGCTCCTATTCCTGGAACAATATCCGTGGTGCCTACGTATAGTACACAAGAAGATCGCGAAGGAAACGAGAGGGAACTTTGCCTATGCTGCAAAACCGGCAAGGGCGCACGCATAATCTTGAAATCTGGACGCTGGCGCTCGGTGTGATGGCGGGTTATGTCGGCGTCAGAGGTCTTCTGCTCTGGGACGCGCTGGCTCCTGCCACGCGTGGCT
Source organism: Acidobacteriota bacterium (assembly GCA_016201285.1). Classification (GTDB taxonomy): domain Bacteria; phylum Acidobacteriota; class Terriglobia; order Acidiferrales; family UBA7541; genus JACQDE01. Next base: position 49,059 of record JACQDE010000069.1, on the reverse strand, counting down.
ACTACTTGCTTTCGCTGATTGCCGGCACGCCCGTCGCAGTCTGCGGTGCTGTGCTGCTGGCCCGGCGTACAGACCCGCGCGTGATTCTCCGGTGGGGCATGGCCGCGGCCGGGATCCTGGCTGTGAGCCAGGCGCTGGGCCTCGTGCTGAAGATCATCCCCTGTTCGGGGCCTGGCTGAGTGCGGCAGAATATCGCCCTCGGAGGGGGCTATCTGCTCGTGTCAATCGGCGGCTGGAGGAGGTTGCAAAAAACAGCCCCAGAACCGCATATTTGACAGTTTTGGCGCCGTACGATAACCTACCTCCTTTGATATGAGAGAAAAATTCTTGCAGGGCTGCGGATCGCCGCTGCAGGACTCAAGGAGAACGGAATGGCGCAGGGAGCAGCAAAGAAAGTTAAGCCGAGAAAGAAATCGGTCCTCAAGCGCATCCGGCAGACCGAGCAACGTACCGCCGTCAACCGCGCGAATCTCACGCGCGTCCGCGGCATGATGAAAGACTTGAGCGCGGCCATCACCGCCAGCGACGCCGCCGCGGCGAAACAACTCCTCAGCCCCACCTTGTCCGCGATTGACCGGGCCATCCAGAAGGGTGTGCTGCAGGAGAACACGGCCAACCGCTACAAGTCCCGCCTCACGCTCGCCTACAACACGCTGGGCGCCGTCAAGGCCTGACGCGGGCCGCGACTGAACGGCTTCAAAAGAGCACGCAACGCCGGGGCACAGCCCGGCGTTGTTTTTTTTTGCTACCGCGCCACCGAGCTTTTCTTCGTCTCAGCCGACGTCGGGTCAATCTGCGTCTTGATCTCTGAAATGCGGTTGGCCGGAAAGCCGCCTTGCCGCGCATGCTCGCGCACAGCTTCTTCGTTCGGAGCAATGTACACGCAATAAATCTTGTCATCCGTGACGAAGCTTTCCAGCCACTGGATTTGCGGGCCCATCGCGTTCAGCACGCTGCACGATTTCTGCGAGATGCCCTGCAACTCCTGCGGAGTGAACTTTCCAGCGCCGGGGACTTCGCGCTCGATTATGAACTTGGGCATGGCAGGTTCCTCCTTTCGCGAGATCGCCTGTTGCGGTTGTCCAGATGCCGCCATAGTAGTTGAGTCACGGGCGTCTTTCAACTGTGCCATCGCACATTCCCCTGCCACACAGTCATTCGCTGAGAATGGAAGTGGAGAACCACAGAGAGGAATTACGCCGTCAAGCGGGCGATCAGAAATTCCATCACCGCTCGCTGGTCGGTCTTGCCCTTCTTCAGCCGGCTGTCGGCCTCACCCAGGGCGGCCAGGCCGTCCACCAGTTGCCGCCGCGGAATCTTGCGCGCCTGCAGCAGCGCCAGGTCCGCCGTCTCTTTTCGCAGCCGTACCTGCCGCATCAGGTCGAACGCCGAACTCCCCGGCGCCAGGTCCTGCGCCTGCAGCAGAATCCGGTACATCCACGCCAGGGCGCCGACGATGGCCGGCGCTTGCTGACCGTGGCGCAGTAGATTGTCGAGAAACACCATCGCGCCGTCCGGCTTGCGCAGCGCCAGCAGTTCCGCTAGCCCCCACACCTCGTACTTCTTCGACGAAATCACCAGCGCGTCGATGTCCGTGGGAGTGATCCGGCGCGCCCCCGCATACGTCGCCAGCTTTTCCAGTTCCGTCCGCGCCCGCGCCAGATCGTTGTTCACCAGGTCGAGCAACTGTGCCGCGCACGCCGCATCGAGCTCCGCACCCAGATCCCGCGCCATCTCCAGCACCATCGGCGTGCCGGATTCCTCGCCCAGCGTGAGCGCAACCACCAGCGCCTTCTCGCTCAGTAGCCTGGAAAACTTCATGCGCTGGTCCAGTTGCTCGGCTTCGAAAACGAGCGTCGTGAACGGCGCCGGGTCCTCAAAGTAAGCCTCGAGTGCTTCCACCAGCTTCTGCCGCGATTCCTCGCCCAGCCGCTCCCACGCGCCCGCCTCCTCCACGATGATCACCTGCCGCGGCGCCAGCATCGGCAGCGACTGCGCCTGCTGCAAGATCTCGTCCACCGGCACGTCCTTCGCCGAAAGCCGCGCCACACCCCACGCCCGCGCCGCCTCCGGGACAAACGTCCGGACCAGCAGCTCGCGCAGTTGTTCGCGCAGAAACGAATCGCTGCCCAACAGCAGCACTCCGGCAACGCCCTGGCCGCTTTCCACCTTTTCCCGGAACTCTTCCAGACTGACTGCCGGCATCAAAAATTCTCCAGCAGCGCCGACACCAGCCGCGCCGCAAAATCCCGCGCCAGCCGTTCCAGCGCCGGCTGTTGCTCTTCGAAAAAGCTGCTCACGTCCGTGGAGACCTCGTACTGCTCGCGGAACACGAAGTTATCGTTCTGGTAGTGGACCTTGCCCGACGCCCGGTCGGTCACCCGCACCTTCAGGTGCACGGTGACCACCATCGCCGTCGCGCGCCCCGTGGCCGCGTCAAACAGCACCGCGCTCGTCTCCACCCGGCTCACTTCCCCGCGCAGCACCGCGTCCGCCGCCGTCTCCTCCGCCACCACGCGGTACTTCGTCCGCGCCAGCAGCTCCCGCACCAGCGCTTCCGTCAATCGCTGCTCGATCCGGTACCGCGTCGTGCGGTTCTCCAGCGCCGGCACCGCCAGCGTCTTCCATTCCGCCGGCAACGCGCTTCCCCGCCCCGCCACGTGGTACCCGCAACCTGCCAGGCTGGAAACGAGCAGACAGAAAACCGCGGAAAGGAACACGCGCCCCAGCGTGCGCCCGAAATCCCGGCAAAAGGAGTACGGCTTCATCTGGGGCTCAGGACGCAATCAGTTTCTCCGCAATCCGCAGCGCGTTGGCCGCTGCCAGCCGGACGTTATCCGCTGCGCCCCAGAGCCAGCATCCGTTCGCCACGCCGGGGTCGGCCTCGGCGTGCGCCACCGAAATCCGGCTTTCTCCAGCCACGCTGATGTTGCTCGGCGCCGCTTCGCCCGGTTTCTCCACGCTCACACCCGCGGCGGCCAGCGCTCGCTCGAGCGCGTTCAAGTCCACGGGCGCGGCGAAATCCGCGAACGCTGTAAACGCATACGAATAAAACACCGGCGCCTGCACCAGTTGCACCGCCGGCACGCCCGCGCGTCCCGCCAGATAACGGGCCGCGCCTCGGCTGATCGCCGCCCGCGCCCCGCTCAGTTGCTCCCGGCTCTCCGCCCCATACCGCGCCAGCAGGTTGAACGCCACCTGCGCGTCGAATAGCCCCTCCGAGATCGGCTGGAATGACAGCAGGTTCACCGTCTGCGACTCCAGCTCCTCGATCCCGCAACGCCCGCGTTCGGAAACCGGCTGCAGGAACACGATCGAGAGCCGGCTCGCGTCCAGCGGTCCCAGCGCCGCCGCCAGCGTACACGCCACAAGCGTCGCCGCGGGCGGCGAGAAGAAGAGCTTGCCGTTCCCCGTTGCCGCCGGCGGCGGCAAGACCCCATCCAGCGCCGGGATCCACGGCAGCGACTCGTGAATGTCCACGAAGGCCCCGCTCAAATCCACGACGGTCGCGCCCGCCCGCGCCGCCTGTTCCCAATGCCGGATAGTGAACTCCGGGCACCCCGCGAAAAACGCAAACTCCACGCCCTCGAAACTGTTGTCCGCCATGGCCTGGATGAACGCCGGCTCGCCGGCCGCATCGGTGAGCGTGCCGGAAGCCACGTCGTCATCAATCAGCCGGATGTCGCTCGTTGGAAAACTGCGCTCTGCGATCAGTTCGGTGAGGTCTTTGCCGCGGAGAGACGATGCGCCCGCGATGGCGACACGGCAGATACGGGAGGATGTCGCGTGCATCTTCAAGCCGTGGGCTGGGAGGCTAGGCGATGGCGCACGCCGCGCAGCAGTACAAGTGTCGGACCGGAGACCGCGTACAAGCTGGCGATGATCAGCAGCATCTCCTCCGAGTACTCCACGATGGACCAGCCCAGCAGCGCCAAGGCCACCACCACCAGCGATGGCTGCCGCCGCGTCCAGCCGAGATCCTTCCCGCTGTAGTAGCGGATCGTGCTGGACATCAGCGCGGCGATCGCCCCCACCAACGCGAGCCACAGTAACGAGCCCCGCCAGCCCTCCAGTGGAAACTTCAGTGCGTGCACCGACGCGGCCACCATGCCTGCGGCCGCTGGCGCGGGCATCCCCAAAAAGAAGCGCGAGTCAGGGGCCATGCCCTGGATATTGAAGCGCGCCAGCCGCCAGGCGCAACAGACCACGTAGGCGAAGCAAATCAGCAACCCCAGCGGTTGCAGATTGTGGAGCAGCGCGGGGCTCGCACCGAATACGCTGCGCACGCCCCAGGCGTAGGAGAGGATTCCCGGCGCGATGCCGAAACTGATCACATCCGCGAGCGAGTCGAACTGCTTGCCAAATTCCGAATTCGTGCCCGTCGCCCGCGCAATTCGCCCGTCCAGCGAATCAAACAGCACCGCGAGGCCGATGGCGATGGCCGCCTTGTCGAAATTGGGCGTCCCGCCCATCATGGTGGCGTTGATCGCGTAAAAGCCGCAGCCGAGGTTGAACGTCGTCAGGGTTGCGGGAACGAGGTGCACACCCCGCCGCAACCGGCCGTTCTTCTTCTTGGGGAAAAGTGCTCTTTGCTCTTCGTTCATGGCCATCGCGCCAGGATGTCCGAGCCGCCGGCCACATGCTGGCCCTTCCGGACCGCGATTGCCGCTTCCGGGGGCAACCAGACATCCACCCGCGAACCGAATCGTATCATGCCCACGCGCTCGCCGCGAGTCACGGCGTCGCCGGCGGCCTTCCAGCTCACCACGCGTCGCGCGATCCATCCGGCGATTTGCTTGAACATCATTTCTCCGCGCGGCGTCGCGATGCGGATCACATTCTGCTCGTTCTCAACCGACGCCCGCGCGCGCAGCGCCGCGTAGAATTTCCCCGGCCGGTAATCGACTTGCCGGATCGTCCCCGCCACCGGCGCCCGCTGTATGTGCACGTCCCACACCGAAAGAAAAATACTGATCCGCCGACCGGGCTTCCCTTCCCACGCCTCGTCCACAATCTCGACCACGCGCCCGTCCGCTGGCGACACAACCGCCGCCGGATCCTCCGGAATCACCCGCTGCGGGTCGCGGAAAAAATAGAGAACAAATGCCCCGAGAAAAATGCTGATGCCCGCCAGCCAGTTCAGCCACGTCGCCTGGCCGAAGACAAATCGGTTCAATGCCAGAAGCGCAAGCCCCGCCAACAGCGGCGGCGCGGCAAACACATAGCCCTCTCTGACCATTTGGACGTAGCGCTCCTTCGTCACACACCAACACCACGACTTTACGATGGAAGCACCCTTCGGGCGGCGCGATTATCGGGAGACGTGCTCGCTGTCGTTAGACCCGCCTCGGGCGTGGAGGTGCCGCGCGATGAGCTGTTCCATCTCGTCCTTCACCCGCAGCTTCATCTTTTTCAGCGCGGCGAGGCGGTTCATGTCCTCCACGCTCAGGTACGGATCCTTCGTGAGTTGCTGGACCTGAAGTTCGTACTGGGAATGTTCTTGCGCCAGGCGTTGCAGTTCGGCATTGCTGCTCAGGAGTTGCTCGCGAAGTTCCCGAGTCGCGATGGACATCAGCTCGCCTCCAAGTCGGTCAATTCCCCTCCCCCGGCGCCGAACCTAACATAAGCCAGCCGGGAGAAGCAAGACGCTCTTGGGACACTCTTAATCGTCCGCCGCAAGAGCGTGCGCGAACACCAGGGCATCCTCGACCGGCGTCGCGTAGTAATCCTTGCGCCGTCCGGCCGGCAGGAATCCATTCCGCTCGTAGAACGCAATCGCCTCGGCGTTCGAGGCCCTCACTTCCAAAAACGCCCGCTCCCCTCCAGAACTCCGCGCCGCTGCCAGCGCCCCTTCCAACAACCGCGAAGCAACTCCCGCCCTTCGCTCGCCCGGCGACACGGCGAGATTCAGAATCTCCATCTCCACGCCGCTGAACAATCCCGCCAGAAAGCCGGCGACCTTGCCGTCCCGCTCCGCCACCCACGCGCAATACCCGGCGCGCAAATCCTCGTCGGCCGCGCTCTCCGTGGATCGGACAAATGATTCCCACGCCTCCGCGGACCACTGCGCCGCTTCGGGGCTCGCCTGTTGGATGGCAAGAATCGCTTTGAGGTCCGCCCGGGCGAGTGAACGGAGTGCCGCCATCAGCGTGCCGGGGCTTTGAAGTTGAGTTCCGCGTCCGAGCGCCGGATGTAGTTCGCGTCCAGGTGCAGCGCGTCCACCACTTCCCCGCGCCGCGCCCGTTCCAGTCCTATCTGTCCGATCAGTGGCGCAAGCACCGGCGAAGCCTGCCCCACCGGACTGTTCACAAACGCCGACCCCTCAATTTCGAAATACAGCAGCGCCGGTTTCGGTGAGACAAACGCCGGCACGCCCTGGATGTTCTCTCGAAACTCGCTCGCCAGCCAGGCCAGGAATTCCCGCAGCGTCTCCACCCTCTCGTCCTGGTAACGCCGCAGCCCCTGGGGCACGCGCTCATACAGCGCGCCGAACACCTGCCCGCGCCGCGCGTCCAGCACCGGCGCCACCCACGCTCCCGGCGCGGATGACTGCACCGCCACCGCTTCCAGCGCGCTGACTGCCACAATCGGCCTGCCGTGCACTTCCGCCAAACCCTTCACCGCCGCCAGTCCCACGCGCAGTCCTGTAAATGATCCCGGCCCGGCAACCACGGCGTAGAGATCGAACTCCGGCAATTTAAGCTGCAACTCGCCCAGCAGAATCTCCAACTGGCGAAACATCCGCGAGGAATAATTCTCCTCCCCGGTGGTGCAGATGACCCCCAGGAGTTGCTCATCGCGCAGCACCGCCAGGCTCCCCGAGGCTGAACTCGTATCTACGGCCAGCACAAGCATGGTGCGATTCTACCGCAAGCACCGACCCAAAATGGAATGGATACGACCGGATGTAACCCCTCCCCTCTCCCTCACGCTGACCCCATAGAGCGGATTGGCCCCCCCTTCCGCCCCTCTAACATTCGTTGCGGAATCACTTGACGCCCGTAAGCCTTTTGCCTAGAATTGCATGTACAGACTGGGGGTCTTCGCCGATGGATTTTAAGATAGGGGATAAAGTCGTCTATCCGAACCACGGTGTAGGGATCATCGAACAGATTAGTTTCGGCCTTCTGAACGGCAAAACCGAGAAATACTTCCTGTTAAAAGTCTACTCCAGCGGCCTCAAGGTGATGGTGCCTCAGAACAACATCACTGCCGTTGGTCTGCGCCCCGTCATTCGTTCCAATGATGCCGCCAAAGTGCTCACGTACCTGGAGAAAGGTGCGTGCTGCTCCCATAACGACTGGAAGCACCGCTTCAAAGAGAATTCCGAGCGTATGCGTACCGGCTCGCTTCTTGAAGTGGCCACCGTGCTGAAAAGCCTGGTCTCGCTTTCCGGCTCCAAGCCCCTTTCCTTCCGCGAGAAGAAGATGCTCGATCGCGCCAAGCACCTACTGGTCAGCGAGTTGGCCACTGCACGGAACACCTCCGAGCAGCAGATGGAAGATTCGCTGGTTCGCGCGCTCGCCAAGGCCAAGCTTCAGATGCCGGTGTCGCTCGAGAAGTTTGAGTAGGCCCTCTCGTTAGTCTTAGTTCCGGCTTTGACGGCTCTCGAGCCGTCGGCCGGGACTTATCTTTTTCACCCACAGCCCCCCGGTGGAAAGCATCGGGGCGCGTGCAAGCGATCCGAGGCCGCCGCCACCCGGCGTCTCCACCCGCACCACCGCTCCCGCCGGCGCGTAGAAGCTGCACTTCGCCGCCAGCCGCTTCCTCTTCCCGTTCACGACCAGCTCGTTCTTACCCTTCGCTCCCGGCGCGCCCCCGGACAGCCCGTACGGCGCCGTCGCCCGCCGGTCGCAGAGCAATCCCACCTGCGCGTCGGCGAGCAGTTCAATCTCGCGCACTACGCCGTCTCCTCCGCGCCAGCGTCCCCGCCCGCCGGAGCCGCGCCGCAGTCCGTACCGCCGCACGCGCAGCGGATAAGCGTGCTCCAGCACTTCTACCGGCGAGTTGAGCGAGTTCGTCATGTGCGTATGGATGCCACTCAACCCATCCAGCCCCGGCCGCGCGCCCATGCCGCCGGCAATCGTCTCGTAGTACGCAAACGGCGCCCCGCCTTGCCCCGAGCGCAGGCGAGGGGCGTGCCGCGGATCGGCGCCGCCAAACGTCAGATTGTTCATCGTGCCCTGGCTCGCCGCAGGAATACGGTCGGGCACGGCCCGCGCCAGCGCGCGAAATAGTGTATCCACAATCCGCTGCGACGTTTCTACATTGCCTCCGGCCACAGCCGCCGGCGGCCGCGCATTCACAATCGTGCCCGCCGGCGCATTCACCCGGACCGGCCGCATCAGCCCGCTCGTTGCCGGCACTTGCTCGTCCAACAAACACCGGAACACATAGAACACCGCCGACCACGTGATCGCCTCCACCGCATTGACGCTCCCCGCACACTGCGGCGCCGAGCCGGTGAAGTCCACTTCCACTCGCGTTCCGCGTTTCCGGATCGCCACCGCAATCCGCAGCCGGTGCGGCTCAATGCCGTCGCCATCCAGAAAATCCTCACCGCGGTAGGTCCCGTCGGGAATTTTCCTGAGCATCGCGCGCATCGTCCGCGCCGAGTAGTCCAGCAGGTGCCGCTCGTACGTCTCCACCTCGCGCCGTCCGTACTTGCCCACCATTTCCGCCAGCCGCCGCTCACCGATCCGGCACGCCGCAATCTGCGAGGTGAGGTCACCTTCGCGCTCGCGCGGCGTGCGCACGTTCCGCAGGATCAGCGCGAGTACATCCTTCACCACGCGCCCCTTCCGGAAAATCTTCACCGGCGGAATGCGCAACCCTTCCTGAAAAACTTCCCGCGCCAGTCCCATCGAGCCCGCCTGGCTGCCGCCGATGTCCGCGTGGTGCGCCCGGTTCGCCACGTAGAACATCGGCGCCCGCGCGCCGCGGAAATACACCGGCATCACCATCGTCAGGTCCGGCAGGTGTGTGCCGCCCTCATACGGATCATTCAGCACCGCAACATCGCCCGGATCGAGCCGCAGCGCCTGCACCGCGGCCTGCACCGACATCGGCATCGAGCCGAGATGCACTGGCATGTGGTCGCCCATCGCCAGCACGTCCCCCGCGGCGTTGAACACCGCGCAGGAGTAGTCCCGCCGCTCCTTGATGTTCGGCGAGAAGGCCACCCGCCGCAGCGCAGCTCCCATCTCCTCCGCCACGGAGTGAAACAGATTCTTGAAGATCTCCAGCCGCGTTGGGTCAAAGGATTGCGTCATGTCTTTCCTGTCATCCTGAGTCGGCGGGGACCGGCGAAGGATCTCTCTTTTGAAATCCACACTTCGGCTTTCTTCGTCCACCCTTTCACTTCGTCTCCAGAATCATGTTTTCATACGCATCCACCCGTCCGCGCCAGCCGGGCGGCACAAACGTCGTCGCGCTGTACTCCACCACCACCGCTGGCCCCGCAAAACGGTTCCCGGCCCGCAGTCTCGCCCGGTCGTAGATTGCCGTCCGCGCGCGCCGTCTGGCAATCATCACCGGCCGTGGTTCCACCAGCGCCGCCCGCGGATTCGCTCCTGCCCGGCGCGACTTCGGCAGCTCCGGCTTGGGCGTCGCACCAGTCAACCGTGCCCGCACGTTCACCGCTTCCACCGCCCGCCCCGGATCGGCGTATCCGTACCGCCGCTCGTGCGCCCGGTGAAACGCGCCGACAAAATCCCCCTCGGCCGCCACCGTCAGCTCGTATGCTTGCCCCACATACCTCATGTCCAACATCCGCTCGATTCGCACCAGCCGTGGCGAAAATCCTTCCCCGCGCATTTCTCTCAGCCCGCGGCTCTCGATGTGCGCAAACTGCTTCCTCAACTCCCGCGTCGCGTCCGCCGCCCGCTCGACCGCCAGGCGCACCGTCAGCGAAACATCCTTCACCACGTCGGCGCGCAGGATGCCCAACGCCGAAAGCGCACCCGGGAACTTCGGCACCAGCACCCGGGACATCCGCAACGCCGTCGCCAGCTCGCACCCGTGCAGCGCACCCGCCCCGCCGAACGCCACCAGCGTGTAATCCCGCGGGTCGTAGCCGCGCTCCACGGAGATAACGCGGATCGCTTTCTCCATCGTCGCGTTCGCCACGTCCAGAATCCCCTGCGCGAACGCCTCCACTGAGCGCATCTTCCCGCGTGCCTTCTCCATCAGTCGTCGCGCTCGCGCCTCGTCAAGCTGGAACGCCCCGCCCAGCAGCCCGCCCGGCGGAATGCGTCCGAGCACCACATGCGCGTCGGTCACCGTCGGCTGCTCGCCGCGTCCGTAGCAGATGGGTCCCGGGTCCGCGCCGGCGCTTTCCGGTCCCACGCGCAGCGCCCCGGCCCGATCGAATCGGGCCAGCGACCCGCCACCCGCTCCGACGGTATGAATATCCAGCATCGGCACAGCCACGGGCAGGTCCGCCACGATGGACTCGTTCGTCGTGCGCCGCTCGCCCTCGAGCAGCGCCACGTCCGTGGACGTGCCGCCCATGTCGAAGCTGATGATCTGCTCGAAGCCCGCAAGCTGCGCCACATACTGCGCGCCGAGGATCCCGCCGGCCGGCCCGGAGAGAATCGTCCGCACCGGTTCCCGCGACGCCACTCGCGCGGACACAATCCCGCCGTTCGACTGCATGATCCGCACCTGCGCCTTCGCGCGCTTCCCCGCCGCCCGCGCCGCGTGACTTTCAATCTCCGCCAGATACCGCGACATCACCGGCGCCAGATACGCGTTGATTACCGTCGTCGCCGTGCGCTCGAACTCCCGGAACTCCGGTAGAATCTCGTGCGACACCGATACCACAAACCCAGCGCGCCGCAGCGCCCGCGCCATCGCGCGCTCGTGCTCCGGATTCGCATACGAAAACAGGAAACATACCGCCACTGCACCCGGCCGCAGCCGCACCATCCGGCGCACAATCCTTGCCGTTTCCCCCGGCGCCAGGGGCACCAGCGTCTTCCCGTCCGCGGCCACGCGTTCCTCTGCGCCGATGCGCCACTCGCGCGGCACGAGCGGCTCGGGCCGCGTCACAAACAGGTCGTACAGCCGCGGCCGCGCTTGCCTTCCAATCTCAATCACATCTTCGAATCCCGCTGTTGTGACCAGCGCCACCCGCCCTCCACGCCGCTCCAGCAGCGCGTTCGTCCCCACCGTCGTCCCGCACGTGACGTCCAGCGAACCGTTCGCTTCCTTCAAAATCTCAGCCAGCGCATCTCGAATCGCCAGCGCTGGATTCTGCGGTGTGGAAGAGACTTTCAGGATTTCCAGCTGGCCGTCGCGCACAAACACGCAGTCCGTGAACGTTCCGCCGGTATCAATGGCAAGGCGCATCGCCGCGGGATTGTACAACAGGGACGACTGAATCGCTGGCTGCCAGTCTTGACAAATCCTGCGCCGCAGGGCATTGTGCGCAAACATCAAGACTTCAAACAGGAGGAACCTCTATGCAACGTCTTTTCGTCAGGGTGGGAATGGTGGCTGTGATTGTTGTTTTGGCTCTTTTCGCGGGCTGCGCCCCGCAGCCGGCCCAGCCACCTGCTCCGCCGGACACCCGCGCCGCCGACGAAGCCGCCATCAAGGCTGCCGCCACAGACTGGGCCAAAGCAACGGAAGCGAAGGACGTGGAAAAATTCCTTTCCTTCTACGCCGACGACGCCACGGTCTACCCGCCGGGTGCCCCGGCGATGAGCGGTCCCGATGCCCGCCGCAAGTTCTGGACCGAAGTCTTCGCCCTGCCCGAGATTCAGGCAAAGATTACCACCGCGAAGGTCGAAGCTGCGAAGAGCGGCGACATCGCCTACGAACTTGGCACGTTTGAGGAATCGTTTAAGGACAAGAAGGGGAAACCGGTCAACATCGTGGGCAAGTACGTCGTCGTGTGGAAGAAGCAGGCCAGCGGCCAGTGGAAGGCATTCGCCGACATCTTCAACGCCAACCAGTAGCGGTGAAAGAAGGCAGCAAAATCAAATTCTGTCTCATTCCGAGCGGAGCGAGGAATCTGCTTTTCTTCTCACGTTCGAAATCACCGTAGTTTCCTCAGCCCTCTACGCCAGCGGAAAATTCGCCTCTGCATTGAGCTGGCTGTCGGCGAGTTCTCCGGCCAGCAGGTGGGGATAGGCGGCCGCGGCGATCATCGCCGCGTTGTCGGTGGAGAGCGCCCGGCTGGGGAAGAACACGTCCAGCCCCGCGAGCAGCGCCTGCGATCCGAAATGCTTTCGAAGTTCGGAGTTCGCTGCAACCCCGCCGGACACCAGCACGCTTCGCGCCCCGTGCTGCTCGGCCGCCGCCAGCGTCCGCGCCGCCAGGTCTTCCACCACCGACCGTTGGAAACTCGCAATCAGGTCCAGTGTCGCCGCGGAGCACAGTGGAAGGAGTTGTGCCGCCGTGCGCTCGCCCCGCGCCAGCGCTTCTTCACGCTGCGCAATCTCCGGCTGCATCTCCGGACGCGCCCGCACGTGCCGCAGCACCGCCGTCTTGATCCCGCTGAAGCTGAAGTCGAGCGGGTTCCCCTTCGTCACCGGCGCCGTAAAACGCACTGCGTTTGGATTCCCGTGCGCCGCGAGCTGGTCCATCACTGGCCCGCCCGGATAACCGAGCGCCAGAATCTTCCCCACCTTGTCGTAGGCCTCGCCCGCGGCGTCGTCGCGCGTCTGGCCGATGCGCGAATAAGTGAAGTGGAAGACAGTGGCGCCACCGGCTCGGCGCGCGGCGCCGGCGGGCAGTAGTTCCGCTTTGACATTGTAAAGAACCGTATGGCCGCCGGAAACAATCAGGCACACGGCCGGCATCTCCGGCTCTCGGTTGTCGAGGTGCGCTTGCAGCAACACGGCGTGCACATGCCCTTCCAGGTGATTCACCGGCACCAGCGGCTTTCCCAGCGACATCGCCAGCACTTTCCCATACGTCAGGCCCACCAGCAGCGACCCAACCAGCCCCGGCCCGCGCGTCACGCCGATCGCGTCAATGTCCGCAAACGTAAGCTTTGCTTCCGCCAGCGCCTCGCGCACCACCGGCACGATGTCCCGTAAATGTTCCCTCGACGCCAGCTCCGGCACCACCCCGCCGTACTTGCGGTGAATTTCCACCTGCGACGCCACGACGCTGGACAGAATTTCCCGCCCGTCGGCCACAATCGCCGCCGCCGTCTCGTCGCACGAAGATTCGATTCCCAGGATTCGCGTTAACATGATTCCTCACCGCTGCGACGCACGCGACGGCAAACGCGCACGCAGCCGCCGCGCTCTCTCATGTTAGCATAGCGGCATTCATCACACTTCCGCAGCGGCATTGCCGAAGATTAGAATTTCGCCACGCCGGAAAGAATTGCTGGATTGACACGGCCCGAAGATGCCCCATACTGGGCGGCGGCAGCAAGGTCTTGAAGTTCAACCATCGAAGAGCCAACGATGACGACACACGCCAAAGTGCGCAAGGCAGTCCTGCCCGCCGCGGGCCTGGGGACGCGATTCCTCCCCGCGACGAAGGCCCAGCCCAAAGAAATGCTCCCGGTTGTGGACAAGCCGCTCATCCAGTATTCCGTCGAGGAATGCGTCGCCTCGGGCATCGAAAACATCATCATCGTCACTGGCCGCGGCAAGCACGCCATCGAAGACCACTTCGACGTCTCTCCCGGTCTCGAGCACCTGCTCGAAAAACAGGGCAAGCAAGACCAAGCGGATCTCGTCCGCAAGATCAGCAACATGACCCACGTGAGTTACATCCGCCAGAAGGAGCCAAAAGGCCTCGGCCACGCCGTCTGGACCGCAAAGGAATTAGTTGGCGACGAGCCCTTCGCCGTGCTCCTCGGCGACGTCATCATTGACGGCCCCAAGCCCGCCACTCGGCAACTCATGGACGTCTGGGACGCCACTGGCGTCGGCGCCATCGCCGTCGAAGAAGTGCCTCGCGATCAGCTCCAACTTTACGGCGTGGTGGACGCCGAGCCCGCGCCGCAAGGCCCCTGGGCCGATCGTCTCCTCCGCGTCCGCGAGCTTATTGAAAAACCCAAGCCGGAAGAGGCGCCCTCCAATCTCGGCATCACCGGCCGCTACCTGCTCCCGCCGGAAATCTTCGACTGCCTCGAGCGCACGCCTCCGGGTCGCGGCGGCGAAATCCAGCTCACCGATGCCCTGCGCCTGCTCGCGCAGGAAAAAGGGCTCTGGGCGTACATCTTCGAAGGCACTTCTTACGACGCCGGCGACAAGCTCGGCTTCCTCAAGGCCACCGTCGAATTCGCCCTCAAGAACCCGGAGTTCCGCGACAGCTTCCGCGCCTACCTGAAGGGCCTGAAGCTTTAACAGGATGATGAAATACTCCTCGGCCTGTCGTTCCGAGGAGCCGGAGGCCACGAGGAATCTGCTTGGGGGTTTACAACGGGCAGGTTACTTGTGCTTGTGGTCTTTCTTGGAGGGTTCTTTCTTTTCCGTTTTCTCTTTCGTGTCTTTCCCTTCTTTCGACTCCCCGGCGGCCTTTTCTGCTTTCTCCGGCGCCGCATCCCCGCCGGACGTCTTCCGCGCGTAGTCGGTGACGTACCACCCGCCGCCCTTGAACTGAATCGCCGGCGCCGCCTGCATCCGTTCCGCCATCGCCCTGCACTTCGGACACTTTTGCCGGTGCGGCGCCGTCATCTTCTCGATCTTTTCAAACCGGTGCTCGCACTTCGAGCATTCGTATTCATACAGGGGCACGGGTGATCCCTCGCGAACAAAAAAGACAACGAATGATAGCACGGACCGCTTCGGAGTATGATGCACCCGGCATGACTCGAGCCAAACAACTCGACGCCGCCGGTTGTCTCTACCTGGTCGCCACGCCTATCGGCAACCTCGAAGACATCACCCTCCGCGCCCTGCGCATCCTCAAGGAAGCCGACCTCATTGCCTGCGAGGACACCCGCCAGACACAGAAACTCCTCACCCACTACGAAATGCGCAAGAATCTCGTCAGCTATCACGAGCACAATGAGATGACCCGCGCGCCCGAGCTCGTCATCGAGATGGAGCAGGGCGCGAAGGTGGCTCTCGTTACCGACGCGGGTATGCCGGCGATTTCCGACCCCGGCCACCACCTCGTCTCGCTCTGCCTGCGCCACAAGATTCCCGTCGTGCCTGTGCCCGGCGCCACCGCGCTCGTCGCCGCCCTCTCCGCCTCGGGGATGCCCACCGAGGAATTCCTCTTCCTCGGTTTCCTGCCCTCGCGCGCGACGGACCGCCGAAAGGCGCTGAAGGCACTCGCCGGCGAGAACCGAACCATCGTCTTCTACGAGGCTCCGCACCGCCTCCGCGAAATGCTCTCCGATGCGCTGCACACTCTCGGTAACCGCCATGCCGTCGTCGCCCGCGAAGTCACCAAGCTCCACGAAGAGTTTGCCCGCGGCACACTCGACGAATTGTCTCAAGAGTTCACCCGCCGCGAGCCTCGCGGCGAGATCACCGTCCTCATCGGCCTGCCAGCAGAAAACGCTGCTCAAGTGCCCGCCGCATCCGTGCCGCTGCCACAGCGCGTCGAGGAAATCATGCGAGAAAAGAATTTGGACCTGAAAGCCGCCCTCAAGCAGGCGGCGCGCGAAATTGGAATCACCAAGCGAGCGGCGTATCAGAGAATGCTGCGGGAAAAGGACTAGCGCCCGCTACGACGTGGATTCAGAAACGAACACGCGGTGGAAGCGCCGGTCGAGGAATTGCATTCCGATGAGAAGTTCGCGTTCCGCGGAGCCCGGCTGCACGCGAACAATCCGCGCGCGCGTTGCGAAGTCGGCATCTTCACGCTCGCCCGGCCGCCGCGGAATGACGACGTCCACTTCCATCCCCACTTCCAGCCCCCGCAGCGTAGTGAAGGATGCTCCCGTCCGGCTGACGTTCCCGCTGTGCACTGTATCCTCGAACGGCGTGCCGTCCGCCTCTTTGCCGCTGACCTGTATGGCCAGGCCCACCGCCACCCGCTTCTGCACTCGGCCGCCCGTCTGTTCGAGTGCGCTCACGCGTCACCTCCGGCCGGCGCGCCTACCCCGGCGAAAAACGCATCCACGCGCTCCAGCACCTGCGCCGCCGTGCGCGCCGAGTGCACTTCCCGGCGCAGCACCGCGCCGTTGCGCACGCCATGCGTGAACCAGCACGCAAACTGCTTCATCTTTCCGATCGCGTCCGGCATCCCCGACTCCACCAGCATCCGGAAATAACCTGAGAGGAGCTGATAACGGTCTGCTTCCATCGGCTCGTCGTACCGCCCGCTGGCCAGATACTGCCCGATCTGCCGGAAGATCCACGGATTCGTCGCCGCCGCCCGCCCGATCATCACCGCATCGCAGCCGGTCTCCGCCGCCATGCGCACCGCATCCTCCGGCCGCCGCACGTCGCCGTTCCCGATCACCGGGATGCGCACCGCCTGCTTCACTTCGCGGATGATACTCCAGTTCGCCTGACCGTTCAGTCCCTGCACGCGCGTCCGCGGATGGACGGCAATAGCCTCGACTCCTGCCGCCTCCGCCATGCGCGCCACCTCGGTAGCCACGATGCTCTTCTCATCCCAGCCCGCGCGGATCTTGATGGTCAGTGGGATGGTCACCGCCGCGCGCACGTCCCGCAGAATTTGTTTCAGCAGCGGCAGGTCCCGCAAGAGTCCCGAGCCGCCGCACTTCACCACCTTCTTCGCCGGGCAGCCCAGGTTGATGTCCACCACGTCGAAGCCCAGATCCTGCACCGCCCCCGCGGCCTCCGCCATCACCGCCGGATCGGCTCCGAAAAGCTGCGCCGTGATGGGATGCTCGTCTTCGGAGAAATACAGGTAGTGCAACGAGCGCGCCCGGTTTCGCGCGATGCCCTCGGAGCTGGTGAACTCCGTCATGATCAGCCCGCACCCGCCCAGCCCGCGGATCACGTGGCGAAACACGGTGTCCGTCACTCCCGCCATTGGCGCCAGCACCAGCGCCGGCCGGATGCGCACGTTTCGAATTGTCAGTTCCGAAGGAAACATGGCGTTCTTGTGTCTATTCTACAGGCATCGCGCCTTCTGGAAGTGTGATTTTTGCGGGGTTTCGAGGGAAGAACCGGCAGCTTGCCCGGTTACAGAAGCGAATCGTCCAATCGCGGCGCGGACATCGGTGCGGGTTCTTCGCCGGCAGCGGAGCGTTTCGCCGCCCGCCGCGGGGAAGAGGCTGCTTCCGCACCCCCCGGCGCAACAACTCGCTCCTCAGCCTCGCCTTCGCCGGTCAGGTGCGCCATCAGCGCGTCCGCCGAGCCCGCGAAGAAATGTTCCACCAGCCGCCGCACGGCCCTATCGCGCGCTTCCGCCGCGGAAACGTTCGGTGCGTACAACCACGCGCGCCCCGCTTTTCGCCGCGACACAATTCCCTTCTGCGCCATTCGGTCCATGATCGTCATGATCGTCGTGTACGCGCGCGGCCGGCTGGCTTCGAGCGCGTCGCGGATGTCGCGCACCGTGCCCTCCCCCATCGGCCACAGCACGCGCAGGCAGTCGAGTTCGAGCGGCGCAAGGTCGAGGATGGAGTGGCGGCCGTTTCGCTTCGCGGAGGAATCGCGCGCAGCCATCGTCAATCCACCGGCGAGTCGTCATTCTTCGCAGAGGCGGCGGATGTTTTCCCGCCGCTCTCCTCCCGCTGGCGGAAGCGGTCCAGGCGCAGCAGCGGGCGCTGCAGGGACCAGTTCTTCGCCGTCCACTCGGTCTCGCCCTTCTCCGCCTCGAACGATTCGCGCATCGCCGCCAGCTTCGAGTCCAGGTCGTCCAGATAGTGCAGCATCAGCGCTTCGGGAAACGCGGGCAGCTTCGGTGAGCCGAACTCTTCCCGGCCATGGTGACTCAGGACGAGGTGCTGGATCAGCGTCCTTAAGTCGGATGGAAATCCTTCGATCGCGTCCATCTTCTTTTCGAGCAACTGCAAGCCGAGCACAATGTGGCCCAGAAGCTGGCCTTCGGTCGTGTAGCCGAACGACCGCTCGTAGAGAAGCTCATCCAGCTTTCCGATATCGTGCAGGATGGCGCCGCAAAGCAGCAGGTCGCCGTCAATCTCCGGATAATGCGGCGCCACCCGCTGGCACAGTCCGCACAGGCTGACGATGTGCTCGAGCAGGCCTCCGATATAGGCGTGGTGCATCGTCTTCCCTGCGGGCGCGCGCTTCAGCCGCAAAGCCACCCCCGGATCGTTCACCACATCTTCCAGCAGCCGCTGGATCCACGGATTCCCCACCCGGGCGACGCACTCCCTTAGCTCGGCAAACAGCTCCTCGACATCGCGCTTGGTATGCGGCAGGAAATCGCCGAGCTCGTATTCGTCCGCTTTGGCCGCGCGGATCTGCTCGATGACGAGCTGCTTCTTCCCCTGCCAGAGATCCACGCGACCCTTCACCTTCACGATCTCGTTCACGCGGACGGTTTCGGCCACGCTTTCGATATTCTGGAAGACTCGCGCGTCAATCGACCCGGTGCGGTCGCGAAGTTCGAGTTGCAGGTAGGGCTTGCCGCTTTTCTGTCCGGTGCGGACTTCCTTGACGGTAATCAGAAAAAATGAAGTGACGCTTTGCTCCGCCTGGAGTTCCGCCACAAAATCGGACTTCATTCCCCGGCCTTCTTGTCCTTGTTCTCTGCGCCCTTCTTTCCCCGGGCGCCTTCTGCGGACCTTTTTCCCTTCTTGCTCTTCTTGTCCTTGTTCTCGTCCGGCGTGGGTTCGACCTCGATGATCGGGCTGCTGGCCACTGCCGAGCTGTCGGTAAAGCCCGGCTTCACCACGACGTAGCTTTCTTCGCGCAGTTTCGTCAGGAACGTCCGCATCCCGGGCTGCATCTTCTCGTAGTACAGCCGGTTCATGATCTCGCCTTCCACCTTCTCCACCGGCTGCAACCCCGCTTCGTAACGCTGATCCACGCGCAACACCAGAAAGCCTGTTTTCGTGCGGATCACGCCGCTCAATTCCTTCGCCTTCATCTTGAAAACCGTGTCCTCAAGCTCCGGCGAAAGCTGTCCCCGCTTGAACCCGCCCAGGTCTCCGCCCTGCTTGGCGGTGTCGCCGTCTGAATACCGCTTCGCCAGCTCATCGAAGTCTTCGCCCTTCTTCACTCGATCGAGCAGCTTCTTGGCCTTCTCTTCCAGCGCCGGCAGTTCCGCCGCTGGCTTGTCCGCCGTCGTCACGAAAATCTCGCTCAGGTACACCATCTCCGGCCGGTGGAACTCATCCTGGTGCTCGCTGTAATACTTCTTCACTTCATCCTTATCGATGATGATGCGCGAGCCCACTTCCCGCCGGATCACCTCCTGCGTCAGCAGGTTGTGGCGGATATTGTTCCGAAAATCTTCCCAGTTCATCCCGCTTTCTTCGACCTTTTTCTGCAGCTCTTCCATCGAGGGAAGGTTGTTCCGCATGCGGATGTCGTCCATGCGCTTGACAACCTCCGTCTCCACGTTGAGGCCCATGTCCTTGCCGCGCTGCACCAGCAGCGACTGGTCGATCAGGTCCCGCAGGACGTGCTTCTCGCGCTCCGCCACCTGCGCATTGATCTGCGCCGGCGAGCAGTTACGGCATTCTTCTTGAATGTCCTGTCGCATGGACTCGCGCGCCCGCCGCAGGTCCGTCATCGTCACGATTTCGTTGTTCACGCGCGCAATGATTTCTTCCACCACGTGCTTGTCCTTCGCCGGCGCCGGCACCCGCTCCGGCCCCTGCGCCGCGGCGGCCAGCCCCATCAGCAACAGCGCGCCCAGCGCGGCCAATCCTCGCTTCCATTTCATTCGAATTCTCCTGTTCGAAAGTGTATCCCTACGATTGTAGTTGCAGCAATACGTTTCTGACGGTCTCGGTCACCCCGCCGTCCCCGCGCCGCTCGGCGCGTCCCGCCGGGAGCCATAGCACGCCGGTCGGATCCATCCGCATCCCCTGGCTGCTTCGCACCACGTTCACCACGTGCTCCGGCCGCACCGGCGTCTGCTCGTAAAATTTCACCGCCACCTGCTCGCCCCTTCGCTCCACCGACGCCACGAGCAACCGCTCGCACAGCGCCTTCAGCACCGCGTAGTCGAGCAAATGCTCCACCGCGGGCGGCGGCGGCCCGAAACGATCCTTCAACTCCCGCGCCACTTCCTCGCGCTCCGCCTCGCCAGTCACCCCCGCAATGCGCTTGTACGTCCGCAGCCGCAGGTTTTCGCCCGGGATGTACTCCGGTGGGATGCGTATATCCACGCCAAGGTTGAGTGTCGCCCGCAACTCAAGCTGCGGCGCTTCGCCCTTTAGCTCCGCCACCGCCCGCTCCAGCATCCGGCAGTAGAGGTCGAAACCGACCGCGTTCACGTGCCCGTGCTGTTCCGCACCCAGCAGATTTCCCGCGCCGCGCAGTTCGAGGTCCAGCGCCGCGATGCGGAACCCGGCGCCCAATTCGCTGAACTCCCGCAGCGCCGCCAGCCGCTTGCGCGCCAGCTCGGAAAGCGACCCCTCTCCTGGCACAAGCAGGTAGGCATAGGCGCGCTGATTCGACCGTCCCACCCGCCCGCGAAGCTGATACAGCTCCGAGAGCCCAAACCGGTCGGCGCGGTTGATCAGCATCGTGTTCGCGCGCGGAATGTCCAGCCCGTTTTCGATGATTGTGGTCGAGACCAGAACATCCGCTTCGTGCCGGATGAACCGCATCATCGCCCGTTCCAATTCCTTCTCGCCCATCTGCCCGTGTCCCACCACCACCCGCGCTCGCGGCGCTAGCCGCTGCAGCAGCGACGCCAGCGAATAGATGGACTCCACGCGGTTGTGCACGAAATACACCTGCCCGTCGCGCGCCAGTTCCTGCTCGATGGCCGCCTGCACCAGTGTTTCGCTGAACGGTGCCACCACCGTCTGGATCGCCAGCCGGTCTTTCGGCGGCGTTTCGATCACGGACATATCCCGCAGCCCGACGATGGACATGTGCAGCGTCCGCGGAATGGGCGTGGCCGACATGGTGAGCACATCCACGTTTCGCCGCATCTCTTTCAAGCGCTCTTTGTGGGCCACGCCGAACCGCTGTTCCTCGTCCACGATGAGCAGCCCCAGGTCGTGGAAGCGCACGTCGCGCGAGAGCAGCCGGTGCGTGCCGATGACCACATCCACCTTCCCCGCTTCGAGCGCCGCCAGCACCTGCTTCTGCTCTTTCGCCGTCCGGAAACGGCTGAGCATCTCAATGTTCACGGGAAACGGCGCGAACCGCCGCCGCAGCGTCTCGTAGTGCTGGAAGGCGAGCACCGTTGTCGGCGCCAGAATGGCCGCTTGCTTGCCGTCGTTCACTGCCTTGAACGCCGCGCGCATGGCCACTTCCGTCTTGCCGTACCCCACGTCGCCGCACAACAGCCGGTCCATCGGCGCCGCCTTCTCCATGTCCTGCTTGGTGTCCTCGATCGCGCGCGCTTGGTCCGGCGTCTCCTCGAACTCGAATGCGTCCTCGAATTCCCGCTGGAATTCGTTGTCCTTTGCGAAGCCGTGCCCCTCGCCGCTCTTCCGCTCGGCGTAGAGCCGCACCAGCTTGTCGGCCATGTCGCTGACCGATTTCCTCACCCGCTGCTTGCGCGCGGCCCACACCGTGCCGCCCAGCCGGTCCAGCGGCGGCCGCGCTCCTTCCATCGCGCTGTACTTCTGCACCAGATCCATGCGCGCCAGCGGCACGTAGAGCCGCGCGTCCTCCGCGTACCGCAGCAGCATGAACTCGCCCCGCCCGTCGCTTTCAATCTGCCGCAGCCCTTCGAACTGTCCGATGCCGTGGTCCACGTGCACCACATAATCGCCGGGCTTCAGGTCGGAAAAATCGCTGAAAAAACTCGCCGTCTTCGGGCGCCGCCGCGGCCGCTCCGGCACCGGCAGAGTTTCGAAGAGATCGGAGTTGCCGTAGATCGTCAGGCCCAGGTCCGGAAAGCTGACACCTTCGGCGAGCGGCCCCTTCACCAGCGTGAGCGCCGGCACGCTGCCCGCGCTCGAATCCTCGGCCAGCCGCGTCAGAGTGGCTTCTTCGCCCAGCTCACCCAGCCGGTATGCGAGTTCGAATTCGTGGCACAGCCCCGCCAGCCGCTCGAGTTCGCCGGTGTTCGCGGCGCAGGCGATCCCCTGATGGCCGGCCTGCAACCGCGCCCTCACCTCCGTCATGAACGCGGTCACGTTGCCGTGATACGGCGTGGTCGGCTGCGCCGGCAACACCGGTGGCTGCCCCTCGGGCCCGTGCATCGGCAGGTGTTCGAGCAGAAGCCGCGGCGCCTGCGCGAGCGCGCCCCGCCATTCGTCCTCGCCCAGATAGAACCGTTCGAGTGTCGCCTCCCCCGCCGGCGGGCGCGCCGACTCGCGCGCGTGCGCGTACGTTTCGCTCAGGCGCGCCGTAAACTTGCGCGCCGTTTCGTCCAGCGCCTCAGGCTCATCCAGAATGCAGAACGCCCCCGCGCACAAATCGAAGAGCGAGGCCTGCGCCGGCTCGAGCAAGGCCGCGTCAAACTCCCAACCCGGATACGTTCCGGCGTATTCCGCTCCCTCGCCGGAATTCCCCGCCGTTTGCGCAAATAGTTTTTCGAGCAACCCGGGGCGGCGCGGCACATCGGTCAGAGGCAATACCGTCACGCGCTCCAGCGGCCGGACGGATCGCTGCGTGTTGGGATCGAACTCGCGGATGGATTCGACCGTGTCGCCGAAAAGCTCGATGCGCACCGGGCGCGGCGCTTCCGCCGAGAACACGTCCACGATGCCGCCGCGCACCGCGAACTGCCCCGGCATCTCCACCATCTCATGCCGCTCGTACCCCACGCTCGCGAGGTGCGCGATGAATTCCTCGAGCGGCGCGCCGGCATCGCGCACCAGCGTGCGCGCCAGGTCCGCATAGAACTCCCCCTCGCGCAGCCGCAACATCCCGGCTGCCACCGGCACGATCAGGATCGGCGCCTGGCCCGTCGCCGCTCGCCACAGCGCCACCGCTCGCGTCTCCACAATCTCCGGATGCGGCGAAAGCTGCTGCCAGGGCAACACGTCGTGCGCCGGCAGCGTCGCCACTGGAGCCGCCGCCTTTCCTCCCAGCGCCTGATAGAAAAATCGAACCGGCTCGGTCAGCGCCTCCGCGCGCGGGTTCGATTCCACGAGAAACACCACCGGACGGTTCCACGCCAGCGCCGCCGTCGCCACCACGAGCGCCTTCGCAGGATCGGTGAGCCCCGCCAGCCGCGACTCCGGCGCGCCCCGCCGCAGACACTCCAGCGCCTCCTCGACCGCCGCATGGCGGCCGACACGCGAAAGCATTTCAGCGACAAGCGGAAGGATCATTTTGCGGATTGCGGGCCCTGACGGCTGGCGCGGATCTTTTCGATGAGGGCCGTTGTCGAATAACCGGGTTCGAGCGCAATGGACACCACGCGGCCACCCGCGCCCTCGATTTCTTCGCGCCCGACGATTTCATTCGCGCCCCAGTCGCCGCCTTTCACCAGCACGTCCGGCAGGACGCGCGCGATCATCTCGCGCGGCGTCAGTTCGTCAAAGATCACCACGTAGTCCACCGCCGCCAGCGCCGCCAGAATTTCGGCGCGTTCCTGCTGGGGGATGATAGGCCGGTCATCGCCCTTGAGAAATTTCACCGACGAATCGCTGTTGATGGCCACAATCAGCGCATCGCCCAGTGCCCGCGCCTGCTCGAACCCGCGGATGTGCCCCGGATGCAGCAGGTCAAAACACCCGTTCGTAAACACCATGCGTTCTCCGTTGCGTTTGTGCTCCGCAACGTGGAAAATGAGCTCGTCTTGCGTCACCACGCGGCCCAACCCAGCTCCCGTCAAAAATCTTCCGTTAGGATTCTCAGCGCTTTATTTTATCACGTGGCAGCGGGGCCCCGGTGAAACGCCGCGAATGGTTCTTTGCCGCCGCCGGATTCCTGCTGCTCGCGCTTTCGACTCTCTCTCTATTCAACGGTCGCATCCCCGCACGCGAAGTAGTTTTCCCACAGGCCTGCGGCACACCGGTGCGCATCATGGACCCCGGCATTCCCGGCAATGAAGCGACGGCCGTGGTCTTTCATGGCCTGGGCGCCAACGCGGTGATCATGCGCTCACTCGGGCAATCCCTGGCCGGCTTGGGTCTGCGCGTGTACCTGTTCGACCTCCCCGGCCACGGCAACAATCCCGATTCATTCTTCTTTCACCGTGCCGAAAATTGCGCCGCGCAAGTCATCGCCCTGATGGACCGCGTGGGCGAAATCCGCCTGGACAATACGGTCCTCGTCGGCCACTCCATGGGCGGAGCACTGGCCGTTCGCATGGCCGACTACTTCCCCACCGCTGCCACAATCGCGATTTCTCCGGCGCCGATGCTCCGCGCCGAGCGGACGCCAGCGGGTGCCGTGCTGATGGGTCCGCCGCGCCGCATGCCCGTCAATCTGCTCATCCTGATGGGGCAATTCGATTTCCCTTACTCGCGCGAGTCAAGCGCGAAACTGGTCCAGATGGCCGGCGGCGAGCGCAGCCAGCCCGGAGACTTCCGCCAAAAGCGCGCCCTCAAACTCGAGACCATCCCACGCGCGACTCACACAAGTCTTATCTTCGACTTGCCCGCAGAGTCTCCAATCGTTTCCTGGCTCCAGGCCAGTCTGCCTGGAAAGCTCACTCCTACCTTGGCGTCCAGCATCAAACCCGAGTCGTGGGGCCTCTTCGGTTTGCTGGGTTTGATGCTTCTCTTTCCCCTCACCGCCAGCGGCGTCGCCCGCGCAGTCGGCCTGCGCGATGCGCAACTTCCGGTCGCCAGCGCCTCAACGCGCAACGCGATCCTCTGCTGCTTCATCGCGGGTCTCTTCGCGGTGAGCGTGCTGAATTTCGTCCCTCAGCTCAGCTTCTTGCGGATGGTTTACGGGGGCTACCTGGCATCCTGCCTCTTGCTCGCTGGGGTTGTCCTGGTCCTGCTGCTGCGGTCAATTCCGGCGACGCGAAATGCCACGCGGCAGCCGCATCCGAAGTGGCGCGGCGTCCTGACTGGCGCCCTGCTGGGCATGGCCACGATGCTCGTGTTTGGTGCGTGGATGAATCTTCATCTATCTGACACGTGGCTCAACGCGCCGCGTTGGCTGCGCTTCTTCCCCGCCGTGCTGGCGTGTCTGCCTTACGCCCTGGCTGAAGAGTGGGCCCTCGGCGCTCCCGGCGCAGGAAACTGGCTGGCGAAAACCCGTCGCTACATTCTCTTCGCCGCCTTGCGGCTGCTTATCTGGCTGAGCATTTTGTTTGCTTTGTACGTCTATGGGAGCGGGCAGATTCTGCTCAGCGTGCTGGTGGTTTTCATGGGCGCCTTCTCTTTGCTCACCCGGCTCGGCGCGGACGCGGTGCGCCGCCGCACCGATTCGCCCGCAGGCACGGCCGTCTTCACCGCCATTCTGATGGCGTGGTTCATTGCGGCAGTCTTTCCGCTTGCCTGAACTACGAGAGTCCGTGTTGTACTGGAGGATTCTTTCTTGATGGGCGGCCGCTAGAACCGGCGTAGGGCGGCCTTGCGTTGCGTGGGGGTGATGCTGGCCATCTTGCGAATCATGGCCAAGACCAGCCGCTTGTCACCCTCGTTGAGAGTCGTGCTGTATTTCTTGATCTCGCCCAGAAAGCGCACTTCCTCGTCGCTCAACTCCCCGAGCATCTTTTGCGCGTCGCGTTCGCTGGGCGTTTCGCTGCCGGGAAAGAAATCGGCCAGCGTGATGTCGAGCGCCTCGGCGATCTTGGCCAGCGTTTCGAGAGACGGGACCGTGTGCCCGTTTTCGACGCGGGAGAGATAGCAGCGGAGCAGCCCGGTGCGGCGCTCAATGTCGCCTTGAGACAATCCTCGCTCGGCCCGGTAACTGCGGATGACGTCGCCGATGTTGACCTTGGGTTTCTCTTTTGGCACCAGCAGCGCTCGGTAACTCGACAAACTGCGCGTATCTTACGCAGCCGGGCTGCACCACGCAAGCGGATTCTTGACCGCCGCAAGCAGCCCCCAGCACAGCCGGTTCGGGCCGCCTGCCCGGCCGCCCCATGCGGAGTCCTTACGGCCGGGCCTTCGTGGCCGGTTGCCGCACCACCAGCGGCTTCTCCAACGCGAACTCAAGCGTCGTCTCGCTCGGCACGCGCACCTGGTCGCCCTTGGTGAAGATCTGGATGGCCGTCCCGGCGCCCGCGCCCACGCCGGCGCCGATGGCCGCGCCTTTGCCGCCTCCGGCAATTGCGCCCACCACTGCTCCGATCGCCGCGCCCGCGCCGATTTTCTTTGCGCTGTCCGCCCCGCGCGATTTCCCGGTCACGTCGTAATCGCCGGTGGAAACCGGCTGCCACTGGCCATTCACCATGATATCCGTGAGCTCGAGCCTCAGCTCGGATCTGCCCGCGATGCGCCCTGCTTCCTTCACTTCCACCAATCGCCCGCGCACGTCGCTGCTGCGCGGCACCGCCAGCACGCCGTCCACAACGATGTCCGTGTCCAGACTGGCGCGGAAGGTATCCCCGGGTTTGTTCGTTTCCGAATCCACGCCGTCAATCATGCGCACGGTGATGCGCATGCCCGCTGGCACAGTGACGCTGTTCGATTGTGCCGCTGGAGCCGTCGCTCCCGGCGTCCGTCCGCCATACCTTCCGCCGGGCGCGGGCGTCTGCGCCACCGGCCCGAAGGTCAGTGTCAGCACATCGGATATCGGGTAGTACTCCACTTGCCCGTTCACCTGGAACCGGATGTTGTTCTGCGAGCCGCCCAGATACCTGCCCTGGATCACGCGCCCGTTGCGCAGTTCGAGCGTGTCTGCCCACGCCGCCGGGCTCACCAGCAGGATCGCCGCCAGCGAAACCCACAGGATGCGGAGAAAGTGTCTATTCATGACCCACCCCCCAGATTCAAGTCCATTTTCGACTCATTGCAGGAACTGCCGGTCGTGGCTCGCTGCCAACGCATCTCAGAAGGCTGGACTTTCACCATACGGCACACCCAGCCGCCGCGGAAGCCCGAACGTGCGGGCGGTTGCGAATCCTTCAGCGCAGGTTCACGGCAAGAAGCTTCCGCTCCGTCATCTCCTCGATCGCGTAGCGGATCCCTTCGCGGCCCGCGCCCGAGTCTTTCACTCCGCCGTACGGCATGTGGTCAATGCGGAAGGTCGGCACGTCGTTGAGGATCACGCCGCCCACGTCGAGCGTGTCGTACGCCGCGAAGCCGAGCGACATGTCGCTCGTAAAGACGCCGGCCTGCAAGCCGTATTCGCTCGAATTCACCTGCTGCATGGCGGCGAAGAAATCGTCATATGGTTCCACGGAAAGCGCCGGCGCAAACATTTCCATGCAATTCACGCGCTGCGATGGTTTCGTGCCGGTCAGCACAGTCGGTTCGAGCATTGCCCCCGCCCGCTTGCCGCCGCAGAGCACCCGCGCGCCGCCCGCCACCGCTTCGTCAATCCATTCCACCGCGCGCCGCGCCGCGTCCGCACTGATCATCGGGCCCACGTCGGTGGCTTCGTCGAGCGGCGGGCCGAGCTGCAGCTTCTGCACCCGCGGCACAAATTCGCCCAGAAACTTTTCGTACACGCTCCGCTCCACGAATACGCGCTGCACCGAGATGCAGCTCTGCCCGGCATACGAGAAGCCGCCGAAGACGCAGCGTTCCGCCGCGTACGCCAGATCGGCGTCCCGGTGGATGATGCACCCGGCGATTCCGCCCAGCTCCAGCGCCACGCGCTTCTTTCCCGCGCGCCGTTTCAACTCCCATCCCACCGGCCCGCTCCCGGTGAAGGAAAGCAACTTCAGCCGGTCGTCGGAGACGAGCTGTCCCGCATCCTCATTGGTCAGCGGCAACACATTCAGCGCGCCTCTCGGCCATCCCGCTTCGGCCACGATCTCCGCCAGCAGCAGTGAACACAGCGGCGTCTGCGGCGCCGGCTTGTGTACGATGCTGCATCCCGCCGCGATCGCCGGGCCCCACTTGTGCGCCACCAGGTTCACCGGAAAATTGAACGGCGTAATGGACGCGATCGGACCAATCGGGAACCGCCGCACGATAGCCCATCGCCCCGCCGTCGCCGCCTGCAAATCGAGCGGTAGCCACTCTCCATAAATGCGCGTGCTCTCTTCCGCAGCCAGCCCGAATGTAAAGATGGCGCGGTCCACTTCCGCCCGCGCCGCCCTGATCGGCTTGCCCGCTTCAAGCGCCAGCACCCGCGCCAGCTCTTCGCGCCGCGCGGTGGCGCCCGCCGCAATCGCTTGCAGAATTCGCTGGCGCTCGTAGGCGGGCATCTTTCGCGTCGCGTCAAACGCCTTCGCGGCCGCGCCGATCGCCGCGTCCAGGTGCGCCCGCGTCGCGCGGTGCGCGGTGCCCACTACGCTGCCATCATGCGGCGCCCGGATGTCAAACAGCTCGCCTTCGGCGAGCCATCGCCCATCGAGCAGAAATCCCCGTGCCGGAGCAAACGTACCCGTAGCCTGTGTCATGGGCTCCCTTTCCTGGATCACCGCAATCCCGCCGGCTCACCGCTCAATGCCGAAATAAATCCGCACGGTCGCGCGGTAGCTCTTGATCTTCTTTCCGTCGAGTTCCATCTCGAGCTCGTGCACCCGCGCCCATTTCATCCCGCGGACCGTGCGCGCCGCTTCGGCGACCGCATTTTCCGCGGCCTTGGCAAAGCTTTCTTTGGATACTCCGACCACTTCAATCACCTTCTGTGTCATGGCGGACTTTCCTCCGAAGAGAGGCATGCAAACCCTCCTTCATCTCGGAATCAGAAACACGGTCGAGATTAGTCCAGCGCGGTGGGCGGGGTCAATGGCGGCGCGGTCGGGAATGCCCGGCCTATTCACCCAAACGGAGACGGCGGGTGTAGTCCAGCCTTCGGTCGAGCGCCACCACCGCCGAATACGTGCACCGGCGCCGCTCCTGCACCGCCCAGTTAGCCAATGATGGCCCCAGTGCAGTCAGTGGGCGCAGGGCCATAAAATACAGGCGAATCACGCGCAGGTCGCGGCTCTCCGTTGCCGGCGCGGGACACAATTCCACCAGCCGGAAGATCCGCCCGAATTCCTCCGCGGCCGGTACACTCCCTGCGATGCCCGCGGCCTCCTGTGCTTGCGGAGAGAAATCCATGCCGTTATAGGCGTCAACCAGGGACCGGACGTAGGACAGAAAAAACTGCGCCAGCGCCACCACCGAGACTACGGTGACAACGACAGCGGTCATCGGTGCGTCTCCGCCAGTCGCGTTCGCACGCGCGAAGGCATCATTCGGGCCTCTTCCGGAACAAATGTGAACGTGTAGGCCCATGCCAGCGCCAGCAGGAATCCCAGGATTGGCGGAATCATCCTCCAAATGGCGTGCCCCGGAAGCAGGTTCCGCAATGCATAGGTCAGCGCATACGCGCTGAAGTAGCAGCCAATCGAAAGCACAAGGTGAACGATCCGCGTTCGCGCTGCGTGCAGCTTCAGCACTGCGCCCCACAGCAGCCACGTCAGCAACACACCGAGGAAGTAGAGGTTTTGCGATAGTTCGATTACGAAACGCGTGGTCAGGTAGGCCGTCTGGTCGTGGACGATCCAGTACGACACGCCGGCCGTCAATCCCAACAGCACTCCGGCTGCCACTCGAAGATGTCTCGCCACCTGCATTTCGGAAAACACATGGAGGAAAAATCCGAGAATGACCAGGTAAAGCAGGATGGTGAGGAGGACATCCGCGAAGTAGTAGAAGAACCGATACTCCAGTGAGGCGAAACCATACCAGCGAACAATCAAGAAACCGCCCACCGTATCCGCGATGAGGCCCAAGACGTAAAGGTTTAGACTGAAATAGCGCAGGAAATGTCCCCGCACAACCGCGAGAATGACGATGTAGCAGCACAGCAGCCCGCTGCCGGCCCACAGCGCGTAATCGAGTGCGCTCAGCATCAGTCCGATGCGTACACCGCTCCTTTGTGTCTCCCCTGAACCCAGAGAACCATCTGGCAAAGCAGCATTCCAGAGGCCACTTGGGTTCCAGCCAACCCTTTGATCCTCTGCCCATTCCCTGGGCGCATTTCCCGGTGCGTCAAACACTACATCCGCAGCATAGTGCTAATCAACAGAAACTATTAGAGATACGCAGGATCACTGGTCGTGTAATATTGCCCGCCGAAAGAACCAACTGGTTCCTGGATGGGCTTTGCAGCTTGCCAGCACTAGCCTTTTGACTGGGGCTGCACAAGACCGACACACTGTGCCAGCCCGAAACAGACGGAAACACATTTCTTCGGGTGGGGGATGGTGCTGGAGGAGGGGGTCGAACCCTCATGGCACTAGGTGCCGCGGGATTTTGAGTCCCGTGCGTCTGCCAGTTCCGCCACTCCAGCGGGCCAATCTAAAGTAGCATGGCCATCATTCCTGCTCAAGGCTGCCGCAGGCTTTGCCTCCTGCCTTTGTGCCGTTGTAGGATAGGTGACCGGTCACGGTTGTCCTTCCGGAGCCTTCCAATGGCGAACCCGAATTCTCGGAGATCGACCGCCGCGCCATCCGCGCCTCGCAAGCTGGGCTTTGGACACTGGATGCGCCGGGTACTCTCCGAGCACAGTAAGGCCCTCCGCGACCTCCACCCGGACACCGTCCACGACCTCCGCGTGGCCCTGCGCCGCTGCCGCTCCATGGCCGACGGGCTCATGGAGGTGGACTCCGACCAGGCCTGGCGCGCCATGAAAAAAGACGGCCGGAAGCTCTTCCGTCGCCTGGGCGAGTTGCGCGACACCCACGTCATGATCGAGTGGGTCAAGAAACTCGAACCTCCGGGCGACACCGCCGCTAAGAATCTTCTCGCCGCGCTACACCAGCGCGAATGGCGATTGAAGCAGCAAACCGCCGACGCCCTGGCCCGCTTCGACCGCGTCCAGTGGAAAGCTGCGGAAAAGTACCTCGCCGACCGCGCCAGCCGCGTGCCGCTCGACGGTCCCGTGTTTCGCCACATTGCGCTGCAGCGCTGGCAGGAGGCATACGATCTCCACCGCAGCGCCTTGCGCAACCGCAGCCGCGCCAGTTGGCACCGCCTCCGCATCGGTGTT
This sequence comes from Acidobacteriota bacterium, assembly GCA_016201285.1. Taxonomy (GTDB): domain Bacteria; phylum Acidobacteriota; class Terriglobia; order Acidiferrales; family UBA7541; genus JACQDE01. The sequence goes on along the minus strand of JACQDE010000069.1, from coordinate 18,049 downwards.
AAGCGCTTCCGCTACACCGTGGAGAACTTTCTCCCCAGCGCGCACGCCGCCTGGGGCGTTGACCTCAAGCACATCCAGGATCTGCTCGGCGAAGTCCACGACCTCGACATGCTCTGGGCCGCTTTCGCCAGGACCGGCAAGGTTTTCAATCCCTCCGAGCGCGCCCGCTGGCACGAGATCATCGGCAAGGAGCGGCAGGACCGCCTCGCCGCCTACCGCGAGAAGATGTCCGGCCCGGGTTCCCTGTGGCATGTCTGGCGAAGCGGCCTGCCTCAGGAAGACGCTTTGGATTCGAGCGGCCTCGAGAAACTGAGCATGTGGGCCGCGTTTGTGGACCCGGAGTTCACCCACGCCGAGCACGTCGCCCGGCTGGCCTTGAACCTCTTCGACGGTCTCAGCGCCGCCGGGCTGCCGGGCCCCTACCGCGAGCCGCGCAACCGTCTTCTGCTCCATGCCGCCGCACTGATGCACAACGTCGGCCACGCCGCCGGACACAAGGGCCACCACAAAGAGTCCTACCGCCTCATCCGCAGAATGACGCCGCCCATCGGCTGGACGCCGGAAGATCTCGAAATCGGTGCCCTTGTCGCCCGCTATCACCGCGGCGCTTGGCCGCGCGCCCAGCATCCCGGCTACGCCACCCTGCCGCCCGTCCGCCGCGAGACCGTGCTCCACCTCGGCGGAATCCTGCGCCTCGCCGCCGCCTTCGACCACGCCCACACGCAAGCCGTGAAAAAACTGAACGTGCAGAATCAGCCCGAAGCCCTCCTCATCTGGGCACAGGGTTATCGCCGGGCTGCCGAGAACGCACGCATCCTTGCCGCCGAGCGCCATCTGCTCGAGCGCGCCCTGCGCAAGCCGGTCATCATCCGCCCGCGCCCCAGCGGACCGAAGCGCCTGCACCTCGAGGAAGCCGCGGCGCAAGTCGCCTAAATCCAATTGGCAATGAGAGAACTATTCGCCCAGAATGCGCAGACTGCGCGGCGTGTGCAGCCAGAGGAGTGAACCCCGCGGCGGCGAAATCGCTTCCAACTCCAGGCACGCCACGCCCGCTTTTTTCAGCGACGTGACCGGCGAGTGGCAGCCCAGCGCGAACGCAATGACTTCGTCCAGATGTGGCGCGTGCCCGAGACACATCACTTCTTTGCCGCGCACCTTGGCCAATTCCCGGAAGAGCTCCGCCGGCTTATGGCCGAAGAGGAGCGCTTCCGTCTGCCGGATTTCGCCGCGCGCCAACTCCAACGCCACCGCCGCGATTTCCGCCGTCTGCACCGCGCGCGCGAAGGGACTGGTCAGCATCGCTTCCGGCCGGATGCCTAGCGCGCGCAAGCCCTGCGCCACGGCTCGCGTCTTCTCGATCCCCTTCTTCGTGAGTTGGCGTTCCGGATCCGGAGGGCACTCCGGGTCGTCGCGGTTGATGGCAATGCCGTGGCGCATCAGGTAGAGAAGCATCGGTGTAATTGTTAGTGGCGGCTAAAAAGTGAGGAACGGCCCTGTCCGGACCGCTCACAACGCCGTACAGTTTAGCGCGAAAGGCCGGGAAAAGCTCCAGTGTCCCCGGTCAGGCAACTTTCCGGGCCGCCAGGCTGCGCGTAAACACCGCGCGCAATCCAAACTCTTCCTCAAACAGCCCGGCCTTCCGCCGCGCTCCCCACGCCGGCGCGTTCGACGCGCTCCTCGTCTGCACGCGGAACACCGCCTCGCGCCTGTGCGTCTCCACGTCCACTCGCAAGACGGACTGCTTGTGGTCGTCGTCCAGCCCTTCGGCCAGCCGCAGCAGCGCCGAGAGAGCGCGCACGTTTGCGCGCTGTTGCGGATCGAGCGATGCGTACAGTTTGTGCCCCATGTCCGGCTCCGATCGCCGGTTGTGGTAACGCACCAGGCAGGCCACCATCGCGCGTCGCCAGCCACGCAGTTCGGGCAAGTCCACGCTGCGCACCAGGTATTCGCCGTGCTTGTGATGTTCTTCTCGGTTCACGACGCGCCCGATGTCGTGCAGCCGCGCGCCAAGTTCCAGCACCAGCCGCATTTCCGGTCCCATGCCGTGGATTGAGCGGAGCTGGTCGAACAGCGAAAGCGCCAGCCTCGACACCTGCCGCGAATGCTCCGCTTCGTCCCCCAACCGGGCGGCGAATCTCTCCACCGCCCCGCGCAGCGCAGACGCCTGCGCTTCGTCCTGCGCCACCGGCGCGCGCGCGAAGTGCTCCCGCACCAGGTCCAGCAGGATTCCCTCTCGCACGCCGACGCCAGGCACAAGAAATCGGCTCACTCCGTACCAGCGCGCCAGCGTTGTGAAGACGACGGCGGCGATGGCCATCACGTCCGCACGGTCTTCGCGCACCCGGAACGCTTTCATCCGCTTTGGCACGCTCATGCCGGTGATCTCCCACAGCCGCTCGCGCAGCAGGCGAATGTTCAGCGTGGGAATCCCACGCAACTGCGGCCCCGGCGCCAGGTTCGCCAGTGCTTCGGCGTTTCCCCCGCACGCCACCGCCACTGCGCTCTCCAGGTTCGGCCGCTCGCGCAGGCTGGTTGCCAGCACATTCAGGATGTGAGCCCGCAGCCGCCGGATATCCTCTTCGCTCATCGACCCGCGGAAATCATACGTCTCCATCAGCCGCACGGTACCCAGCGGAAGTCCCACGCTGCGCTCCACCTCGCCTTGGCGGAGCAGGTCCAGGTCCAGACTGCCCCCGCCCAGGTCCAGAATCATCCGCGGCGAAAGCTCCGAGCCTACAACCGAATGAACCGCGTTGCGGACCAGTCGCGCCTCCTCCGCGCTGCCGATTACATCCAGCGTGATCCGCGCTTCGCGCCGGACGCGTTCGAGGAATTCTCGGCGGTTCTGCGCCTCGCGCGTCGCGCTGGTGGCCACCGCGCGGTAGCGCCGCACGCCGTAGCGGTCGAGCAGCCGCCGGAAATGCCGGAACGCCTCGATACCCCGCTTGATCGTCTTCGGCTCGAAGCGATGGTGCACGAACACGCTGTGGCCCAGCCGTAGCGAATACCGCTCTGTCTTCAGAATTTCGATTCGCGAGGGAGAGGAAGCGCGGGCGATGACCAGTCGGATGGCGTTCGACCCGGCGTCAATCGCAGCGAAATGGAGCGGGGCAGCCAAAACCTATCGCCACAGGTGCGCCAGGGCGTGCGACGGCTGGTAACGCGTGCTCCGGATGTGGAGCCGCGCGGCGATGGCTTTCCGGAGATCGCGGTTGATCTCCGGCACGCTCCGCTCACCGTCCAGCCGGTTCAGCCCGTAGCGCTTGGCGAGAAAATCAAACTCCTTCCGGATCATCGTCTGATAGCGCACGAACGATTGATAGAGGTCCGAGGAAAGGAACATGTCGCGGCCGGCTTCCCAGTAACTGATGGCCTGCGACTTCTTGAACAGCCGCTCGAAGGCCAGCTCCGGCCGCACGTCGAGCCAGATCGTCACGTCCGGCCGCAGCGCCTTCTCGTAGATTCCGTGCAGATACTTGCGGTGCAGCCCCCGCGCCACGCCTCGCGCCATCAGCGTGTAGATGTAGCGGTCGGCGAGCACAATCAGCCCCGAACGCAGCGCCGGCAAGATGCGGTTCTCGAGCTGGTCGTAGAAATCGGTGGCATACATCAGCGCCAGCGTCAATCGCGTGACGGTGTTTTCCCCGAGCAGCACGTCAATGTCTTTGGCCAGCAGCGTCGAGCGCCGCAGGCCCATCGTCTGCACTGCGAAGCCCTGTGATTCGAGCCACTCCGTCAACAAGGCGATCTGCGTGGACCGCCCGGAGCCGTCGGTGCCTTCCAGGACGAACAGCGCCCCGCCCAGGTCTTCCGTGGATTCGAGCGTGGACTTCAGTGGCGCGCGAGGCACGACGACAAGCTGCTCCGACGCCGCTGTCGGCTGGTCGCCGTTGGGCGAGATACCCGGATTCGACTTTTTGCGGTTGCGCTTCATTTCTCGGGGAGAAACCGTTTCAGGTCCACGCGCGCCTGCAGCACTTCGCGCATTTGCTTTTGCAGCTTGTTCACCGGCTGCGTCCCGTCCATCAGCACGAAGCCGTCGGTGTCCACCATCCGGTCGTAGGCGTCCAGAATCATGCCCTGGAAAATCCGGAAGCTCTCGGCGCGGTCGTAGGCCAGGCTGAGGTCCATGCCGGCCTCATAATACTTCAGCTTGGGCCGGCCGCTCAGAATGCGCTGCACTGCTACTTCCAGCGGCGCGCGAAAATAGAACGTGAGATCCGGCACCGGCGCGAACGCGTACAGGTTCCGCAGCCACTCCGGCGAGCAGCCCCGTGCCGAGTCGCGAGCAAACGCCGTGTAGATGTACCGGTCGGCGAGCACCAGGTAACCGCCCTGCAAGAGCGGAAAAATCTGCCGCTCAAAGCGGTCGGCAAAGTCCGCCGCATGAATCAGCGAATACGTCGTCGGCGTCAGCATCCGCCGCTGCTTGCCGCGTTTCGTCGCCGACTTCACCAGCGGCGAGGAGTTCCATTCCGTGAAGTGCAGCCGGTACCCGCTGATTTCCAGCCACCGCTTCAACAGATAAAGCTGCGTGCTTTTTCCGGAGCCGTCGATCCCCTCGACCACCACGAGCGCGCCGGTGTAGCGCCGCTTGGGGAAATGCTTCGCGGAATCCGGCCGCTCGGCAGTTTGTTCCATCACCGCGGACTCAGTACGGTCAGACATGGGTTTCGTATTCAGGGAAACCGTGTTGTTGCTCTGTTGCGAATCGGATGTAAGGCGACTGCAAGAATCTCGTTTCGTGTCCGGCAACCACCGCGTACGGTCCGATTATACTCCCGCCCGCAAATGCCCGGTAGCAAATCCGGGACGCGCGTTCGCGTCCCGCACACAAACCCGCGCAATCCATCTCCGCGCGTTAGAAGATCGAGAACTTCACCCGCAGAAACTTCTTCGGATTCTGCCGGAACTCGCTGATCAGCAGCCGCATGTCTCCGGCCAGTCCCGTCATATTGTCGTAGAACTGCGGGTCGCTGAACATCTTTCCGGCGGTGCCGGTGTTCGAGTTCAGCTTGGCCGTGGCCGATTCCAGGTTCTCCCCGGTGTTCCGCCATTTGGTGTACAGCGCATCATCGGTTACCAGTTTGCCCGCTGTGCCCTTCCCGGCTTTCACGTCCGCCAGCAGCGCGTTCCCTTTTTCAAAGAATTGCTTGGCCTGCTCGTATCCCTGCGGGTCGTACACAAACTTTCCGAGCGTGCCCTTTTGCGCCTGGACGTCGCCCAGCACCGTATCGAAGCGCCCCGCGGCGGAGTTCACCTTGTTGTAGAGTTCGTCCGAAGTGAGCAGCTTGCCGATGCTGCCCTGGCCCGCCTGCGCGTTCCGGACCATGTCCTGGCTCCGCGTCAGGATGTCGTTCAGCCGGTTGTACGCTTCTTCGTCCACCAGCATCTTCCCCAGGTTGCCCTTGCCTTCTTCTACCCCGGCGACCATGTCTTTCACTTTCTTCGACAGCTCGTCCAAGTTTTGCACCAGGTCCGCCCCGCGCTCGACGATTGCCTTGATCGCCTTCTCCTCGCGTCCCGGCACTTCTCCTTCCGCCTGAATCACGGTGCCCGTAAAGCCGCGCTGGATGCTCACGTAACGGTTGCCCAGCAATCCTTCCGTGATCAGGCTCGCCGTGGAATCTGTGCGGACCTCGTCCATGTATTTCTTATCGATGCGCAGCGTCACCTCGATGTTCCGGCTGCGGTCGCCGCGCGCCGGGTTCATGCGGACCCGCTCCACGTTGCCGATCTCGACGCCGTCCAGACGCACCGGTGCGCCGATTGTTAGCCCTTCCACCTCCGGCAGATACGTCCGCACGCGGTACTTCGCGGCCAGGATCCCCGCACCGGTCACGTAGAAAATCCCCACCGCGATCAGGAACAGACCCACCAGCACCAGCAATCCCACGCGGAGTTCCGACCAGGTTAGTTGCTTGCTCTGCGGCATGGCACAGCCTCCTCAGTGATTCAAGCCAGCTTTCGTTGCGCCCGGCAATAAGTTCGAGCGCAGCCCCCCTCAGACGAGAAACTTCTGCACATAGGAATCCTGACACTCAGCGATGGCCCGATGGTCCCCTTCGAAATAGACCGCGCCATCGCACAGCACGGCAAAGCTAGTCATGGGCCCGGCGCTCGCGCCGTTCGGCGCCACTGGCGCTACCCGCCCGCTCTCCGGATCGAAACGGTAGTGCGCCATCGCAAACGCGTCCTGCAAGCGGTGCGTGGCCAGCAGCGCCGTGACTCCGTGCGTGTCCCGCAGCCGCAGGATCAGCGTGATGATCGTCTGCGCCGTCACCGGATCAAGCCCGGCCGTCGGCGAATCGTACAGCACGATGGGTGGCGCGCTGATTAGCGCCCGCGCAATCGAAACGCGCCGCCGCATGCCGCCCGAAAGTTCGCCGGGCAGCTTGTCGATCGCGTGCTCCAGTTCCACGAACCGCAGCGCCTCGCGCACCCGCTCCTCGATCTCGGCCTCGTCCGCTCCCTCTTCGCGCAGCCGGTAGGCCACGTTTTCTTCCACGCTCAGCGAATCGAACAGTGCCCCTTCCTGAAAGACAAAACCGATCTGCCGGCGAAAGTCGAGCAAATCCTTCTCGCGCATGGCGGAGATTTCCTGCCCGAGGACCACCACGCGCCCCGCGTCGGGGCGCAGCAGTCCGGCAGCCAGTTTGAGCAGGAGGGTTTTTCCGGAACCGGTTTCGCCGACGAGGATTTTCGTCTCCTGCGGCGCGACGCGCAAATTGATGCCGCGGAGCGCTTCCCCTTCGTCGAAGCTGATACGTACCCCTTCGAAGGCAATGACCGGCTCACTCGCGGCGTTGGGACTCATTCGCGAATCAACACGCCCGGGGTGGGGACGGGAAGACTCATAGCCAGGCACCGATTATAGATGCAAACCACTGCGCCGCGGCAACTATCGGAAGATCCACAGTAGGAAGCGTGTCAGGAAGAAATTCACAACAAGGATCAGGACCGAGGCCACCACCACCGCCTGCGTGGTGGCGCGGCCCACGCCCTGCGTGCCTCCGCGCACCTTCAGGCCCTGATAGCACCCCACCGTGGACAGGATGAAACCGAAGATCAGCGGCTTGGTCAGACCCTGTATCAGATCCCCGAACTCCAGCGCGTCAATCGCCCGCGTCCAGTACTGCACCGGGTTCAGCCGAAGCTCGAGGTTCGAAACCAGGAAGCCGCCCACCAGTCCGACGAAGTCCGCCACCGCCGTCAGCAACGGGAGCATCAGGATCGTGGCCACCACGCGCGGCGTCACGAGTTTCCGGATCGGGTCCGTCCCCATCGCCCGCATCGCGTCCACCTGCTCGGTGACCACCATCGAGCCCAGCTCCGAGGCGATGCCTGACGAATTCCGCCCGGCCACCAGCAGCGCGGAGATGCTGGGCCCCAGTTCACGCACCAGTGCGATGGCCACCACATCGCCAGTCAGCGCCGTCTGCCCGAAGCGCTCAAACTGCGAAGCCGTCTGCAACACCATCACCGCCCCGATGAAGAACCCGGTGAGCATGACGATGGGCAGCGACCCCACGCCAATCACGTCCATCTGGTCCAGTGTCTCGGCGAGATACCGCGGCGGCGTGGCGATGTTCGCCATCGCCCGGAAGCACAACAGCGCGTAGTCCTGCACCGCGAAAATGCGGCGCTTGACCACCTCGGCGATCGCGGAAAGCGGAGAAACCTCGGCCGCTTCGTGCATGACGAAACAGCGTAGCGTTGCGCTGCAAGGCCGTCAAGCAGGGAGATGCAGCGCGCCACCCTTTCTTCCTCGCCCTCCGCTGGACGCGCCCCGAGCGCTTCGGTAGAATGCGATGCTTTGCGCCCAATCGCCGAAAGGACTCGGGACCTTGCTCAGATTCGTCACCGCCGGGGAATCACACGGACAGGCGCTGGTGGCCTGGCTCTCCGGCCTGCCCGCCGGTCTGCCGGTAGATTTCGGATTCGTCAATCGCGAGTTGCACCGCCGCCAGCTCGGCTATGGCCGCGGCGGCCGCCAGAAAATTGAGAAGGACAAGATAACAGCCCTGGCTGGCGTCCGGCACGGCCAAACGATCGGTGCGCCCATCGCCCTGCAAATCGAAAACCGCGACTGGGCCAACTGGCAGAACGCGCTCCCAGTCGAAGACACCGAAGGCGCGGAAGATACGCAAAGAAAACTGACGGCGCCCCGCCCGGGCCACGCCGACCTCGCCGCCGCGCTGAAGTTCAACTGGCACGATGCCCGCTATGCCCTCGAGCGCGCCTCGGCTCGAGAAACCGCCGCCCGTGTCGCCGCCGGCGCCTTCGCCAAACTGCTCCTGCGCGAATTCGGCGCCGAAGTTCTTTCTCACGTCGTCGCCGTCGGCAAAGTGAAGCTGGAACGCGCCGCAGTGTGGGACGAGATTGTCGCGATCTGCGGAAATCTCGATTCCCCATTGCGCTGCGTGGACGCGGCCACGGAAGCAAAGATGAAACGCGAAGTGGACGCCGTGCTCCGCGCCGGAGATTCCGCGGGCGGCATCTTTGAAGTGGTGGCGCATCATGTGTTGCCGGGCCTCGGCAGCCATGCGCAGTGGGACGAAAAACTCGATGGCCGCTTGGCGCAGGCCGTCATGTCCATCCAGGCCGTCAAGGCGGTGGAGATCGGCGGGGGCGTGGCCAGCGCCACTTCCTATGGCGCGGAAGTGCAGGACGAGATCCGCTACGACGCCGCCAAGAAACGCTATGTCCACGCCACCAATCGTGCCGGCGGACTCGAAGGCGGCATCACCAATGGCGAGGACGTCATTGTGCGCGGTTACCTGAAACCCATCTCCACGTTGCGCCGCCCTCTCCAAACGGCCGACCTCGTCTCTAAAGAAGCCGTGAAGGCGGCCTACGAGCGCTCGGACGTTTGTGTCGTGCCGGCGGCGGGCGTGGTCGGCGAAGCGATGGTCGCCCTGTCTCTGGCCGCTGCGTTCCTCGAAAAATTCGGCGGCGATTCTCTCGCCGAGACCCGGCGAAATTTCGAGAGCTATCAGCAACAGTTGGATGAGTTCTGAGGACCCTTGAGCCGCCGGGGGAAAACGTCAATCACAGAGAAGAGACACAGGCCGATGATCCACAAGATTGTGAAGTATGGTGCTCCGGTGCTGGAGAAAAAGGCCAGCCCCGTCACCAAATTCGACAACGAACTGAAGAAGCTCGCCGAGGACATGTTCGAATCCATGTACGCGGCCCTGGGCGTCGGCCTGGCGGCGCCGCAGATTGGCATCTCCGTGCACCTGGCGGTGATCGATGTCACCACGGGAAAGAACCCCGAGGCAAAACTCGTCCTCGCCAACCCGGAGATTATTCACGTCGAGGGTGAGCAGCGCGAGGAGGAAGGCTGCCTTTCCCTGCCCGGCTTTCGCGGCAACGTGATCCGCCCGCGCTACGTCACCGTCCGCGCCCAGGACGTCACCGGTCAGATTTTCGAAATGCGCGGCGAGGGCCTTCTCGCCCGCGCTTTCTGCCATGAGACCGATCACCTGAACGGCACGCTCTTCATCCAGCACGTCGGCATCCTGAAACGCGACCTGATCAAGCGCAAGATCCGCAAGCTGGTGAAGGCCGGAGATTGGTAGGCCCCTCACGAAGCCACCTATGCGCATCGTCTTCTGCGGCACGCCGGAATTCGCGCTGCCCACACTTCAGCGCCTGATTGCCGAGCCGGACTTCTCCATCGAAACCGTCATCACGCAGCCCGACCGTCCGCGCGGCCGCGGCCACGGCGTCTCTTCTTCACCGGTGAAGGACGCCTCTCTCGACGCCGGCATTCACGTCTTCCAGCCCGAGAAAATCAAATCCGATTCGGCGTTTGAATTTTTCAAACGTGCTGCGCCCGATGCCGTCGTCATCATCGCCTATGGACAGATCGTTCCGGCGCGCTTGCTCGACATCCCGCGCCTCGGCTGGATCAACCTGCATGCTTCCCTGCTCCCCAAATACCGCGGCGCCGCGCCCATCAACTGGGCCATCGTCAATGGCGAGATGCGTACCGGCCTCACCACCATGCGCATTGATCCCGGCATGGACACCGGCCCCACGCTCCTGCGCTGGGAGACAGACATCGGACCCGGCGAAACCGCGCCCGAACTCGCCCGCCGCATGGCCGCGGCCGGCCCCGACCTCATGGTCGAAACCCTTCGCAAATTCGCCCGTGGAGAAATCGCGCCCGTTCCGCAGGACCACTCGCAGGCCACTCCCGCGCCCATGCTGAAAAAAGAAGACGGCCAGATCGACTGGTCGCAACCGGCGCCGCAAATCTACAACCGCATCCGCGGGCTCGATCCCTGGCCCGGCGCCTTCACCACATTCCGCAGGCACATCTGCCACATTTGGGGCCGCCCTGAGACAAAACCCGATATGACACAACCTGGCACGCTGGCCACGGCCAGCGGCGCCATATTTGTTGCCTGCGGCCACGGAACTTGGCTGCGACTGGATCACGTCCAGCTTGAAGGCAAGAAACGCATTCCCGTCCGCGACTGGGCCAACGGCGCCCGGCTTGAACCGGGCGACAGCTTTGGACGATAGATTACCTTTCCCAGATGAACTCGCCCTCCCGCCGCGCTCCCCGAATTCGTGCTGTGTTCATCTGCGTTCATCTGCGGTTAAACTCTTCTCGCAATGGTGACTGCGGCGCGGCGCATCGCGTTTGACATCCTGCGGCGGGTTGAAGCCGAAACTGCATATTCCGGCGAACTCCTGCACGCGGTTCTGAGCGATACCCGCGCTCCAATCAAGCGCGAAGACGCGGCGTTGGCAACTGAGCTGACGCTGGGCGTGCTCCGCTGGCAGCGGCTGCTGGACTTCGTCATCGAGCGCCAGACAGGCAAGCCCCTCGCCGGTCTCGATCTCGAAGTCCTGCTGGCGTTGCGCCTGGGTCTGTACCAGCTCCGCTTTCTCACGCGCGTGCCTCCCTCTGCCGCCGTGAACGAATCCGTCGAGCTGGTGAAAGCGGCGCGGAAGCGCTCGGCTGCTTCGCTGGTAAACGCTGTCCTGCGCAAAGCGCCTCGCGAAGAAGCTGAAAAACTGGTGCCGCCAGGTCTGGTGCCGGAAACCCGTTTGGGTCTCCTGCACTCCCACCCAGACTGGATGGTTGCCCGCTGGCTCGCGCGCTTCGGCGAAACCCGCACCGTAGCTCTCCTCGAAGCGAACAACCGCGCGCCGGCGCTGACGTGCGTGATTCACCAGCCTGACCGACGCCAAGAGATTCTCCAAGAGCTGACGCAAGCGGGGATGAGGGTGGAGCCGGGGCAGTGGCTGGCCTCGGCGATTACGATGCGCGGGGGGAATCCGGCGGCGACCAGAGCATTCCGGCGGGGATGGATCTCGATGCAGGACGAAGCATCCCAAATGGTGGCATTGCTGCTGGACGCGAGGCCGGGACAGGCCGCCCTGGATCTTTGTGCGGCGCCGGGAGGAAAGACGGCGGCCCTGGCGCGGGCGACAGGCGATCAGGCGCTCGTCATTGCCGCGGACCTCCATGCGCACCGGCTGCGGGCAATGGAACAGACGATGAAGCGGCTGGGCATTGATTGGGTGCCGCGCGTAGCGCTGGACGGGACGGCTTCCCTGCCATTCTCAAGAATGTTTGAGCGGATTCTGGTGGACGCGCCCTGCTCCGGCACCGGCACTCTCGCGCGCAATCCGGAAATCCGCTGGCGGCTTTGCTCCGGCGACCTTGCCGACCTGCACCAGCGTCAGGTGGCGTTGCTGAGAAATGCGCTACGTCTGCTGGCCCCAGCCGGGCGCTTGCTCTTCTCAACTTGTTCCCTGGAACCCGAAGAGAACGAACAGGTGCTCGACGAAGCGTTGCGGGACGTGCCGGGCTTCCGCCGCATGACCTCTATGGATGCGCTGCAGCTCCACGTCCGCGAAGGCGCGGACACCGCGCGCCTCTTCAGTGCGGACGGTGCGTTCCGCACGTTTCCTCCGGAACACGGGACGGACGGCTTCTTTGCCGTCGTTGTGCAGCGCCATGAGTAGGCGATTCTCGCCGAATCTCGCTGCCACTGCGGACGCCGCACCTGGCCATGAGCTACAATATCCGGGATGACGCTCGGCGAAAAAGTCGAGTCTTACGCGCGCATCGGTCTGCGGGTCTTCATTCTGCTGGCCGTGGCGTTCCTTAGCGCCATCACCGCCATTCGGTTCGCCATACAGGGCCGCGAAGTTGAAGTTCCGAAACTCGTGAGCCTCAAGGCGGGCGACGCGCAGACCCTTCTCGATTCACGCCGGCTTGGCATGAAAATCGCCGATCGTGTCTATAGCGAACTCCCCGCGGACTACGTTGTGCGCCAGAGTCCCCCGGCGGGCAGCCGCGTGAAGGTACAGCAGCGCGCCCACGTCGTGCTGAGCCTCGGCCCGCAGAAGGTTTCCGTTCCGGCGCTCGTCGGCGAAACCGTGCGCTCCGCGCGAATCGAATTGCTGCGCGCCGGCTTGCAGGTGGGCGAAATTTCCAGCGTGTACCTGCCCGATCATGCCCTCGACGAGATCGTGCTGCAAAACCCGCCGCCGTTAGCCACCAACACCGGCAGCCCGCGCGTCAACCTTCTGGTCTCCCTGGGCGAGCGCCCGGCGGAATACGTAATGCCCGATCTGGCCGGCCTTCCGCTGGCCGAGGCGCAGCGCCGCATTGGCGCTGCAGGTCTGCACCTGGCGAAGATTTCCTTTGCCGTGTCGCCGGAGCAGCCCAAAGGCGTGGTCTTCCAAGTTCCGCCGCGGGGCGCCAGGGTTGTTGCTGGCACGAACGTCGAGCTGCAAGTTGTTGAGTAGGGCGTGGCGCAGGCTGTGTTAAGATTTCCCTTCGAGTGATGAGCATTCCCACAGTTGAGATTGCGCCGTCTGTCCTTGCCGCCAACTTCGCCCGCTTGGGCGAGGACATTGCCGCCGTGGAGCGCGGCGGCGCGCGCATGTTGCATGTGGACGTGATGGACGGCCACTTCGTGCCCAATATTTCCATCGGCGTCCCCGTGGTTTCTTCTCTCCGCAAAGCAACCACTCTGGTACTGGATGTGCATCTGATGATTGCGGCGCCCGAGCGCTACGTGGAGGCTTTTGCGGACGCCGGGGCGGACATGATTTCAGTGCACCAGGAAGCGACGCCGCATCTCGATCGGGTGCTGGCGGCGATTCAGGAGCGCGACATCGAGGCCGGCGTGGTGATCAACCCGGCCACTCCCGTGGCCGCGCTCAGCGAGGTGCTGCCCGCGGTGGACTTCGTGCTGGTGATGAGCGTGAACCCGGGCTTTGGCGGACAGAAGTTCATCCCCGGCTCGCTCGAAAAACTTCGTCAGCTCAAGGAACTCCGCTCGCGCTATAATTACGATTACCGCATCGAAGTGGATGGCGGCCTGGGACCGGACAACGTCGCCGAGGCCGTTCGCGCGGGCGCGGAAATCATTGTGGCCGGAACCTCGGTCTTCCACACGCCCGATCCGGCCGAAGCGGTCCGCCGGATGCGGCAGATGGCCAGCGAGGCGCTGGCGCAGAAAGTCTGATGACACTCAACGCCCCTTACAAATTGAGGCCCCTTGCCGCGGTGCTGCTGGCGTGTCTTTTGCTGAGCGGCTGTTTCGGCAAGGGCAAGACAAAGAAAACCGCGCCCGATTTCAGCCAGTCCGCCGAGCCGGACAAGATCCTCTACGAGCAGGCAATGGCCGACCTGAAAAAGGGCCGGCACGAAATCGGCCGTATCACGCTCCAAACCCTGATCAACACCTACCCGGACAGCGAATACCTGGCCAAGGCCAAACTGGCCACCGCCGATTCCTTCTATGACGAAGGTACCTCCAGCAGCCTGACGCAGGCCGTTGCCGAGTACAAGGATTTCAGAACCTTTTTTGAATTCCTCGACGAGGCCGCCTACGCCCAGTACCGCATCGGCATGGCGCACTTCCGCCGCATGGAGAAACCCGACCGCGACCGCACTCATGCCAAAATGGCCGAGCAGGAATTCCAGGAGTTTCTACTCCGCTATCCCGAGAACAAGCTCAACCCGGAGGCCGAACAGCGCCTCCGCGAAGTGCAGGAAGTGCTGGCCGAGGGTGACTTCCGCATCGCGCGTTTCTACTTCCTGAAAGATACCGACAACGCCCGCCGCGCCGCCGTCCTGCGCCTCTCCGAAATCGTGGACCGCTACCCGCTTTACAGTCAGGCCGACCGCGCCCTCTGGATGCTCGCGGAGGCGCTGGCGCGATCCGAGAAGACTCAGCATCTGGCGCCGCGCTATTACAGCCGCATCGTGCAGGATTACCCGCTCTCCTCCTACGTTAGCGACGCCAAGCAGAGACTCGTCAAGATGAACGTGCCGGTGCCCCAGCCCAGTCCCGACGCGCTCGCGCGCCTCCAGAAAGAGAAGGAGATGGGGCGGGAAAAAGCCAGCCTCGCCCGGAGCGTCCTGGGCATGTTCAAGACCGGTCCCGACGTGACTTCGGCCGCGCGCGCGGGCAAGCCCAACATGACCCCCCCTAGCGAGGCCATGGGGGGCGAATCGCTCGTTGCCGGCGGGAACTTAAGCGTCTCCGGCAGCAAGGCCACGGGCGGTGCCGCCACTCCCGGCGGGCCCGTCAGCACGGTGAGCACCGCCCCTGGCGCTGCCTCCCCAAGCACATCGCAGCCTTCCGCGGCCCAGCCCCAGCCTCCCGCGCCGGAGTCCGTCAAACCGGCCGGCACATCGGAAAAGAGCACGAAAGACGCGGAAAAAGCGAAAAAAGAAAAGGAAAAGAAAGAATCCTCTAGTAAGAAGAAAAAAGGCATTCGCAAGATTCTCCCCTGGTAAGTTTCCCCCCTCTGCCCCGGTGCGGCTCTTGGCTGTTTCCCCTCTTGCGTTTGTCGTTTTTCCGCGCGTCTGCGTGGCTTCCGGTTGACTCGCCCGCGGTAAGGTGTTACCAATAGCGGCACACTCTGCGGACGGCAGCCCACGTCTCGCATGATCTGAGGGAGCGCCGGGTGAAGATCCTGGTCGCAGACGACAATCGCAGCATCCCGAAAAAGGTGGAAGAAGCCCTGAAAGGTCAGGGCATCGAGGTCGTTGGTGTGGGCCACGGTGAAGCAGCCGTAAAAAAGCTGCCGGAACTCCTGCCCGATCTCGTGCTGGCCGACGTCTTCATGCCCGTGCGCAACGGCTACGAAGTCTGCGACTTCGTGAAGAACGACCAGCGCTTCGCCCACATTCCCGTCGTGCTCCTCGTTGGCGCCTTCGACCCTATCGACCAGCACGAAGTGAAGCGCGTGCGCGCCGACGGCCTGCTGAAAAAACCATTCGATCCGCCCGACGACCTCATCCAGATGGTGCGCGCTATGATCGAGAAGTCCGCGCAAGCGCGTCCCGCTGGGGAAAAGAAAGAAGCCGGACCAAAAGTCAGCGACACCATCGAGCTCTCTGCGGATGAGATGAATGGCCTGATCGGCAAGGGCACGGTTGCGCCCGCACCGGCGGCCGAGCCCGAACAGGAAGAATACGCCGTGCGCCCGGCGCGCATCGAGTTCGGAGAAGGCTCGGAAGCGATGGCTTTCGGCGAACTCCTTGAAACTCCGGTGGAGGAGGGACCAAAAGTCGTAGAAGAGGGTCCGCGGGCGGAGGCCTCTGGCTTCCGCGCCTCCAGCGTCCCGGACATCCAGTTTGCTGGCGCGCAAGAAGAGGAAGAGGAAATCAGCGAGGAGCATGCTCCGGCGGCCGCCCCCGAAGCTCCGTCCTGGGGCGCGTTGGATTCCGCTCCTGAAGAACCGGCCGCTGCTGCCGCTCCCGCTGAAACGGTCGCTGAGCCTGAAGCGCCTCAGTGGGGCGGCATCGAAGTCCCAGCGAAAGAACCGACGCCCGACGAACCTCCCATCAAAGTGGAATTTGGTTCGAGCGAACCAATCGAACTGGTCACCGAAGAATCATCCGCTGATGCGCCCTCATTGGTGGACTCGGGCCCGCTCCCCGAACTGGCCACATCCCCGGTTGAGTTCATGAGCTCAGCGGCCTCGCCTGCTGCGGAAGCTCCCGCGATGGAAATGGCTGCGGCGCCGGTGATGCCCGCCGCGCAATCGCCCCAAGTGGACGTCTCCGAAATGCCGGTGCAAGGGTTTTCAATCCCCGCAATGGAAGAGATCGCGATCCCGCCCGTCGCGGAACCGATGGCTCTGCCTCCCGCGCCTGAGCCCCCCGCCCCGCCACCCGTTGCTTTTGTCGAGCCAGCGCCCGCGCCCGAGCAGATCGTTCCGCCAGCTCTTGAAATCCCCAAGGTTGCGCGTCCGTTCGAAACCGCCCCTCCGACCCGTGGTCAGGCGCCTCCGCCCTCGTTCACTGGAAACACAGACGCGTTTGCTCGTCCGCACATGGACCCTGCGGCGGTGGATGCCATCGTCGAAAAGGTCATCGCCCGGCTCCAGCGCGGTGTGCTCGACCAGATCACTCGCGACATTCTTCGCCCCATCGTCGAGGCGCTTGTCGCCCGCGAGATGGAAGACAAGCAGTAGCCTCTGCTGCCCCTCTGGCAACCCGCAATTGACGCTGTGAAGTGTTGCCCCCTATAGTAAGGAGTTTATTCGCCGCGCAGGTGCGCCGCGGTGTGGCGCGCTCGGTCGCTGCGGCAGAATCCGACGGAGCCCACCCGACACTATATGGCGCGAGAGATACCCAAGGCGTACGAACCGCAGGAAATCGAAATGCGCTGGGCGCAAAAGTGGGTGGCGGACGAACTGTTCCGTGCCGACGCTAGCGCGCCGGGACCCGCCTTTTCTATCGTCATTCCCCCGCCCAACGTTACCGGCTCGATTCACATCGGCCACATGCTCGAGCACACCCAGATTGACACGCTGGTGCGATGGCACCGCATGCGCGGCCACAACACGCTCTGGCTACCGGGCATGGACCACGCCGGAATCGCCACCCAGGTGGTCGTGGAGCGCTTGCTCGCCGCCGAGGGCCTTTCGCGGAAACAACTGGGCCGCCAAGAATTCGAGCGCCGCGTCTGGGAGTGGAAGGCGCAGAGCGGCGGCACCATCAAGAAACAGATGATCCGCCTCGGCGCCTCTTGCGATTGGTCGCGCGAGCGCTTCACGCTCGACCCGCCGCTCTACCGCGCCGTGCTCGAAGCTTTCTTGCGTCTCTATCACGAGGGACTTATCTACCGCGGGCGCTACATGGTCAACTGGTGCCCGCGCTGCATGACCGCGTTGAGCGACCTCGAGACCGCGCACCAGGAACGCCAGGGGCATCTCTGGTTCATTCGCTATCGCGTTGCCGGGTCGAGTGAATCTGTCACCGTCGCTACCACCCGCCCCGAAACTATGCTGGGCGACACCGCCGTCGCGGTTCACCCTGACGACGAGCGCTACCGCCATCTCATCGGCAAGAATGTTCGCCTGCCGCTGATGGACCGAGAAATTCCTGTCGTCGCCGACGCCATGGTGGACCGCGAGTTCGGCACCGGCGCAGTAAAAGTCACGCCGGCGCACGACCCCAACGACTTCGAGTTGGGCAAGCGCCACAATCTGCCCGAAGTGGACATCATGAGCGACGACGGCACGCTCACCGCCGCGGCCGGCGCATACGCGGGCATGGAACGCTTTGCCGCGCGCAAAGAAATTGTCGCCACGCTCACAGCGCAAGGCCTGCTCGAAAAAATCGTCAACCACACGCACTCCGTCGGCGTGTGCGACCGCTGTAAGACCGTGGTCGAGCCCCGCGTCTCCACGCAGTGGTTCTGCAAAATGAGGCCGCTGGCCGAAGATGCCATCAAAATAGTTCGCGAAGGCATGATCCCCGTCGTCCCGGAAAATCAGAAAACCATTTATCTCAACTGGATGGAGAACATCCGCGACTGGTGCATTTCACGCCAGCTCTGGTGGGGCCACCGCATTCCCATCTGGCACTGCGCAGACTGCAGGGGCATGACCCCGGCCCTGCATAGCTGGGTGGAAATCGTCAACGGCCGCGCGCAGGCCGCGGGCATGCCGGAAAAATGCTCGTCCTGCGGCAGCGCGAAGATTACGCAGGACCCCGACGTCCTCGACACCTGGTTCAGCTCCGGACTGTGGCCGTTTTCCACGCTGG
>JACQDE010000076.1 GCA_016201285.1 Acidobacteriota bacterium | reverse complement strand
GCGCCCATAAATCGCCCGCAGATACTCCCATCGCCCGTGGTTCCCCAACCTGTCCTCCTCCAAAACGCGTTTTGGTTGGGTTACATCTTAAATGGCGCGATGTTGCTCCCTTCGGTTACATTTTAGATGGCGCGATACGTCGCCTTGCTCGTTTCGACGGTTGCGAGTAAACTGGTTCGCTTTGCGTCGCCCCGAATTCTAGCACTGTTGCGGCGCCGGAAATGTAGCGCCCGGCTTCAGCCGGGCATTCCAATGCCGGCCGGAAGACCGGCGCTACATCCCGCCGACATCCCGGACAGAATATGAAAATTCACGAATACCAGGCTAAGGCCATCCTCGCGCGCTACGGCGTGCCCACGCCGCGCGGCGAGGTGGCGTTCAAGAAAGACGAAGCGCGAGCGGTTGCCGAGCGCTTGGGCACCTCCGTGGTTGTGGTGAAGGCGCAGATCCACGCCGGCGGGCGCGGCAAGGGCGGCGGCGTGAAACTGGCTCGCTCCAGCGAGCAGGCCGGCGAGCTGGCCGGCCAGATCCTCGGCATGAAGCTGGTGACGCCGCAGACCGGCGCCGAAGGCCGCATCGTGAAACAAGTGCTGATCGAAGAAGGCCTGGACATCCAGCGCGAAATCTACATGAGCGTGCTGGTGGACCGCGCCACTGCCTGCCCGGTCTTCATGGTCAGCGCCGCCGGCGGCATGGAAATTGAAGAAGTCGCGAAGGAGCATCCCGAGGCCATCTTGCGCGAGCAGATCAATCCCGTCGTCGGCATGCAGCCTTACCAGGCGCGCAAGCTGGCCTTCGGGCTCGGCCTCGCGCCGGAAGTGGTCAGCGCGGCGGTGCCGTTCATGCAGGCGCTCTACCGCGCGTTTGTGGAAACGGACGCTTCGCTCGTGGAAATCAATCCCTGCGTGATTACCGGCGACGGTCGCGTCGTCGCGCTGGACGCCAAGATGACCTTTGACGACAACGCGCTTTACCGCCACAAGGAAATCCGCGAGCTGCGCGACCTCGACGAGGAAGACCCGCTGGAAGTCGAGGCCTCGAAGTACGGCCTGAATTACATCAAGCTCGACGGCACGGTCGGCTGCATGGTCAACGGCGCGGGGCTGGCGATGTCCACCATGGACATCATCAAGCTGGCCGGCGGCAGCCCGGCGAACTTTCTCGACGTGGGCGGCGGCGCCAGCGCCGAGCAGGTGAAGAACGCTTTCAAGATATTGCTCACCGACGCGCACGTGCGCGGCGTGTTCATCAACATCTTCGGCGGCATCCTGCGCTGCGACGTGCTCGCCACCGGCGTGGTGGACGCCGCGCGCGAGCTCAGCATCCAGGTGCCCATCGTGGTGCGCATGGAGGGCACCAACGTCGCCGAAGGCCAGCGCATCCTGCGCGAGTCGGGACTGAACTTCACGATTGCACGCGGAATGAAGGATGGTGCGGAGAAGATTGTAAAGTTGGCGGCGAATTGACTGGGAGGTAGAGGAAATGGCCGAGCGGAGCGGCCCCGTCCGAAAATACACGGACCTCCTGGTTTACAAGCAGGCGTATCGGCTCGCCCTCGAAGTTTCAAAGCTGACGCGCACATTTCCTCGGCACGAGCAATACGAACTTGGTCGCCAGCTCCGCGCATGCTCACGTTCGGTTGGTGCGAACATCGTGGAAGGTTGGGCCAAGCGAAATTCAGCTGCAGAATTCAAGAGGCACCTGGTGATTGCCAGCGGCGAATGCGCAGAGACAAAGTATTGGCTGGATCTGGCGTGTGATGAAGGCCTGGCACCCCGCAGCCAGTGCGAGACACTGAAAGGTGAATACTCGAAATTGGGAATGATGATTCACAATCTTTGGAAGGAATGGAGGAAACTAGGCTGAAGGCGTTTTCCTCTACGTCCTTTATCTCCTCTGCCTCCTCTACATCACTCATATGAGCATACTGGTTGATCAAAATACTCGCGTAGTCGTTCAGGGCTTTACCGGCCGCGAAGGCACGTTTCACGCGACGCAGATGATTGAGTACGGAACGAAAGTAGTTGGCGGCGTGACGCCTGCCAAGGGCGGAACAAAGCATCTTGAGAAACCTGTGTTCAATACGGTGGCCGACGCCGTGCGCGAAACCGGCGCGGACGCGTCGGTGATCTTTGTGCCGCCGCCGTATGCCGCCGACGCAATTTTGGAAGCCACCGACGCGGGCCTGCCGCTCGTCGTGTGCATCACCGAAGGAATTCCGGCTTGCGATATGGTTCGCGTGGCCGCAGCCATGCGCGGCAAACCCACCCGCCTGATCGGCCCGAATTGTCCCGGCATCATTTCGCCCGGAAAATGCAAGATGGGCATCATGCCCGGCAGCATTCACAAGCAGGGACACGTCGGCGTGGTCAGCCGCAGCGGTACGCTCACCTACGAAGCGGTGGATCAACTCACGCGGCTCGGCATCGGACAGTCCACCTGTATCGGCATCGGCGGCGATCCCATCATCGGCACCACGTTCCTCGACGCCATCAAACTGTTCCACGACGACCCGGACACGCACGCCATCGTGATGATCGGTGAAATCGGCGGCAACGCCGAGGAGACCGCCGCGGAGTTCATCAAGGAGCACGTGAAAAAGCCGGTCGTGGGTTTCATCGCCGGACAAACAGCGCCGCCGGGACGCCGCATGGGTCATGCCGGTGCAATCATCAGCGGCGGCAAGGGCACGGCGAAGGAAAAATATGCCGCTATGGCCGCCGCCGGCATCCACACCGTGCAGAGTCCGGCGGATATCGGCGCAACGTTGGCCGCAGCTCTGAAGTGAAGACGAAGTTCGAGGTTTGAAGTTCGAGGTTCGAATTGCCAATACGAACCTACCGGGATTTACAGGTCTATCGCGAAGCAGATTCGGCAGCTCTGGAAGTATCACGGGTATCGAAGACCTTTCCCAGACTTGAACAGGTGGAACTCGCCAGACAATTACGGCGCGCTGCGCGCTCTGTGCCGGCCAACATTGTCGAGGGTTGGGGAAAACGCAGTTCAGCGGCTGAATTCAAGAGGTATCTTCAGACCGCCCTCGGGCCTTGCCAGGAGACCCGCATGTGGCTGGAAATGAGTCTCGATGAAGGTTATGTCACAAGCGAGAAGTACGCTGATTTGAACGAGCGCTACGAACGGATCGGTGCCATGCTTGTAGCCTTATGGAAGAAGTGGAAGGCATTTTGACGGCGAATAGCAAGCCGGTCAGCGGTTGTTTTTCGAGCCTCGAACTTCGAACCTCCAACTTCGGAGAATGATATGTCACTCGAACGCACGCTCGCAATCATCAAACCCGACGCCATCGGCCGCAAGCTCGAAGGCGAGATTTTGTCCCGCATTCACAAGGCCGGCTTCCGCATTGTGGCCATCAAATCGCTGCGTCTCACCAAAGCCGAGGCCGAAGGCTTTTACGCCGTGCATCGCGGCAAGGGTTTTTTTGAGGAGCTCACCACGTTCATGAGCTCCGGAAAAGTCATCGTGATGGTGCTGGAAGCCGAAGGCGCCATCCTCAAATGGCGCGACACCATGGGCGCCACCAACCCCGCCAACGCCGCGCCGGGCACCATTCGCCGCGACCTCGCGGAGAGCATTCAGAACAACTGCGTCCACGGCTCCGACGCGCCGGACACCGCCGCGTTCGAGACCGGCTACTTCTTCTCCGGCCACGAGCTTCTGTAACTTTCGCCTGGTTCCTTCCTGTAGGGGCCGGTCTTCAGACCGGCCCAGCAAATCTCCAATTCAGGTAGAATGACCGCTGATGGGCGTCATCCGGGAAACCGGCAGGCTGTTCGTCCTCGTCGGCGCGATGTTCATCGCGGTGGGCGTGCTGCTCTACTTCGGCGCGAAGCTGCCGTTCCGGCTGGGCCATTTGCCCGGCGACATCGTCCACCGCACGAAGAACGGCGTGTTCTATTTTCCGGTGGTCACCTGCCTGTTGCTGAGCGCCATCATCACGCTGCTCTCGTGGCTGATGTCGTTGATGAAACGTTAAAGTTCAATGGAGAGGAGGTACGCCGATGAAACGCTTCTTTTTGGGACTCGTTGTTGGCCTTTCGATTTCGACCCTATTCGCGCAGCAGCCATCTGTTACGTTCGGAAAATTGGACGGCGAGCAGTGGCAAAAGCTTAGCCCAGAGAACAGAATGAGCTACCTTGGAGGATACATAGATGCTCAGGAGTTCTACAGACTGCTAATAAACGAAATTATTTCCAAGCTCCACCCATCTGTAGCGGCGTTCTTCGCCGAGTATGAAGGTGACCATCCTCCGCTGAATCGCAAGTCTCTTGGCCAAGCATTGGAAGGTGTTGATAAGCTTTCAGCCGATTACCGCAACAAGAAAATCCATTTGATTGGACTGATTAGGATCGTGTCCATGGAGCTTGCGGGGAAATCCGCTGATCAGGTGGATTCTGAACTAAGGAGAATCAGGGTCCTATACAACAAATAGATATCAGATACCTTATAGTCCGACAAAAGACCGATGACGCAATTCACTTTCAATCTCGCTCCCGAGCGCAAGACGTGGACGGTCACCGAACTGACCGCGCGCATCCGCGACCTGCTGGCCGGCGAGTTCACCGGCATCCGCGTCGAAGGCGAAATCTCCAACTTCAAGCAGGCGCAGTCCAAGCACATCTACTTCACGCTGAAGGACGCCAAGGCGCAGATCCGTTGCGTCTGCTTCTACAACCATGCGCGCCTGCTGAAGTTCCGTCCCGAGGACGGCCTGCACGTCACCGTGCGCGGCTCGGTCAGCGTGTACGAAGCGCGCGGCGAATACCAGATCTACGTCGAGCAGATCGAGCCGGTCGGCCTGGGCGCGCTGCAACTGGCCTTCGAGCAACTGAAGAAAAAACTCGCGGCCGAAGGTCTGTTCGACGCGGCCCGCAAGAAACCGCTGCCGATGCTGCCGCAGCGCATCGGCATTGTGACGTCGCCTTCCGGGGCGGCGCTGCGCGATTTTCTGCGCATCCTCAGAAAACGCTTTCCCAACGTGCACGTGGTCATCTATCCAGTGCGCGTGCAGGGCGACGCCGCGAAGAAGGATATCGTCGAGGCACTGAAATACCTGAATCGGAAGCCCGTCGGTGGCGGGGTGGACGTCATCATCCTTGCGCGCGGCGGCGGCTCGCTCGAAGACCTGTGGGCGTTCAACGAAGAAATCGTCGCCCGGGCGATCGCGGAATCGAACATTCCGATTATTTCCGCCATCGGCCACGAGACGGACTTCACCATTGCCGACTTCGTCGCCGACGTGCGCGCCTCGACACCCTCGAACGCTGCGGAGATTGTGGTTCGCGCGCGGCAGGAATTCCTCGCGCAGATCGCCGGTTTCGAGCAGCAACTCGTGCAGCACATGCGGTATCGCCTGCTCGAGTGGCGACACCAGGTGCAGGAGCTTGCCACGCACCCTGGCTTCCGGCGGCTCGAGGATTTACTCCATCAAGGCCAGCAGCGCCTGGACGAAATCACCACGCGCATGGCCGAGCTGCTTCTGCGACGGATTCAGCGTGTCCGCCAGCGCTTCACTGTGGCGCAAACGCGCATCGCCGCGTTCGACCTGCGCGGCCGCATCCCGCCGCTGCGGCTGCGTCTGGAACAGCGTGAGAGCGACCTGCGGGCGCGGATGGAACGGCTGCTCACCGCACAGCGCCAGCGCCTCGATCGGTTAATGCTTCAACTCGACGAGCGCA
Organism: Acidobacteriota bacterium; assembly: GCA_016201285.1. GTDB lineage: Bacteria > Acidobacteriota > Terriglobia > Acidiferrales > UBA7541 > JACQDE01. The sequence continues at coordinate 47,122 of JACQDE010000076.1, read as the reverse complement.
GCCCGTTGCGCGTGCTCGAGCGCGGCTACGCGATTGTCACCGACGCCGGCGGCGCCGTCGTCCGCGACGCTGCGCAGGTGGCCCTCGGCGACGAGATTGCCTTGCAACTCCATCGCGGGCGCCTGGCGGCTGAAGTGAAAAGTAAGAAGTAGGGAAGTCAGGAGGTAAGGAAGTCGCCAAACCAGCAAAGAAGGTTTGCCAGAGGCGCAAGGGCGGGCTCATGCCCGCCCTTTCGTATTGGGGGCGCTACTTCTTCTTTTTCTTCTTTGCGGCTTCCTGCGCGGCGAGCATTTCGCGCATTTCGTTATAAGTGGCAATGATCTGCGGCAAGCTCATGGCGCCGCCGCGGCTGGTGTAAAACGCCACGGTCAGGATGGCGGCGACGACGTTGGTGTCCTTCATGGCAGCTCCTTGGAAGTCTGTGCGCGGAAAAGGTAACGAATGAAAGCAAGGAAGTAAAGGAGGTAAAGGGAATAGAGGAGGCAGAGGAGAAGGCTGCAACACAACCGTTCCTTGTGCGCGAGGTTCTTCTTCTACCTCCTTTACTCCCGTCATTCCGTCGCGCTAGTTACCTTCAGAACGGCCAAGAAAGCTTCTTGGGGAATGTCCACTCGCCCGACGCGCTTCATGCGGCGCTTGCCTTCTTTCTGCTTTTCGAGGAGTTTCCGTTTACGGGAGACATCGCCGCCGTAGCATTTGGCGATTACGTTTTTTCGAATGGCGGAAATCGTCTCGCGGGCGATCACGCGGCTGCCGATGGCCGCCTGGATGGGCACTTCGAACATCTGCCGCGGGATGAGCTTCCGCAGGCGGCTGACCAGCTCGCGGCCGCGCTCCTGGGCCTGCTCGCGGTGGCAGATCATCGAGAGCGCGTCCACCGGTTCGCCGCCCACCAGCAAGTCCAGCTTCACCAGGTCGGAGTCGTGGTAGCCGGCGAAGTGGTAGTCGAGCGAGGCGTAGCCCCGCGACGCGCTCTTCAGCCGGTCGTAGAAGTCGAGCACGATTTCGTTCAGCGGCAGCTGGTAGGTGAGCATCACGCGCTGCGGCGAGAGGTACTCGAAGTTTTTCTGCGTGCCGCGCTTTTCTTCGCACAAATGCAGGATGCCGCCCACCGACTCTTCCGAAGTGATCACCATCGCGGTAATCATCGGCTCTTCGATTTTGTCAATCTCGTTCGGTGGCGGGAACTTCGTCGGATTGTCCACTTCGATCACTTCGCCGCCGGTGGTGGTCAGGCGGTAGCGCACGCTGGGCGCGGTGGTGATCAGGTTCAGGCCGAACTCGCGCTCCAGCCGTTCCTGCACGATTTCCATGTGCAGCAGGCCGAGGAAGCCGCAGCGGAAGCCGAAACCGAGCGCGACGGAATTTTCTGGCTCGTAGAAGAACGCGGCGTCGTTCAGTTGCAGCTTGCCGAGGGCGTCGCGCAGCGGCTCATACTGGTCGGCGAGCACGGGGTAGAGCCCGGCGAATACCATGGGCTTGATGGCCTCGAAACCGGGCAGCGGGGGCGCGGGCCGGCCGGCTTCGACGATGGTATCGCCCATGCGGGCGTCGGCCACGCGCTTGATGTTGGCGATGACGAAGCCCACGTCGCCGGCGGCCAGCTCCTCGAGCACCACCGGCTTGGGCGTCAGCGTGCCGAGGTTTTCCACCTCGTACACTTCGTCGTTCGAGCACAGCCGGATCTTCGTGCCGCGCGTGAGGCGGCCTTCCATCACCCGGACCAGGACGACGCAACCGCGGTAGGCGTCGAACCACGAATCGAAAATCAGCGCCTGCAGCGGATTATCCGCCGAGCCTTTCGGCGGCGGCACGCGCTTCACAACGGCTTCCAGCACTTCCTCGACGCCGATCCCGCTCTTCGCGCTGATGAGCAGCGCGTCAGCGGCGGGGATGGCCAGCACGTTTTCGATCTGTTCTTTCACTTGGTCGGGCTGCGCCGCCGGCAGGTCGATCTTGTTGATCACCGGGAGGATGGTCAGGTGGTGCTGCGCGGCGAGAAATGTGTTGGCCACGGTCTGCGCTTCGACACCCTGGCTCGCGTCCACCACCAGCAGCGCGCCCTCGCACGCGGTGAGGGCGCGGGAGACCTCGTAGGAAAAATCCACGTGGCCGGGCGTGTCGATCAGGTTGAGCTGATAAGTCTGGGCGTCGCGCGCGGTGTACTGCAAGCGGATGCTTTTTGCCTTGATGGTGATGCCGCGCTCGCGCTCCAGGTCCATCGAGTCGAGCACCTGCGCCTGCATTTCCCGCTGGGTGAGTGCGCCGGTCAGCTCGAGCAACCGGTCGGCCAGCGTGGACTTGCCGTGGTCAATGTGCGCGATGATGCAGAAGTTGCGGACGAACTGCGGATCCATCTATGGTGAGCCTTCCGTGTCCATCCCGATGCGGTGTCCGCCGCATCGGATCAATCTGTCTTTTCTTTGTGCGTATTCCAAACATTCCAGTCTGCCACATTTCCGGGAATCCGGCCAGCGCGCAGGCGGCGGCCGAGGCACATTCGTGCGCGTTCGAGTCTTGGCAGCCCGCGGTGTGAGGGAGTAGGCTCAAGACGAGCGTTGCGAAACACCGACGCAAAGGAGTGGCGATGCACTTCTGGCTGCCGGAAATCCCGGTCCTGGAAAAAATTCTGCGGTCTCTTGTGGTTTACCTGTTTCTGCTCGCGGTCTTCCGGATCATTGGCAAGCGCCAAGTAGGGCAGATGACTCCGTTCGATTTGATCGTGTTGCTGATGATCAGCAACGTCCTGCAGAACGCCATGATCGGGCCGGACAATTCCGTGCTTGGCGGGCTGCTGGGCGCGACGACCGTGCTCTTGGCCAACTGGATGGTGAGCCGCGCTGCAGCCGCGAGCCGCAAGCTCGAGCGCGCCATCGAAGGCGTGCCCACCGTGCTGGTTCACCACGGCCACGTGATCGAAGCGAACCTGCGCAGGGAGAACTTCAGCCGCGAAGACCTGCTCTCCAATTTACGCAGCCAGGGCGTGTTCGACGTGGAAGAGGTGCGCGCGGCCATCCTCGAACCATCGGGCAAGCTGAGCGTGCTGCGGTATGAACACCCATCGAGACAATCCGAAGGCGGATAGATGAGGATAAAGCTGCCAAAACGGGTGCATCTGGTGGTGTGGTTTGCGACCCTGGTCGCCCTGGGGAGCGGTCTGGTCAATCTGTACTCCGTGATGGGGCCGAACTTGCCGGAACGGCACCGCCTCCTGAGGAGCTTTTTCCCGCTGGAATTCCTGCGACTCACCCGATCGCTGACGCTGGTCTTCGGTTTCGCCCTGGTGGTGCTCTCGTTCAACATCTTCAAGCGCAAGCGGCGTGCGCTGCAACTTGGCCTGGCGATCGCACTCCTGTCGGTCTTCCTGCAACTGCTGAAGGGGCTCGATTACGAAGATGCCGCGCTTTCCATGTTGTTTGCAGTGTCGCTCTTCTCTGTCCGGCGACATTTCACTGTACGTAGCAGCATCCCGGATTTCCTCGAGGTCATGGAACGGGTAGCGCTGGCGCTGGCGGTGGTGGTGATCTACGGCAGCCTGGGCCTGTGGGTGCTGGAGGAAAGGCAGTTCGGTGTCAATTTTCATTGGCACGACGCCATCCTCACGACGCTGAAGTTTTTTGCGCTTTCCGGCGACCCGCGCCTGGTGCCGCACACGCGCTACGCGGAATGGTTTCTCGATTCGATGTACCTGATCGGCGCGAGCGCTTTTCTTTACAGTCTTTACTCGATTTTCCGGCCCGTGGTGCACGAGTATCAGACCCTGCCACACGAGCGCGAAGAGGTGCGAAAGCTGGTCGAGCAATACGGACGTTCCTCGCTGGACTATTTCAAGGTCTGGCCGGACAAGTCCTATCTGTTCTCCCGCTCCAGGCGCTCCGCCCTTGCGTACCGGGTGGGAGGAAACGTGGCTCTTGCCCTCGCGGACCCGGTCGGGCCCGAAGAGGAACTCGAAGAAATCGTCGGCGATTTCATCGCGATGTGCGACGCGAACGACTGGCGGTTCGCCTTCTACCAGGCACTGCCGGACTTCCTGCCGGTGTACCACAGGTTCGGCTTGAAGCGGCTGCATCTGGGCCAGGATGCAATTGTGGACCTGGCTCAGTTCACCCTTTCGGGCAAGGCGGCAAGGCATTTGCGGAATCGAGTAAACTATTTCGAGAAGGAGGGTTATCGGTGCCGGTGGGTGGATCCGCCGGTTGACGAACCGGCACTGGCCGCCTGCAAGCAGGTTTCCGACGAGTGGTTACAGATTCCGGGGCGGCGGGAACGGACCTTCACGCTGGGACACTTTGACCCGGACTACCTGCGCGGTACGCCGCTGCTTGTACTTGAGGACCCCGCGGGCAGGACCCACGCATTTGCCAACATCATCCCTTCGTATTGCAAAGGCGAAGCCACAATCGACCTGATGCGGCGCAGCACCGAGGCGCCGAACGGCGTCATGGACTATCTGCTCGTCAAGCTCTTCCTTGCCGAACGGGAGCGGGGCCACACGCGGTTCAATCTGGGGATGGCGCCGCTGGCGGGCATCGTTGAGCGCGCGGATGCCACCGCCGAAGAGCGTGCCATCTCCTTCTTCTTTCAGCGATTGAACTTCATTTTCAGCAATCAGGGACTGCAGGAGTTCAAGGGTAAGTTTGCGAATCTATGGGAGCCGCGTTACATTGTTTACCGCAGCGCCCTGCATCTAGCGGACATCGGCATCGCCCTCGCCCGGGTTTCCAAACTGCACGATCCGCGCGAAGAAGACCTCGAATCATGATCCGCAGCCTCGCACTTCCAGCTCTGATGCTCGTTTTCTCTTGGGTGCATCCGGCTGCCGGGCAGACGCCCTCACCGGGAAAGAATTTTCCGCAAGTGCGCGGGAAGTCTCAATCTGTCTACTTCTATCCCGGCAGGAGTGAACTCCGGCCAGCGACCAAGCCAATGGTGCTGTTCGCCTGCGGCGACGGCGGCTGGCGCGGAATGTCGGTGACCATGGCAGAAACCATGGCCGGCTGGGGTTACGACACCTTCGGGCTGGACACAAAGGTTTACCTGGAGAGCTTTACGGGAAAAACCGTGCTGACCGAAGCGGAAATCGCAGCGGACCTGAGGGGAATCGCCGAGTGGGCAAGGCGAGATGGCAAGCGTCCTGTGATTCTTGTGGGCTGGTCCGAAGGCGCGGGGCTGGCCCTGCTCGGCGTTGCACTGGCTCAGGGCCGCGAATGGATTGCCGGTCTTGTGGCGATCGGCCTTGGGGAGAGAAGCCTGCTCGCCTGGCGGTGGTACGACGCCATCACCTGGGTGACGAAAAAAGATCCGGATGAGCCGATGTTTGCCAGTGGTCCCTATATGGCCAGGGTGTCCCCTGTGCCTTTCTTGATGCTCCAGTCGAGCGGGGACCAGTACACCCCGCTCAACACGGTGAAGCAACTGTTTGCCCTGGCCGGAGAACCGAAAAAGTTCGTTCTCGTGGAAGCCAAGAATCACCGCTTCGACGGGAACCGGCACACCTTTTTCTCTCAGCTTCGCACGGGCCTGAATTGGATCGAACAGAACCAAAAGTGAGCAACGAACGAACCGGGGGCAGGACCCGGGCCAACGCGCCCGCGCGCACGCAATGGCTCGGCTATCTGCTCGCCGCAGCTTGCCTGGCCTGGGTGTTGCACGACATACATCCGGAGCGGGCGTTTCGTGATCTGCCCTCGTTGCGCTGGGGCTGGGTGGCGGCGGGGGTGGGTTGCGATCTGCTGAGCTACGTTGCGCAAGGGTTGCGCTGGAAACTCCTGCTGTTGCCGGTGGGGCGCGTGCGAGTTTCACAGTGTGTCCGAGCGATCTACGCCGGGCTGTTCGTGAATGAGGTCTTGCCGCTGCGAGCGGGTGAACTGTTGCGGGCGCATCTGGTGGCCCGGGATGCTGGGCTGCCGTTCCCCGTCGTATTAACGCTGGTCGGTGTGGAAAGGCTGCTGGATGGGGTGCTGATGGCGCTGGCCATTGGAGTGGTCTCGTTGCACGTGCCGCTACCCGGCAGCATGAAGCGGGCCGCAGAAGCCTTCGGTCTGGTGATCCTGCTCCTGCTGCTCGGATTCATTGTGTTGCTGTGCGTCCTCGAGCGGCGCCACTTGGCGCGGATGCGGAGCGGCCAGCCCTCCGGTCAGACGGAGACGCGGCTTGGACGCGTGCTGGAAGGGTTGCGGGTGCAGGCAAAGGCCCCCAGCTTCTACGTGGCGGCCGTGGCATCCAGTCTCATCCCTGCTGGACAGATTCTCGCTCTCTGGGCGATGACCAACGCCTTTGGTTTCGGGTTGACACTCTGGGCCGCGGCGGCGGTGCTGATCATCATCAATCTGGGAGTGGCGGTGCCGAACGCGCCGGCAAACGCCGGCTCCTACCAGTTTTTCTGCGTGTTCGGCCTGACGTTGCTCGGTGTGGAGAAGTCGCGGGCGGCGGGCTTTTCCATCGCCGGCTATCTTCTGCTGACCTTGCCGTTTCTTCTCCTCGGTTTTCTGGCGCTGGTGCGCAGCGGACTCAATGTGTCGGGCCTCTCCGGACAAGTTCGCCGGCTGGCGGACCAGGCAGTGGAGCGCAGCGGTTCATGACTTGTGGCGTTCCCCAACGTGGGTCCGCTCGACGTTTGCTTCTGGCCGGAGTCCCCCGTAGGATATATAGTCTTTTAGCTTCGGAACGCGGGTCCGACCAGCCCAGTCGTCGCGTCCCGTCTCAGCGGGGCCGCGTCCATCGGGGAAGAGAATTCTGCCGCGGCCCAGGAAGCCCTGCGGTCCGCGGAAAACGCGCATGAGCGCCGACGTCACCAAACACCTCGAACGCGCCAAGAAGTATCTGGAGAAGAACAAACTCCAGGACGCCGTCGAGGAATACCGGGCCGTCCTCAAGGAATTCCCCAACAACCAGGAGGCCGTGCAGGCGCTCGGCGACCTCTATACCCGCCTGGGTGATCCGCACCAGGCCGCGCAGTATTACGGGATGCTCTTCGACCGGCTAACGGATTCCGGCGACACCACCCGGGCCGCCGCGCTTTACTCCCGCTTCCTGAAATCCGTCCAGCAGTCGCCCGACCGCATGATCCGCTTTGCCCACTTGCTCCAGCGGCAGGGCAAGCGCGACGAGGCCGTCGGCTACTACAACGTAGCCGGCGAAGAGTTCCTCAAGCAGAACGACGGCGCGGCGGCGCTCAACTGCTGGGAGAAAATCGCCGCGCTCGACCCGGAAAACCCGGAGCGGCACATCAAGGTGAGCGAAGTCAGCGAGCGGCTCGGCAAATCCGACGTTGCCGCGCGCGGCTGGCTGCGCGCGGGGCAGTTGACGCTGGCCGGCGGCGAAATGGATCGCGCGCTCGATCTCTTTTCCCGCGCGTACCGGCTCTCGCCCGGCGACCGCAGCGTCGCCCTCCTCTACGCCGAAGCGTTTCTCCGCAAGGGCGCCCCGCAGGAGGCGGTGCGACTGCTCGAGCCCTTCCCGGCGGCGGAAGGCGACGCCGCGTTCCTCACCACGTTTGGGGCGGCGCTGATGCAGGATGGCCAGCTCGACCGCGCCCGCGCCATCATCGAGCAGCTCTACAAGGACAATTCCGACAGCTTCGAAAAAATGTTCGAGCTGGCCGATCAGTACTTGAAGGCCGGCAAAGGCCAGCCCGCCGTCGAGCTCTTCTCCATCGTGAAGGACCGCATGTTCGCCGCCAAGCGCCAGAACGAGTTTACGGCGCATATGGACAAGCTGCTGGAAACGAATCCAACGTCGCTGCCGGTGGCTGAATTCTGCGGCCGCATGTACGACGAGTTGAACCGCGAGTCGAAGTACTTCAACGTCCTCACGAAGCTCTTCGACCTCTATCTCGACGCGGGCAACGTCGCGGGGGCCTGCTCCGCGCTCGACCGCGTGATTGATATCGACCCCTACGACCAGCACAACCACGAGCGCATGAGGCGGCTCGAAGGCAAGGCCGACCCGGCCTATCTTCGCGGTGTAGGCGCGCGCATGGGCAAGATCGTCTCCAGCGCGGCCCAGCCGCAGAGTTTCGGGCAGCAGGAGCCGGAACCCGCCGCGGCGCCGCAATCTGATGAATCGCGCGCCCGGCAGGCGCTCGAAGACCTGATCGTGCAGGCGGAAATCTTTCTCCAGTATTCGCTCCAGGCCAAGGCCATCGAGCGCCTTCAGAAAATCGGGGAGATGTTCCCCGGCGAGGAAGAAAACAACCAGCGCCTGCGCAGCCTCTTCGAGCTGGCCAACTGGTGGCCGCCGCGCGCCGCCGCGCGCAGAGCCGAACCCGCGCGCGTCGAGGCCGTGGCGGTGGAGCCCGCCGCCTCCCGCAGCGGCACTTACAGCGCCGATACGCTCCGCGACCTCGGCAAGATTTCAGAAATCACGCGTACCGTGCACCGCCAATCCACGCCCAAGGCGGTGCTCTCCACCGCCGTCAACGAAATCGGCAAATACCTGAAGGTGACACGCTGCCTGGCCGTGGTCGGCCCGCCGGGCCAGCCGCCGCAGATGGCCTCGGAATACTGCGCGCCCGGCGTGGATCCCTCCGGCGGGGCGCACATTGTGAAGTTGCTGGGTCCTATCGCCCAGGCCACTCCGGACGAAATGGGTGCCTTCGAGCTCGATCCGGGCGGCGTGCCCGCGTTGCGCGAGATGGGGCTGGAGTGCGCCATGGGCGTGCAGCTCACGGACCGCGAAACGCAGGCCGTCTCCGGTTTCCTGGTGGTCGGCAACGCCGTGGACCGCCCCTGGAAGCCGAACGAAAGCTACTTCCTCCAGGCGGTGGGCGATCAGGTGCTCATCGGCGTCAACCACACCAAGCTGCGCTCGCTGATGCGCACGCTCGCCGTCGCCGACGAAAAAACCGGACTGCTCGGCCGCGGCTCCTACCAGGATTGCCTGCTTTCGGAAACCAACCGCATGAAGTCGCAGAGCACGCCGCTCTCGCTGGTCATTCTGTCCGTGGACAAAGGCATGGAACTGCTGCGCCAGCACGGCGAGCCGCAGTTCGACCGCCACATGGAGCAGCTCGCCCGCTCGCTCCAGGCCACCGTGCGGCAGAACGACCTGGCGGTGAAGTACACGAGCTGGGCGCTGGCCTTTGTCCTGCCGGATACGAAACTCGCCGACGCGTGCGCGCTCGCGGATAAGCTGCGCAAAGTTTCGGCCAACGTCCGCCCGCCGTGGAACCAGTCGGCGCTGCCGTTGAGCGCCTCGGTGGTCGAGGCGGTGAACCGGCCGGACTACGACGCCGAAGACATCGTCACCGATCTGATCAACCGCGCCGAATTCGGGCTCGAAGAGGCGCGCAAAAAGGGCGGCGACGCCGTCCTCTCACTCTGAGTTTTTTTCAGGAGCTGTCATCATGCTTCCCATGGATGTTGTGATTTTGGCCGGCGCGCGCACGCCGATGTCTCGCTACACCGGGGCGTTCAAGGACGTTTCCGCGCTCGAACTGGGCGCCAGCGCCTCGCGCGAAGCCATCCGCCGCTCGGGCGTGGAGCCGGCGGAGTTCGAGCACGTCGTCTTCGGCAACGTGATGCAGACCAGCGGCGACGCCATCTACGGCGCGCGGCACGTCGGGCTGAAGACGGGGCTCAAAGTGGAGACGCCCGCCGTCACCGTCAACCGCCTGTGCGGCTCCGGCATGGAAGCGATTGTCCAGGGCGCGCACCGCATCCTGATGAACGAAGCCAAGATCGTGCTCGCCGGCGGCATGGAGAACATGACCCAGGCGCCGCACGTCGTCCGCGGCGCACGCTCCGGCTTCCGCCTCGGCGAAGGCAAGCTCGAGGACTCGCTCACCGTCGCCCTGCTTGATACCTACTGCGGCTGCTACATGGCGGACACGGCCGAAAACCTCGCCACCGAGTACAGCATCACCCGCCGCGAGTGCGACGAGTTTGCCCTGCGCAGCCAGCAACTCGCCGAAGAAGCCTTCCGCGCCGGCCGGTTCAGTGACGAGACCGTGCCCGTCGAAGTGAAGACCGGGCGCAAGACGCAGCTCATCACCGAAGACGACCACCGCCGCCCGGAGACGACCATGGAATCGCTCCAGGCGCTGCCGCCGGCCTTTAAGAAGGACGGCATCATCACCGCCGGCAATGCCAGCGGCATCGTGGATGGCGCCGCCGCGATGGTGATGACGCACGCGAAAGTGGCCAAGGAGCGCGGCTGGAAACCCATGGGCCGGCTGGTCTCTTGGGCCGCCGTCGGCGTGGAGCCGCGCATCATGGGCATCGGGCCGGTGCCGGCGTCGGAGGCGGCCCTGCTCCGCGCCGGCCTGCGCATGAAGGATATGGACTTGATCGAAGTGAACGAGGCCTTCGCGCCGCAGTACCTCGCTGTGGAAAAGGCACTCGCGCTGAACCGCAACAAAGTCAACGTCAACGGCGGCGCCATCGCCCTCGGACATCCTCTCGGCGCCACTGGCGCGCGCCTCGTGCTCACGCTGCTCTTCGAGCTGCGCCGCCGCAACGCGCGTTACGGTCTGGCTACCGCCTGCATCGGCGGCGGGCAGGGCATCGCCGTGATTGTCGAGTCTATGCAGTAGGTGTCTTGAAAGTCGAGCCGGTCATCAAAGTCGAGCCTGTCATCCTGAGCGAAGCGAAGGATCTCAACGATTGGCTTCCGCTTCGTTCGGCGTGACAATTCCTGAAGCGCCCGCATTTTTCGGAGGAATCATTATGGCAATACAGAAAGTCGGAGTCGTGGGTTGCGGCCTGATGGGCTCCGGCATCGCGCAGGTCTGCGCGCAGGCCGGCTGCACCGTTGTGGTCCGTGAAGTCACGCCGGAGCTGCTGGACAAGGGCCTCAAGTCCATTGAGAAAAACCTGCAACGCATGGCCGAGAAGGGCTCGCTCACGAACGCGGAGCGGGACAACACCCGCAGCCGCCTTTCCGGCGCCACCAGCCTCGACGCGCTTAAGGACTGCGACCTGATCATCGAGGCCATCATCGAACAGCTTCCCGCAAAGAAAGAACTCTTCGGCGAGCTCGAGAAGCTCTGCCCCAAGACAGCGATCTTCGCGAGCAACACTTCGTCTATCTGCATCACCGAGATGGCGACGGCGACGCAGCGCCCCGATCGCTTCCTCGGCCTGCACTTCTTCAATCCCGTGCCGGTGATGAAGCTCGTTGAGGTCATACGAACGATCGCCACCGACCCGGCGGTGTTTGACGAAATGGTTGAGTTCGCCAAGCGGCTGGGCAAAACGCCCGTGCGCACCAGCGACCGCACCGGCTTCATCGTCAACCGTCTGCTGGTGCCGTACTTGCTCGACGCCATCCGCGCGCTCGAGGAAGGCGTCGGCTCGATCGAGGACATCGACAACTCGATGAAGCTCGGCTGCGGCTACCCGATGGGCCCGCTCACGCTGCTCGATTTCGTCGGCCTCGACACCACCTACTACATCGCCAATGTGATGTTCGACGAGTTCAAGGAACGCCGCTTCGCCCCGCCGCCGCTGCTCAAGCGCATGGTGCTGGCCGGGTGGAATGGCCGCAAGGCCGGCCGCGGCTTCTACGACTACGCCGACCCCAAAAACCCGAAGCCGATGCAATTGACATAAGAGGGAAACTCGAAACACTGACAACTGATCACTGACAACTGTCAACTGCTCGCGCCCCAAAGGAGCACTCATCTGATGGCTTATGAAAATCTGCTCTACGAAAAGAAAGACCAGATTGCGTACATCACGTTCAACCGCCCGAAAGTTTTGAACGCGCTCAACCGCAAGACCATGGAAGAGCTGCGCGACATCCTCTCCGACGCCCGCGACGACGCCGGCGTCCGCGTGCTCATTCTCACCGGCGCGGGTGAAAAATCCTTCATTGCCGGCGCGGACATCGGCGAGCTCGCCCAGTGCGATCCCGTCAGCGGCCGCGAAACCGGGCTTTTTGGTCAAAGCGTTCTCCATATGTTGGAGACGATGGGAAAACCATCCATCGCCGTCATCAACGGTTTTGCGCTTGGCGGCGGCTGTGAGCTAGCGCTGGCGTGTACAATTCGTCTTGCCAGCAAAGCGGCGCGCCTCGGCCAGCCCGAAGTGAAGCTTGGGATCATCCCCGGCTACGGCGGCTCGCAGCGCCTGCCGCGGCTGGTCGGCAAGGGCATGGCGCATGAGATGATTCTCGGCGCCGACATGATTAACGCCGAAGAGGCGCTGCGCATCGGCCTCGTGAACCACATCTACGAAGCGGCGGAGCTGATGCCCGCGGCCGAGGCCCTGGCGAAAAAAATCATCGCCAACACCCCGCTGGCCGTAAAATTCGCCATGGACGCCATCGAGCACGGCATGGAGATGCCGCAGAAAGAAGGGCTGTTCCTCGAAGCGACGCTCTTCGGCCTCTGTGCCGCCACCGAGGACATGCGCGAAGGCACGAAGGCGTTTTTGGAAAAGCGCCCGGCGCAATTCAAAGGAAAGTAGGGGCGACCGGAAGGTCGCCCGTGCAGCGGGGGGCTGTCCTACGGTTTGTGTCGGACTTACCCGGTACCTTTAGCTTCATCTGTGGGCATGTCCAGCGATTGTAGTTTTGCTACGAAAGCAAGATTATCCACTATCCTCGAGAGGTAATAACTTGCCTCACCAAAAGACGGCCGGAAACTCAGGGAGCCTCCCGCCTCCCCAACTGGAGGAGTGCCTTCTCTTATTGAAGTGTACAAAGAGTCCTGAAGTTGCGATCAGATCTACAATTGACGCAACCAGGCTTTTCGAGAGTATAAGATCCAAGTTCAAGCCGCTCTCCTCTGAACTTGGTCGCGGTCAGATCTCAAATCTCCAACTGAAGTTTGGCCAGTGGATAAGACGGGCAGGCAAATCGAAGGGGCAAGCTGCGTTCTTTTCCGATGGTTCTGTTCGCGTCGCTGTGGATCTCATCCTTTCTCTACTCCGTGCTCATGAGAATGCAAGAGAATCTGAGCCAATGCTGAACGCAGCAAAAAACAGAAAGAAAGGAAGTTTGTCGAGATTCTCCTCACGATGTTTCGACCTGGTTTGGCAGTTGTGTGAATTAACAGAGCGCTCCTCGTCGTGGCGACATGCCCTGACATTCTTGGCGTCAGCTAAAGAGATTCTAGGTACTAGCCGGTACGAATCCATCTTGAATCGATCAGTTAAGGACAGGCTCAACTCCTTATTTGAGCGCACTGAGTCAGATGTGTTGGCCCTGCTAAAGGAAGGAAATGTTGTTGAGTTAGCTTGGCTTTACGGTTCAACTCAGGGCCATCCCCAACTGCGCCAGGATATCGTGGACGCAGTTAAGAGATTGTCAAAGGAGAAAGGGGCGAGCCTACCTTTCGCCAGTCAGGAGTGGATTTTGCAGACGTTGGGTGTCTCGAGGGAGAGTTCCGCGGTTCAATTCGCAAACCCTGCTGAGGATCCTGAGGTTAGGCAAGCAGCGAGTCTTCTGTTGTTCTTGTTTGACAGCTCGACTGAGAACCAAATCTTTCGCGAAGCTTTTGAAAGATTTCAAACCATCTGTGCAAGGCACTTCAAACTACTTCTTAAGGGAGACGTAGGACAAACTGTCAAGTATGACCCTGTCTATCACGATGTGCGAGGCACCCCTACTGGGACAGCCAGGTTGCGAAGGCCATGGGTCGAGTGGTCAAATCCACCGCGTTCTATAGTCGTCATTCGGGCACTTGCGGAGCCTCTTGAATCCGTGTCGAGGTGAAGATCATGCCGGTTGCTTTTTTAGGAATCGACTGGGGAACTCACTCTTCCAAATGGTGCTACCAGGACTTGTTGAACCACAGGTACGTCGGCACGGTTTGGGATTCGCGGGTTTGGCGCATTGGTGAGTCTCTTGCAATGTTCCCCTTGCAGACTCACTACGCTGCGTTGGAAGGCGAAGCAGCCCTCAAGCGAAAGCTAATCAACGACCCCGATCAATCTTTCTGGGAGGGGCCTAGAAGAAAGCTGGGTGTTACGCTTGGGGAGGCTGTTGTCTTTTCCTTGCTTGCTTTATTGGCGGACGCAGAAAGGAAACTAAATGAAAAGGACCTCTCACTACGGGATACAGATGAATTGACGATAAGATTCTCACATCCGAACTGGATTTCGCAGCACGCAGTTCCTGCTTTGCAGAATTTCCGTGATGCTGCGTTTGTAGCTCTCACCGGGTTCATCGAAATGACTAGCGTAGTTTCCGTTGAAGATTCTTTTCACATGCAGGCTCCCCAATTGCGAAGCGCGGTGGAGCGGCACCTCAGCAGCCTACCCTCTCTCACCCCATTGCCTGAAACTTACAGCCACGAGGCTTATTCCCGATCTCTGGCAGGGAATGCAGGTCACATTCAGTGGCAACTCGTCTTTGAATCCTGCGCTGCTGGCCTACCTCAACTTGCAGAACTCGAATCGGAGCTTTTCGATGGGGGGGCAGTAGATCCAAATCAGCATGCACGGATTCGCAAGCTACTCGTCGTTGACATTGGGGCGGGTTCAACAGACTTTGGGTACATGCTCCGGACTATCTTGCCGGATCCGCGAACGGATGCCCCCACCGGTCCTGCGCTCCTTTGGTTACCAGCGGCTCCGGCATTCGAGAGAGCAGGGAATTGGTTGACTGAGAGGATACACGCAGACTGGGAGGCCCAAGGTCGGAAAACGACACCCGAGGAAGCGGAGATATACAAAACCAGTGGTGCCACAGACTGGTATGAGAAACCGTACGTTCGTGAATGGTGCACGTCAATTGCGGAGCGCGTTGAACATTATGTCCGCCAATTGCCCGATAAGAGATACCTTTACGGCCACAGATTTCCGCCGCTGCAGATTGTATTGACGGGCGGCTCAAGCTCTGTAAAACCAATCGCGCGGACGGTTGTGGATCGAGTAAAGACGGCCTTGGTTGCTCGAGGGGTCGCTGCAGAAGTCGCTGGCAATACAAAATCTACCAGGTGCGCACTGCCTTCTTTTGCTACTCAGGGGTACTCAGAGGACCGACTTGCGCAGCTTGCGGTTTGCATTGGCGCTAGTCACCCCTATTTTGCGAAGTTGAAATACTATCCCGAGGGCTTTGACCAGTGAACACCATCTACGGCATGCTGAAAGCCGAGGGCCTGCGCTTCGCCATTGTCGTCAGCCGCTTCAACAGCTTCATCACCGAGCGGCTGCTCGCGGGCGCGCTCGACGCGCTGGCCCGCGCCGGCGCCGCCTCCGACCAGGTTGACGTCGTGCGCGTTCCCGGCTCGTTCGAAATCCCCATCGCTGCAAAGAAGCTCGCCGAATCCGGCAAGTACAACGCCGTAATCTGCATCGGCTGCATTCTGCGCGGCGAAACCGCGCACTACGACTACGTCTGCTCCGAATCCGCGCGCGGCATCCAGCTTGCTCAGATGGACACCGGCGTGCCCCTGGCCTTCTGCGTCCTCACCTGCGACACGCTCGAACAGGCCATCGACCGCGCCGGCCTCAAAGGCGGCAACAAGGGTTTCGAAGCCGGTCTCGCCGCCGTGGAAATGGCCAACCTCACCCGGAAAATCTCCGCGGCCAATCCGCCAAAGAAATCCGCGCCTGCCCCGCGCCGGAAGCGCAAGTAGCATGGCCCTGCGAAGCAAGGCGCGCGAGTACGCCCTCCAGATGCTGTTCCAGTGGGAAATGACCCAGCAGGAGCCGTGGCGTGTCGAGTCCGGCTTCTGGAAAAACGCCCGCTCGGAGAAAAATACCCGCGTCTTCGCCAATCAGCTTTTCGAAGGCGCCGTCTCCGAGCTGAAGTCACTCGACGAATTGATTGTGCAGCACGCCTCGAACTGGCGGCTCGACCGCATGGCCGCCATTGACCGCGCCATCCTGCGCCTCGCCACTCACGAACTGCGCCGCGGCGAGACGCCCTACAAAGTCGTTCTCGACGAGGCCGTCGAGCTTGCCAAGACGTTTTCCTCCGCCGAAGCTCCGCCCTTCATCAACGGCGTGCTCGATGCCGTGCATAAGGCAATTCAAGAAAATAGAGAATAGAAAAGAGAAAACAGGACACTGGAGAGGCTGAATCTTCCCCTTTTCTATTTTCTCTTTTCTGTTTTCTGAACTCAGGCTTCGATGTGGCCCTCGAAGATCCGCACCGCTGCGCCACTCACCTGCGGCACGAGCTTCGAGCCGTCGCACTGCACGGTGACGTGGATGCGGCTCGGCCGGCCCATCTCCACGCCCTGCGTGATTTCGAGATGCTTTCCGGCCTCGAGTTTTTTGTGCCGCACCAGGTACGCTGCGAGCGAGCCGCCCGCGGAGCCCGTGGCCGGGTCCTCGAGCAGCTCCCAGGGAATCATTCCGCGCGCGAACGCCTTGCCCGGCCCGCCCAGCGCGAAGCAGTACGCCAGCACGCCGTGCTCGGCGATCAGATTCGCCAGCGCGTGAATATCAATCTTGATCTTCTTTAGCGCCGCGCGGCCGCGCAGCGGCACCATCAGGTTGAAGATTCCGGTGGAGACGTACTCGAGCGGCAGCGACGCGTGCAGGTCGGCGATCTTCAGCCCGAGCGATTGCATCAGCGCCGCCTTGGGCACGCGTGCCGGAAAAAACCGCGCCGCCTTTTGCGTCATCGTCACGCGCGCCGGATGGCCGTCCTTGAACTCAATCGTCACCGGCAGCACGCCCGCGCCGGTCTGCTGCCAGACGTGTACTGCCCCGTCCTGTGCCGGCACTACGCCCAGCTCCGCGAGCAGGTACCACGTGCCAATCACCGGATGCCCCGCCAGCGGCAGCTCCTGCGTCGTGGTGAAGATGCGCAGCCGCGCCAGCGCGCGGTTGTCGGTCGGCTTCTGGATGAAGACCGTTTCGGAAAGGTTCATCTCCCGTGCGATGGCCTGCATTCTTTGCGCGGAGAGGCCGTCGCCGTCGGTGATCACGGCCAGGGGGTTCCCGGCGAATGGCTTGCTGGTGAAAACATCGAGCTGGTAGAGGCGTCGTTTCACGATTGGCTCCCTGGAATTTTCGGCATCTGCAGGGGCGCACCAATGTGTGCGCCCCACTGGGCGGACACGCAGGTCCGCCCCTACAACTTTTGCACCAGCGCGCTCACGCCTTCGAGCGCGCGCCGCGTGGTTTCCGGCTTCGTCGTTTCCGAATAGATGCGCAGCATCGGCTCGGTGCCCGAAGCGCGCACCATCACCCAGCCGATCTCGCCGAGGTAGGCCTTGACGCCGTCCATGCTCTCGCGCCGCGTCACCGGCCAGTCGAGCACGCGGTCGAGCTTTTCGGCAGAAAAATACTCGATCGCTTTTTCCTTCTGCCCAGGCTTCAGCTCGAGGTCCACGCGGCCGTAGTGGTGCTCGCCGAACTCAGCGTGCAGCATGCGCACCAGCTCGCCGAGGTTTTTCCCGTGCCAGGCCATCACTTCGGCCAGCAGCAATGCCATCACCGTGGCGTCGCGCTCCGGCAGATGCAGCTTCGTGCCGATGCCGCCGCTTTCCTCGCCGCCCAGCAGGATGTCCCGCTCCAGCATCAGCTCGCAGATGTACTTGAACCCGATGGGCGTCTCGTAGAGCTTCCGTCCGTACTTCGCGGCGATCTTGTCCACCATCTTGGTGGAGGAAAATGTCTTCGCCACGTCGCCGGGCAGCTTGCGCGTGCCGGCCAGGTGCCACAGCAGGATGGAAAAAATCTGGTGCGGCGTGACGAACGTGCCGTCGCGGTCCATCGCGCCGATGCGGTCGCCGTCGCCGTCGGCGCAGAGCCCGGCGTCGTAGCCGCCCTGGCGGATGGCCTGTCGCAACGCTTCGACGTGCGGCTCGATGGGCTCCGGGTTCACGCCGCCGAAGAGCGGGTCACGCGTGCCACGGATTTCGTCGCACGCCACGCCATGCTTGGTGAGGATTTCGCGCAACAGCCCCTGCGCCGCGCCGTGCATGGGGTCCACGCAGAAGCGGAACTTGCCGGCGCGCAGCCGTTCCCAGTCCACGAGTTTTTCCAGCGCTTCGAGATATGGCGCGCGCACGTTGAGCGAATGAATCAAGCCGTTGCGCGCGGGCAGCGAAGGCATTCCTTCGGCCAGCACCTGCTCCAGCTCTTTTTCAATCTGCGCGACGATGGCCGGCGAAGCCGAGCTGCCGTAGCTGGCCTTGAACTTGATGCCGTTCCATTTGTAGGGATTGTGGCTGGCGGTGATCATCACGCCGCCGGCCGCGCCGCGCAGCCGCACCAGCAGCGAAATCGCCGGCGTGGGACAGAACGAATCCGCCAGCCATACCGGCGTGCCGGTGGCGGCGATGGTTTCCGCGGCGATACGCGCAAAGCGCTCCGAGCCGTAGCGCGTGTCGTAGCCCACGAGCACGCCGTTTTCAGGTTTTTCGCACCGCACCACGTACCGCGCGATCGCCTGCGTAACCTTGCGGACGTTTTCGTCCGTGTAGTCCTCGGCAATCACGCCGCGCCATCCATCGGTGCCGAACTTGATCTGCGACATAAGCAGAGAAGTATAAAGGAAGCAGAGGAGACAAAGGAAGCAGCAGCGGCGAAGGCGGTTGAGGAATCAGACGACCGCGCGGATCACAAGAGCCAGTTCTTCTTGTTTTGCTCGATCCACTTCACGATTTTGCCCACGTCCTGCGCGCGGTCGCGCGGGCAGATGAGCAACGCATCGGGCGTTTCCACGACGATCAAATCTTTTACGCCGATGGCGGCGACGAATTTTCGCGGGCTCCAGAACATGTTACCCGTGGCGTCGAGCACAAAATGCGGCCCGGCGGAGACGTTTTCCGAGGGGGTCTTCGCCTGCAGCTCGTGCACCGCAGCCCACGAGCCGATGTCGCTCCAGCCGACCTCCGCGGGCAGCACGAAGACGCTCGGCGGCTCGCCTGGTTGCGTGGCGCGCTCCATGATCGCGTAGTCCACGGAGATGTTTTCGAGTTTCGGATAGATCCGCTTCAGAGTGGCGGCGTAGCGCCGCGTGCCGATCGCATCTCCGAGGCGCATCAGCGCGCCGTGCGTCGCCGGCAGGTATTTCTTCAGCCGCTCGATGAATGTCGAGACGCGCCAGAAAAACATTCCCGCATTCCAGTAGTAGCGCCCCGACGCGACGTACTCTTGCGCGACGGCCAGCGCCGGCTTTTCCGTGAAGCGCTCGACCGCGAACACCGGGAAGCCGCCGGAGGCTTCTGCCTCCCGCGCGCGCTCGATGTAACCGAAGCCGGTTTCCGGATGCGCCGGCGGAATGCCGAGCACGACCAATTGGCCCGGCGTACTCGCCACCTGCAGCGCCGCAGCAACAATCTTCCGGTAGTGCTCGGGCTGCGCGATGTAGTGGTCCGCGGGCAGGACGGTCATCAGCGCATCGTTTGATTGCTGCGCCAGATGCACCGCGGCGAGGCCGATGGCGGCGGCGGTGTTCCGTCCGACGGGTTCCGCGAGCACGCGCGACGCCGCGATTCCGGGAAGCTGCTTGCGCACGGCGGCGGCCTGTTCGGTGTTCGTCACTACCCAGACGCGCGAGGCGGGGAACGCCGGCCGCAGCCGCTCGACCGTCTGCACGAGCATGGTCTTCGCTCCGACGATGTTCAACAACTGTTTTGGCGTGCGTGTGCGGCTGCGCGGCCAGAATCGCGTGCCGCGGCCTCCCGCGATAATGATGGCGTGCGCCGGCAGTTTTTCCGGTTTGCTCATGGCCGGTGTGCTCAAGGGAAGACCAGCCGCGACCACACTTCTTCGCCGATGCGCCGCTCGTGCAGCCGGTTCACGAAGTCCCGCATGATGTCCGGCACATAGGTGCGCAGCAGCGCGGTGCGGCCCGCGGGCGCAAGCTGAAACGCGCCCAGCGCCGCCGGCAGCAGCCACGCCTGCGCCGGGCCGTACTCGAGCCGCTCGCTGCCGCACTCAAGGTGCCCGTTGCCCTCAAGAAAGATGAACAGCTCGAAGCGGTCGCGCGACGTCACCGCGCCGATGCGCGTGGAAAAATCCCAGCGCTCGGTGGCGAAGTAGCGGCACGCGGCGAGAAACGTTTCCGTCAGCGCGCCGCGCCCCGTGGCGCACGGCGCAAGCTTTCCGCCTACCTGCTCGCCGAAGTTGGTCACCGCCAGCGCCTTTTCGATGTGCAGCGGCCGCGCTTTGCCCGCGGCGTCCTTGCGATTGTAATCGTACACGCGGTACGTGAGGTCCGAATTCTCCTGGATCTCGCACAACGTCAGTCCAGGGCCGATGGTGTGCACCGTGCCCGCTGGGACGTACACGGCGTCACCCGCGCGCAGCGGAATCCGCCGCAGGCAATTCTCTGCGGTGCCGCCGGCGATGGCGCGGCGGAAGGAATCCGGCGTTGTGCCCGGCTTCAGTCCGACGAGCACCTCCGCGCCCTCGCGCGCCGCAATCGCGTACCACATTTCCGTTTTGCCGGTGCCGCTCTGCGCGGCCTCGTGCTCGCGCGCGTAATCGTCGCCGGGATGCACCTGTACGGAGAGGATGTCTTCCGGAAAAAGAAATTTCACCAGCAGCGGAAACGCCGCGCCGGTGTTCACCCGCGTGCCGGCCCATCCGGGCGGCATCTCGTGCCACGCTTCCTCGAGCGTGCGGCCCGCATAAGGGCCTGTGGCGAAGCGGCAGGCGTTTCCGGTCAGCCAGGCTTCGCCGATCGGCTCGGCCAGATTGGTTTTGTCGGGGAAGAGCGGCGCGAGCGTGCGCGCACCCCAGATGCGCGGCACGAATTGAGGTTCGATGCGCGCCGGAACGGGTTTCACGGGGCCGCGCTCGCGGACTGGAAGAATCGCCCGAGCCGCTTCAGGCCTTCCTCGATGCGCTCCATCGAGGTGGCGTAGGAAATGCGCAGGTAGCCCGGCGCGCCGAAGGCTTCGCCCGGCACCACGGCGATGTGCTCGCGCTCGAGCAGCTGCTTGGCCAGGTCGGAGGTGCACTGAAGGTCGTCGCCCAGCAGTGCTTCGAAATTCGGGAAGACGTAGAACGCCCCCTGCGGCTCGGTGCAGGTGATGCCGCGGATGGCGCGCAGCCCGGCGATGATCCGCTCGCGCCGCCGCGCGTACTCGGCTAGCATCGTGCCCACCGAATCCATCGGCCCCTTCAGCGCTTCGAGCGCCGCGTGCTGCGCAATCGAGGTTGGGTTGGACGTGGACTGGCTCTGCAGCTTCAGCATCGCCTCCACCAGCGGCGCCGGGGCCAGCGCATAGCCCACGCGCCAGCCGGTCATCGAAAAGGTTTTCGAGAGCGACCCGATGGTGATCACGTGCGGCTTCGCTTCCGGCACTCCGGCGATGGAGAATGGCCGCGCCTCGCCGTAGGTGAAGTGCGAATAGCACTCGTCGGAGAGCAGCCAGACGCCGCGCCGCTTGCACACCTCGAGGATGCGGAGGAACTCATCCGGTGGCGCCACCGCGCCGGTTGGGTTGCACGGCGAGTTGAGGATGAGGATGCGAGTCCGCGGCCCGATGGCCCGCTCCACCTGCTCGGCGCGCAACCGGAAACCGTCTTTCGCTTCCGTCTTGATGTATTCGGGACGGCCGCCGGCATATTTCACGATGTCCGGAAAGCTCACCCAGTAGGGCACTGGGATCAGCACTTCGTCGCCGGGATTGATGAGCACGTTGATGGCGTTGAAAATCGCGTGCTTGCCGCCCACGCTGACGATGCACTCATTCGGCGCGTACTGCGAGCCAAACTGCGCCGCGTGCCAGTCACAGATGGCTTTGCGCAACGGGGGGATACCGGCGGTGGCCGTGTACTTGGTGAAGTTCTGCTCGATGGCGGCGATGGCGGCGCGCTTGATGTGCTCAGGCGTAGGGAAGTCGGGCTCGCCGGGGCCGAAGTCCACCACGTCAATGCCGCGGGCCTTGTAGCGCTCCGCTTCGGCCATCACGGCAAGAGTGGGCGAAACAGTGATGGCGTTGATGCGCTCGGCGAGTTGCACAGTGGGGCTCCTAAGTGACCTTGGCGCGAATGCGCTCTTCCACGATCTGTGGGACCAGCCCGTGGAGCGGGCCGCCGAGGCGCGCGATCTCGCGGACCAGCCGCGAGCTCAGGTAGCTGTAGGTCTCCGACGGCATCATAAACACCGTCTCGATCCTCGGCTCCATCTTGCGGTTCATCAGCGCCATCTGCAGTTCGTACTCGTAGTCGGAAATGGCGCGAATGCCACGCAGCAGCACCTGCGCGTTGCGGTGCCGCGCGTACTCCACCAGCAGGCCGCCAAAGACATCCACCTCGACATTGGCCCACGGGCGCGTCACCTCGCGCAGCATCTCCACGCGCTCGGGCACGGTGAACAGCGGATCTTTTTCGAGATTCTGAAGCACGGCAACAACGAGGCGGTCAAAGAGCTTCGCGCCGCGTTCGATCAGGTCCAGGTGGCCGTTGGTGACAGGGTCAAACGAGCCCGGGTAGATGGCGAGCACCAGCTTCATCTCGGATGCACTCCTCCGCGCGGCCATTCTAACTCAGAGCGGTTTGCGCGGACCGGAAAAAATCTTTCTCCCCCACGCCAGCGCGACGTGCAGAAGCCCTTTGACCACACTACTTGGAGCGGCCTGTACTCTTCGCATCGTGCGGCTCATGCCTGGGATTCCGCGTCGCGGCAATCCTGCGCGGTGCTTCTCCGCAAGACCCGAACAAGCCGAGCAACCGCTCAGCCTTGTTTTGGCGCCATTCGACTCGGCGAAGATGAATTTCGCTGCAAGAGATTTGACTAATGAGACTAGAATGGTCGTAATTTAATCTGTTGTTTCTTTTGGACTTGTGCTAGAAATTCAGACTTGACACGGACCTCGTCCAAGCTTAGTATTTATATGCGACTGGAATGGTCGTATTTGCCATGCTGAAGCTTTCAAAGAAGGCTGATTACGGGCTCATCGCCCTGAAGCACTTAGCCACGCACTATGGCAAGGGCGCCTTCAGTGCTGCCGATATCGCGGAGACTTACTGCATCTCCGCGCCGCTACTGGCCAAGGTGCTGCAGAAGCTGGCCCGGCACGGCATCGTCGCGGCGCGGCACGGCTCGAGCGGCGGCTATACGCTGGCGAAAGACCCGGCGATGATTTCCGCGCTCGAAGCCATCAGCGCCATCGAAGGGCCGCTGTTCATCACGTCCTGCACGACCAGCCGCGGTGACTGCGAGCAGACCGAGAGATGCACCGTCCGCGAGCCGCTCCGCCGCGTGAACGAGAGTATCCTGCAAGTGCTCAGCATGGTGACGATTTCCCAGATGGCCGAAGAGCCGCGCGGCTCTTCCGTCGTAGAATTGCGAATCTAGGAGAAGCCGAATGGCCGTCAAGCTCCCTATCTACATGGACTATCACGCCACCACGCCGGTCGACCCGCGCGTGCTCGAGGCGATGCTGCCCTACTTCACCAATCATTTTGGCAACGCCGCCAGCCGCAACCACCCCTTCGGCTGGGCCGCCGAGGAAGCCGTGGAAAACTCCCGCGCGCAGATCGCGCGCCTCATTGGCGCCACGCCCAAGGAGATCATCTTCACCAGCGGCGCTACCGAGTCGGACAACCTGGCCCTCAAGGGCATCGCGGAGATGTACCGCGAGCGGGGCAACCACATCATCACCCAGGTGACCGAGCACAAGGCGGTGCTGGACACGTGCAAGCGCCTGGAAAAATCCGGCTGCGAAGTCACGTACCTGCCCGTGGAAAAAGACGGCCGCATCAACCTCGACGACCTCCGGCGCGCCATCACCCCGAAGACGATCCTCATCTCCATCATGTACGCCAATAACGAAATCGGCGTCGTTCAGCCCATCGCCGAGATCGGCAGGATCGCCAAGGAGAAGGGCGTCTTCTTCCACGTGGATGGCGTGCAGGCCGTCGGAAAGGTTCCGGTGGACGTGCAGAAGGACAACATTGACCTGCTCTCACTCTCCGCGCACAAGATGTACGGCCCCAAGGGCGTCGGCGCGCTTTACGTCCGCCGGCGCAACCCGCGCGTGCAGCTCGCTGCCATCGTTGACGGCGGCGGCCACGAGCGCGGCATGCGCTCCGGCACGCTCAACGTCACCGGCATCGTCGGTTTCGGCAAGGCTTGCGAACTTTGCCAGAACGAAATGACCGAGGAATCCGAGCGCCTGCACCGTCTCTGCGAGCGCCTGAAGGACAACCTCTTCGGAAAGCTCGACGAGATCTTCATCAACGGCTCGATGACTCACCGCCTGCCGCACAACCTCAATATCAGCTTCGCCTACGTCGAAGGCGAATCGCTGCTGATGGGCATCAACGATGTGGCCGTTTCGAGTGGCTCGGCCTGCACATCGGCCACCCTCGAGCCCAGCTACGTGCTCAAGGCGTTGGGCGTGGGCGAAGACCTGGCGCACACCTCCATCCGCTTCGGCCTTGGCCGGTTCAATACCCAGGAGGAAGTGGACTACGTCAGCGAGCGCGTGATCGAAACGGTCACGCGCCTCCGCGAGCTGTCGCCGCTTTATGAGATGGCCAAGGAAGGTGTGGACCTGGCCAAGATGCAGTGGAGCGCCAGCAGCCCCGCCGAGCACTAAGGCGGGAGGAAAAAGTTTGAGAAGGATCTGAACGTACAGGAGCAGACGCAACATGGCTTATTCAGACAAAGTGGTGGAACACTACAACAACCCGCGGAACGTCGGCTCGCTCGACAAGAACGACCCGAACGTGGGCACCGGTCTGGTCGGAGCGCCCGAGTGCGGCGACGTCATGAAGCTGCAGATGAAAGTCAACCCGCAGACGCAGGTGATCGAGGAGGCGAAGTTCAAGACCTTCGGCTGCGGCTCGGCCATCGCCAGCTCCTCGCTCGCCACCGAGTGGGTGAAGGGCAAGACGGTCGAGGAAGCGCTGACCATCAAGAACACCGACATCGTCAAGGAGCTCAGCCTCCCGCCGGTGAAGATTCACTGTTCGGTGCTGGCCGAGGACGCCATCAAGGCCGCCCTCAACGATTGGAAAAAGAAGCAGGGCAGCGACGCCACCGCCGAGCAGCCGGCGGCCGCGGCGCAGCAGTAAGAGAACGAACGCCCGGGAAAGGGGCGGGTCACGGCAGCCGCAGCCGGCCCCCGCGTAGATGCAGATGATCCACATCACGGAAAAGGCGGCGGCAAAGATCCGCCAGCTTTTGGCCAAAGAAAGTGTGCCCGAGGAGTCGGGCGGTCTGCGCGTCGGCGTGCAGGGAGGCGGGTGCTCCGGCCTCTCCTACGCCATGCGCCTGGAAACTCAGGCCCGCGATCGCGACAAGGTCTTCGAGGAAAACGGCGCCCGCGTCTTCGTGGACCCCAAGAGCTACCTGTACCTGGCCAACACTACCCTCGACTACCAAGAAGACCTGATGCGCCAGGGATTCGTCTTTCAGAATCCCCTGGCTACGCGCTCCTGCGGTTGCGGCAGCTCGTTCACCGCGTAGAAGAATTCTTCCATTGTTTCATTTTTTCATTCACCTGCGGTTTGCGTTGCGAGCGTTCACCTCCTGGCGCAATGATTCAATGAAACAATGATCCAATGAACCGATCCTGTGATGACGACTGTTCCGATCGCCACTGAAGCCTTCTGCTGGAGCTGCCACGCTCCGCACGTCGGCGGCCACTTTTGTGCGGCCTGTGGCAAAATCCAGCCGCTGCCCCGCGGCGCGGACTACTTCGCCTTCTTCGGCCTGCCGCAGAAACTTTGGATAGACTGCGCGCAGCTCGAGCAGCTTTTTCACCAATTGAGCTGGAAGCTGCATCCGGATAATTTCGTCTGCGCGAGCGAGTACGAGCGCGAGCTTTCACTCGAGCGCTCGTCACAACTGAACGACGCCTACCGCGCGCTGCGCGACCCCATCGCCCGCGTCGAATATCTTCTCGCTTCGGGGGGCATGCGCGAAGAAGGCGCGGCCAGGCAGCAGGCCCCGCCGGAGCTGCTCGAGGAAGTCTTTGAGCTGAACGAATCGCTCGACGACCTGCGCACGGCCCGCTCCCGAAGTCTCGGGACCGATGGCGGCAAAACGGCCGCGCTCAAGCAGCGCCTCGAAGCCGAAGAGAAAAAGTTTGAAGCGAAGCTGGGCGAAGTGGACGAGGAACTGAAGCGCATCGCTGGGGAGTGGGACGCCGCGCTCGATGCCGGCGCCGACGAAGCCAAACGTAAGGCGCTCATGGCGCGCATGAATGACGTCCTGAACCGTCGCCGCTACATCCGCAACCTCGTCGCGAACGTACAGAAGGAACTCGCTGAGGCTTGAAGATCTTTTCTGAACACTGAACACTGAACACGGAGGACTGACCACTCATTCTATGGGACGCACCGTCGGCATCGATCTCGGCACCACCTACAGCCTGGTGGCTTACGTGGACGCCGTGGGCCGCCCGCGGGTCATCCCCGGCCCTTACGGCTCGTCGCTCTGCCCCTCGGTGGTCAGCGTGGACACCGGCGGCAGCATCGTCGTGGGCGAGCCGGCGCGCCGCCGCCTGCTCACGCAATCCGACCGCACCATCTACTCCGTCAAGCGCCTGATGGGCCGCGGTGTTGCCGACGTCCAGGACGAGCTGAAGCTGTTTCCGTTCCGCATCGACCCGGGCAGCCAGAACGTCATCCGCGTGCGCCTCGGCAACCGCGTGTTCACCCCGCCGGAGATTTCCGCCTTCATCCTGCGCGAGCTGAAAAACTGGGCCGAGGATTTTTTCAAGGAGCCGGTGGACCGCGCCGTGATCACCGTGCCCGCCTATTTCAATGACGCGCAGCGCCAAGCCACCAAGGACGCCGGGCGTCTCGCTGGCCTCGAGGTCCTGCGCCTGGTGAGCGAACCAACCGCCGCGGCGCTGGCCTACGGCCTGCACGAGCAGCAGCGAGGTCTCGTCGCCGTCTACGACTTCGGCGGCGGCACCTTCGACATCTCCGTCCTCAAGCTCATCTCCACCACCGAGGGCGATATTTATCAGGTGCTCTCCACCAATGGCGACACACACCTCGGCGGCGACGACATTGACAACGTCCTGCGCGCCGCAGAGTGGGAAGAAATCCTCAAGAGCGGCCTGAACGGATTCTCCCGCACCGGCGAAGACGCTCAAGTACTCCGTGAAGCCGTCATCGCCGCCAAGCACGAGCTTTCCGTTGTGGACAAGACTTTCGTGAAATTCCCCGCGCCGGACGGCGGCTGGTACAAGCGTGAAATTACCCGCGAGGAGTTCGAGCACGGCATCGCGCCGATCATCGAGCGGACCATGGGCCCGGTGAACCTCGCGCTCGCCGACGCGCACACCACGCCCGCGCAGATCGAGGAAGTCGTGCTCGTCGGCGGCTCCACGCGCATCCCGCTCGTCCGCCGCCGCGTGGAAGATTTCTTTGGCCGCAAGCCGCACTTCGAACTCAACCCCGACGAAGTCGTCGCGCTCGGCGCCGCGGTGCAGGCGGACATCCTCGAAACCGGGGTGAAGAACATGCTGCTGCTCGACGTCACCCCGCTATCGCTCGGCATCGAGACCATGGGCGGTGTCGTCGCCAAAATCATTCCGCGCAATTCCACCATCCCCGCGAGTGCCCAGGAGCTCTACACCACCGGCGTGGACAACCAGACGGGCATCGACATCCACGTGCTCCAGGGCGAGCGCGAGCTGGCCAAGGACTGCCGCTCGCTCGCGCGCTTCCAGTTGAAAATTCCGCCTGCGCCCGCGGGGCACGCGCGCGTCGAAGTGAAGTTCCTGATTGACGCCAACGGCATCCTGCAGGTCCACGCGCGTGACCTGCATACCGCCGAGGCTCGCTCGGTCGAAGTTCAGCCCAGTTACGGCTTGAGCGACGCCGAAGTCGAGAAAATGCTGGAAGACTCCATCGAGTACGCCGAGCAGGATTTCACCGAGCGGCAGTTGATTGAGGCGCGCACCGAAGCCGAAAGCATCCTGCACGCCACTGGCAAGGCCTTGGCCGACGACCTGGCCGCGGAGCTTTCCGCCGACGAGCGGCACGGCATTGATGCCGCCATTTCGCTGCTCCGCGCCGCGATAAAGGGCAGCGACTACAAGCTCATTCGCGCGCGTGTGGATGCGCTCAACCAGGCCACCATGCACCTGGCCGAGTTGATGATGAACCGCGTGCTGCACGTCGCTGTCGAAGGCAAACGTTTGGAAGAGGTGTGAAATGGGTGGCAAGAATCCTTACATCGAAGAAGCAAAATTCACACCGGCGACGAAGAAGTACAAGCTCACCTTCATCCGTGAAGGCAAGCCCACTGAAGTCGAAGTCGACCCGGCGAAAGTTCCCTACGGCCACGACGGCCTGCCGGGCAGCATCCTCGATATCGCCATGGGCTCGCACATGGGCCTGGATCACGCTTGCGGCGGCGTTTGCGCCTGCTCCACATGCCACGTGATCGTCCATGAGGGTAGTGAGACGTGCAACGAAGCGACCGACGCCGAGTTCGACCAGCTCGACGAAGCCGCCGGCGTCACCGCGAAATCGCGCCTCGGCTGCCAGTGCGTCCCCGACGGCACGAAAGATGTCGTCGTCGAGATTCCCGACTGGAATCGCAACTTCGCCAAGGAAGCGGACCACTGACGTAGCGCGGGCTTTACGCCCGCGCGAATCGCGGCGGGATAAACCCGCCGCACCATACGAGGACAACCATGCCCGCCACCTTTGACTGGGACAACGCCGAAGAAATCGGCATCCAGCTTTCTGAAAAATTCCCGGACCTCGATCCGCTCGCTGTCCGCTTCACCGACCTGCACAAATGGGTGACAGAACTCGCCGGCTTCTGTGGCGACCCCAAGATGTCCAACGAAGGCAAGCTCGAAGCCATCCAAATGGCTTGGCTCGAGGAATTCAAGGACCGGCAAGGTTAGCAAAATGGCTACGCTCTTCTCGCGTTGTCATTCCGAGGAATCTGCATTTTCTCGAACCGTTTTGCCGTCCAATCGCATCTATTCATTCCGGAACCCAACAACAAAAGGACACGCCGCCGATGAAGAAGTTTCTCCTGTTCCTTGCTCTGCTCGCGCTTGTCTGCGCTGTCCCGGCAACCGCGCAAAACTCCCCGTCGAAACAGCCCGCGCCCCAAAAGCAGCCCGCCACCGCTTCGAAATTTGAGGTGGCCACCTTTGCCGGCGGCTGCTTCTGGTGTATGCAGCCTCCCTTTGACGTTGCCAAGGGCGTGATCTCTACCGTGGTCGGCTACACTGACGGCAAGGAGAAGAATCCCACCTACGAGCAGGTCTCTAATCGGCAGACCGGCCACCGCGAGTCCGTGCAGGTCACCTTCGACCCCGCGCAGATCTCCTACGACCAGTTGCTCGATATTTTCTGGAGGAGTTTCAATCCCACGCAGGCCGATGGGCAGTTCGCCGACATCGGCCCGCAGTATCGCGCCGCGATTTTCTACCACTCCGAGGAGCAGAAGCGGATTGCCGAGCAATCGAGGGAGCGGCTTGCGAAGTCCGGAAAATTCAAGAAGCCCATCGTGACGGAGATTCTGCCCGCGTCCGCGTTCTACCCGGCCGAGGAATACCACCAGAAGTACTACCTGAAAAATCCGGCTGACTACAACCGCTACAAAGTCGGCTCTGGCCGCGCCGGCTTCCTGCATTCCGTCTGGGGCGACGAAGCCAGGCACTAACCCGGATGATTCAGAGCTGCCAGAAAGCCTTGCATGGAGGAACCCCTAGTTCTTGCGTGCGGGGGCACGGATCGCTGGGCGCCACCGCCCTCGATCTTTGTGAGGATGCCGGCCGAGGTCTTCACCCGCACGACGGCGCCGAACGCGTCCCGGCCCGTAGGCGCATCGCAGAGGCATCATGCAAGGACGTTGTCAGGTACGACCAGGCCTCCGCAGTGTGCGGGGGGGCCGAGGCGAGTCAACAGAGCCACTTCCCAGTCCCTCATGGCGCGCGTACAATCGGCGGGAAGGAAAACGGGCGCATGCCCCAGGAGGGGAAACGTGCTCAAGAGGTCTCGGCTCTCAGTTGGAGTGTTGCTGGTGCTGCTGTGCGGCGGGGTTAGCGGCCAGACGACCGGCGAGGACCACAAGCCCACCATTCTCGGCATCGAGTTGGGTATGACCCCGCAGGCCGTGGTCGAACGGCTCGGCGGTCGCGAAGCGCAGAGTCGCAAGGAGGAAAAGGACGCCGTGCAGAAACTCTGGCGAGTGGAAGGGGGCAACGTCTTGCAAGTGACCTTCCGCAAAGACCGTGTGGCTCACATCGCCCTCCAGTACAGATCTCCCCGGCCTACCACCGACCTGTGGCTTGTGCCCCTCTCCAGCCCGGCCAGCCGCAGCGGGCTGACCGCCAGCGACCCTCGGCTGCGTCGTGACTATAAAGCCACCGAATTACTGGACAAGACGCGCACCGTGTGGTCGCGCCAAGAAAAAAGCCCAGCGGACTACCGCATCGAAATCCAGTTTCTCTCCGGCTCGCGCCAACAGTACGGCGAGCGGTTCGAAGAATACGTGGACTTCAAGTACGTCTCGGTCGTGAAGGACGACCTGAAGAAGTTTGAAAAAGCTGTTCTTTCGGAGAACAAGCCCTGAATCGAGTCAATGGATAAGGAAGAGCCGCAGTGCCCCGCGGAAAGCAAGTGACGGTTTTCACCTTTGTCTGGCTCTTGGGCGCTGTCGTGCCCGGCCCCTGCGCCGCCCTCCAGGATGTGATAGCTTTGCCGGCTTGAGTTTCCGAGGGAACTGAATGGATCGTCCAAGCCCGGCTCATTCGCCTGAGAATTCCTCCCGTTGGGCCAACGCTATCGTCCACGCCGGGATGTTTCTCACCGGCATGTTGACCACGCTGCTCGGACCGCTGCTGCCGGTGCTCTCGGCGCGATGGTCGCTGGCGGACGCGCAGGCGGGCTACTTCTTCACCGCGCAGTTTGCCGGCTCGATGACCGGTGCAGTGCTGACCGGCCTGCTCCTTCCGCGCCGCGGCTTTCGCTTCGCGCTGGTCCTCGGATTTGCGCTCACTGCTGCTGGCGCTCTTGTGCTCGGCGTGGGCAACTGGGCTGTCGGGCTGCTCTCCGTCTATGGCTACGGCATCGGACTCGGCTTCACGATTGCCTGTACCAACCTGTGGGTGTCGGAGAGCAATCCCGGGCGGCGCGCCGCGGCTGTGAGCATACTCAACTTCGCCTGGGGTGTGGGCGCGGTGGTGTGCCCGTTTGTTTTTGCCGTCCTGCACCGCGCGGGGCAAAGTTACGCTCTACTCTACGCGCTCGCCGCTGCGTTCGTCCTTGTGGCCGTCTTGTTCGCGATGATTGCCTTTCCTGATCCGAAGAGGGAAGTGGAAGCGGAAAACCCCGCAGCGCCGCGGCCCGGCGTCTGGAGCATCCGCTTCGGTCCGGCGCTCGGCGCGCTGTTCTTTCTCTACGTAGGCACAGAAAACGCCTTGGGCGGCTGGGTGGCTTTCTATGCGAAGCGTGTCAGCGCCGGCCCGGGGACACTTTGGGTGATTGCGCCTTCCTTCTTCTGGGGAACCCTGCTGGTGGGACGCGCGCTGGCCCCGGCGGTGCTGCGCCATGTGACGGAAGCGCGGATCGTGCTGGGCGGCCTGGTCCTGGCCACGCTCGGCGGCGTCGCGCTGCTCGGGGCAACGACGCTGGCCGCCGTGCTTGCCTGTGCGAGTCTCGCCGGCTTCGGGCTCTCCGCTATTTTCCCAATTTTAGTGGCGTGGATTTCGCACACGTTCGGCGAAGCGGCTTCGCGGCTGGCGGGCAGGATGTTTGCGATGGGCGCGTTCGGCGGAGCAACGTTGCCGTGGCTGGTCGGTTATCTTTCCACGCAATTCGGCGGGCTGAAAGCCGGCCTCGTCGCGCCGCTGCTGGGCAGCGTCGCGATGCTGGCACTGTTGCTCTCCACTCCGCCACCGGTGGCGCGGCGCACGTCTCCCTCCGGCCACACCAATGCCTGACGCTGCAGTTGCCCTGATGAGAATGGAAATGGTGCGCGGCTAATCGTCCGCGGGCACCGGAGTGTTGGCGCGTTTTTCCTCCGCGATCGCCGCAAGCATCTTCGCATCTTCGGCGAATTTGAATGACGGCAGCCCGAGCGCCTGCGCTTGTGCCGCTTCGGCGCGGCCCAGGCATTCCAGGCCGGCCTTGTCCACGAGTTGCCGGCCGCCGCGCTCGATGCGCTTCGCGATTTCCGTGGGGGTGGCCGTCTGGCGGTCGGCGGCGCCTTCGAGGTATTGCAGGATGTGTGTGGCGCCTTTTTCCGCGTCGAAGCGCGCCACGCCCACCAGTCCTTCGCTTGCCTTGCGCGCCCAGCCGACGACGAACGTCCCCGTCATCACCTTGCCGGTGGCTGAGTCGAACACTTCGTACGCCGCATGTTCTCCCGTGGTCGTGTCCGGATTGGTCACGTAGCTGTCTTTCGCGAACGGCAGCCCGACGTTGGGGTCGGCGGTGTCGCCAATCGCGAAAATCATCGTGTCGAAATCGAGCGTGTCCGTCTGATCGGTCGCCTTCGCCGCCGTGCCGCCGTCCCTGGCCACCAATAGGTTTTCCGTCACGACGAGTTTGGCGATGCGTCCGTCCGCGCTGGGAACAATCTCCTTCGGCGAGCAGAGGAAGCGGAACCGCAGCCGCGGCTTGACCGGTTCTGTGTACGGACGCGCCAGGATGGGAAACGTCGTCTCCGGCACCTTGGCGATGTCCTCGCCCACCGCGGCAATCCGGTCCTTCACGCGCTCGAGTTCGTCCTGAAACGAGCGCCGGTCGAGGTGCTGCTCGACGTGCGCGAACTCCTTCTCGTCAAACTTCGCTTCGAACGGGCCGCGCCGCGCGACGATGGTCACCTCTTCGGCCTTGTGCTCGGGGTCGTCCTCGAGCAGCCAGCGCGCGATATCCACCGCCACGTTGCCCATGCCCACAATCGCCACGCGCTTGCCCGTCGAATAATCCTGCGTGGAGAAGGGAGGCAGGCGGTTGTAGTGGTACACAAAATTCTTGGCCGAATAGACGCCCCTGGCCTCTTCGCCCGGCAGGCCCAGCTTCTTCGTGCCCTGCGCTCCCACGGCAAACACCAGCGCCGCCGGATCGAGCTCGCGCAATTCGTCGAGATGCAACGCGTAGCCCTGCCCGACCGGCAGATGGCCGAAGTAGCTCACCTGGGGCAGCTCGAGAATCTTGGCGAACTGCTTGCGCAGCCCGCCCTTCATCTTTTCTTTGGCAGGATAAATCCCGTATTCGGCGAGGCCGCCCGGCTTGATGTCCCGGTTGAGAATGATGACGCTATAACCGGCGCGCGCAATCTTCTGCGAAGCATAAAGTCCGGCGGGGCCTGCGCCAACAACGAAGACCACCTTCATGAGTCCTCCGCTAGTGACGGGCCCGGCCCACACATTCTATCTCAAGATACAACGCTGAGCCTCAAGTGTGTTTTTCAAAAGCCAACCCGGTGCGCAGCCACCAGGGCTTGCCCCAGGCTAAGGCCGCCGTCACCGACGGGTACCTCTGAATGCGTGAACACCCGGAATCCGTCGGCGGCAAGCCGGGCTTCCAAGTGCTCAAGCAGATGAACGTTTTGAAACGTGCCGCCGCTCAGGCAGACGCGGTCGTGATCCGTGCGCGCGCGGAGCCGCCGCGCCAGGCGGGCAAAAACTTCCACCAGGCCGTTGTGGAAGCGCAGGCTAATGAGGCTTGATGGGGTACCCGCGCGCAGGTCTTCGATCAACGCCGCGAACATCGGACGCGTGCCGATCCGCAGCACGCCGGTGCCATCCTCCACCGCGAAGGGGTACGCGGCATCCTCGCGCGCGTCGCCGATGGCCATCTCGAGTTCGATCGCTGCCTGCGCTTCGTAGTTCACCGCGTGACGAATGCCCGCGAGCGCGGCGACGGCGTCGAACAGCCGCCCGCAGCTCGACGTGAGCGGCGCGTTCACGCCGCGCTCGATCATGCGGAGCACGACCTCGGCGCGGTCGCGCTGCAGTTGCTCGACGAACGGGATGTGCAGGCCGAACAGATCGCGCCCAAAGTGATGAACGAGATAACTGAACGCCATGCGCCACGGCTCGCGGATCGCCGCTTCGCCGCCGGGCAACGTCACGTATTCGAAATGCGCCGTGCGCTCGAAGTCGCGGTAATCGGCGAGCAACACCTCGCCGCCCCAGATGGCGCCGTCGGCGCCGTATCCGGTGCCGTCGAGCGCGATCCCGATCACGCGCCCGTCGAGACGGTTTTCCGCCATGCACGCGGCGATGTGCGCGTGGTGATGCTGCACGCCAACCGTCTTCAAGCCCGATTGCTTCAGCGCCCACTGCGTCGAGAAATACGCCGGATGCAGGTCGTGGGCGATGATCGCCGGGCGGATCTCGAGAATGCGCTTGGCGCGCTCCACGGTCTCCTCGAAGAAGCGGTACGTCTCCAGGTTTTCCAGGTCGCCGATGTGCTGGCTCAGAAATGCTTCGCGGCCCTTGGTCATGCAAATCGTGTCTTTCAACTCGCCGCCCACGGCCAGAATCGGCGGCAATTCTTCCTTCAGAAAAACCGGCACCGGCACGAACCCGCGCGAGCGCCGCACCTGCCGTGCCCGCCCGGCCGCCACGCGCAGCACCGAATCGTCGCAGCGCAGAAGAATCTCGCGGTTGTGAACGAGGAAGAAATCCGCCATGCCGCGCAGACGCTCGGCGGCTTCGCGGTTGTCGATGGCGATGGGCTCCTCGCGCAGGTTGCCGCTGGTCATCACCAGCGCGCGGAAATTTCCAGCCGCAAACAGCAAAAAGTGGATCGGCGTGTAGGGGAGAAAGACGCCCAGGTACCGGTTGAAAGGCGCCACAGCCTCGGCGATCTCGTTCGGCTTCCTCTTCGGCAGCAGCACGATGGGCCGCTGCACGCTGAGCAGTAATTCGCGCGAGGGTTCGTCCACGGCGCAGAACGCTTCGATGCTCGCGATGTCCGGCGCCATTACCGCAAAAGGTTTTTCCACGCGGCGCTTTGCCTCGCGCAGCCGCTCGACGGCGCGCGGATTCGTCGCGTCGCACGCCAGATGGAACCCGCCCAGTCCCTTCACCGCCACGACGGCGCCCTCTTGCAGCCGCGCCGACGCTTCCGCAATCGCGTCGCGCACGGCGAGAGGCGCGCCGCCGGCGTCCCACAACTCGACACGCGGGCCGCACTCCCAGCAGGCATTCGGCTGCGCGTGAAAACGGCGGTTTGCGGGATCGTCGTATTCCGCCTGGCACACCGGGCACATCGGGAAGACAGACATCGAGGTGCGCGGGCGATCGTAGGGGATGTCGCGCACGATGGTGAACCGCGGGCCGCAGTTCGTGCAGTTGATGAAAGGATAGAGGTGGCGGCGGTCGGCGGGGTCAAAGAGCTCGCGCAGGCAATCCGCGCACACGGCCACGTCGGGAGAGATCAGCGCGCGGTGCTCTGCGCCGGCGCGGCTGGGCAGAATGACGAAGCTCGAGTCTCCGTTTGCAGCAAGGTCGCGCACCATCACGCCGGTGATGCGCGCGAGCGGCGGCGCCTCGGCGGGCAGGCGGGCAAGAAAATCCTCCACGGCTTCAGCGGGACCCTGGATTTCAAGTGTCACGCCCGCGGCGGTGTTGGCGATCGTGCCCACCAGGCCGCGCTCTGTCGCTAGCCGGTAGACGTAGGGACGAAACCCTACCCCCTGCACGATTCCCGTCACTTCGATGGCCTTGCGGACCTGCATGGCTTTTCTATCCGGCCGGCGCCGCGATTTCTTCGCGAAACGCTGCTCGCCGCTTCTCCATCCATTTCTGCCAAGCGCACAAACCCTCCCGGGACGTGCAGGAGACTTCGAGAATTTCCATTCCCGGATGGACGCGCCGCGCGTTCTCCCGCGCAGCGGCGATGTCGAACGGCACGAACGGCAGCAGGTCCAGCTTGTTCAGCACCAGCAGTTCGGACTTGAAAAAAATCGCCGGGTACTTCAGCGGTTTGTCCTCACCTTCGGCCACGCTGAGCACAACGATCTTCGCCGCCTCGCCCAGGTCGTAACTCGCCGGGCAGACCAGATTGCCGACGTTCTCGATGAGCAACAAATCTAAGTCCTCCAGCCGCCATTCTGCCAGCGCCCGCTCGATCATCCGCGCGTCGAGGTGGCAAGTGCCGCCGGTGGTGATCTGCCGCACAGGGAAGCCGAAACGCGCCACCCGCTGCGCGTCGTTGTCGGTCTGGATATCGCCAGTCAACACCGCCACGCGCGCTTCGCGCGGCAGGCCTTCCAGCGTGCGCTCGAGCAGCGACGTCTTGCCCGCGCCGGGCGAACTGATAAAGTTCAGGCAGAGGATGCCGTGTTCGCGGAATTTCGTCCGCAACTCCGCGGCGATGCGGTCGTTTTCGCTCAGGACTTTCTTTTCCACCGGCACGCGGTTCATGGCCCCTCCACTTCCAGGTAGGCAATCTCCAGCTCGTCGCCGCTGATCGGCACGGTTTGCGATGAGTTGCACGCGGGGCAATTCCACTCGTAGCCGTCCACGGCGAACTCGTGCCCGCACGCGGTGCACCGCTGGCGGCGCGGGCAGCGCTCGATCTGCAATTTCAACGATTTCCATGCGGTATCTTTCACCAGCGCTTCGAAGCCGAACTCCAGCGCCTCCGGCACCACGCCCGACCATTCCCCCACGCGCACGCCGACGCTGCGCACGCACACGCCGCCGCGCCGCGCCGCTTCCGCCTGTACCGCTTCGAGAATCGAATTGGCGATGCTCAGCTCGTGCATTGTTCTCAACAAATGCGCGGCAACTGGTCGCCGGGCAGCATGTCCACGATGCGCGTGGTGCCCAGCGCCGTGCGCAGCGTCACGAGTCCCGCGTTCGCCGCGGTGACCGTGCCGATGAGCTGCGCCGCGCCGCCCAGCGGATGCCGCCGCATCGCGTCCAACACTGCGTCCGCCGCTTCGGGCGCCACAATCGCCACCAGTTTGCCCTCGTTGGCTACGTAGAGCGGATCGAGCCCCAGCAGCTCGCACGCGCCACGCACTTCTTCGCGCACGGGGATTTTCCCTTCGTCAATGGCGATGCCGATGCGGGATTGCGCGGCAATTTCGTTCAGCGCGCTGGAAAGCCCGCCGCGCGTCGGGTCGCGCATGCAGCGGATGGCGCGTGACGCCTCGAGCATCGCCGCCGTCAGCGTATGCAGCGCGGCGCTGTCGCTTTCGAGCGTGCTGCCCAGCTCGAGCCCTTCGCGTTGCGCCAGGATGGCGATGCCGTGCTCGCCGATCGAGCCGCTCAGCAGCACGCGGTCGCCCGGCCGCGCGCGGCCGGCGGAAAGCTCGACGCCTTCCGGCACCAGCCCGATGCCGGTCGTGTTGATGAACAGCCCATCGCCGCTGCCCTTGTCCACCACTTTCGTATCGCCGGTGACGACCGCGACGCCGGCCGCCGCCGCCGCGTTCTGCAGTGACGCCACGATGCGCCGGAGCTGCTCGATGGAAAAGCCTTCCTCGATGATGAACGCCGCGCTCAGAAAGAGCGGCTGCGCGCCGCCCATCGCAAGGTCGTTCACCGTGCCGTGCACCGAGAGTGCGCCGATGTCGCCGCCGGGGAAGAACAGCGGCTTCACCACGAACGAATCCGTGGTAAAGGCGAGCCGCTGGCCGTTGATGTTAACGACGGCCTGGTCGTCGAGCCGCGCGAGCGCCGGGTTGTCGAACGCCGGAAGGAAAATGTCGCGCAGGAGTTCGGCGGAAAGTTTTCCGCCGCTCCCGTGCCCGAGCAGGATGGTGTCTTTCGCCGGCAACGGCAGCGGGCAGCTCAGCGATTCGATGGTTTTCTTCTCATCGGACATCGCAGCCCTCCGGCCGCGTGACCGCGTGCCGCCGGTAGTGGTAGTACGCCGCGCACGCGCCCTCGGCGGAAACCATCGGCGCGCCGAGCGGCGACTCCGGCGTGCAGCGCACACCGAACGCCGGGCACTCCATCGGCTTCTTCAGCCCTTGCAGCACCAGTGCGCTGATGCATTCCGGCGATTCCTGGACGCGGCCGCTCGTGAGGCTGAAGACTTGCTCGGCGTCAAAGGCGGCGAACTGCGGGCGCAGCCGCAGCCCGCTCTGCGCGATGGGGCCGATGCCGCGCCAAGGCCGGTCGCACACTTCGAAGACTTCCTCCATCGCGCGCTGCGCCGGCAGGTTGCCTTCGCGGCTCGCCGAGCGCACGTACTGGTTTCCCACTTCCGCGCGGCCCTCTTCGAGCTGCGCCACGAGCATCAAGATGGCCTCGAGCAAATCGGCCGGCTCGAACCCGCCCACGACCATCGGCACGCGGAAATCCCGGCACAGGGTTTCGTATTCGCGGTAGCCCATCACCGTGCAGACGTGTCCCGGCGCAATGAAGCCGTTCACGCGGTTGTGCGGTGATTCCAGCAGCAGCCGGATCGCCGGCGGCACCAGCACGTGCGAGACAAGCAGGAAAAAATTGTCCAACCCCTCGCGCTGCGCCTGCTGCAGAGCCAGCGCGTGCGCCGGCGCTGTGGTCTCAAATCCGATGGCGAAGAAGACGACTTTCCGTTGCGTCCCGAAGCTTCGGGACGCGCGCGCGATCTTCACGGCCTCCATTGGCGTGTAAACCATGCGCACGTCGCCGCCGGCGGCCTTCACGCGAAGCAGGTCGGAACGCGAGCCCGGCACGCGCAGCATGTCGCCGTACGACACGAACGTGACGTCCGGGCGCGCCGCCAGCTCGATGGCCTTGTCAATCAATTCCAGCGGCGTGACGCATACCGGGCAGCCCGGCCCGTGCACCAGTTGCACCTGCGCGGGAAGCAGCTCCTCGA
The DNA here is from genome assembly GCA_016201285.1 of Acidobacteriota bacterium. GTDB lineage: Bacteria > Acidobacteriota > Terriglobia > Acidiferrales > UBA7541 > JACQDE01. The sequence continues at coordinate 8,546 of JACQDE010000076.1, read as the reverse complement.
TGCCGTAGCGCACCAACGTGTACGTCTGCCCGCCGCAGATTTCCATCAGCGTCCACGGCCGCGTGACGCGCCGCGCAATCTGCGCCGCCAGTTTCTTCGCCACCCGGGCGTCGCGATACTCGTCAATGTATTTCATCCGGCTCGCTCACTCCGCGGGCGCGTTAGCCCCCGCGCCCAGCCCCTCCGCTTCGAGCAGCTCCATCTCCTCCAGGAGTTTGTACGTCCGCGCAGCCTCCTCCGCGTCCACGCGGCTGATGGCGAAGCCGACGTGCACCAGCACGTAGTCTCCGGCGGCGGCTTCGGGCACCAAGTCGAGACACGCCTCGCGCGTGATGCCGCCGAACTCCACGCGGGCAAACCGCGCGCCGTTGCGCTCCTCTACCGCGAGGATTTTTCCCGGCACCGCCAGGCACATCACAGCACCCCCGGAAACGAGCGGTCGCCCGGCGGAAAACTCAGCGGCAGCCGCCACACGAGCGACTCCTCTTCGCGCAACAACGCGCACAGCCGTGAAAAATTCTCCTGCACGGTGATCAGCGCCTCTTCGACCGCCCGCGAGCGCGGCGCGCCGTGCTCCGTTTGCCCGAGTTCGATGCCCAGCAGCATCATGCGCGGCAGCGGTTCGCCGAGCGCCCGCGCGAGATCAATCGTCTCCGTCAGCCCCCAGCCGTGGCCGGAAAGCGAGCCAAGCGCCCGCGCTGCGAGCCCCGGCGAGGGAAGTGGAATCAGGTGCAGCGTGCCGGCCGGCGCGCCGCTCTCGACCGCGTCAATGAACAGCACGACGTCTCCGCTGCGCAGCAGCGGCAGCAACTCCAGCCCGGGCTGCCGCAGCAGGTGAAATTTGCAGGCGCTGCTGCACGCATCCCGCAACCCCTCCAGCAGCGCCGGGCCTGCGGCGTCATCCCCGGCAAACGGATTGCCGAACGCAAAAACTTTCAGCGATGCTCCAGATTTACCTTCGCGACAAGATGAATCAGACGTGGTTTCCGTTTTCATGTTCCAACCTATGTCCGCTCGAGGCGGAGTTTCAAAAAGTGCGTCGAGCAGGAGATGCAGGGGTCGTAGCTGCGCACGAGCTGCTCGCAGAGGTGCGTGATCTCCGCCTCGGGCCGCTCGAGGATGCCGGGCAGCAGCAGGCGCAGATCGTCCTCCATGCGGCGGTAGTTCTGCGCCGTGGGCGGCACGATCTTCGCGAACTCCACCAGACCGCGGTCGTTGATCCGGTAACGGTGGTAGAGCACGCCGCGTGGCGCCTCGGTAGCGGCGCAGCCCTCGCCTGCGTGCACATTGATTTCCACGCGGCTCGAAGCCGGCTCCTGATAGTTCTCGATGATGGCCAGCGCCTCTTCGATCGCGTGCACCAGCTCGATGCCGCGCGCGATGATGCCCCTGTACGGATTGCGACACGGCCACTTCACGCCGGAGGCGCGCGCCGCTTCCTTTGCCGCGGGCAGGAGCTTCTCGAAGTTCAAATTGAGCCGCGCCAGCGGCCCAACGAAATAGCTGGTGCCTTTGTCCGCTCGCGTTGAATGCAGCGCGGTGGAGCGTTGCACGTGCTCTTCGAGGAACACGCTCTCGAAATCCCCCGGCTCGATGTCCACGCCCTTCGACGAAACAATCCGCCGTTCGTTCATCGGGTACTCGTTCGGGTGCGACACGGAAACAAACTCGTAATCCGGCTCGAGCGCGGGAAACTGGAAGCCGGCGACGAGCTTTACCGTTTCCATCGCGGCCTCCAGCGCCCATTGCAGCTCGTTGCGGAAGCGCAGCAATTCCCGCTTGCGCGGCGCCTTGTAGAACCCGCCCACGCACGCCGCTACCGGATGCGTGGCGCGCCCGGCCATCATCTCCAGGATGTCGTTCCCAACTTTCTTCAGCCGCAGCGCGCGCTTCACCACGTCGGGATAGTCCGCGGCCAGCGAAACCGCGCTCTCGTAGCCCAGAAAATCCGGCGCGTGCAGCAGGTAGATGTGCAGCGCGTGGCTTTCGATCCATTCGCCGCAGTAGAACAACCGCCGCAGCATGCGGATTTCCGGCGCGGGCTTGACACCCAATGCCGCTTCCAGCGCATGAACCGAGCTCATCTGATAGGCCACCGGGCAGATGCCGCAGATGCGAGCGGTGATGTCCGGCACTTCCTGGAAGTGCCGCCCGCGGAGAAACGCTTCGAAAAAGCGCGGCGGCTCGAAGATGTTGAGCTTTACGTCGAGCACCTGTCCATTGTGCGCCCGCACGTACAGCCCGCCTTCTCCTTCGACGCGGCTGAGGTAGTCCACCTTGATCGTGCGCGTGGGCGTGCGGGCATCCGCATCCGGCTGGCTCATGGCGCTTTCTCTAGTTTCTCGCTGGCGGACCGGAACGCCTCGGCGTAGCCGGTGAAGCCGCGCAGTAACCGCACCAGGTCGTCGCGCGGCACGCCGCATCCTTGCAGGTGGCGCATCAGCGAATCCGCGTTGGGGCTTTCCATCGGGCCGAAGCAGCCGTAGCAGCCGCGGTTGTAGGCCGGGCAGATGGCGCCGCAGCCGGCGTGGGTCAGCGGCCCGACGCAGGGAATTCCCTGTGCCACCGTCACGCAGACCGCGCCACGCCGCTTGCACTCCACGCACACCGAATGCGCCGGCAGGTGCGGCGTCCGCCCGATCAGCAGCGCGGTGAGCACTTCCAGCAACTGGTACTTGTTAATCGGGCAGCCGTACAGCTCGAAGTCCACCGCCACGTGCGCGGAAATCGGCGTGGATTCCTTCAGCGTCTTGATGTACGCCGGCGTGGCGTACACGATGCGGATGAACTCGTCCACGTCCTTCCAGTTGCGCAGCGCCTGGATGCCGCCGGCGGTGGCGCACGCGCCGATGGTGATCAGGTATTTCGAGTTCTTGCGGACCTCGCGGATACGCTCGGCTTCTTCGCGCGTGGTCACCGAGCCCTCCACCAGCGTCACGTCGTAGGGGCCCTCGGTCATCTTCGAGCGCGCTTCGAGGAAGTAGGCGATCTCCACCGCGCCGGCCAGGTCCAGCAATTCGTCCTCGAGATTCAGCATGGCCAGTTGGCAGCCGTCGCAGGAGGCGAACTTGAAAACCGCGAGTTTGGGCTTCGGCGCGTCCATGTCAGAAGTCCTCCTTGCCGAAGAACGGCTCGACCGCGGCGAAGTTCAGCACCGGGCCCTGCTTGCAGATGAAGTTCGGTCCGAACTGGCAGTGCCCGCAAAAGCCCACGGCGCACTTCATGTTGCGTTCCATCGAAAGATAGATGGCGTCCCTGGGGATGCGTCGCGCCAGCGCCTCGTAGATCACAAAGCGCATCATGATTTCCGGGCCGCAACTGAACACCAGCGTGTTCTTGTGGTCCATGCGGATGCGGTAGAAAAGCTGCGGCACCACGCCGACCAGCCCCTTCCAGTTTTCGTCGGCGCGGTCCACGGTGACGTGCACTTCGATCTGTCCCTTCTGGTACAGGTCAAACTCATCGGTGTAGAGCAAGTCCGCCGGCGTCCGCGCGCCGTAGAGCAGCACCACGCGGCCGTATTGCTCGCGGTGCCGCAGGATGGAATAGAGCGTCGGCCGCAGCGGCGCGAGGCCAATGCCGCCGGTCACAAGGATCAGGTTCTTTGCGGCGGCTTTGTCCATCGGCCAGGCGCTGCCGTAGGGCCCGCGGACGCCGATGCGGTCACCGGCCTTCAGCCGCGCAATGCCGCGCGTCACGCTGCCGGCGTAGCGCACTGTGTGCCCGATCAATTCCATCTTTTCCGGATCGGAGCTGAGCGAGATGGCCACCTCGCCAAAGCCTGGAAGGTAGAGCATGTTGAATTGGCCCGGCTGGAAGCGGTACTGCGCCGCGTACTGCGGATCTTCGAGCGACATCCAGAACGTGGAGATGCCGTGGGCTTCCGTCTTGATGCCGCGGATCACCGCCGGATGCGGCAGCATGGGATCGACGGGCAGGTGCTGTTCGGGTGGTACGAACGTGGCGTTCATCGGACCGGCCTTTCCCGGATCGCCTTCACTTCCTCGGTGATCTCGATCCCCACGGGGCACCAGGTGATGCAGCGGCCGCAGCCCACGCAGCCCGACGTGCCGAACTGGTCGATCCACGAGCCCAGCTTGTGCGTCAGCCACTGGCGGTAGCGCGCGCGGATCGAGGGCCGGAGGTTGCCGCCGTGCACGTGGGAGAAATCGAGCACGAAGCAGGAATCCCACACGCGCACGCGCTCGCAGTGCTCGCCGCGCAGATCGCTCGTGTCCTCGACCGTCGAACAGAAGCACGTGGGGCACACCAGCGTGCAGTTGGCGCAGCCCAGGCAACGGCCGGCCACCTCGTCCCATCGCGGATGCTCCAGGTTGTCGTAGAGCATCTTCGGCAGGTCGTCGGTGCGCATCTGGCGCTGGATCTGCCGCTCGGTGCGCTCGATTACCTGCGCGGCACGACCGGTGTCGAACGCGCTCGCCGGCTGCCAGCCGGTCGCACGGAGCATCTCCGCGCCTTCCTCGGAGCCGACTTCGATCAGGAATGTGTCGTTCAGCTCGGTGAGCGCGAGATCGAAGGTGCCAGTCACCTTCGGCCCCGTCTTCATCGAGGTGCAGAAGCAGGTGGGCGCCGCTTTGCTGCAGTTCACCGCCAGCACGAAAATCTGCTCGCGTCGCGCCGAATAGAAGGGGTCGCGGTATTCGCTGCCCAGAAAAACGCGGTCCTGGATGGCGATGGCCGCCAACTCGCACGCCCGCACGCCGATGAAGGCTTGTCTCGGCGCGGGCGCGCGGTTCGGCTCGATCTTCCAGTCGCCGTTCGGTTTTTCGATCGAATAGAGCGTTGTCCGTGGCGGGAAGAGGAACCGCTTCCACGACTGTGGCCCAACGTTGTAGTCAAAGTAGGCGTTGCCGTTTTTTGCCAGGCGGTACTGGCCGGGCTGCTGCACATCGGTCCAGCCAGCAGGGAGTTCATCCACTCGCGAAATCTCTTCGAGCACGATGGCGCTGTCCCTCACCGTTGGACCGACCAGCGTGAACTCGGCGGCGAGCAGATTGTCGAACAGGAGTTGAAGGGCAGCTTTTGGAATGACCACACTAGCCGCGACGCGGGGCAGCTCCTGTGTCGCCATGGAGATCTCCTCAGGTAGTGGCGAAGACGTCCAGCAGTTGCAGGCGCGTAGCCACCAGCCGCGCGGTGATTACTTCCGCCAGCGCACGATAGAGTTCGAAGCCCAGTTCGGAGTCTTCCAGGCACAAATCTGTCAGCTCTCCGCCCTTGATCCCCAGCACTTCCACTTCTTCGATCGCCCGCGCCGACGCCGTCTCGATGCGCGGCTCCACCAGCGCCGACCAACTGAAAATGTCGCCCGGCCCGACGGTCAAAATCGTCTGGCGGCCCTTCGACGGCACGTGGATTTCAATGGCCACGCGGCCGTGCTTGAGGATGTAGAGATACAGGCTGGGGTCGCCCTCGCGGAAGATGGCCTCGCCATCGAGGTAGCGGAACGCCCTCGCATGGGAGAGCAGCTTTTCGCGGACACGGGGGGAGAGTTTTGCCAGGAAACTGCCGAACCAGGAGCTTTGCTCGCTCATCAGGCTCCTCCTTCTTACACTACCTCTAGCTTCATTCAGCACGCCCTCCACCACTTCGAAGGCGAGGTGTGCTATGCAACCTCTTCATGGTCAATAGCTTACAGGAGTATTGGATCGTCTTATGATTCCACTTTGTTCAGATTAGGGGGCAACTGGCGCAGAGTGGGCCAAACCGCGCATATCGCTCCAGATTGCCACCTTTTCGGGACAGCGCAATCCGGAGACGGAACTGCTTACGAGGTGCAAATCCCCAGATCTCGAGGGCCCCGAAAACTGTTCGACATCGCTTGCCAGAATACCAGCATTTATGAGTGCGTAAACCTGAATCAGGAGCGCGTGCGGCCAGCCCCGGGGGACTGGCTCACGTCTGCCTCGCCGCTTTTGCCGGTCTCGATCGGCACCACCATATCACCGCCGCAGCCGATGCTTCAATAGGTTGTCCGTATCGCTGAGTTTTCTGCCTCATTATTCCTCTCCAACTGTACCTTCTTAGCATATGCAGATGGCAGCGTGGATTTCGTCTGGAGGAGGCAGGATCCTGCGCGCCGAGCCAGGCAAACGCGCTGCGCGCGGAGGATGGAAGCGAGCGGGTACAGAATCCCCCAGTCCCCGCTACTGGATTGGGAAGTTCTGGTTCGAGACGTCGGTTACCGCAGCGTTGCGTGTCCAGGTAATGCGCACGCGTCCTTGTTGCGTGGCCCAAGCGCTTTGCACGGTCACCGACTGGCTGCCATCGCACGGTGTACTGCTGAAAAGCACGATCGGATAGGTGGTCCCGCCGTCCAGGGACAGTTCAATCAGCACCGCTTCCCGGTCGCCCAGGTTGTGCGTCCAAGAAATCGATTTGGTGGAATCGATCGTCCACACGTGCGAGGCCGAGTTGGGGTTGCTGACCGTGACGAAGGGCGGCTGGATCTTGAAATTCACCGGGTTCGTTCCCTGCACGCTCGGATTGGCCGCCCACTCCACGCGGATGCGCGCGGCAGCCGTCGGCACGGCCAGGGTGGGTGTAGTGATGGTCGCCGTCTTGTTGGAGGCAACGATGTTGGACGCCAGCACGATGGGGAAGGTTGCGCCGCCATCGGCGCTGAGCAGGACGTTGACCCGTTCTCCAGCGCCCAGGTTGGTGGACCAGGTGGGCGAGCGCAGGCTGCCGTAGCCCCAATTCGCTGAACTGCTGCTGGGGCTGGCGACAGTGATGTAAGGCGTTGGGATGTTGAAGTTCACGTCACTGAGGTCACTGGCCGGACCGCCGGTCCAGGTCACGCGGATGCGCCCCTGCGCGGTGGCTGGCCCGGTCACCACCCATGAAAAGGCGCCCGAAGTGGAGGCGTTGTTTTTGACCGAGGCGGCGAGCAGCTCCCAAGTCGTGCCGACATCGCGGCTCAGCTCGATGCGCACGTAGGAACTCAGGCCCAGGTTGTGGTTCCACTTGATCTGCTGCGTGGTGCCGATGTTCCAGTTCACCACGGTGTTGGGCTGCGTCACGGTGATGGAAGCGGTGCCGGAGACCACGGAGTAGTTGACGTCGGATGCGTCCTGGGTGGAATTATTGGAACCATCCACTGCGGTCACGCGGATGCGCCCCTGGCTGGTGGCTGGGCCGGGAGCGACCCACGTGCAACTCCGCGCTGTGCCGGGCGCACCGATGCAGCCGGGCACGGGGCTGTAATTCGATCCGCCGTTGGTGGAGAAATACACGTCGAAGGAAGAAATGCCGACGGCGTCCGACGCGTTCCACTGGATGGTGTAGGCCGTCCCGGTGAAGAGCTTCTCGCCGCCATTGGGCGACGTCACTGTCACTGCCGGCGGCGTGGTGTCGCGCACGGTGATGTTGACGGCGTCGAAAGAAGAAGCGCCGCTGGGGTCGGTCACGGTCAAGGTGAATGTTTGCGTTCCGAGTGGGAGGCTCAGTGTGATGACGGCCGTGGAGCCGACGACAGCGTTCGAGGCATCGCGCCATTCGAAGCTGAGCGTATCGCCATCAGGGTCGCTGGAGCCGGAGCCATTTAACGTGACCGACGTGGTCGCGCCGGAGGCTTCGATGATTTGATCCGGGCCGGCGTTGGCTGTTGGGGGCAGGTTGGGGACGGGGAACTTGCGCACGCGGTGGTTGTTTGTGTCGCAAACGAAGACATTACGAGCAGCGTCGACAAGCAGGCCGGAAGGCTCCCAGAAGGTCGCACTTAAGGGTGGGCCGCCGTCGCCACTGAACCCGTGGACGCCGGTGCCAGCTATTGTGGTAATGATGCCCGTACCCGCGGCCACGACGCGGAGGCGGCTGTTGTAGCGCTCGGAAATAAACAAGTTTCTTGAACTATCCACTGCGACCCCCCAGGGTTCGTTAATTGGGCTAGACGTGGCGGGGATCCCGTCTGCGCCGGGGGCCGAAGATCCGTTGCCGGCGACTGTCGTAATGATGCCGGTCAAGGCATCCACTCGCCGGACCCGGTAGTTTACCCAGTCACCGATGAATAGATTCCCCTGGGGATCGACCGCAAGGGCATAAACATAATTCATGCTTGCGTTGGTGGCCGGGCCGCCGTCGCCCCCGTAGCCCTGCACGCCATTGCCAGCCACCGTGGTGATAATGCCTGTCGCCGCATCGATGCGGCGAACCCGGAAGTTCCAAGAGTCACACACATAGAGGTTCCCGGCAGAATCCAGAGCTAAGCAAGTCGGATGATTCAGAAATGCGCCGGTTGCGGAGCCACCGTCTCCACTGAATCCAGATCTATTTGCTGGGCTGCCCGCCACGGTAGAGATGATGCTCGTGACAGCGTCCACACGAATGATGCGGCTAAGTTGCTCCTGGCTAATAAGAAGGTTGCCCAAGCCATCCACAACCAGTCCTAACAGGGTGCTGAAGAACGGGTGATTTTTTCGATGCGGGTGCCATTGCGAGTCAACGTGAGTCTGCACGGAGCGGCTTTTGGTTCCGGTGGTATCCGTGTTTTATTCTTGCGCACGGCTGAGTTCCTTCCCTGTTCG
>JACQDE010000003.1 GCA_016201285.1 Acidobacteriota bacterium | reverse complement strand
TCCCTTCCTGCACGATCTCCCACTTCTCCTCCGCCGTCCGCTGCACTCGCGGTTTCCTGCTCATGTCGCCTCCTTTGAAGTCGGAGGCCCCGCATCATACCGAAACTACCTGTCTAGTTTTAGAGGGGTGCACTACAGGGTGTAGAGTGTTGGGTATAGGGTTCAGAAGCAGGGCAATCCTTTTTTGGGCAGGTTGAGGGATAAATCTTGCTGTTCTTAGGTTTTTAACTTCCCCCCGAAAGCGTCAGATCGCAGATTTCAGATTCAAAATCCACACAAAACAATCAGGAGTTGGATTTGCGGGCGGCGCGGAGATCGATGCCGAGCTGCTGGCATTTTTTGTAGAGATGGCTGCGCTCGAGGCCGAGGGCGCGGGCGGTGTTGGTCATGTGATGGTTGTGGCGCTTGAGCTCGGCGAGGAGGACTTCGCGTTCAAAGGCTTCGACGCGCTGGGTGAGTGTGCCGGTGGCTACGCCAACATAAGCGGGCGTTGTCCCGAAGCTTTGCGACGCCCCTGCAGAAAAAGCAGTAGCAAGTTGCGGGAGAGCAAGCTGGACAGAGGCGGCATCCACCAGGTCTGTGGAGAGGAGCAGGACGCGCTCGATGACGTTGCGCAGCTCGCGGACGTTTCCGGGCCAGGCGTACTGCTGAAGGGCCGCGAACGCTTCGGATGAAAAGGTGCGCGGCTTCCAGCTGTTTTGCGCAGCGATTTGCGCGGCGAAATGCGCGGCGAGGACGGGAATGTCGTCGAGACGCTCGCGGAGCGGCGGCAGTTGCAGCGGGAAAACAAAGACGCGATGGAAGAGGTCCTGGCGGAAACTGCCCTGGCGGACAAGCTCTTCGAGATTGCGGTGGGTGGCGACGAGAACGCGGACGTCCACGCGGAGGGCGCGGTCGCCGCCGACGCGCTCGATTTCGCCTTCCTCGAGCACGCGGAGCAGCTTGGCCTGCATGGGCAGGGGCATGTCGCCGATTTCGTCGAGAAAGAGCGTGCCGCCGTGGGCCTGCTCGAATTTTCCGGCGTGGCGCGCGGCGGCGCCGGTGAAGGCGCCCTTCTCGTGACCGAATAATTCCGATTCAATCAGCTCGGCGGGGACGGCGGCACAATTCAGGGTGATGAAGGGCGCGTCGCGGCGGGCGCTTTTTTCGTGCAGCGTGCGGGCGATGAGTTCCTTGCCGGTGCCGGTCTCGCCGAGGATGCAGACGCGTGTCTCGCTGGCCGCAACGCGCTCGGCTTGGGCCATCACGCGGCGCATGGCCTCGCTCGACCAGATGAGTTCGTGCTTGCCCAGGCGCTGGCGCAGCTCGACGTTTTCTTCCTCGAGGCGCTTGAGCTTCAGGGCGTTTTCCACGGTGAGCAGCAGCTTGTCGGTGGAGAGCGGCTTTTCAAGAAAATCCACGGCGCCGAGACGCGTGGCGCGCACGGCCATTTCAATATTGGCCTGGCCGGAGATCATCACGACGGGCGAGGTAACGCCGAGATTCTTCAGGTCCTCGAGAAAGCTGAGGCCGTCCTTGCCGGGCATGACCACGTCGGAAAGGATGAGGTCGAAACGCTGAGCGCGGGCGAGTTCGAGCGCGCGGGCGGCCGAGTCGCAGACGGTGGCTTCGTGGCCGGCCAGGCGGAAGGCGCGGGCCAGCGACGCGAGAGTGTTCGCGTCGTCGTCCACAATCAGCAGGTTGGCTTTGGGTGGCATGAGATTCGTGGCTAGCTAAGAATCTGTCATTTTCATTGGCCTTTTCATGTGCAGATCCTTCGCTTCGCTCAGGATGAAAAACAAACCGATTCGCTCCGCATCCAGCTCGTGACTCGTTTCAGACAACCTCCGACTTGGCCTTCATAATTTCCGAAGCATCCTGCGAAATGATTTCCGGGGAGTGTGCTACAGAAGCGGCAAGGCCGGTCCCGCAAAGCGGGACGGGCCGCGATGGAAATTCGATGCGAAATGTGGTGCCATGGCCGGATTCGCTCTCCACGCTAATTTTGGCGGTGTGGTCGCTGACCACGGACTGCACGATGGCCAGGCCGAGGCCCGTGCCGTACTGCTTGGTGGTGTAGTAAGGCGTGAAGAGGCGCTCGCACTCTTCGCGCGTGAGGCCGGCGCCGGTGTCGGCAATTTCGAAGAGCACGCCGCCAGCCGCGCCGGGCCGCGTGCGGATGGTGAGCGTGCCGCCGGCGGGCATGGCGTCGAGCGCGTTGAGGACCAGGTTCTGCACGGCGCGGTGCAGCAGGTCGGGATCGGCCTCAATCGAGGGGATGTCTTCTTCCAGGTACAGCTCAGGCGTGATGGACGGGCGGCCGAGGGCGGTAAACTGCGCGTAGAACGGGCGCAGAGCATCGCGCACGACGTCGTTCATGTTCACCGTCTTCAAATCCGGCGCGGGCATTTTAGCGAAATCGCTGAAGCGGCCGACGATGGTCTTGAGGTTGGAAAGCTCGGCGAGCAGCGTGTTGGTGCTCTCGCGGAAGACCTCGTCGAATTCGCCCGGGCTGTGCTGGCGCGCGCGCTGAAGATTTTCCACGGTGATTTGCAGCGGGAAGAGCGGATTCTTCAGCTCGTGAGCGAGGCGGCGGGCCAGTTCGCGCCAGGCGGCGACGCGCTCGGACTGCACCAATTGCTCGCGCTGCGTGGCCAGTTGCAACGTCATGTGATTGAAGGCGCGAGCCAGCTCGGCTATTTCACCGCCGGCGGGAACGTCCACGCGCGCGTGCCAGTTGCCAGAGGCCACCTCTCGCGCTCCGGCGACAAGCTGCTGCACGGGACTGGTAATGCGCGCGGAGGCCCACCAGCTCAGCAGGAAGCCGAGGAGAATACCGCCTGCGGCGACCAGAAACGCTGTGGAGCGAATGAAACTCCCCAATGCGACAATTTCGCGGCGCGAGCTGGCAACGAGCAGCACGCCGAGAAGCTCCCTGGCCGGTCCGAGAAGCGGAATGGCGTGAACGGATTCGGCGCTGGCCGGATCGCGCGACCATTGAATGGTTTGCACCAGCTCGCGTGGCTGGCCCGCGAGGTCACGGGGCAGGCGGCGCACGTCTTCGATGAGCGGCGCAACCATGTCGGACTGGGGCAGCGGGCCGTTCGCGTCAGTGAGCAAAGCCCCCACGAAGTTTTGTTCGAGGTTGCGATAAAGCAGTGCGCGCATGCCCTCGGGCAGCACCAGCGAGGCGAGGAACTCCTTGTCCAGGCGCTGGCCGCCGATGATGTAGATCCTGCGCTCGCCGACGGCAACGGGGCGCACGGCCACGAGCGCGAGAGCAAAGCCGTCGGGGAGTTCCTCTTTTCTCAGGAACGCGCCTCGGGCCTTCCAGTCCACCGGCTGCGTGACCCAGTCGTTCTTGTAGCCGAAGCGCGCGGGCCACTGCGCGGAAGAGATGATGGCGCCGTCGTGGTTGTCGATCTCCACGAAATCGAGCTGATGGGTGCGGGAGATGCCGGTGGCGTCGTTGACGTAGAGAGAAACGTCGGCGTCGGGGAGATTCAGCTTCAGGGCCATGCGCTGCGTGGCTTCGGTTTCGGCGACGCCGTCCACGCGGCGGACGATCTCTGCGCCGCGACGTGCGAACTCCTGTTGAAATTGCGCGACGAGGGCCTGCGTGCGCTGGGCGTCAAGCTGCTCGAAGGCGCGGCGCGTGGTGGCGCTGACCGCCCAAGCCACCACGGCGACGGCGAACACGACCATCAGCGTGAAGGCAATCAGCAGGCGAGTACGAAAGGTCACGGCTTCTCCGGTCCTTTGGGCGCCGGCGGCACGATGGATTCGTCGGGCGCGAGCCAGACGTCAGCAAGACGCCATTCGCCCCAGCGAAAGGGCGTCCAGTTTTTCACGCGCGCGGCGATGGCAAAGCTCTCCGGCAAATAGAAGAGCGGCACACGATACGGCGCCTGCGCGCGCGAATCCAATTCCAGCTTGTACATCTGCTCCGTCCCTCCGGTCTTCATCGCCCAATAACCCCAGTGGTTCGACGGGCAAACGAAATCCATCGCCACGCCGGCGTTCGGCACGCCAACGTGCCGGCGGAAGAGTTCTATATCGTGGCGCGCGTCCTTTTCCAACTGGTTTCGCGGCTTCACCTGAAGAGTAACACCAATCTCGCGGGCGTTGAGCGCCACGCGCTCGGCGATAGCCCGCGCCAAAGGATCCGCCGAATCGTAGGCAAAGGTTAAGGGCGGGAGCACAGCAGGTAGCTTTGCGAGCGACTTGCGGGCGTCGTCGAGATTGCGAACTGTGGACAGCAGGAAGGAGTAGCCGCTCAACCACTGCGGGAGACACCCGCTTGCGACCTCGCCCTGTTTCTGCAACAGGACGTTGTGAATGGCGGCGCGGTCGATGGCCAGGGAGAGGGCATCACGGAAATCGGAGGTGGAACTCTCAAACCTGGTGCTGACGACGTCTAGCCCGTAAAACTGCACCGGCGCGGAGGACCATGTTTTCTTGCCGCTCTGCGCCAGGGCGCGGAGTTGGTCGGGCGCGAGCTCGATCAGGTCGGTCTTGCCCAGCTCGAAATCGAGGAGTTGTTCGCGCCGGGGACGCCCCATTTCGACTTCGATGCTGTCCACGAATGGCCGGCCTTCCCAGTAATCTTCGTTGGCGGAGAATACGGCGCGAGCGCCGGGCTGCCAGGAGGTGATGCGGAAGGGGCCGGTACCGACAAGAGCATCGTCGCCTGCGCGGCGGGAAATGAAAACAAGAGCAAGCTCGAAGGGCAGGTTGGGATGCGCTTCGTCGCACAGAATCAGGATGGAGTCTCCTGACGCGGAGACTCGCCAGCTCTCCCGTTCTTTTGCGAGCGCAGCCACAACATCGGAGGGAGCAAGCGGAGTGCCATCGTGAAACTTCACGCCCGGGCGCAGGCGGAATTCCCAGCGCTTGCTGGCCGCGTCCGACTTCCAGGAAAGCGCGAGCGCTGGTTTCGGCTGGCCGTTTGCGTCGAGGCGCACGAGGGGATCGAAGGCCAGATTCAAGAGACGCTGCTTGGCTATGGCTTCGGGCCCGTCGGCGGGTTTTTCGGCGGAGTCGAGCAAGGCGACGCGGGCGCTGAGCTCGACGCGAAGTGTACCGCAGTAACGCGGGCGGGTGGAGGCGCGGGCCGACGTGACGCCAGAGGGCGCAGGCCCCTCGGCTCCGCTCCCCTCGCCTCCGCTCGGGGCAAGCGGGACGAGCAGGAGTGCCTGCGCTACAAGCAGGCTAGCGGCCGCAAGAAAGAGTGAGAGTGTGCGCTTCATAGCGAGAGGTTTTCAGGTTCTGCACAATGGCCAGAGCTGTCATGAATGTTTTGCCGGGCCAGAGTTCTTTCACGGGGCCCGGAAACTCCAAAGGAGAACTCACGGCCACCGCTTGGGTTCCGATGACGTCGAATGCCTGCACGGCATCGAGTTCAGTCCAGTCCCCTGCTCGCGTGACCAAGAGCTGGCGTTCACGGCCGCAATGGCTGCTGATTCCAGACACTTGACTGCCCCACCCTGAAAAACGCGCTGCCGGAGCACGATCTGCATTCATGCGGTAAAGGCGGGCGACGCCGTCCAAGCCGACGTCGAAACGTAAAGGCTCTCCGCCTTCGACCCACCCTGCCGCAGAAGAAAAGAGGGATTCCCCTTGCTCGTCGCTTCCCTCTGCTCGAAATCTCTGGCGGAAATAGTTTCTGCGCGGAACAAGGCTCAGTTCGAGCCAATGCAACTCCTCGACATATTGGCGGGGCACATCCTGGCTCTGGTTCCAGCAGGTCACATTCAGCTTCTGATCCAAGAAACCTCGGCATAAATTCCCTGCAATTGAGAGCAAGAAATGATCGTCGCGGAGCACTAAGTATCCGCGGGGATCGCGCGCTGGCGTTCCATTGGTTGGTAGAGGTACGGATTGCTGAAACTTGAAGTGCTCTTGGTCGGCCTGGTAAAGAGACAACCCTGTGGGCTCCAGGAGCAAGAGGCGCTGGCCAGCACCGGGGTTGCCGGGGTCGAGCAATGCGAAATCGAGAATCGGGTCGTCCTGTTCCCAGATGAGTTTGGATTGGAGGACGAACATCTGAGTTGTTGCTGTTGGCGTAGGCGCGGCAGCTTTTGGAAGCGAAACCATAGCAACTTCACGCCCATCGTTGCGGAGGAGTTCGGCGACCCAGAGAAGGCCCTGCAAATTTTCGGAGAGCGTGATGCGGAGTTCAGGGGCGCCGTTGGGTTTTGCAGCGAGGCGGAGGCCCCCCACGCGAAGTTCGGCTTCAAGAGCGAGGCGCACGGCGGCGACCTCGGAGTCGGCAAGAGAAGAAATATTGCGGACGGAAAGCGTGACCGTCTGGCGCGGGCTGGCGATGACGGCGATTTTCTTGGCGAGCTCGCGGGCCGGGTCCTGCCAGGCGTTTAGCGAAGCCTGGGCCAACGAGACACCGGGGACAGTGAGAAACAAAAGCAGAATGAGAAGGACGATGATGATCAGAATGAGACGGCGCGTAGCCGGCATGAGAGTGCGCCACCTGCCGAAGAGTCGGGACGCGGGAGGTCATGTTAGCACACGGGGAAAATTGCAGCGTGACACAGTTAAAGAGTTAATAGGTTGAAGGGTTAAAGTGACGAAGAGAGATTCCTCGCTCCGCTCGGAACGACGCAAGGCTGGGGGCGCTGGCAGGGTGGCTTCGCCGGAAGCGGCGAGTGCGGCGGCGCCCGGCGCCAACCGGAGCGAAGCCACCCGCAAGGGGTTTTGCCAGCGGCTGACCGATGACGAGCCCGGCGTGGACAGGCTGAAAGCCTGTCCTACGGAGCGGTCTTGCCAGCGGGACAACATCGTTGAACCTCAGATGGCGAGCTGAAGCTCGCCCCTACAAATGCCGCCCTGAAGGCGGGCGCTACGCAAGCTACCGCGGGGGGCGGCGGTTGCCGTTGGCGCTTCCATTTCCGTTGGCATTAGCGCCGCCATTCCCGTTACCATTGCCGTTTCCGTTGCCATGGGCGTTGCCGTTCGAGCCGCCGTTGGGGTGGCGCGGCGCGGGCGTGTCGCCGGACGGGTCGTCGTTGTCGTCGGGCTGCGCGACGGCGTTTCCGTTGAACGCGGAACGCAGCACGTCGTTGGCGAAGAAGAATTTTCCGTCGGACGGCACCATGATCATCTGGAGCTTGTCGGAGAGCCGTTCGGCGATGATCTTCTGGATGAGCATCGGGTTCTGCTTGAGCACGAGCGCTTCGAGCTTCATGCGCTCGGAGTCGGCCGCGGCGGTGACGCGGATGCGGTTGGCCTCGGCGTCGGCGAGCAGCTTGCGGCGCTCGAACTCGGCCTTGCTGTCAATCACCTTGGCTTGCGCGGCAGCCTCGGCGTTCTTCAGCGTGGATTCCTTGCGGGCTTCGGCTTCGAGGCGGGACTGCTCGATCTGCTTCTGCTTGAGGGGGAGGGTGTGCTGCATGGCGTCGGCTTCGCCCTTGGCCTCGAGCACGCGGACCTGAGCGGCACCTTCGGCCTGCTTGACTTCGCGGACCTTGGCGGCTTCCGCTTCGAGCTCGGCGGTGCGGACCTGCTTCTGCTTGATTTCGGTCTCGACGCCGAGGCGTTCGTTTTCCTGCTCCTTCAGCAGCAGGCCTTCGAGGCCCCTGGCGTATTCCACCGGCAGAACAATGTCGCGGAGCATGACCTCCTTCACCAGGAGGCCGTCGGAGCCGAGGCGGGTGGAGATGGCGTCGGCGGCGGCCTTGCGGATTTCCTCGCGGCGCGCGGCGAAGATTTCGCGGACGGTGAAGTTGGGCACAATCTGGCGGAAGACGCTGGCGACGACGGGCGCGACAAGCTCTTCGTCCACCTGCGGCGGAAGGTTCGCGTGGATGTAGTCGAGTCGCTTGGGGTCGAGGCGGTAACGTACGCTGATGGCGAGACCGATGGGCAGGCCTTCCCGGGCGTGGACGCGGAGGACTTCGGCCTTGGGCTTCGCCTCTTCCTTGCGGGGTTCGGCGCCGGCGGTGGTGAAGACGTGCTCGCGCGTGTCGTAAAGCACGATCGATTCGACCAGAGGCAGGACGAAATGCACACCGGGGTTGAGCGCACCGGGACGCGTGCCGGCAAACTGGCTGACGCGCACGCCGGCCATGCCGCTGGGCACGACCTCGATGCTCAGACCGAGCAGAAGCGGGAGCCAGGCGATCACTGCGAGTTTGGCCGCGAGACGCAGACGGACGGCGTGCGGGCGAAGCGCGGAACCACCGGCGCCGGCGGCAATCAGTCGCCGGTACTGGATGGCGGAGAAGACGTCATAGACGACGACGGCGATGGCACCGACAAACAATCCGAAGCCCGCCGTCAGGAGCAAGTACCTCAACAGAAGCATGGGACCCCCTTTCCAGGGCGACCGTCAGGACGCCGCTGAGAAAATTGTTCAGCCTGACCCCTTGCCCAAATGGCGAAGTGGACAGGCCCCTCGGCTCCGCCCGGGACAAGCTGGAAAGCCTGTCCTACGCGGGCGACCTGCCGGTCGCCCCTACATACGTCCGTGTGCGGCCGCCGGAAATGACGCGAAGGCGCGGACCGGCGGCGGGAAGCAGGCGAAACATCGCCGCGAGTCCGAGGCGCGCGAGCAGCAGCGCGAGCGAAAACGAAGCGAGCGTCGAGCCGATTAGAATTGCCGGTGAGATGAATGGCGCCATTTGAGCCTCCACGGGGCGCAGCAAGCAGCGCCCACACATTCCGGGCGGGGCTAAAGCCCGCCCCGACTAGCGACCGGGCCGGTCTGCCCGACACAAAACGTCGGGACGCACAAATCGCGAAAGACCAACTCCTACATGACTGTTGCGACGACGGCCGGTGCAGCCTTCGTGGCAGGCTGACCCGCGGACGCCGTGGGGGTGGCCGGCGCGTCGCCGAAGATCGTGGCGATTTCCGAAGTGCGCTCGGCGTGCAACTCGACTAAGTCGCCGCCGCGGACCAGTTCAAAAAGTTCTTCGACATCGCGGTTCCTCATGCGGATGCAGCCATGCGAAGCATTCTTGCCGATGGAGCGCGGCTGGTTGGTGCCGTGGATGCCGTAGCCGCGGTGGCCCAGGCCGATCCAGCGCGTGCCGAGCGGGTTCGCCTTGCCCGGGCCGATCACTTTGCCGGGGGCGTAGTAGGTCGGATCAGCGATGCGCTCACGGATGCGGAATTCGCCGGTGGGGCTGGGGCTCACCGGCGCGCCGACGGCCACCGGAAATACTTTCACTACGCGGCCGTCTTCCATGAGCGCGAGCTTGCGGTCGGGGATGCTGATGACGATCCTGCGCTCGGGCTGCGGCGCGCGCGGCGGAGTCCCTTTGCGGGACAATTGCTCCTGAGCGTGGGCTTCGGCCAGTGAGAGAAGAAGAACCGCTGCCACGCGCCAAGCACCGATAGACAATTCGGAATGCCGTGTGGGCCTGTCTGCCTGCTGGTTGGCTGCTTCGTCTGTCCGCCGCATCGAAGTTGCCTCCGTCGTCGCTCTCTGGTCGAAGGAGTGGCACACCGGCAGCCACAAGGCTTGTTACTGAATAGAAAGGAGTTAGCGGTGCGCAGAAGAGGCTGCTGTGTGTATGGAAAAACACGCTGTGGCGGCTAGAACGCAATGCCAGTACGGAAACGTCTATAATGATGACGAGTGCGACCGGAAACTGCCGGGTTGGCTGGCAGCCTTCCGCCCGCCGGAGAGGAAACGAGGAAACATGTTGGGTACCGGCTTCCGAATCGGGCGAATTTTCGGGATCCCCATCCATCTGCATGGGAGCTGGTTCCTGCTGTTCGCCCTCATCACGTTTTCCTGGGTTTCTTACTTCACGAGTGAGCACCCGCACTGGGGCGTCGAGCAACACTGGGCGGCGGGCATCCTGAGCAGTCTGCTGTTCTTCGGGTCGGTGCTGTTCCACGAGCTGGCACACAGCGTAGTGGCCCAGCGGTACAAGATTCCCGTGGTTTCGATCACGCTGTTCGTGTTTGGCGGAGTGGCGCGGATCGGGCGCGAAGCACGGACGGCCGGGCAGGAGTTCAACATCGCCGTGGCCGGCCCCGTGTCGAGCTACTTTCTGGCGGGCTGCTTCTTCCTGGTGGCGACAGCCTTCGCCGAAGGAGGAATCTTCGCGGCGGTGGCATCGTGGCTGGCGGTCATCAATTTCGCGCTCGCCACATTCAACCTGATCCCGGGATTTCCGCTCGACGGCGGGCGCATCCTGCGGGCGATCGTGTGGCGGCTGACCGGCGACTACACGCGGGCGACGAAGATGGCGTCGGTGGGCGGGCAATTGATCGCCTACCTGATGATCCTGGCGGGGATTTATTCGGCGCTGACGGATGAATTCCTAGGACGGTTCGGCGGGATCTGGTGGGCATTCATCGGCTGGTTCCTGCTGAGCGCGGCGCAGGAGAGTTTCGCGCAGGTGGCCATCCGCAACTCGCTGCGGGGCGTGCGCGCAGGCGACATCATGAGCGCGGAGCTGCCGACGGTGCCGCGGAACATTACGGTGGCGGACTACGTGGATGAAATCGTGCGCACGGGACGGCGGTGCCATCTGGTACAGGGCGATGGGCAACTGGTGGGATTGATCAGCGTGCACGCCGTGAGCGGAATCCCGCGAGAAGAGTGGACGACAACGTCGGTGCAGGCAGCGATGATCCCGCGCGCGCATGTGCACGTGACCTCGCCCGAGGAGCCGGTACTGAAGTTGCTTGAACGGATGCAGGGCGAAGACATCAACCAGATGCCGGTGGTGACCGGAGACCGCGTGGTGGGTCTGATCTCACGGGACTCGATTCTGCGCGTGATCCAGACGCGGATGGAAATGGGGAGGATGGAAGGACAGTAAAAAGGCAGGGGCCCGGGACCAGGGAAAAGATCAAAGGGCCGGCGCAACGCCGGCCCTTTGTCCTTCGTCGGACGAAAACGAATTCCAGCTAATCCATGGATCGGGGGCCGGAGAGGGTGATGGTGGCAGCCGCAGCGCCTGCGGCGATGGAGCGAGTGCTCGAAGTGAATCCGCTCGCGCCCGGCTTGGGGACGCGCGGAGGCTCGGCGTAGGC
Source organism: Acidobacteriota bacterium (assembly GCA_016201285.1). GTDB lineage: Bacteria > Acidobacteriota > Terriglobia > Acidiferrales > UBA7541 > JACQDE01. The sequence continues at coordinate 48,482 of JACQDE010000003.1, read as the reverse complement.
AGGGCGCTTGGGCTCGGCTTCGGCTTCGGCGTGTTTGGTCTCGTGTTCCTCGTGGTATTCCTCGTCGGTGTTGACGGCCCAGAGGTCGTGGCTTTCACCCAGGATGTTCCGCGCGGCGTAGAGCGCGGTCATCATCGAGTGGTCCTGGTTGTTGTACTTGTGCATGCCGTTGCGGCCGACGAGTTGCAGATTCGGCAGGTTCGTTTCAATCCAGCGGCGGATGAGCTGCACCTGCTGGTGCCAGTCGGCGTCGTACATCGGGTAGGCCTTGGGCATGCGAACGACGCAGCCGTCCTCAACTTCGTCTTCCTTTGCCAAACCGAGCTTCGCGATTTCTTTCTTGGCCATTTCGATGAGCTTGTCGTCGGAACTGGACCAAAGCTCGTCGTTTTCGAAGACGAAATACTCCATGCCGAGACAGGTCTTGTTGGGGTCGGGGACCATGGCCGGCGACCAGTTCTTGAAATTCTGGATGCGGCCGACCTTAACGCTGCTCTCGTGGACGTAGATCCAGTTGTCCGGGGCGATGTCCTTGCGGTTGATGATCAGACTGACGATCAGGAAGTCGCGATAGCGCAGGCTGCTGGCGGCCTTACGAACGTCGGGAGGCGCCGGCGGGTCCAACGAATTGACGAGCTCGCGGATGGGCATGGAGCTGATGAAGTGCGAGCCTTCGAATTTCTCTTCGCCGTGGGCTCCGCGCGTAACAAGGTGGGTCACCTTCTTGCCGTTGTGGGCGATGCGGACGACGGGGCGTTCCATCAATACCGGATAGCCGCGCTCGTGGAGCATTTCCGTCAGCGTCTCCCACATCTGGCCCGGGCCGCGCTCGGGGTAGTGGAACTTGTCAATCAGCGTCTTAACCTTGGGCTTCTTCTGGCCGAAGAGGGCATTCTTGATCGCGGTGGTGAGCGAGAGTCCTTTGATCCGCTGGGCCGCCCATTCGGCGCGGATTTCCGTGCAGGGCACGCCCCACACTTTTTCCGTGTAGGTCTTGAAGAAAATCTCGTAAAGGCGTTTGCCGAAACGGTTAGAGACCCACTGCTCGAGGTTGTCCTCTTCCGCATACGGGTGGACGCGGGAATAGGCGTAGCTGGCAACGATGCGAAACGCCTCGAACAGGCCGAGACCGAAGAGGGCGTTCTTCGGCTTCAGCGGGTAATAGAAAAACTTGTTGCGGTAGTAGATGCGGGAAAGGCGGGGCCGCTCCAGAAACTGGCCGTGCAGAATCTCGTACCAGATCTGGTTGACCTCTTCGCACTTGCTGAAGAAGCGGTGGCCGCCGATGTCGAACAGGTAGCCCTTGTAGTTGACCGTGCGGGAGATGCCGCCGACGATCTTGTCGGCTTCCAACACGACGGCTGGAACATCATGCTTGGAAAGCTCGTAGGCGGCGGTGAGTCCAGCCGGACCCCCGCCGATGATGACAATGGATTTTCCGTCTGCGGAGTCAGAGTTCATCAGTCGTCTCAGTCAGCGCCTTAGCCAACTTACGCTGTGCAACCGATTGTCCAATCGGGCCGATGTGAAGTCTATGGGACGGAAGTACTTATGCCCATCGGGGCGAGTACTAGTCCTTCCTAATTGGCTAAGTGTAGCAAATCTTTGCCACTTATTGCCCATTAGCGAACCATCCCCCGGGCATCGGGAAACACGTGGCGCTCGTGCGCTAGACACGAGAGTAGATCCCTTCCGGCTGGCCGCGCCAGCGGCGGATGAGACGGCGCGCCGAAACGTAGGCTTCGAAGCGGCGCGTGAACATGCTGCGGAACCAGAACGCGCTGCGGATGTAGTGCGCGTCCACTCGGGGCAGCGCAAACGGATCGGCGTCGGCTTGGACAACGCCGGCGCCGGTGGAGCAGGCGCCGGCGTAATGTTGCTTCACACGCTGGCGAGTTGCATTATTCCATCGTCCGTAGGGATAGCAGAAAAACTCCGCGGGACGCCCGAGGCGCGATTCGATCTCACCCTTGCTTCTTTCGAGTTCCTGATCCAGGTCCGCCGCGGCAAGCGTGGTGAGGTCCGGGTGTGTGACACTGTGCGAACCGAAGGCAATTCCCTGCTCCGTGAGCTCACGGACCTGCGCCCAATCCATGAGCGGCTGTGGCGCGACCCAGGAGGGCTGGCCGGGCCAGTCGCTAGACCGGCCGAGAAACGACGTGGGCAAAAAGACAGTAGCGGGCAGCCCCAGACGAGAAAGCACCGGAGCGGCCGCGGCATGAAAATCGCGGAAGCCGTCGTCAAAAGTGAGAACGACGGAACGCGGGGGCGCCGGTGAACAGGCGGCGAGGGCGGAGACGAGGCTGGCAAGGGGAATGACGCGCGCGTGGGCCTTGAGCCACTCCATCTGCTCAACGAAGAGGGCGGGAGAAATTTCAAGCGGCGAACGGCCGCCGGAAATTGAGTGATACGTGAGAATGACGGGCTTGAGGGCGGCGTCCATGGAAACCCGCTATCCTTCGTAGCCGCGAGGGTGGCGCTGACGCCAGGCCCAGGCACTCACGACGATTTCGTCGAGGCCGCGGCGCGGGCGCCAGCCGAGGGCGTCCGCAATCTTGTCGTGGCTGGCGACAAGCTGCGGCGGGTCGCCATTGCGGCGCGGATGATTGACGCAAGGAACCGGCCGGCCGGTGACCTTTTCCACGCAGGCAACGATTTCGCGGACGGAGTAGCCGCGATTGTTGCCGAGGTTGAAGATGGGCGCCGCGGGGAGCGCCGGAGAGGCCGCGAGGACGGCGTCGAGGGCGAGGACGTGAGCCTCGGCGAGGTCGAGGATGTGGATGTAGTCGCGGATGCAGGTGCCGTCGGGCGTGGCGTAATCGGCGCCGTAGATTTCCAGGTGCGGGCGCTGGCCGAGCACGACTTCCAGCACGCGCGGGATGAGATGCGTTTCCGGGTGGTGCGCTTCGCCGCACAGCTCCGTGGCGCCGGCAACGTTGAAGTAGCGCAGCGCCACCCAGCGCAGACCATCGGCGGCGGCTGCGTCGACAAGGATCTGCTCGCCAAGGAGCTTCGTCGAGCCGTAGGGATTGATGGGGCGGACGGCGCAGCGCTCAGTGACGGGGATCTTCTCGGGGATGCCGTACACCGAAGCCGTGGAGGAGAAGACGATGGCGCCCACGCTGGCGTCGCGCATGGCGTCGAGAAGATTGAGCAGGCCGCCAACGTTCTGGCGGTAGTAGCGGAGCGGCTGGCGAACGGAATCGCCGACAACGGAAACAGCTGCGAGATGAATCACCGCGGCGATTTTGCGCCCGGCGAAGACATGAGCAAAGGCGTCGGGGTCCTGGAGGTCGGCCTGGAGAAACCCGGCGCCGGGCGCGATGGCCGCGCAGTGGCCCTGGGAAAGGTTGTCGAGCACGAGAGGAGCATGGCCGTGCGCAAGGAGGAGTTCCGTGACCGAGCTGCCGATATAGCCCGCTCCGCCGGTGACCAACACTTCAGCCATCGAAAGCAAACCTCAGAATGTGCGAATCAAATCGCGGCACCGGGAAGCGGCGGCCGGAGCAAGCCTCAGGCGCGCGCCACTTTGTTGTACACCGCGCCGAGCACGCTGCCGATGACAAAGCCGACCAGGAAAGCGTAGGTAAATCCGATCAGGCTGCCCAAGAAGCTGACGGAATAGCCAGGAAAGAATTGCGAGAGCAGCGAGAGGTGCTGCCCGACGTTGGCGCCGCCCTTGAGGACCAGGAAATTGGTGACCAGAAAAAGGCCGGCGCCCATGAGCGTGCCGAGAACAATGCCCATGAGCCGGGCATTCAACCGGACAACCGCCTTAGCGAGCTGTTCTTCTTCGCGGAGCATTTCTTCAGCCCCCTGTGAACGACCGGTTACATATGATCGAGAAAATCGCCGTACTCTTCCATTTCTGCGCGCGAGCGGATCAAGGTCAGCCAGGACCAGACAATGAGGTTGCGCACCACGGCAAACCCCCAGCCCAGCAGGAACCCGACACCGAATCCCCAGAGCAGGCCGACGAACGCGCCAGGGAACGTCACTGTGTAGCCGAAGAAAAATTGGCCGAGCAACGCCAGAGTGGGCCCGATAGGATAGCCGCCCTTGGCGACGAGGATGAGCGTCATCAAAAACAGCAGGCCGCCGAGGACCGCGCCAAAGGCCACGCCCATGGCGGTGCGGTGGATCGGCGCAAACGCCAGAAGCAACGGGCTGGGAAGCTGCTCTTGAGGTGTTTCTTCGGCCATGATCTCTTCCAGGGCGGTACGGCCAAGCCGCACGCACACGCGCAATTCTACTCTTGTTTTCGGCAGAAGTTCCATTGCCAGCTTCTCCGAGCGGCCAGAGCCGCGTTTGCTTTAGGACACATTCTACCGCCGAACGACCTGCGGCGGGAATTCGAGAGAAACGCGGCCGGGGGCGTCCCAGGGGAGGCCGCCGAACTTGCGCCGCGCGGTTTCCTCCACGACGCGGAGGTACATCTCGAGGTGGGCCTCCTCGGTCCAGCGCTCGTTGTACTTGCGCCAGCCGCGCTCGCCCATCTCGCGGCGGAGAGCGGAGTCGGTGCGGAGACGCTCCATCGCCGCGAGCAATTCCTCGGGCGTGCGGTACAGGATGCCGCCCTGGCTCTCTTCCACCACTTCCTCGACGCCGCCGAGGGCATAGGCGATCACGGGCGTACGCTGCATGTACGCCTCGAGGATGATGATGCCGAACACTTCGTAGCAAATCGATGGTACTAACAGCCCAATCGCATGGCGGTAGAGGGAGCGCAGGCGGTCCTGGGGCATCGAACCGAGAAAGACGACGTTGGACATGCCCGCGGCCATCTGCTGGAGCTCGGCTTCGTAGTTGCCTGTGCCGGCGATGAGCAGGTCGGCGTGGGCGTAGTTGCGGAAGACGGGAAAGAGATTCTGCACGCCCTTGATTTTTTCCAGGCGGCCGACGAAAAGGAAATAGGGCCGTGGATGCGGCGGAGCGCCGGCGGCGGGCTGGGCGATTTCCGCGAGCGGCACAAAATAGGGGACATGCTCGATGGGCCGCGTGAAGCCACGTTCGTGGTGCATCCGGCGGGTGAAGCGGCTGGGAGAGATGAAAGCGTCCACCGGCGCGAGGCACCTTTCGAGCAGGTTCGTGTAGCGCCACCACTGCGGCGGGCGGCGGAACTTGAGCGTACAGGTGAAGCAGTCCGGCTTCTCGCAGACGCGCTCGTTGTTCTTCCACAGGACGTGCATGGGGCAGACAAGCCAGTGCTCGTGGGTGGTGTAGAGCTTGATGAAATCCTTGTAGTCGGGCTCGACCAGGAGCGCCCTGGGGCCGAGCAGCGAAGTGTTGTGGTAGTGGATGATGTCGAACTTCTTTCCGAGCATGACCTCGCGGATGCGGTTGGTCTTGAACCAGGCGCCGCCGGTCTGCTGCGTCAGCAGCGGCGAGAGCAAGCCCCAGCGGCTCCGGAGCGTGTGCACGGTGATGCTGGGGTGGTTCGGAAAAGAGGCCGTGGGCGTGCGCGGCTCCAGCACGTGATAGCTATCGGCGCAGTGGATGACGTCCACTTCGTGACCGCGGCGGGCGAGCGCGTTCAGCAGGCGATAGAGGTACATCGCGTCGCCGCCGAAGCTGTACGGCGGGTAGAAGATGGAAAGGTGGAGAAATTTAAGCGGCCGGGACACGAGAGTGGAGCACCTCGTCGAAAATGTCGAGCAACTGGTGCGCGGAATTTTCCCAGGAAAGTTTTCCCGCGGCGGCCAGGGCCGCGGCGCGCATGCGCTCGCGGCGGGCGGAATCGGTGAGGATGGTGGCGACGGCGTTGGTCCAGCCGGCGCGGTCCTCAGGCTCGAGAATGATGGCGCCGTCGCCGAGCAGCTCGGGGAGCGGGCTGCGCGTGGTGGCAACGACGGGCGCGCCGCAGGCGGCGGCTTCGATGGCGGGCAGGCCGAATCCTTCGCAGAACGACGGCAGGAGCAGGGCCTGGGACCTGTTGAGCAGGGCGAGCAGGTCAGCGTCGCGGAGATAGCCGGTGAAGATCACTTTTCCTTCAAGGCCGGCCTGCTGGACCTGTTCGAGCAACTGGCGATAGCAGGAAAAAAAGACGTCGCCTTCATAGTCGCCGCCGAAGACCAGGCGCACATCGTCAAAGCCGGGCCGGGATCGGAGATCGCGAAAGACATCCACGAGCATCGAAAGGTTTTTGTGCGGGCTGAAGCCGCCGACGTAGGTGAGGAAGCGCGTGGCGCCCGCGAGGCCGAGGCGCTCGAGCAGCGGCGTGGGCTGCGGATTTTCCAGCACCCGGAACACGGGATCGCTGGCTTCGTTCACCACGCGCATGCGATCCGCCGGGATCTTGAGCTGCTCGGAAAGGCAGCGGCGGGAGTACTCGGAAACCGTGAGAATCAGGCGGGCCTGCAGGCAGGCCACTTTGACTTTTGCGCGCCAGAAGAGCTTCGAGCGCAGCGAGGGGAAGACCAGTTCGGGAAACAGCTCAGGGATGACGTCGTGAATGGTGACGAGCTGCGGGACGCGGCTCAGCATCGGCACGTAGCTGTAGACCGACGGAAAGAAAAAAAGATCCAGGCCGGCGCGGCTGAAGGCGCGGCTGCAGGCCCCGAGGTCGCGCAGAGAGCGGCTGCCGTCGGCAGCGGCGGCTTTGACGGTGGGAACATCCGAGGCCACGCGGACGACTTCGACACTCTCGGGAAGAGGAAATTCTTCGGATTCGTCGTCCACGAAAAAGATGTAGTGGTTGGAACGGTCGAGAGCGACGGTGGGACGCAACAGGGCGCGGGCGAAGCGGCCGTAGCCGCGGCGGTTGGTCCAGCAAGTGGCGTCCACGCCGATGCGCATCGCCCTACTCCTGCCTCCCTCGGCTTCCCTCGGGACAAGCCGGATTGCCGGCGAGGCGGGCCGGCGCGGCACCGTTGAAGCGGGTGTCCACGGGCGACCCGCGCAGCTTGTGCGAGATGGTGCAGAGGACGAAGACAGCGCCGCTGTAGAAATAGTAGGCCCAGTGGGCGAGCGCGGCGCCGAGCGTGAAGAGCCAGCCGCGGCGGGCAGCGAACCAGGCGTACACGCGCCAGTTGAGCACGAACAGCAGCAAGGCGATTGCGGCCAGCGCAGCAAGAAGCGATCCGGTTGAAATCCACGGCAGCCAGCCGAGCGCGGCGACAGGAAGAGCGAGCACTCCGAGCACGAACAAGCCAACCAGGACAGCGCTGACGCGCGAGGCGAAGGTGAGATTGAGGTCGGCGGGGAGGTTGCGTGTTTCGAGGATGAGGTTCGTCCAGGGGATGGCGCGGTAGAAGATGTCGGCGCGGAGCAGGCCGCGCACGGTCCACTTCTTCAGGTGCTTCACCTGGATTTTCTTGTCGAGCAGAATTTTCCGGCCGGCCTGGGAGATGCGGAAGCCGAGGTCAATGTCCTCGATCGAGGGATTGGGATAACGCTCGGTGTCGAACCCCCCGAACTCAAGGAAGACATCCTTGCGGATGGCGCCGCAGCCGGCCCAAAAGGTGGAGGCGCGCTCGCCGGCCATCTGGTGGACGTAGTGGTGCATCAGGTTTTTGTACTGCGAAAGAAAATCGCTCCAGGCGGGCGCTTCGTCGTAGGAGCCAAAAACGGCGGCGAGATCGGGGGCGGCGTCGAAATCGGCGGCGATGCAACCAAGAGTATCCGGAGCGACGACGACATCGGCGTCCACGAAGACTAGAATTTCGCCGCGGGCGTGACGCACGCCGAGATTGCGCCCGCCGCCGGGGCCGAGCTGGCGCGGCGTGCGAAGGTAGCGCGCACGGAAACGCTCGACAATCTGGCGGGTGTTGTCGGTGGAGCAGTCGTCCACGACGATGACTTCGAAGCCGGTGAAGTCCGAAATACGCAGGGCGTCGAGGCAGCGAGGAAGCTGAAGCTTGCCGTTATAGACGGGCACAATGACACTCAGGCGCGGGGCCTGCGCCTGAGGAATCACAGAGTTTTCCGGAAACGATTGCACCGACGCGTTCACTCCGCCTTCTACGATAAACGGTTCGCCCTGCTGGGACAAACGAAAGCTCGCCTCTGCGCACACGGGAGCGCAAACGGAAGAGGCAACTCGACTTCCAAGCTTGGATTCTATCAGGCGATTCCGTGGCCCACACTTAGAAAGAGGCGGGGGCGTGGCGCGAGCGGCAATTCCGGCGGCGTGTACAATGAACATGCGAATCGTTGCAAGGACAGTGCAAGCAAGTGCAAGGGTCAAGGAGCAAGCACCCAAGGACTAGGATCGGGAACCTGCGGCGGACTGAGAGCGCTGATACTCGACAACCTTTTCGATGATTTGGTTGAGGGAGGTCTTCGGGCGATAGCCAATGAAGCGGCCGATTTTTTCGAGTGAGGGAACGCGGCGAAGCATGTCTTCAAAGCCCGCCTCGTAGGCCTGGTCGTAAGGCACGTAAACGATTGCCGATTTGCTGCCGGTGATCTGGATCACGCGGCGGGCGAGCTCCTCGATGGTGACTTCCTCGTCGTTGCCGACGTTGAAGATTTCGCCCACCGCTTTTTCCGTGCGGATGAGCTTGGCGAGGGCTTCGACGACGTCGCCAACATAGCCGAAGCAGCGGGTCTGCTGGCCGTCGCCGTAGATGGTGATGGGTTCACCGGCCAGCGCCTGGCGAACGAAATTGGGGAGCACCATGCCGTAACGGCCGGTCTGACGCGGGCCGACGGTGTTGAAGAAACGGGTGATGATGACCGGAACGCGGCGCTCCTTCCAGTACGCGAGGGCGAGGAATTCGTCGATGGCCTTGGAACAGGCATAGCTCCAGCGGCCTTTCACCGGCGCACCGATGACCAGGTCGTCGTCCTCACAAAACGGAACTTTGGTGGCTTTGCCGTAGACTTCGGACGTGGAGGCGAGCAGGACGAGTTTTTTCTTTTTGGCGGCCTGTTCGAGGATGATCTCGGTGCCGCGGATGTTGGTCTCGATGGTGTGGACAGGGCTTTCGACGATGAGCCGGACGCCGACCGCAGCGGCGAGATGAATGATGACATCCACGCGGTCCACCAGTTCGGCGATGGCCGGAACGTTCATGATGGATTCGATCTGGTAGTGATAGCGGGGATGATTTTTCAGGTGCTCGATATTGCCGATGGAGCCGGTGGAGAGGTTGTCCACCGCCCAGATTTCCGCGTCCTGAGCCAGAAGAAGGTCCGCCAGATGCGAACCGATGAAGCCTGCGCCGCCTGTGATGAGAACCCGCACGATGCCTCCGCACTCTTCCTCAAAAACGCGGCCGGAAAACTGCCCGCGGATGAAACCCGAATTGTAGCCGCTCCGGCGAAAAGTGGGAAGCAATCTTGCGGCGGAGTCTTCAATTCAGCACCGGCGCGGAAACGCGCAGAGCCGGCGCGGAAGCCTATGCTAAGATTTCGCCGATGATCGCGCATTTCGCAAGCCCTGTTCTTTTCGGTCATTTTGTGTTCCCGGCGTCGCTGGGATGGGCGATGGCGGCGGTGGCGCTGAGCGTGCCCGTGTGGCTGGCGCTGCGCGCGAAAGGCTGGGGCGCGGCGGCGGGATGGACGGCGCTGGCGCTGGCGGGGCAGGCGTGCGCGCTGCAACTCTTCGAAGTGGGCTGGCGCATCCGGCTGCAGATGTTCTACGGCTGGTCGGAGCTGCTGCACAACTGGCGCGGCGTGTTTCTGTTAACGCTGGCCGTGCAGGCGCTGGTGGTGGCGTGGGGCGCGTGGCGGCGCTTGTGGCCCGGGATGGCTGTGGCGCGGCGCGTGATTCCCTTCCCTGCGTTGCTGGCCGTGCTTGCGGTGATGGCGTACGCCTCGGCGACGATCGCGCCGGAGGTGGCGCAGGCGTATGTCAGCGGCGGTTTCGCCCCAAAGCTATTGTTGCACGCGACCAAGATCGCACTCGGCTTGGCCATCCTGCTGGTGGGCACGGCCAACCTGGCGCTGACTGCAGTGACGATGCCGACGGCGGCGTGGGATCGGCTGGCGGCGCTGTGGCGCGGGCGGAACTCCGCCCGGCTGCCGTGGCTGGCAGCGCTGTGGGTGGTGGCGGTGTCGTCGCTGCTGTGCTGGTTCGCTCTGGACGCGATGCCCCACGTGCCGGACGAAGCCGCGTACATTTACCAGGCAAGATACGTGGCGGAAGGAAAGCTGTTTCTACCGCTGCCGCCGGATCCGCAATCCTTCGGCATTCCCTTCATGTTCGCGGACGGAGCGAAGTGGTACAGCCCATTTCCGGCGGGCTGGGCGGCGGTGTTGGCTATCGGAGTGCGGCTGGGCGTGCCGTGGCTGGTGAATCCGCTGCTCGGCGGACTGGCGATTCTGCTCGCGCACGCGCTGGTGCGGCGGCTCTACAACCGGGACATTGCGGACGGCACGGTGCTGCTGCTGGCGGCTTCGCCGTGGCTGCTGTTCATGTCCGCGAACTTCATGGCGCACACGGCGTCGCTGGCGCTGGGGCTGCTGGGGCTGCTGGGCGTGGCGCGCGCGCGGGACGAAGGCAGCGTGGGCGGCGCGGCGGTGGCGGGATTGGCCTTTGGCGGGCTGCTGCATATCCGGCCGCTGGAAGCGGTGATCATGGCGGGCGTGGCCGGCGTATGGTGGCTGAGCTGCGGTTGGAAAAAACTCCGCCTCGCCGCGCTGATGGCGACGGCCTTCACCGGCCTGGTCATGACGGGGCTCTTCCTCGCGTATAACCAGGCGCTGACGGGCAGCCCGGCGCGATTGCCACTCGACAAGTGGACGGACACGACCTACGGCGTGGGCTCGAACCGGCTGGGGTTCGGGAAGGACATCGGCAATTGGGGCTGGAAAGGGCTCGACGCCCTGCCGGGACACGGCCCCATTGACGTCGTGATGAACACGAACCAGAACCTGCACCTGCTGAATTTCGAGCAGTTCGGATGGGCCTGCGGATCGCTGGTCTTCGTCCTGCTGCTGCCCTTCGCGGGACGCAGGCGAAACGACGCGCTGATGTGGGGCCTGGCGGCGGGGACGGTGGGAGGGCTAAGCCTGTACTGGTTCAGCGGCGGGCCAGACTTCGGCGCGCGATACTGGTATCAGATGATTGTGCCGCTGGCCGTACTGACGGTGCGCGGGGCGATGGAGTACGCGCCGCGGCTGGAGAAGGCAGCGAGCGCGCCGGAAAGCGGCGGCGCGGGGCGCGTGTGGGCATTCGTGTTGTTGGCAAGCGCACTGGGCACGCTCAACGTCGTGCCCTGGCGGGCGCTGGACAAGTATCATCACTACCGCGGGGTGCGGCCGGAACTCCGCGCGCTGTCCGAGGAAAAACAGTTCGGCCGCAACCTGGTGATCGTGCGCGGCAAAGTGTGGCCCGACATGGGGCCCGCCGCGTGGTTGAATCCGGTGCGATTCGACCGCGATGCGGCGGACACGATTTACGCGCTGGACCCTGGCCCGGAAGGAATCGAGCGGCTGCGGAGCTACTACGCGGACCGCCCGGTGTGGATTGTCGCCGGCGGAACCTTGACCGGAGGCGCGGCGCGCGTGCTCGCCGGACCGATTGCGCCGGGGCAGCCGATCCCCGAACAGCAGGAACTGAAACCTGGAAAGCCGGATGAACAGTAACGCATCCAACCCGACGGCCGGAAACAGCGGCGGCGCTGCTCCGCCGAAAAACGGAGGCGTCCTCGGCGGCGTGGTCCGGTCGATGCGGCCGACGGAATACGTGAAGAACACGCTGGCATTCGCGGCGATTATTTTTTCCGGGCACTTTTTCGAGCGCACGGCGCTGCTGCATACGCTGGCGGCGTTTGTGGCGCTGTGCCTGACGGCAAGCGCGGCGTACCTCTACAACGACGTGCGGGACCGGGAGGCTGACCGGAATCATCCGGTGAAGCGCAACCGGCCGATTGCGTCGGGCACAGTCCCGACGGGGCTGGCGGTGGCGCTGGCGATCGTGTACATCGCGGGCGGCCTGGGGATTGCGCTGGCGGTGAACCGCTCGACGTTTTTCACCGTCCTCGGCTACGTGACGCTGACCACATGCTACAGCGTCTTTCTGAAGCACATCGTGATCCTGGACGTGCTCGCGCTGGCGAGCGGGTTCGTGCTGCGGGTGATCACGGGCGCGGAAGCGATCCAAGTGGAGTTTTCGCCGTGGCTGGTGCTGTGCACGTTCCTGCTGGCGCTGTTCTTGGGATTCGGGAAGCGGCGGCACGAGCTGGTGCTGCTGGAAAACAACGCGCAGACGCACCGGCCGATCTTAGGCGAGTACTCGCCGCACTTTCTGGACATGATGATGGCCGTGGTGACGGCGGCGACGATGATGTCCTACGTGCTCTACACGATGGACCCGGTCACCATCGCGCGGTTCCACTCCAAGAATCTGATCTATACCAGTGTCTTTGTGCTGTATGGGATTTTCCGCTACCTGTACCTGGTCCATCAGAAGGCCGGCGGCGGCAACCCGGCGCACATGATTTACCTCGACCGGCCGCTGCAAATGGCAGCGGTGCTGTGGGTGCTCAGCGTCTTCGTCCTCCGCTACTGGAGCATCTAACCGCTCCCCGGTATGTGCAGCGCCTGGTTCTCGACCCGTCAAACGACAACTTCAGCCGGGCACAAAAAAAGGGAGCGGCAGGATGCCGCTCCCTTGGGTCCGGTTCAGGGCTGTGGGGCTGCCTCAGGTTCATGCAGCCGCGGCAGCTTGCTCGAGAATCGGTATCGCCCGCGCGACCTCGGTAACCCCGAAGAACACGAGAGGCGTATTCGTGCCCGTCTCGAGTCCGCAGTAGGCGTAGTTGATGTTGATGTTGGCTTCTCCGAGCCGAGCAGCCATGCGAGCCAGCTCGCCCGGGCGGTGGGTGGTCTTCACCTGGGCGATCTCGGTTTCGAGGTAGGTTGTTTTTTCGCTATCGAGCACGGTCTTGGCCGTCATCGGGTTGTCGGCGACGAAACGGAAAATGCCCTTTCCGCCGATGGGAAGGGATTGAAAGGCCAGAATGTTGACGTTGCGATCGGCCAGCGTCCGGCAAATTCTTCCGAGCGTGCCCGGCCGATCCTCCAGCAATACGGTGAATTCTTTCGTCGTAGGCATGGTAGATACCTCCTTTGCCCTTTCCGCGAACGCAGGACGCATTCGCGGTTTGGTGTGAAAGTGGAAGAATCATACGCCCCGCTCCTGCCAGGTTCAAGTGGGAAGAAGCAAGACTCACGCTTCGGGAGCGAGAGAGCCGGAGAGGAGTCAGAGGAAGATGATGTGGACGCCCATGGCCATGAGTGCGGCGGCGATGATGCCTTCGGGGATCTGGCGCGGGATGCGTCCGTGGAGGTGGGTGGCAAACCAGAGTGCGGGAACGGAGCCGCAGAGCAGGCCGGCAACGGCACGCCAGTCCACGTGACCCAGGCCGATGTGAGAGATGCCGGCGACGCCGGCGAGGATGGTGCCCATGAAGACGTTGGTGCCGACGAGCGTGCCGGAGTCGAGACGGTAGAAGAGAATCATCGCGGGGATGAGAGCGGCGCCGCTGCCGATGGATGTGACGGTGACGCTGGCGCCGACACCGAAGCCGGCGAAAACGATGAAGGCGCGGCGCACATTCTCAGAAACAGGGAGAGTACGGTCCATGGCCGCGGGGCGCATGGCCAGCGGCAGCAGGCGGGCGATCATGAGAAGAGAAACAACGATGAGCGCCGCGCCGATGGAGCGAAACAGAACCGCGTCCATGGCGCCGGGCTGGCGCAGGCCAAGGTAGCGGATGAGAAACGCGCCGGCAAGCGCGCCGGGGAGTCCGCCGATGCTGAGGTCGCGGACGATGTCCATCTGGACCATGCCGCGGCGGTAAAAGTTCCAACTGCCGTAGAACTTGGAGGTGAAGGAAAAGGCGAGGCTGGTGCCGACAGCGGTGGCGGGGGAAAGGCCGCCGACCAGGATGAGCAGCGGCGTGAGAAGAGAGCCGCTGCCCAACCCGGTGAGGCCAATCAGGAGGCCAATCAACAGGCCAATCGCCACCATACCGGCGAATTCCACGTCGCGCTCACTGCTCGATGTAGCCGAGCTTTTCGAGGCGGGCGCGGATCTTTTCCGCTTCTTCCGGCGTGTAGGCCGGCTCGTGGGCGGGTTCGATCAGGCCCAACTGCTCAAGCTTGGCAAGGATGCGCGCGGCGGACTGCTCCGGCGTTTCGGTTTCGGTCTCGATGGTGATCTCGGGGTTGGCGGGCGCCTCATAGGGATCGTCCACGCCGGTGAAGTTCTTCATCTCGCCGGCGAGGGCCTTCTTGTACATGCCCTTGACGTCGCGCTTGATGCAGGTTTCGAGCGGCGTGTTGACGAAGACCTCGACGAAGTTCTCCACCGTGCCGCGGATTTCGTCCCGGATGGAGCGGTAAGGCGAAATGGCGGCGGTGATGGCGATGCCGCCGTGCCGGGCAACCAGGCCAGCGACGAAGCCGATGCGGCGGATGTTGGTGTCGCGGTCCTCCTTGCTGAAGCCGAGGCCCTTGGTGAGATGAGTGCGGACGATGTCGCCGTCGAGGATGTCCACCAGGCGGCCGCGCTTCTCGAACTCGGGCTTAAGAAGCTCGGCGAGGGTGGACTTGCCCGAACAGGGCAGGCCGGTGAACCAGAGCACGAAACCTTTGTTCTTTTTCATTGGCGTCGCTGTTGTCTCTCCCCTGTGAAATGCGGCCTACGGATTTTGATTGCGGTAGGCCGCGCGCAAAATTTCGGCAATTTCTGGCCGCGTGAACTCCGTGGGCAGGTTATCGCCGTTGCGGAGCATCTCGCGGACCTTGGTGCCGCTCAAAATCAACCGGTCCTCGGAGCCGTGCTTGCAGGTCTTGGCCGAGCCCATCTGGCCGCACTTGGTGCAGAAAAAAGTGGCGTCGAAGCAGATGGGGGTGATGCCGAGCTCGTCAGCGTCAAACTGGAAGAATTTCTTCTGAGCATCGAAGGGGCCGTAGAAATTACCGACGCCGGCGTGGTCGCGGCCGACGATGAAGTGGGTGGCACCGTAATTCTTGCGGGCGATGGCGTGGAAGATGGCCTCGCGAGGGCCAGCGTAGCGCATGGCCGCCGGATAGAGGCTGAGCACGGTGCGGTTGGACGGGTAATAGCCGTTCACCAAAACGAGGTAGCACTGGAGGCGAACCTCGGCGGGCACGTCTTCCTCGCGGGTCTCGCCCATCAGCGGATGGAGCAGCAGGCCGTCCACGGTTTCGAGCGCGCAGCGGAGGATGTACTCGTGGGCGCGGTGGACGGGGTTGCGCGTCTGAAAGGCAACGATGGTCTTGAAGCCGCGATGCTCGAAGAGGTAGCGCGTTTCCTTGGGGTCGAGCGTGTACTTGCCGAATTCGCCGCGATCCTTGCGGCGCAGGACGTGAATGGGCCCGGCCAGGCAATAGTCGCCGACGCTCTTGAGATACTGGACGCCGGGATGCGTGTCGCTGGCGGTGAGCAGAACTTTCTGGGCTTCGAGGTCGCGGTCGTAGCGGAAGACTTCCTCGAGCTGCATCACGGCCATGATCTGGTTGTTACCGTCGGTGAGGGCGACTTCCTGCGCGCCAAACAGGCTTTTGGCCTGGGCTTCTTCGACGGCCAGAGTGACCGGGATAGTCCAGGGGAGACGGTTGGCGAGGCGCTCCTCGTTGACCACGCTATCGTAATCACGCTTGCCCATGAAGCCGTCGAGGGGAGAAAACGCGCCGATGCCGATGAGCTCGACATCGGAGAGCTGGCGCGCGTTGAGCGGAACGCGGGGCAGCTTTTCGGCGCGGGCGAGCAACTCGTCACGCGCCGGACCTTCAAGAACACGGTTGATCAGTTTCCCGCCATGGGGTCGATTGGAGAACATTCGTTTGCGAGTCCACCTTCGATTGGATTTTGTGGTGCGCGGCAGAGCGGGTGCGCGGCCCGCTGCCGAGGAACCTACTCCCGCCCGCTCCAGGTCTTGAAGCTGCGGATGGCATCAATGTCCTTCCGCGCGTCACCGGAATAGCATATGGCGCGGTCGTCCCAATACACATCCGCGACGGGTTTACTTCCGTGCGTCTTGTAGTCCGAATTGCAATTGAATTCGTCGTAGGGAATGCCATGCTGCGCGAGGTACTTCACGATTTCCTGCTCGCCGCGCGTGGTGAAGATGACAATTTTCCAGCCTTCGTTCTTCAAAGCGAGCAGAGCCTCGCGCACATCCGAACGCGGATCGCCCAAAACACCGGGGCCTTTGTAACCATCGTAGTTGGCAATGACGCCGTCGAAATCCACCGCGAGGGTGCGGCGGGAATTGTTAAGTTTGTGCGCCATTTGTCCCTTTAGCCATAAAAATCCGGAAGGATGGGAGCAATTCGCTCGCCACTCCAAGGCAGCCGGAATGACCGCAAAAATGCGAATAAACCATTCTAAGTGTAACACTGTTCACAGGCGCCGGCTCCGGAAGATGACAAGGCGTTTCCACTAATGCGCAGGAAGTTTCCTTTCGCCCCGGCTAAACCCTTCCGCGAAAGGGAGCAAGATGCAGACGGCCCGATAACCGCTTGTAGCCGCGGGACTTGGTGAAGAGCGCGGAACAGACAGGCCCGGCCTTCAAATTGCTTTATCAGATTCGCCGGTTGAGTTGTCCGGTCTGAGGGGAAACAGAGAAGTTCATTGTAGGTGACTTCGGATCACCGACAGAAACCTAAGGAGAAATCATGCTTGTGTACGTTGGACCTGACCAATTGATCCCGCTCTCCGGCATTTTTGGAACGGTGTTTGGCCTGGCCCTGATGTTCTGGGGCAAAGTGATGCAGGGCTATCGCAAGCTGGCCAGCTTGCTGGCTTCGCGAACGGCGGCCGAGGAAAAATCGCGGCCGTAGGAATCAACTCCACAGAGTCCGATCTGCGCGCTTCGAAATCCCGTCGTAAATGAAACATGCGGCCGATGTGCCGAAAGCGGCTTTGGCGGCGCGCCTCGGGACCGCCAAGGCCGGGCAAGTGCGCTGTCCTTATTGAAGCAATTTCCAATCAGTGATGTTGCGCACGGCAAGGCTTCCGCAACCGCACGCCGCAGCGGTGCGGGCCCGGCGCCACAACCCACAGCAAGCGACTCGTACCAACCTCCCGCCGGCCCACTGTCCGTCTCGAAGCACGCTGAAAAGTGCGGTCCCGAATCGCCGCCGGCATGAGGTACACTTCGTACGCAGAGCGATGGGCACAGGATTTTTCGCGCTAGACAAGCCAGGGACGGCAGAACGGCTGCGCGCGCCCTTTCCGGATCGAGCACGCAGATCGGCAGGGCGAAGGGGAAGCATGTGCTCGTCATGTGTTGCCGGGCAGGCGACGCATCGGGGCCACGGGTACACGCCCGTATGCAGCTTGGCGTAGACTAGTGCGAGTCTATCGAGACAGTTTCGGCAGCAGGCTTAGGAAATCCAAAACTGAAGCCAAGGGATCGTACACGTGACCTTATCCATGCCACATGCTCCGCAAGAAGGGAACCGCTCCAGTGACTTGCTGGTGATGGCCGCATGGTTCGGCATCGTTACCGGGCTGGTGGAAGGAACGGCCTTCACCGCGCTGCAAAAGTTCGAGTGGCTGACTTGGAACATAAACCTGGACGCCGTGACCTACGAAATCATCTGGATTTCGCAGGTGTTTGATCTCGCATTGTTCGGCGCAGCGGGGATTGGGCTGGCGATCGCCGCCCGTCTGCTGCCGCGTGTTCCGATGCTGCGAATCGGCGTGTTCCTGTTCGGTTTCGCGATGTTCCTGGATTGGCTGCTGCTGAGCGGGAGAATCGCCACCATTGGCGCGGCCACGCTGGCTGCCGGCCTCGCCGCCGCTCTGGTGCGCTGGTTTGAGAATCACCGGGAAGCGGCGCTGGGATTCTGGCGCGGGTCGCTTCCGTGGGCATTCGGGATCGTGCTGCTGGCGCTCGCAGGGATTGAAGGCAATGAATGGCTGCGCGAGCGGCGAGCCCTCGCCAGCCTGCCGCCCGCTGCGCCGGACGCACCGAACGTGCTGGTGATCGTGGTGGACACGCTGCGGGCAGATCATCTTTCCACCTACGGATACCCCCGGCCGACCAGTCCCAACTTCGACCGTTTGGCGCGCGAGGGGACACTGTTCGAACGGGCGTTTTCCACTTCGTCCTGGACGCTGCCCTCGCACGCTTCCCTGCTGACCGGACGCTACCCGCACGAACATGGCGCGGAACGCGAAAGCTACGATGGACGCTTCCCGAGCATCGCCGGCGTACTACAGGCCCGCGGATACCGCACGGCAGCGGTATCCGCGAACTTGATCTTCTTCACGGAAAAGCGGGGATTCGGCGAAGGATTCATCCGCTTCGACGATTTTTTCCATTCGGTTGCGGATCGGGCGGTGCGGACGGTGTACGGACGCAAGCTCCACCGATGGGTGATGCACAAGCTGGGAAACCAGGATCTACCCGCGCGGCGGTGGGCCGACAGCGTGAACCGCGCGGCCCTGGGGTGGATTGACCTGGACCCGAAAAAACCGTTCTTCGCATTTCTGAACTACATGGACACGCACGATCCGTACCTGCCGCCGCAGCCCTACCGGAGCCGCTTCTCAAAGCTCACCAACCCGGGCGGGAGGATCAATGAATTCGAGGGACAGCGGAGCCCGCAGCTCACGCCGGAGCAACTGCAAAGCGAGATCGATGCCTACGATGGCGCGATCAGCTACGTGGATGAGCAGATCGGGCGGCTGCTGGGCGAACTCGACCGGCGCGGATTGAAAGAGAACACGATCGTCATCTTCACGTCCGACCACGGGGAATCGTTTGGCGAGCATGGGATCTTCACGCACAGCACGGCGCTCTACCGCCAACTGATTCACGTTCCGCTGATCGTGCGCTGGCCGGGAAGAGTGCCGGCAGGGATGCGGATCGCCGTGCCCGTCTCCAACGGAGGGCTGCCGGCGACGCTGGTGGAAATACTGGGGATGGAACCGGCGGCGACATTTGCAGGCCGGTCGCTGGTGACGCTATGGAAAAACCCGGGGACGTATCCAGACTGGCCCGATCCGCTGGCGGAAATCGCACAGCTTCCTTTCCCATCGATGAAGAAGTTTCCCATTTACCAGGGCGGGATAAAATCCCTGGTCGGCCGGGAATGGCAATACATTGAACACGAAAAGTTCGGTGCAGAGCTGTACCGCTGGGAGAATGATCCGGGTCAAGTGAATGACGTGGCGAAGACTCCGCAGGGACAGGCTGTGGCAGCCGAATTTGCCGCGAGGATGAAAACGTTTCTTCACGGCGGCGCAGCTTCCTCATCGATCGGGAGAGAGGAAAGCCGATGAAGCCGGAAACAGTCCGGGCAGACAGCATGTTTCTCGTGCGCGATGTGCTGACGATGGCGGCGTGGTTCGGGCTGGTGGCCAGCCTGATGGAAGGCGCCGGGCTGCTGCTCTGCCAGCGCCTGAATTGGCTGAATTGGGACATGGCGCTGGTGGGCGTGTGGTATGAGATCCTGTGGGTTTCTCCGGCGTTTAATCTCCTCCTGTTCGGCGCGGTGGGGTTGACGCTTGGCGTCCTGGGGCGGTGGCTGCCGAAGCGCCTCATGCTCCGGATGAGTGTCTTTATCTTCGCGTTCATGATGTTCCTGGACTGGGGACTGCTCACCGGGCGCATCCGCCACTCGGCTGCGTTGGTGTTCGCCGCAGGGCTGGCGTCCGTCGCGGCGCGCCGGGTGGAGCGTGACGCGGAGGGGGCCCAGCACTTCTGGCGGCGCTCGCTGCCGTGGGTGGCCGCCCTGGCGCTCGCTGCACTCCTCGGAGTGGAAGGCGGCGGCTGGCTGCGGGAAAGAAACAACATCGCGAAGCTGCCGCCGGCGCCGCCGGGCGCGCCCAACGTGCTGGTGCTGCTGGTGGACACGCTGCGGGCGGATCACCTCTCCACGTACGGCTATACGCGCAACACCAGCCCGAACATCGATCAGCTCGCGAGGCAGGGCGTACTGTTTGAACGCGCGTTCGCGACCTCATCGTGGACGCTGCCCTCGCACGCTTCGTTGCTCACCGGGCGGTACCCGCACGAGCACGGCGCCACGGATGACAGCTACGACGGACGCTTCCCGAACATCGCCGAAACGTTGCGCGATCGCGGCTATCGCACCGCCGGCTTTTCCACCAACATTTTCTACTTCACGCGGCGCAACGGGTTCGGCCGCGGGTTCATCCGATTCGATGATTATTTTCACTCCCCCGCAGACATGGCGGCGCGCACGGTGTTCGGAAGGAAATTCCGCCGGCTCGTACTCCGGCGGCTGGGCTATACGGATATCCCGGCGCGCCGGCGGGCCGGCGAACTCAACCAGGCTGTGCTCCGCTGGCTGGATCGCGACACCGGCCGGCCGTTCTTCGCGTTCCTGAACTATTTCGACGTTCACAGCCCGTACCTGCCGCTTCAGCCCTATCGAAGCCGGTTTTCGAAACTGCCCAACCCCGGCGGCAGGATCAACCACTACCTTCAGCAGAAAAGACCAGAGCTGACGCCGGAGCAGCTTCAGGGCGAGGTGGACGCCTATGACGGCGCGATCGCCTATACGGACGAGCAAATCGGGCGGCTGCTGGGCGAACTCGACCGGCGCGGGATGAGAGAGAACACAATCGTGGTGATCACGTCGGACCACGGCGAGGCGTTCGGAGAGCACGGCCTGCTCTTGCACGTGCAGGCGCTCTACCGCCCGCTGATTCAGGTGCCGCTGGTGGTGTCCTGGCCGGGGAAATTGCCGGCAGGGGTGCGGGTGACCACGCCGGTCTCGCAAGTGGCGCTGCCGGCCACCCTCATGGAACTGATCGGCACTGGCGGGCATGGAGTTTTCCCGGGGCCCTCGCTGGCGCAGCTCTGGAAAAGTCCTGGGGCGAATTCCGAGTTTCCTTATCCGCTCTCCGAGCTCAGTCATATGCCGTTCGAGGCGCTGAGGCACGCGCCAAACTACCACGGCGCGATGCAGTCCCTGGTAAGCCCGCAATGGCACTACATTCACAATGATAAGCTGGGGACGGATCTCTTCGACTGGGAGCGGGATCCGCTGGAAATCCATAACCTGGCGCGGACGCCGGAAGGCCAGAGAATCGCGAATGAGTTCGCCGCGCGCCTCGAGGCCATGCTGGGCCAGAGGCCAAAAACCACTTTGAAGGAATCTTCAGGGAACGCCCGCTGAGCACGCCACGAGGCGGAACCGCAGAACCGGCGGACGTGGCCTTGCGCTGCCGGAAGTGATGGCGCGCCAGAGTTACGCAGCGGCGCAACTTCCTCATTGACCGGGCGAGAGGAACGCCAATGAAGCAGGAAACAGTCCGGGTAGACGGCATGTTTCGCGCGCGGGACGCGCTGACAATGGCGGCGTGGTTCGGGCTGGTGACCGGGTTGTCGGAGGGAATCGCCCGAACGGCGCTGCAGACACTGGGAGGAGTTTCCTGGGAACTGCTGCTCGCAGCCACGTCGGTGAAAATCATCTGGATTGCACCCATTTTCTATTTAGCTCTGTTCCTCCCGTGCGGCGGGCTGCTGGTGGCGCTGAGCCGGATTGCGCCGCCGCTCCCAATGAGAAAAGCGGCTGTGTTCCTGTTCGGGCTGCTGGGCTTTATGGATCTTCTGTCGAGCAGCGGGCGGCTGAACCGGTGGGGAATCGGCGTGCTGGCGCTGGGGCTGACGGTTGCGCTGCTGCGGAGGTTCAACGCGCACGAAGCGGAAACGCTGCGGTTCTGGCGAAAGACACTGCCGTGGATCGTCGCCGCGAGTTTTGCCGCCTGGGCCGGAGTCGAAGGGGGACTCGCCTACGAGGAACGGAGCGCGGAGGCCGCGCTGGGGCCGGCGCGCGCTGGGGCGCCGAACGTGCTCGTCATTGTGGTGGACACGCTGCGGGCAGACCATCTGGGATGCTACGGCTACGCGCGGTCAACCAGCCCGAACATCGACCGGCTGGCCAGGGAGGGCGTGCTTTTCGAAGAGGCGTACGCGACCTCGTCGTGGACGTTGCCGTCGCACGCGTCGATCCTCACCGGCCTGTACCCGAGCGAGCACGGGGCGCTGAAGTTTCCGCTCGACAAGCGTCACCGGACACTCCCCGAAGCCCTGCGCGAGCGTGGTTACCGAACCGCGGCGTTTTCCGCGAACACGGTCCTGTTCACGCAAGCCTACGGCTTCGGCCGCGGGTTTATCCGTTTCGAAGATTATTTTCAGAACGCAGCCGACATGTTCGCGCGGACCTACCTGGGGCGGCTGATTCGGAAGCACATCGCCCGCCACCTCGGGTATGAAGACCTCCCGGGACGAAAGCGCGCGGCGGATATCAATCGCTCCCTGCTGCGCTGGATCGACCGAAATCCAGCGAAGCCCTTCTTCGCGTTCCTGAACTACTTCGACGTCCACGATCCGTATCTTCCGCCACAACCGTACCGGAGCCGGTTCTCCACACAGAAAAACCCGGGCGGGCGGTTCAACTCGTTCGTAGGGCGCGACTCCTTCGACCTCTTCACCAAGGAGATCCTGGAGAACGAAGTGGCTGCCTACGACGGCGCGCTGAGTTACGTAGACGACCAGGTCGGCACGCTCATGGCCGAGCTGAACAAGCGCCGACTCACGGAAAATACGATTGTTGTTCTTGCGTCCGACCACGGCGAATCCTTTGGTGAGCACGGTTTGTACGGCCACGAGACTTCGCTCTACCGGGAACAAGTCCGCGTGCCACTGATTTTCCGCTGGCCTGGAAAGATTGCACCGGAGCGGCGCGTGAACGTCCCGGTTTCGCTTGCGGGACTGGCCGCGACGATTCTGGATTGGGCCGGCGAAGCCAGCCAGGAGAAGTTCCCCGGCCCGTCGCTGGTGAAGACCTGGAATGGCGAACCGTACCCGGATTGGCCCGACCCGATGGCCGAGCTCGCGGCGAACCCCAAAATCCGTGAAAAGAAGGTTCCCACGGCGCACGGGAGCCTTCGCGCGCTTGTCAGCGGGAAGTGGTACTACATTGTCCACGAGAAATTCGGACCCGAACTCTACGATGTGGTGAACGATCCGCTGCTGCAGAACAATCTGGCCCACGGGGCGGAAGGGCGCGCGGTGATTGCGGATCTGGAGAAACAGAGGCAGGAAGAGATTCGCCAGCGACGCGAGTCCGGCGTCAACTGATCTCACCACAGGATCAAAACGGGATCAGGGCGTGGGGTGATTCGTGCCCTGCCTTTTGACATTGGAGGGAAGAAGCCCCTTTTCGCGCATCCACTCGGAGACGATGCGCAGCAGGAAGCGCGTGCCATGGCGGACGACGCGGGACTTGGCCTCGCCGCCGGCGCGAGCGCGCTCATGGCTGCTCACTTCCACCACGCGGTACCCCTTGCGGAGGGCATTGGCAATCAGCTCGATCTCGATCTCAAAGGCGTCTGATGTGTAGCGGAAGTCGTCGAAGACGTCGCGGCGGAAAGCCTTGAAGCCGTTGAGCGCGTCGGAGAGATAGCGGCCGAGGAACATGCCCAGCGCACCGGTGAGGAAGATGTTGCCGAAGGCGCGGATGCGCGTGTACTCGTCGCTGCCGCCGAAGATGCGCGAGCCGATCACCAACCCCACCTTGTCCGTGAAAGCCTCGAGAAACTTGGGAATATCCTCGGCACGGTGCGAGTAGTCCGCGTCCATCATGATGACGATGTCGCCGGTGGAGTTTTCAAAACCAACGCGGAGGGCGCGCCCCTTGCCGGAAGGGCCGGTGTTGCGGATCACTTTGGCGCCACAGGACGTGCCGACCTCGCCGGTGCGGTCGGAAGACTTGTCGTCCACGACGATGACTTCGAAGTCGTAGCCGGGGGTCTGCGCGATCGTCCTGTTCAGGTCACCCAGCACGCGGCCAATGTTCATCTCCTCGTTTTTGGCGGGGACGACAACGCTTACTTTTGGGACCACATCGGCCTCCTCGAACTGAGGGCAAACAACTTCTCCGGCGCAAAACAAAACACGCGCACCCACCGGCGGAAAGAGAACCTCGCGCGCACGGGAGAGAGTAGCACAGCGAAAATAGATTTGTTCAGCGCCGGTCCGCGCCACCCGCGGGCGCCGGCGTGTCCGTCGGTTCGCGGGGAACCGGCTCCAGCACAACAATGTCGGACATCACCATAAAGTGGTAGCGCCAGCGCTCCATGCCCTGAATAGCTGGAATGCGGCGCACCTCGCGGTAGTAAACCAGCATCTCCCTCTGGATGTCGCGCTCGCCGCCAATCTCATAAGAGAATTTGCTGTTGGGCTGGAGGTGGACGAGGATCCGGGCGTACTCCCGCCGGCGGACGCGCTCGAGAATGCCGTAGTGCGGAGTGCGGTGGGTGTCCAGGATGGCCATGCGGTCCTTCATCAGGGCGTTTTGACGGAGATAGATCCACTCACCAATGTCAATCAGGACGCGGTCAGCGGGGAGGCCATTGAATTCGCGCTCAACTTCGCTGACGTAGCGGGCGAGGTCGGGCGTAACGGTAAGCTGCGGGACGCGCGTAAAACCCAACCCGGCAAAGACCGCAACGACAGCGAGAAACCCGGCTCCAACCTGAAGCCACTGTTGGGAGGGAGGGCCGTCGGACGGCGCGGGCAAGGGCCAGAGCGTGGCGAGCGCGACGAGGGCGAAGCTGGCGGCCACCATTGAGGCCGGGCCCAGGTGAGTCGGCGAGAAGGTTATGCCGGAGGTGTAGATGCCACCGAACGCCATGACCAGCCAGCCCGTCCAGAGCCCGAAGAGTCGCGAGAAGCGCTCGCCGCGCAGCAGCACGAGCCCGCCGAACAGCCCGAGCAGCACAAACCACGCCGCGTCGGCAAAGCGCTCGCTGAGCTTGAAAAAAGATACGATGTGGGTGCCCATGATTTCGAACACCCAGTAGCGGTAGGCGTCGCCCCAGATAAGAAAACCGGAAGCGATCGTGGCGCCGAGGATGGCGAACGCAACGACGCCAAAGGTGATCAAGCGGCGCAGGGGCGTCCGTCCATCGAGCCACAGGTAGACCACAAAGACGGGGACCAGCACGGCGAGATACTGCTTGGCCAGGAAGCCGAGAGCGGGAAGAACGGCCATCGCCGCGAGCCAGCGAGGGCTCTGCCTCAGAGCGAACTGCGTGAGCACCCAGAACGCAAAGGAGGAGACCAGTACACTGAAAGGATCGTTGTGAAGAAAGATGTTGAAGGCGTTGGTTTCCGCGTTGGTGGCGACCAGGAACGACGCGCACACGAAGAACGGCAGCCACAGGCGGGACACGCGCGGAAAACGGTCCGGGTCCGAAATGCGCAACAGGTTCCACGTGGCGGCACCGGCAAAGAGCGCAGCAAGGAGAAGATAGCCCTGGAGAAGAAAGCGATAGGCGCGGATGGAATCCGCGCGCCCAAGCAAGCTTGCGAGGAAATAGGAAATGGCCGGAGCGCCGGGGGTGTAGGTGCCGGAGTTGCTGTCGTCGGGCGCGGTGTAGAGCGGTGTGCCGGTGCGCCACTTGATGATGTCGGTGAGGAAATAGGATTCGGACCAGCCGCCGAGATCATAGGGCAGCGTCAGCACCGGACGATTGCGGAGGAAATAAAGTCCGCAAAGCCCAAGAGCAAGCACGGTGAGAGCGGCGACGCCGAGGCGCGCGGGCGCGGGGCGAAAGTGTCCGGGATGAAAACGAAGGGCATAAGCGGCGAGAACTGACAAAGCCATGGCGCCGCCAATCAGCGCCTGGGGAAGGAGATTGCGCTGGGGGCCGTGAAGGCGGCCGGCCAGCACCAGACCGATAGCGCCGAGTTGTCCGAGAATCACGAGCAGCGCGAGCCAGCGAATCCACTTCGGAATTGGACCGTTCGTCATCTTTGCGGAATACCTCGGGCCTCTTAGCTCTGATAAATGCGGCTGATGAGTTCCTTGTTTTCGACCATCCAGTCGCGCATCTTGCCGATGCCGGCTTCCGGCGAGGTGGCCGGGCTCCAGCCGATTTCGCCTTGCGCGCGGCGGACGTCACTGATGTACACGCGTTGGTCGCCGGGGCGCCAGTCGCCGAAGGAGCAGTTCATTTTTTCGCCGCTGATTTTCTCAAGCAGGGCGACGAGGTCTCGCAGGGAGAGGATGTTCGAGGCGCTGCCGCCGGTGTTGTAGATGCGGCCGGCGGCGCGGTCAATGTGAGCGACGGCGGCGGTGTAGGCGGCGACAAGGTCGTCCACGTAGAGGACGTCGCGGACCTGCTTGCCGTCACCATAGATGGTGACCGGCTGCCGGAACAGGCTGCGCAGGGTGAACCAGGCGACCCAGCCCTGGTCTTCGATGCCGAACTGGTGCGGGCCGTAGATGCAGGACTGGCGGAAGACGACGGTGCGCAGGCCGTAGATGCGGGAGAAGTCGCGGACGTATTGATCGGCGGCGCCTTTCGAGCAGCCGTACGGCGAATGGAAATCGAGAGGCTGGGCTTCGCTGCAGCCGAGGGGCAGCGTCTCATAGACGTAGCGGCCATTTTTTTCCACCACGCGAACATCTTCCATGCCGCCGTACACTTTGTTGGTGGAGGAGTACAGGACGATGGGCGGCGCGGGGGCGCGGCGAGCGGCGTCGAGAATATTGAACGAGCCGAGGGCGTTGGTTTCGAAGTCGAGGCGCGGGTCGGAAACGGACGTGGTGACGGCTACCTGAGCGGCGAGGTGCAGCAGGACGTCGCACTGCGCGGCTTCGGCGGCGAGGACGTCGCGGTGGGTGCGGATGTCCGCGCGAACAACGCGCACACCGGGATGGCGGCTGCAAAGCCATTTGGCATTTTCGTCGGTGCCGCGGCGGGAGAAACTGTCCAGGATGGTGATGGCGTGGCCCGCCCGGGCATATTGCTCCGCCGCGTTCACGCCGATAAAACCGGCTCCACCAACAATCAGGTAACGGGACATTGGCGTCTCAATCCTCGAGTCAAATTCGGCTGCGATGAACCCGGGGCACGAAATCGGCCACCGGGCAAAGTCCTGCTGGAAAGATAGACATGGGGCACGCTCCGCGGAGCAACTCAGCGTCCAACTCCAGCAGTCCACAAGCGCAGGACTTCCACCCGGTTTTCGAGCGAAAGTGTAACACCGCCGAGAGCGAACTTACCGCAAAAACGAAACAATGTTTCCTGTTCCGCGCAAGGCGGTGCACATCCCGGCCGCCTGGAGAGACACCTTGATTCCGTCGAAGAGACGGGCAAGAATGCTGGCCTACTCCATGGAGCTGAACCTGTTTCCCAAGCGGCTCGCGCGGTCCGAAGACATCCTGAAGCTTTCGCTTTGCTTCGGCCTAGCGACAGGACTCTGCGAAGGCGCCATCCTGCTGGGCTTGCAGGAGGCGAGCCTGGCGGCGTGGCCGATGATCCGCGACGGCGTAGCGCCGCCGATCCTCTGGATTTCCCCGGCGTTCGACGCGCTGCTCTTTCTGACGTTCGGCGCAGTTTGGGCGAGCGCTGCGGCCTTTGCCCGCCGCGACTTGCGGGCGTGGGCAGCGGGCTTCTTCGGATGGATGGGCAGCTATTCCCTGCTGGCTTCGACCGGACGACTCAAGGAGAGCGCGAGCATCGTGCTGGGGCTAGGCATGGGCGCGCTTGTTGGGCGACAGTTTGCGCGGGACACGGAGAAACGCCTCCGCATTGTGCGCCGGGCACTGCTTCCCATCGTAACCGGCCTGGCGTTGTTGCTCGGCGCCGGAGTGCACCAGGCAGAACGGGAGGAACGCGCCAGCGAAGAGAGGCTCTACGAGAAACTGCCCGCGGCGGTGCCGGGCGCGCCAAACGTGCTGCTCATCGTGCTCGATGCCGTGCGCGCGGACCATCTTTCAGCCCAAGGCTACCCGCGCGCGACAAGCCCGAACATCGAGCGGCTGGCGCGCGAAGGGACGCTGTATTTGAGCGCGTATTCGACATCATCGTGGAGCCTGCCCGCGCACGCGTCGCTCATCACGGGGCTCTTCCCTTTCGAGCACCGCGCCGATCTCTGGCCGCTACGGCCGGAGTTTGTAACGCTGGCGGAGTTTCTCTCCGCGCGGGGCTATATGACGGCCAGCTTTGCCGCGAATACGTTGTGGTGTACGAGCGCCGCGGGGTTCACGCATGGCTTCGCGCACCACGAGGAGTACTTTGCCAACGTGCCGGACATGATTTCGCGCACGCTCTTCGGGCGCAAGGCGATGAAGCCGGCGCTGGCGGCGGCCGGCGAATACCGCGAGCTGAACCGAAAAACGGCGGCGACAGTCAATCAGGAGATGCTGGCGTGGCTGGACCAGCGGCAGCTACAGACTGTGAGGCGGCCATTTTTTGTTTTTCTCAACTACTTCGACGCACATGAGCCGGCGTTTCCGCCGGCGCCGTACGACGGGATATTCGCGCCCGCGGGGCAGATCAACGGGCGGCGGCCGATTGATTTCAAGGGTTCGCCGCCGGGGAGCGTGCCCCGGGAAGCGGCGCAGGCGCAGGTGGATGCGTACGACAGCGCGATTGCGTACATGGATGCGCAACTTGGCGCACTGTGGGCGGAGCTCGAACGGCGGGGGCTTGCCGGGAACACCCTGCTTATCGTCACCTCGGACCACGGCGAGGCGCTGGGCGAACAGGGCTGGTTCGGGCACCGTGGGAGCCTCCGCGCGGAGTTGATCCACGTGCCGCTGCTGGTCCGGCTGCCATGGCGTGTCCCGGCGGGGGCGAGGCCGGAGACGCCCGTGAGCCTGCAACGCGTGGCTGCGACGATTGCCGACGTCGCCGGGCTGGAAAGTGGTGCTCCGTTCGCGGGAAGCTCTCTGGCCGTTGCCTCCGGCGCGCGCGGAGCGGGCGAATTGATCGAGCCGGTGCTCGCGGAGGTGCGGGGAATCCCCGGCGGGAAGATGCCGGAGTACTGGCCGCTGGCGCAGGGTGACCTGCGCGCCCTGGTGACCCAGCGCTGGCACTTCATCGAGCGCAATGACGGCCATGTGGAGCTCTACGACCGAACGGGCGACCCGCGGCTGGAGCGCAACCTGGCGGGAACGATGGAAGGCCGCGCCGTCGTGGAAGAATTCCGGCGGCAGTTGGCGCGACTTGGCGGCACGCCCGTAGCAGATGCAGCGCAGCATGCGAAAAAGTAGATGCCTGGGCGGTTCGAACGTGCGAAAATAGCGTTTTGCATAGCATGTGCGAACCACCCTGCGAGGAGACATGGCAGTGAACCTATTGCTCATCGCGTTGTACGTCGGACCGGACCAGATGATGCCGGTGGCCTCGATCCTGGCCACGGTGATGGGCTTCATCATGATTTTCTGGAACAGGTTTCTCGGCATCATCCGGAAGATCTTCGGCGGGTCGAAGCCTCCGGAAGCCGAAGGCACCCCTCCGCAGTCAACCAAAGATCAGCCCAAGTAGCCCTGAACAACCGCCGCTCTCGGGAACAGAAATAACGTGAAGAGAAAAGTAATCGTCATCGGCCTGGACGGGCTCGAGCCTTCCATCGTGGAGGCCATGATCGAGCGCGGCGAGTTGCCCACGTTCGCCAAAATCCGGCAGGCGGGCCTGTACTCGCGCCTCGCGACAACGTACCCGGCGCAGACGCCGGTGGCCTGGTCGTCGTTCGCCACGGGCACGAACCCCGGCGCGCACGGCATCTTCGATTTCGTGCGGCGCGACGCGGCCAGTTACCTGCCGGACTACGCGCTGACGCGCTTTGAAAAACCAAAAAACATTTTCACGCCGCCGAAGGTGGTGAACAACCGCCGGGGCGTCCCCTTCTGGCAGCTCCTCACCGAGCGCGGCATCCCCAGCACCATCTTGCGCTGCCCGGTGACGTTCCCGCCGGACAACGTGAAGGGGCGGATGCTTTCCGGCGTCGGCGTGCCGGACCTGCGCGGCAGCCAGGGCACCGGCACGTTCTACACGCAGGACAAATCCGCGAAGGCCAAAGAGAACGAGCTGATCGTTCACCTGGACGGCGGCAGCGAGTTCACGACGCACGTCATCGGCCCGCGGAACACGAGCACGAAACCGCCGAGCGACACGACCGCGGAAATTAAAGTGCGCGTGGACGCGGCGGCGCGAACGCTCACCATCCGCACTGGCGGCGCGCCGGCTACGGTCGAACTC
Source organism: Acidobacteriota bacterium (assembly GCA_016201285.1). Taxonomy (GTDB): domain Bacteria; phylum Acidobacteriota; class Terriglobia; order Acidiferrales; family UBA7541; genus JACQDE01. Next base: position 18,520 of record JACQDE010000003.1, on the reverse strand, counting down.
CGCCAGGGTGAGTGGAGCCCGTGGGTGCGGGTGAAGTTCAAGCTGTCGATGCTGCAATCGCTCGGCGGGATGGTGCGCTTCTACGCGCGGCAGGTGACGCCGCATGTGGAGTTCTACGTTTCGCCGGTGAACTTCGATCCGGCGGCGCCGCTGCCGATGTATCCGCTCACCGCCCCGGGCGAGTACGCGAAGGAACTCTCGGAAGTGATCGGACCGTTCTCCACGCTGGGGATGGCGGAAGATCACACGGGGCTGAACAACGGGCGGTTTGACGAGACAGCGTATCTGGCGCAGTGCGATCTGGTGCGCACGGAACGCGAGAAGATGACGTTCCACGAGTTGGCGCGCTTCCAGGAGGGGTTGTTCTTCGTCGTGTTCGACACGCCGGACCGCGTGCAGCACATGTTCTGGCGCTTCCGCGACGCCGGCCACCCCTACTTCGATCGCGAGCGTGCCCCGGAGCTTTCCCGGCAGATCGAGGAGCACTACAAGCTCTACGACCCGCTGCTCGCGCGCGTGCTCGAGCACGTGGACGACGACACGCTGCTGATCGTGCTCTCCGACCACGGGTTCAACACGTTCCGCCGGGTGTTCCACGTGAATACGTGGCTCTGTGAAAATGGCCTGATGGTGCTGAAGGACAATAAGAAGCCGGACGAGGAGTTGGGCGACAGCTTTTCCGCGGTGGACTGGTCAAAGACGTGCGCATACGCGCTGGGGCTGGCGGGCATCTACCTGAACTTCAAGGGACGCGAGGGCCAGGGGATTCTGGAGGAGGGCGCGGAGGCGAACCGCGTGCGCCGCGCGATCCAGGACGGACTCACCGGCATCGCCGACCCCGGCACGCAGCGCGCAGCCATCAACAGCGTTGGCCGCCGCGAAGAACTGTACTCCGGCGCGCACCAACTGGACGCGCCGGACCTGCTGGTGAATTATGCGGGTGGCTTCCGCGTGTCGTGGCAGACGGCGCTGGGCGGCATGCCGCACGGCCTCTTCGAAGACAACATGCGCCGCTGGAGCGGCGACCACATCATCGATCCGCAGGTCGTGCCCGGCGTGCTTTTCCTGAACCGCGCAGCGCGGCACAACCACTGTGACATCCGCGACCTCGCGCCCACGATTTTGAGTTATTTCGGCATTCCCAAGCACCAGGCGATGGAGAGAGAATCGTTGCTGTAGCTCACGTCCCATTCGTCCCTGTGTTTGGGCCGAACTGACGTGAGGATTTCCAAGAGACCTCAGGTCTGGCCCAATCCCCCAACTGTGGGATCGGGCCGGGTCCTGAGCTACAACCCCGGCAGGTGAGAATATGAAAATTTGCGTAATTGGCTTGGACTGCTGCGCGCCGGACGTCGTCTTCCGCGACGAGCGCCTGACAAACATTCGCCGTCTGATGGACGCGGGCACGTGGGGCCGCCTCGAAAGCGTCATCCCACCGATCACCGTGCCCGCATGGATGTGCATGACCACCAGCCAGGACCCGGGCTCGCTTGGGGTCTATGGCTTCCGCAACCGCACCGACCACACCTACAGCGGCCTGGGCATCGCGACTTCAGCGTCCATCAAAACGCCGGCCATCTGGGACCACATCGCGCGCGAAGGAAAGAAATCGATCATTGTCGGCCTGCCGCCGGGCTATCCGCCACGGCGCATCAACGGCATCAGCGTCGGCTGCTTCCTCACGCCGGACACCACCAAGGACGTCTTTACCCACCCGCCCGAAGTCGGCAAGGAGTTGAACGAATTGTGCGGCGGCGAATATCCGGTGGACGTCAAGGGCTTCCGCACCGACGACAAGGACTGGCTGAAAAAAGAAATTTTCGAGATGAGCCAGAAGCAGTGGACGGTGGTGAAGTGGCTGCTGAAGGAGAAGGAGTGGGACTACTTCCACTTTGTGGACATCGGCCAGGACCGCGTGCACCACGGCTTCTGGGACAGCTTTGACAAGCAGCACATCTTCTACAAGCCCGGCAACCCGTACGAAAACGTAATCCCGGAATACTATCAGTGGGTGGATTCGCAGATCGGCGAGGTGCTCGAGCTGCTCGATAGCGAGACGGTGCTGCTTGTGGTTAGCGACCACGGCGCGCAGCGGCTCGACGGCGGCTTCGTCGTGAACGAATGGCTGGTGAAGGAAGGCCTGCTCGTGCTCGACGAGTACCCCAAGGAAGTGACGCCGTTCGGCAAGCTGAAAGTGAACTGGGCGAAAACAAAAGTGTGGAGCGAGGGCGGCTACTACGCGCGCGTCTTCTTCAACGTGCAGGGCCGCGAGCCGCAGGGCATCATCCCGCAGAGCGAATACGAAAACTTCCAGAACGTGATGAAGAACAAGTTCGAGGCGCTCACCGACGACAAGGGCAAGCCGCTGAACTCGCTCGTCTTCAAACCGAAGGAACTTTACAAGAACGTGAAAAACGTGCCGCCGGACCTGATCGTGCACTTCGGCGGGCTGTACTGGCGCTCGATCGGCGGCGTGGGCTACGGCCGCGTCCACGTGCAGGAAAACGACACCGGCCCCGACGCCTGCAACCACGCGCAGTACGGAATGTTTTTGCTGGCCGCGCCGAATCTGCCGCTGCGCGGAGAGTATCAGGGCGCAAAACTGCTGGATGTCGCGCCCACGCTGCTGGACCTCGCCGGCTACGACATTCCGGAGACGATGCAGGGCCGCTCGCTCGTCGCCGGCATGGAGAAAAAGCCGCCCGAAGGCTTCGGCACCGGCGAAGACACCATCAAGAACCGCCTCGAAGGGCTAGGCTACATCTAACTGGCAGCTCACGTCCCGTCCCGACGTCCTGCGTCGGGACTGACGTGAAGCTGTTCCGCTAACCCGCCTCGCCGCCTCCCATGTAGCGGTGAGCTTCAGCCCGCCATTTTGCTTGGTTCTCATGTAGGGGCGGTCTTCCGACCGCCATTCCTGCCTGTGGTACAGGCTCTGTTGCCTGCGCGTTCCCGCTTCGCTTTTGTAGGGGCGTAACATGTTACGCGCGCTCCTCGAACACCCGCCGCCTCTTTTGCAGGGTTCCGCCGCTGCGAGTTGCGCCACGCCTCGCGACGGACTTAGAATGGTTCCTGGGACCGCCTACCGCCTGTCCCCAGTCATTCCAAAGGAGCTAACCGTGGTTTCCCGTCGAGTTTTACTTGTGTTCATTCTGGTGTTCATGATTGCCGCTATCGTCGCCTGGAACTTCCGCACGAAGACGTCGGAGCCGCCACCGGCCCCGCCTTACCGCGCGGCCGTGCCAATCGGCAAGCTGGTGACGATTGCTGCGCCGCTCGGGCTACCGTCAGTTCCCGTGCCGCCGGACAACCCCCCGACCACCGAGACCATCGCGCTCGGCCGGAAGCTCTACTACGATCCGATTTTCTCCGTGGACAACACGATTGCCTGCGCGAGCTGCCACCATCCGGACAAAGGCTTCGCGGATGATGGAGCGTTCTCCAAGGGCGTGCAGGGAAAACTGGGCGGGCGGAATTCGCCCACCGTGTTCAACGCTGCCTACTACACGCTACAGTTCTGGGACGGGCGCGCGCCGTCGCTTGAAAAGCAAGCGGAAGGGCCGGTGCAGAATCCAGTCGAGATGGCGCACACGCTGGCGGGCGTCGAGCAGAAGCTCGCCGCGAACCCGGAATATGTCGCCGAGTTCGCAAAGGCGTACGGGCCGGGGCCGATCACTTACGAGATGGTCGAGAAGGCCATCGCGTCGTTCGAGCGGACGGTCATCAGCGGCAATTCGCCGTTTGACCGCTTCCAATTCGGCGGCGACAAGAAGGCGCTCTCCGCGGCGGCACAGCGCGGGCTGAAGGTGTACATGGACCCGAAGAAGGGCAACTGCAACGTGTGCCACACCATCGGGGAGAAAGAAGCGCTCTTCACCGACAACAAATTCCACAACCTGGGCGTGGGCGCCGATACCCGGGGCAACTTGAAGGACCAGGGCCGCTACGACGTGACCAAGAACGAGGCGGACCGCGGCGCGTTCAAAACGCCGTCTCTGCGGAACGTCGCGAAGACCGCGCCGTACATGCACGACGGCAGCCTGCGGACGCTCAAGGACGTGATTGATTTCTACGTCGGCGGCGGGAATTCCAACCCGCACCGGGACAAGGAAATCCACGCGCTGGACTTCCTGAGCCGGCAGGAGCGCGATGACCTGGTGGCGTTCCTCGAGTCGCTCACGGGGGAGATCCCACCGGACGTGAAGGCGCTAGAGAAGGCCCAGCCGGAAAAGAAGGGCGGCAAGTAGGACTTACGGCAAAGGCAAGGCGTCCCGACCAGTCGGGACGCACTCCAGGGCGCTTCGCGCGGAGCGCGAATACAGCGGCAGACAGGGACGGCGGTCCCGACACAATTCGTCGGGATAAACTCCAAGTCGCCGCTACGGAGAGAGCGACCAGGGCTTGCCGTCGAAGTGGGGCGGGAGCTTCAGGCCGAAGAGTTCGAGGATAGTGGGGGCGACATCGGCGATGGAGTGGCGTTCGCCCTGGATTTTCCAGTTGGAGAAGAGCACGCCAGGGACGACCTGCGGGTCCATGCAGTGGTCGCCGCTCCAGGCTTTGCGGTTGTCCTCGAAGGCGGCGCCCTTTACTTCGCCCTTCACGGTTTCCCACGAAGCGCGGAAACCGGGGGCGTAGCCGAGGATCAGGTCGGGAGAGTTTTCCGTGTAGGGGCCGCCATAGGCGATGTCGCGATCGGCCACATCGTTGATGGCCACGCGCCCGGACTGCGGATCCGCCAGCTCGCGCAGTTTTTCAATGAGTTCCTTCTTCAAGGCATCGGTCTCGCGGCCGGGAGCGACGATGCCGGAGCGTTCCCTGCCCTGCTGATTGATGTAGAGGCCGTTCAGGCCCATTCCGTAAGCGCGCGTGCGGGACCAGTCCACGCCGGCGAGCCACTCACCGCTCTCGTGCTTGTCTTCCTTGAGCGCCAGATAGCCATTCTGGTGCAGCCAGGCATTGAGATTGAATCCTCGTTCGAAGGATTTGAAGCCGTGGTCGGAGACCACGAGGAAAAGCGTGTCCCTATCGAGCTTTTCGCGGATGCGGCCGATGAGGTCGTCCATGCGGCGGTAGAGCTCCTCGATGACGAGACCGGGCGGCGTGTCGAGGGCAGCGCACGCGGGATACCCGCCGGCAGCGGGATGGCCGGGAACGGTGTGACGCCAGAACATATGCTGGACGCGGTCGGTGACGTCGAAGACGCAGACACAAACGCCCTGCCGGGTTTTTTCCAGGGCGTCGAAGAATTGGCGCTCGCGCTCGGCGTGGATCAGGTAGCACTGGTCGAGGAACGAGGCGTCATCGAGGACGTGCTCGTTGAGCGCCCAGGTGTCCTCGGCGAGACCCAGCGTGGCGAAGGGGCCCAGGAGCTTGCCGAGATAGATGGAGTAGGCGAGCGGATGAGAAATCGGCAGCGCGGGCTTGCGCGGGTCAATATTGACCGGCGTAGCGTAAAGCTCGACACGCGGCGAGATTTCCTTCAGCAAGAAGCGGCAGATGCCGCGAGCCGTGATACCCCAGCCGGCGCGGAATTCGACCTCGAGCCATTCGGAATATTTGCCCTGCTTCAGCGTGACGCGGCGGCCGTTGAGCTGAAGGAGCGCGGTCTTCGAGGCGGCGTCGGGGCGCAGAGTGAACGGAGCGCGCAGCTCCCGCTTCGCGTCGCGGCGGAGCGGATTGTCCGGGCCGGGAATGTGGGAGCGGAAGCCGCCGCCGTTCCTTTGAAGCGGGATGCGCAGGCCGCCTTCTTCGGGCGCGGCGCTGTTAGCAGCGTCGGTGAAAAAGCAGAACGTGCCCTGGCTGCCACGAAGGTCGGGGACACACATGCCGGAGAGCAACACTCCCGCGAATTTTTCCGGCGGAAACGTAATGGGCACGCGAATCACCGAAGAAAAGACGCCGGCCTCGCCGAGGTAATGCCAGAACGGCTTTCCTTTGCGCAGGGCCTTCATCTGGGGAGCGCCGAGCGGGAGGGTGTACTTGCCGAGGCGCAGGCTGCGGCGAGAGTCGCGAACCTGCGCGGAGGAGAGATACGGCAGGTAGGTGTTCGCGTCGCGGGCGAGGAAGTCGTAGATGTTGTGCTTGCCGGGGTTGACGCCGGTGAGGAACGTGGACCAGGCCACGGGAGAAATCGGCGGGTTCGTGGTTGCGAGCTTGTGGAAAGTGCCGGCGGCACGCAGCGCGGCGAGATTGGGGAGCTTGCCTTCGTCCATCCATCGCGCGGCGAGCTCGGGATCCATGCCGTCGAAACCCACGATGACCACACGCTTCACGCGAGCGGCGCGATAGGCGCGGCGGCGGCGGAAAAGACGCCAGATCTGGCGCAGCGGCCAGGTGACCACAGCCAAGAGCGAATAGAGAAACGCAAGAAGGAGCGTGAGGAAAGACGAGAGAACGGCGAAGCCGGCGCCGGGGCCGACGTAAGCGAAAACAGGATCGGCGCAAAACAGGACGAGCGCGAACGCGGCGGCGAAAAGGGACGTGCCGCGGGTGATTTTTCCAGTGATGTTTGCGTGAGCACTCATCGGGCGAATCAGAACTCCGTGCGGAAAACTCCCTTCATGGCGAAAGCGGCCATGAGCGAAAACACAAAGAACGGCACCAGCCAGTGCAGCTCCCAGCGGCCCAGCGAAAGGTTGCGGTGGGGATAGACGACCAGAATGTGATGAAGGGGCGAGTCCGGCGGGAGCGGCGGCTCGCTGGATTCGAGGAGCAGTTCCATCCAGTCGGGGCGCACACGGGCCGGAGAGAGCCGAACGTTGCTGCCGGGCTCGACGACAATGACCTGTTTTGAGAAGACCTTATCTGCCACGACGACTTCGACGGAGAACTCGCCGGGGCGCTGCGCTTCCAGGCGCCAGTTCACTTCCTGGCGTTTCTCCGGTGCGTGAAAAATGTGCAGCGGCGGAGCGGTGAGGACCAGGCCATCGGGAAGGCGCAGCGAGGCCTGTTCGAGCGAGGCATCGCCGGCGGCGAGCGCCTTGAGCAGGAAGGAACTGCGCGGGCGGAGCGGTTCGTGGCCGAGGCGCAGATCCATCTGCACTAGGAGAAGCACGAGCGGCACGGTCATGACGGCAAGCGGCACGAGGGCGTGGCCGAGATACGCGAGCGTCCAGCGGAGGATGCGGCCGTAGGCGCGAAGCACGACGCCCAACTGGTCCGGAAAGAGCCGCACTTCGAACAGGTGCGCCTGCATGCGATCCTTCACGCGGCGGATGGCGGACTGGTTGGACGTGAAGCGGAAGACGAGCAACATCAGGACGCCAGCGAAGAATGAGAGCAGAACCAGCGGGAACCAGGGGCTTGCTGCGCGGAAGGGATAGAACAGGCCGTCAAAGAGACGGCTGACCGCGGAGAGAAAAGTGGTCATAGAAGGAGGTGCCCCTCTGCGAACGTCTGCGAGCGAAGCACGCTGCTCATTCGATATAGCCCAGCCCTTGCAGTCGCTTTTTCACTTCTTCTTCGGGATCGCGGCCGGCGTCGCCGCCCGTCAAGCGCGCGACTTCTTTTTCCAGGATGTGCTGGACGAATTCTTCGGGCGAGGCGTAGCCGGCCTTAGCGGCGCATTGTTTGATTTTTTCGAAGAGCTCGTCGTCAATCTTGACGCGGTTGCCGAACATGGTTCGTTTCCCTTTCCATGGTGCTGCGATCACAGGGGCGCAGCCCGCCGCGGCGGGCGCCTCTCCCACCTAATCCCACTGATTGTAACCGATGATGAGCTCGGGCGCCTGCGCGGCGCGGGGAAACAGCCACGGCCTCAGGGCGACGGCGCGCGCTTCAAGGCCCCGGCGCGGCCGCGTTCGCGGCGGGCGTCTTCGGCGCGGCCCATGCGCTCGAGGGCATCGGCGAGAAACGCATGCGCCTCGCTGGAATCAGATTGCAGCGCCGCCGCCTTTTGCAAGTATGGCAGGGCCACGTCCGCCTGGCCTTTCAGCGTGAGAATGCGGCCGAGCAGAAGATTGCCGCGGTAATGATTGGGATTCTGCTCGACGACGAGGACCAGATTCGCGAGCGCGTCGGCGATGCGGTCCGTGCGAGCCTGGACAGAGGCAAGCGAAAAACGCGCGTCGGCCCAGCGCGGGTTTTTGTCCACGACAATCTCAAAATGCGTGGCGGCGGTCTTCCAATCGCCGGACTCAAACAGGGCCAGCCCGATTTCGTAGTGCGCAAACATCATATCCGGCTGAAGCTCGATGGCTTTGCGCAGCTCCGGAAGGGCGCGGGCGTAGTTCTTGTCGCGGGCGTAGGCCATGCCGAGATAGTAGTGGGCCACCTGAATCTGTGGTTCGCTCTTGACGATCCGCTCGAGCGCCGGAATCACCTTGACGTGCTCGCCGTTTTCGATGGCGATGTTGGCGTCGTGCATGTCGTTGGCGATGGAAATGCGCGTCCGGGGATCCACGCCGGAGGTCGCGGAGCGAGCCTGCGTGCCGGCGACGTAACCGAGAGAAGCGAGCTTTTCACGGGTTTTGGGGTCGAGGTCGGATTGCTGGGATTCAGGGGCGCCGGAGGCCGAACGCTTAAGGAAGGCCTCAATCTGGGCGGCGATGCGGGTTGCGTCGGCCTTGTTTTTCTCCGCGAGATTTTTTGTGGCGCCAGGATCCGCGGCGGTGTCGTAGAGCTCGGGGTTGGGCCCCTTTATGTAGAGGTATTTGCCGGTGCGAAGCGATGCGAGGTTGCTCCAGCCAAAGGCGCGGCGGGGGTATTCGGTCTCGGCGAAGGAAGGCCGGTCGGGAGGAGCAGCGAGTCCGAGCAGGCGCAACAGAGATTGCCCCTGCATCTGCGCCGGGATGGAGATCTGGAGAGCTTCGAGGAGGGTGGGGGCAACGTCCACGAGGCCGGCGCGAGCCTTGATGTGCTGGCCGGCGTACTTCGCCTGAGGCATCTTGATCAGGAGAGGAACCTGGATGGTCAGGTCGTAAAGAAGAACGCCGTGTGTGAGTTCCCCGTGCCCTCCAAGACCCTCCCCGTGGTCAGATGTCACCACAAGCAATGAATTGCTGAAGAGCTGCCGGGATTTCAGGTCCGCGAAAAACTTCCCCAGCGAGGCGTCGAGGTAGGCAATTTCGCCGTCGTAGGGCGCGGCAGCGAACTTCGTTTTAAAGGGGGCGGGCGGCTCGTAGGGGTCATGCGCATCCCAGAGGTGAATCCACAGGAAGAAAGGCCCCTGGGAATTGTTTTCGATCCATTCCAGCGCGCGGGCGAGAGTGACCTCCGCGCGGCGCTCGATGGATTGCTGGCGGGTCTCGCCTTTTTGCTTGCGGTGGAAGCCGGCGTCGAAGGTATCGAAGGCACGATCAAAGCCGGGCGCAAAACCGTTTTTGGGGTCGAGGATGATGGAGCTGACAAAAGCCGCGGTGCGATAGCCCTGGGCTCTGAGTAACGCAGGCAGATAGGGCAGGGTGACAGAAAGGCGCGCGCCGAAATCCTGCACCCTGTGGAATTGCGGGTAGGTACCAGTGAGCAGGCTGGCATGGGAAACCGGCGTCAGCGGCGCTTGCGAGTAGGCTCGTTCAAACACAACGCCCTGAGCGGCTATGGCGTCGAGCTGCGGCGTGAGTCCGCGCTGCGAGCCAAGAAAGCCCATGCGGTCGGCGCGGACCGTATCCAGAGTAATCAGAATAATGTTTGGGCGGTCTGCCGCACGAGCGGCGCCGGGGAGAAGGAACAGCAGAAGTGCAACGGTCCGACGAAGGTGCATAAATGAAAAGGGGAGTCTATCACGAAGATAGACTCCCCGGTTGAGGTTGAAGGTCGCTTAGAACAAGAACTTCACGACCCATTGCATGGCGCGCGGGCCGCCCTGAGAAATCACCGGGTTATATATGTCCGGAGTGGAGGAAATCACCCCGAAATCGCTGCTGCGAATGTTGCTGACCGGGAAGCCGAAATTGGCGCGGTTGAACGCGTTGGTGAGTTCCCAGCGGAACTGCACCTTGAACTTTTCGGTGAGCCGGGTAGTCTTAATGACGCTCATATCCACTTGCGCCAGACCAGGCCCGCGCAGGCTGTTGCGGCCGCAACTACCGACCTGATTGTTGGCCGGTTGGGCGAAAGCGGCACCCTCCACATAACTACCCGGAGTGCGCGTATGGTAGACCGGCTTGGACAGGCAATCGGCGCGGTTGTTGCCGCTTAAGCCCTGTCCTGTCCGGTCACGGGAGCCGATATTCGCCGTGAAAGGCCGGCCATCGAGCAAAGTTATAACGGTGCCGATCTCCCATCCTTCTGTGACGCGGCCCCAACCCTTCGGGAATGGAATCGTGTAGGTGCCCCCGGCATTGAAGTTACGACGGACGTCGTGGTCACAATTGCCGCGATTCGCCTCGGGCCTGTACGGGTTCTGGAACGGCGAAGAGTTCGTACGGCCGCCGCCGCGATTGTTGGATCCGAGGTCAATGCAGTGACCCCAAGTGAAATTGTACTGGGTGGTGATGCCGTGCCAGTTCTGCTGGCGGAGCGACACTTGCAAGGAGCTGTAATCGGACTCGCCGTCGTTGGTGAGCTGGTTGACTTGCAGGAAGGTAGGCACGCCACCGGTCTGGAAAACAGTGTCAAACGGCCGCGCGCAGGGGCCGATTGGCGCCTGCCCGAAGCAGCCGATGGGTCGTGCGTTTAGAGCCCGCACCTGCGGGAGTTGCCGGCCCTTGGAGCCTACATAGGACACGGTCAGAACCGTGTTCTTCAGGAGTTCCTGCTGGATGCTGACCTGGTAGTTGTGGAACATCGGCACTTTGAAGTTGCGGACAACGCCAAAGGCATTGAAGGGCGGCGCGCCCGTGGGGTTGGCGCCGTAAATCGTGTGGCCCGGTCCGGCGCAGACCCAGGTCGCTGCGTTGCCATTGATATCGAAGCAGTCATTCAGATTGGCTGCCGTAACCGTGGGTGCCCCGAGGATTCCCGAAGTCGGTGCGCGCTTGCTGAAGTTGTTCTGCGTAATGTTCGTAAAGGCGCCCGTACGGTTTCCATTGAAATAGGCAGCCTGCGGGGCATGAATCGCGCCGAAATTCGTCTGGTCGTAGGTCAGCGCATACCCCACGCGCAGAGCGGTCTTGCCATTGCCAAAGATGTCCCAGGCAAGGCCTGCCCGCGGGCCGAAGTTATTCAAGTCTTTGTCGTGCAGAGCCTTCATGGTTGGGCCAAGATTCACCAGCCCCAATACAGGATCAAAATTGGCCCCCTGCTTGTCGTTTTCGCCCAGCGCGGTAGAGATTTCGTAGCGCAAACCATAGGAAATCGTTAAACGCGGTCGCACCTTCCAATCATCCTGGAAATAGAACCCGAAGGAGTGCTGGAAGATGTGGCGGTTGGTGCTGCCGAAGTTCCGGGCAGCGCTTCCGAACCGAAGCGTCAGGATCTGCGAAATCGAGTCTGGCACCGTATAGCCGGCAACAACCAACGAAGAGCGGGACCGATTGCGGATACTGAATGTGGAGGCATATTGCCAGTTGCCACCCATCTTGAAGGTGTGATTGCCCTTGATCCAGGTGAAGTGTTCGGACTGGTCAAAGGTCTGGTTCGGGCGAGTGGTGATGGGATAGCCGGCCACGCCGCCAATGTAGCCGTTGCTGACGTAGTAGGCGTACACGTAGGGCACGCCGAAGTCCAGCGGATCGAGCGGGCCGGTATCCAGCCCCAGGCTCCGGGGATCAATTTTGTTGTTCACGTCAATAATCTGCGAGAAGCGTGACCAGCCGAAGCGGCTTTCGAGGATTTTATTAGTCGCCATCGTGTACGTCCAGCCGACGCCCAGGAGTTGGGCGCGGGAGGGCGCCACCGAATTGAACATATCCGCCCGCCCCGGGGCCGGGAGTTGGTATCCGGCGGTCGGGGCGGACTGAAAGCTGTCCGCGATATAGTATCGGCCGGAGAGGCTGTGCTGTGTGCCCATTTTGTGATCAATCTTGATGCTGTAGGCCGTGCTGTTGGCAATGTTGGGAATATTCGCTGCGATTGTCGGCCGCGTAGCATTGGAAGCAAGCACGACCAAGGATGGGTCACGCGGGAAGAGAGCGAGAATCGCGTCTCCTGGCATGGGGGCCGTTGGTGCCACCCCGAGCGCAGCGGCCGCTATAGAACGCCCCAGATTGATTTCCCCTTGCGTCGGAACAGTTCGCGTATACCCAGGATTCGATTTGTTGCGCTGGCCTTCGATAAACCCGAAGTAAAAGGTCTTGTCTTTGACAAGCGGGCCGCCTACATTGCCGCCGTATTGATAGTTATGGATGGGAGTGTTCACTGCCTGGTTGAGAGGGTGAATCGGACTATTGGCACTACCAAAGTCAGTGAGAAAGAATCCATAGACGCCACCGTGGAGATTGTTGCCGCCACTTTTGAGCTGCACGTTGATGGCGGCGCCGCCTTTGATGCCATATTCGGCGGAGGGCAACTGCTGGACGGTAAACTCTTGAATAGCGTCGTTGGGCAGCACGGTAGCCGGAATACCGAGCACGCCGGTCTGGCCGACCAGCGAGTCGCCGTAGTAACGGTCGTTGTTGTACATCCCGTCGATCAGATAATTGTTGTTGAATGGACGGTTGCCGTTGATGCTGACGGCGAGGAAGCCTCCGCCGGGGGCGCGTTGCACGCCGGGCGTAATTCCCAGGAGCGAGTTGAAGTCGCGGCCGACCAGCGGCAGGTCCACCACCTGCTTCTCGTTGACATAACTGTTGAGCTTGTCGTTGAATTCGATGAGCGGGGCGCTGGCCTCGACAGTGATCGTCTCCGTGCGTTCGCCAACCTGAAGAGTGAAGTCAGAATCCGTGGTTTGCGCGGTAGCCACGATGGCCTCGCGGACCACAGTCTTGAAGCCCGCCGCCGTGACGGACAGCTTGTACGTCCCCGGAGGCAGTTCAGTCAGACGATAGACGCCGGAATCGGACGTCGTGGTAGTGCGCGTCAGCTTGGTGGCGGTATTCTCCGCGGTCACTGTCGCCTTGGGTACGGCAGCGCCGCTCTGATCGTTGACGTTTCCGGTGATGTCACCCGTGATCTTCTGCGCCGAAAGCGGGATGGCGCACAGACCCAGACACACTACGGTGAAGATGAAAAAACGAGAGCCCAGCTTCATGAGAACCCCCCTCACCCAATTGAACTCCTGGCTTTAGTGTAGCCTTGTACTCAAAGCGGCGAATGAAGTCAAGCAGCTTTTCGGCCAGGTCACTGAAAGGACGGGACGAACGGAATACGGCGCGCGAAAGTGTGCGAGCAATGAGGAGCACGTAATGCATCGCTGAACGTCCGCGAAAGTCAGCGCGGGGCTTTGCCTGGCTGGCCCACCCCCGGGACGGTGGCGCCGTGTCCGCCTTGCGCCCGGGCAGTCCCCTCCGCACGCCGATTCCTCATCGTTGAAGCAATCGCCCGCAGGCGCGCGCTTGCGCCAGCACGGCTCAAGGGCTAGACTTGCCGAATCTTCACGCCCGGAGAGGTGGCCTATGGCCCGTGTCGTCCGCTGCGGTCTGATTCAGGCGCATTGCGAGTGGTCGCTGGAGAAGTTTTCCCTCGCGCAGATCAAACAGAAAATGACCGCCAAGCACGAAAAGCTGATCGCCGCGGCGGCGAAGAAAAAGGTGCAGATCCTCGGGCTGCAGGAGTTGTTCTACGGGCCGTACTTCTGCGCCGAACAGCAGACGCGGTGGTACGGCCTGACGGAGCGCGTGCCGGGCGGGCCGACCGTGACGCGAATGCAGAAGCTGGCGAAGCGCTACAAGATGGCGATGGTCGTGCCGGTGTACGAGGTGGAGATGGCCGGGGTGTTCTACAACACGGCGGCGGTGATTGACGCCGACGGGCGCTATCTGGGCAAGTACCGCAAGCACCACATTCCACACGTCCATCCCGGGTTCTGGGAGAAATTCTATTTCACGCCAGGCAATACGGGCTATCCGGTGTTTGAGACGCGCTACGCGCGCGTGGGCGTGTACATCTGCTACGACCGGCATTTCCCGGAAGGCGCGCGCTGCTTGGGGTTGAATGGGGCGGAAATTGTGTTCAATCCGTCGGCGACGGTAGCGGGACTGAGCGAATACCTGTGGGAGTTGGAGCAGCCGGCGCACGCGGTGGCCAACGGCTACTTCATCGCGGCGATCAACCGCGTGGGCTACGAAGCGCCGTGGAAGATCGGCGAGTTCTACGGGAAAAGCTACTTCTGTAACCCGCGGGGGAAAATCGTGGCGCAGGCGAGCCGGGACAAAGACGAACTCGTCGTGGCCGACCTGAACCTGGAGGAGATTGACCAGGTGCGGGCGACGTGGCAGTTCTACCGCGATCGTCGGCCGGATTCCTACGGGGAGATCACGCGCACGCAGGCAGGGGCGAAGGCTGCCAACGCAGCGAATTAAATCAAACGCAACCGCAGATGAACGCAGCCTGATGCAGATGGAAAAAAACGAAAAGAGAAAGTAGAAATTAGAAAATAGGCCGCAAGGACGCATTCTTGTCGTCCATTATCCAATTGCGGCGATCTTTGGTTCCAAAGGACAGTCAAATGACGACGAAAGCGCAAGCAGAAATGAGCCGCAGCGAGGACGTGATTCGCAAACACAAGGAATACCTGTGGCCGGCGGTGACGAACTACTACGCGAAGCCGCTGGTGGCCGACCGCGGGCAGATGCAGTACCTGTGGGACCTCGACGGGCGGAAGTATCTGGACTTCTTCGGCGGAATCCTGACGATTTCCGTGGGGCACGCGAACCCGAAGGTGACGAGCAAGATCAAAGCTCAGGTGGATCGCTTGCAGCACACCTCGACGCTCTATCCGAACGAGCACATCGTGGCGCTGGCGGAAAAACTGGCGCAGATTACGCCGGGGAAACTGCAGAAGAGCTTTTTCACGAATTCGGGCACCGAAGCGAATGAAGCGGCGATCCTGCTGGCGCGGATGGCGTCGAACAGCTACGACGTGGTGGCGCTGCGGCACGCGTATTCGGGCGGATCGATGCTGGCAAAGTCGGTGACGGCGCACGCGCCGTGGCGCAAGGCGGGCGTGATCAGCGTGGGAATTTCGCACGCGATCAATCCCTATTGCTACCGCTGCCCGCTGGAGAAGAAGTATCCCGACTGCAACGTGGCCTGCGCGAAGGACGTGGAAAACCTGATCCAGACGGGCACGAGCGGCTCGATTGCCGCATTCATCGCCGAGCCCATCCAGGGCGTGGGCGGGTTCATCACGCCACCGCCGGAATATTTCAAGATGGTATTCAAAATCGTGAAGAACTACGGCGGTCTGTTTGTCGCCGACGAAGTGCAGACGGGCTTCGGGCGCACAGGGAAAAAATGGTTTGGCATCGAGCAGTGGGAAGTCGAGCCGGACATCATTACCACCGCGAAGGGCATGGGGAACGGCGTGCCCATCGGCGCGACGATCACCACCGCGCAACTGGCCGACACGTTCAAGGGGCTGACGATTTCCACTTTTGGCGGGAATCCGGTGACGTCGGTGGCGGCGCGGGCGACGATTGACGTGATCGAGGAAGAACATTTGCTCGACAACGTGGATACCGTCGGGCGCTACTTCCGCGGAAAGCTCGAAGAATTGCAGCAGAAGTATGCACTGATCGGCGACGTCCGCGGCATGGGGCTGATGCAGGGTCTCGAGCTGGTGAAAGACCGCCAGACAAAAGAGCCCGCGCCGGAGGCAACGGCGAAAGTGATGGAACACGCGCGGGAAAATGGTTTGCTGATCGGCAAGGGCGGACTGTACGGAAATGTGCTTCGGCTTTCGCCGATGCTCAACATTGCCAAAGCGGACGTAGACGAGGCAATCAAACTGTTGGACAAATCTTTCAGTGAAGTGCGGGTCTAGGGGGAATCATGGCGACGGCGACGACGACTGTACAAATCTGCAGGAATTTCATCAACGGGAAGTGGGTGGAATCGAAGGCCACGCGGACAAGCGAGCGGCGGAACCCGGCGAACTTGGATGAAGTGGTTGGACTGGTTCCGCTCTCATCGCGCGAGGAGACGCGCGAGGCCATCGCCGCGGCCAAAGCGGCGTTTGCAGCCTGGCGAGATACGCCGGCGCCGGTGCGCGGGCGCGTGATCGCGCGGGCCGCGTTGATCATGGAGCAGCAGAAGGACGAGCTGGCGCGCATCCTGACACGGGAAGAGGGCAAGACGCTGAAGGATTCCCTGGGCGAGGTGCTGAAGTCGGTGAACATTCTGGAGTTCATGGCCGGGGAATCGCGGCGCATCGGCGGCGAAACCGTCCCGAGCGAGCTGCCCAAGAATTTTGCATACACCATCAAGCAGCCGCTGGGCGTGGTGGCGGCGATTACGCCGTGGAATTTTCCGGTGTCCATTCCGGTGTGGAAGATGGCGCCGGCGCTGGTGGCGGGCAACACCGTCGTTTTCAAGCCGGCGACGCTGACGGTGTTCACCGGCGCGAAGGTGGTGGAGATTTTCGAGCAGGCCGGCGTGCCGGCGGGCGTGCTGAACATGGTGGTGGGATCGGGCAGTGAGGTGGGCGACGAACTGCTGCAGCATCCGGACGTGAAGGCGGTGTCGTTCACCGGATCGAACGAAGTGGGCAGCGAACTCTACGCGCAGGGCGCGCGGAAGATGAAAAAGTGCCAGTGTGAGATGGGCGGGAAGAACCCCATCGTCATCCTGGCCGACGCGGACCTGCCACTGGCGGTGGAGTCCACGGTGTTCGGCGCGTTCGCTTCGACCGGACAAAGGTGCACGGCGACAAGCCGCGTGGTGATCGAGGAGAAAGTGGCAGACCAGTTTGTGGCGATGCTGGTGGAGCGCACAAAGAAATTGAAGACCGGCAACGGGCTCGAGCCGGGCGTGGACATGGGGCCGGCGGTGGACGAGTCGCAGATGAAGACCGACCTGCACTACATCGAGGTCGGAAAGAAAGAGGCGAAGCTGCTGCTGGGCGGGGAGCGGCTGTCGGGACCGGGGTACAACGGTTACTACATTGCGCCGACCATTTTCGACCACGTCAAATGGGACAGCACCATCGCGCAGGACGAAGTCTTCGGGCCGGTGCTGAGCGTGATCCGCGTGAAAGACTTCGACGAGGCGCTGCGCGTTGCGAACTCGGTGCGGTACGGGCTTTCGAGCTCGCTCTACTCGAACGACGCCGCGAAAATCTTCGAGTTCATTGACAAGATCGAGACCGGCATCACACACGTCAATTCGCCGACAGTCGGCGGCGAGGCGCAGTTGCCGTTCGGCGGGATGAAGGCCACCGGCGTAGGGTTGCGGGAGATGGGCCGCGTGGCTATTGATTTTTATACCGAGCTGAAGACCGTGTACATCGACTACACGGGCCGGAAGCGCGAATCGAACATTTATTGAAGCTGTGCTGCCCAGAGAAGGAAATGGAAGAAACGAAGAATTCGGGCAATGAAATCTTCCTGGACATCGAAACCCTCCGGCTGTCGCACGAAGTGCCCGGCGGGTGGTCCAACATACGGCAATTCGGACTTGCCGTGGCTGTGACCTGGGACCAAGGGCATGGGTTTCGAAGGTGGTTCGAGGAAGACGCGGCGCATCTCGTCGCAGAGTTAGACCAGTTTTCTCGTGTCATCACCTTTAACGGCGAGCGCTTTGATTTGGAAGTCCTGCGAGGCTACAGTCCGACCCACAAGCTGGCCGCCAAATCACTGGATCTCCTTGTCCACTTGAAAAACGCGTTGGGCTTCCGCGTGAAACTGGATTCGCTGGCTGAGGCGACCCTCGGGCGCCGCAAGACGGGCGCCGGTGAAGAGGTTGTGACATGGTGGCGGGCCGGCGACAAGGAGCGCGTGTGCAAGTACTGCGAGAATGATGTCCAGTTGCTCGTGGATTTGGTCGGTTTTGCAAGGGAAAAAGGTTATGTGATTGTTGACCGCAAGCGAGTGTCCGTCAACTGGCGATAAGAAAGACAAGACGCAAGGGGGACAAATTGACCGCCGCGCCCGCGCACGGTAAGCCCATTCCTACCGAAGGCAGCTCGTCCGAGCTGGAAGCGATCCGCGGGAGTGCGCTCTACAACGAAGACCTGGCGCCGACGACGGCGGCCGAGCGGCGCTGGGGCGCGTCGCGATTGATTTCTACACCAAGCTGAAGACGGTCTATATCAACTACACGGGGCGGAAGCGCGAGTCGAACATTTATTGAGGATACCTTGACTTCAGGCGGCCATCAGAAGAAGCTCGCATTCCTTATCAAATACCCATTCCTCAGACTGCAAAGGCAGCTTTAGCTTGCGGATTCCGTAGCGAGCAGTCAGTTCATCTCTAAGCGAAATCACTATTGGCAGATGATTGTGTTCTACTAGATTAAATGCTTTTTCTGCCTTTGCTCTATCCTTAAGTTCGCCAAAAATATGCATGCGAAGTATGTTTGAGGTCAGCGTATCTTCCTCGCGCAGAGTTTCGGCGGCTTCGGTAATGTAGTGCACCCCTCTAAAACTAGACAGGTAGTTTCGGTATGATGCGGGGCCTCCGACTTCAAAGGCGGCGACATGAGCAGGAAACCGCGAGTGCAGCGGACGGCGGAGGAGAAGTGGGAGATCGTGCAGGAAGGGATC
>JACQDE010000002.1 GCA_016201285.1 Acidobacteriota bacterium | reverse complement strand
GTACTCGGCGACGACCCTTTGGTTTGAGAAGATGTAAACACTATTTGTGCCGCCCGCGGTTTTCTGCACCCGCAGACCGGAGCCGTCATAGCTGTAGCTGGCAGTGGCGCCGCCGCTGGTGCTGCTGGCGATGCGATTTTCGGCGTCATAGGTCACGGTGTTCAGCCCATCGGCGGTCATGTTGCCAGCCAAGTCGTAGCTGTAGCCCGGGTCAAGAATGCGATTGTTCCCGCTGCCCACCGTGACTGAGTTTGAGGGCGCGGAACCGGCGGTGACAGTCTGCGCGGTGCGGTTGCCGTAGCGGTCGTAGGTCCAGGAAAGGCCCCACTGAGGGTACTGGGCCGAGCCGGTGGTGACGGCGGTTTTCACGCGGTGCAGGGAATCGTAGGTGTAGCTCAGGGTGCGGCCAGACGGAACAGCGCGAGGCTTACCGTGCAGCAGTATTGCCGAGTGGTACATGCGGAACGTCCGTGGGCCGGATTATACACCTGGTAAAGATAAAGGGAATGGAATGTGCCGCAAGAACGCCCGAGGCAGGCAGAAAAGCAAGAATTAACGCAGAGACGCCCGACAAAGTGCGTCGGGGTAAACTCCGGACACGAAGGAGCGCAGAGAAATGCGTGGCCGGTGCCGGCCGGAAAGGCGCACGGGCAGGAGTGCCTGTGCCACAAGAGGCAGCGAACGACCCGGCAACGCGGGGCAGCCCCTACGAGAAGAACGGCCCAGCGCAGCGGAAGTTCCGCGGAGGCCGGCAGGCATCTCCCATCAGCGGCAGCCAAGTGCCTGAAACAGCAAGGCGGCTTGCACAGAAAGTGAGCAGGTGTTAGTGTGAGCAGCACTTGGGGAGGTTTCAAAAGTCAGAAGTCAGAATTCAGAAGTGGGAAGTCAGCGGCAAGTATTCAGTTGTCAGTCGTCAATTTTCAGAGGGCGCACAAACACGTGCCCCAACAAAGAGTTTAGAGATTTGAGGACGCGCAGCGCGCGGGCATCCAGCCCTGACCGGCGCTCGTTCGGGCGGAAACGAAATTGTCGTACTGGATCGGGAATGATCAGAAGCTGCCGCAGGCGCGGCTGAGTGTCGCGCAATACGTGATTGCCGGCATCACCCTGTTCCTGCTCATCGGTTTCTGGAAACTCCAAATCATCCAATCGGACTACTACGCGCAACTCGCCGAGCGCAACAGCATCCGTTCGATTCCCATCATTGCGCCGCGCGGGCGGATGCTGGACCGCGAAGGCCGCGTGCTGGTGGACAACTACCCGTCGTTCAGCGTGCTGCTGCTGCGCGAGGACGCGAAGCTCCTCACGCAGAACCTGCCGGTGGTGGCTGAAGGACTGGGCGTGCCGCTCGAGGAAATCCAGCAGCAGGTGGACGCCTCGAAAAACATTCCCAAATTCCAGCCCATCCTGATCAAGCCGGAAGCCACGCCGGCGGACATCGCGTTTATCGAGTCGCACCGCGCCGATCTGCCGCTGCTGGAGTTGCTGATGGTGCACCGGCGGCGGTACCCGCGCGATGGCTTCATGGCCCACGCCATCGGCTACGTGGGCGAAGTAAGTGAGAAGCAAATCGAAGCGAGCGGCGGCAAGCTGCGCCCCGGCGACTTCGCCGGCAAAAGCGGGCTTGAGCGACAGTACAACGAAACCCTGATGGGCTCGGACGGATTGCGCCGCGTGATTGTGAACAGCGTGGGCAAGGAAGTGGGACGGCTGGAGCACACGGAAGCCACTCCCGGAAAACCGATCAAGCTGACGATTGATTACGACTTGCAGGTGGTGGCGGAAGCGGCGATGGCCGGGCAGAAGGGCGCGGTGGTGGCGGTCGACCCGCGCACCGGCGAGGTGCTGGCGATGACCAGCCATCCGGCGCCGGACCCGAACGCGTTTGCCGTGCGCATTTCGCGCGAGGAGTGGAAGCGGCTGAACGAGGACGAAGACCGGCCGCTGCTGAACCGCGTCATCCAGGCGCAGCTTGCGCCGGGCTCGGTGTTCAAGGTGGTGATGTCCACGGCGATGCTGGAATCCAAGCTGATCCCCGAGGATTTCTCCGTGTACTGCCCCGGCTACGCGGATTTCTACGGGCGCATGTTCAAGTGCCATGTGTTCGGCAAGGGGGGGCACGGGCAGGTGGAGCTGCACAAGGCAGTGGTGCAGTCGTGTGACGTCTTTTTCTACAACGTGGGGAAGCGGCTGGGAATCGACCGCATCAGCTACTACGCCTACCAGCTCGGGCTCGGCCGGCGCACGGGCATTGACCTGCCGGGCGAGGAAAACGGACTGGTGCCGTCGGAGGAATGGAAGAAGCGCGTGTTCAAGCAGCCCTGGTATGCCGGCGAGACGATTTCGGTCGCGGTCGGACAGGGCGCGACCGTGACCACGCCGCTGCAACTCGCCCGCACCGTTGGCGGCATCGCCCTGGGAGGCGTCTTCAAGCAGCCGCACCTGCTGCTCGAAGCCAAGAACGTGAAGGAAGAGGATTTTCCGATCTCCGAGAACACCACGGAGAAGGTGACGCAGGCGATGTTCGGCGTGGTGAACGAGGGCGGCACGGCGGCAGCCTCGCGGCTCGAAGGGATCGAGTTCTGCGGCAAGACCGGCACGGCGCAGCTCATCAGCGGCGAAGGATTGAAGAAGGCGGGCAAGCAGCGGAGATTCACCGACAACGCCTGGTTCGTGGGCTACGCGCCGCGGCGCAACCCGGAGATTGTCGTGGCCGTGCTCGTCGAGCACGGCGTGCACGGCTCCACCGCCGCCGCGCCGGTGGCGCGGGACATCATCAAGGCCTATTACGACAAGAAGGGAGCGCGCGAGAAGAAGCAGTTCACCGTGGACTACCGCCGCTACGATCTGGGCGCACAGCCCGACGTGGCGCAAGCGCCGGTCGCTGGAAAGCCGGAGACGGACGCCGCCGTTCAGCGGGAGGCCGGCCACCATCCGTAGGTTCGCTGGAAAAGACACTCGCAATCATGCGCGAAGCGAACAAAATCCGCGATTTCGACTGGACGCTGCTGCTGCTGGTTCTGAGCATCTGCAGCATGGGCATCATCGAAATCTATTCGGCCACGCGGGCCAATGCGCTCGCCGGAATGCATTGGAAGCAGTTTTGGTGGGTGGTGATCGGGTTGGCGTGCATGCTGGTGGTCTCCCGGATTGACTATCACACCATCCTGGACCAGGCGCCGCTGCTCTATCTGGTGGGTCTGGCGGGACTGGTCCTGGTGCTCGCGATCGGCGAGCGCCGGTTTGGGCACAAGAGCTGGATCGCGATCGGCGGGTACACTTTGCAGGTGTCAGAGCTGGTGAAGTTGATTATAATCGTGGTGTTGGCGCGCTTCTATAGCGAGGTGCGCACGGATCGCCTTTCGTTGCTGGACCTGGGAAAGGCGGGACTGCTGACGGGCCTTCCGGTTGGGTTGATTCTGCTCCAGCCGGACCTGGGCACGACGATAATGATCGTGCCGATCGCCGCCGTCGGCGCCTTTCTGGTTGGCATCCAGTGGAAGCATGCGGTGGCGTTTCTCCTGATCGGCGCCCTGCTTCTGCCGGTCGGCTGGTCTCTGCTGAAGCCATATCAGAAGGAGAGGATTCACACCTTCCTCCGGCCAGAGGAGAATCCGCGCGGAGCGGGCTATCAGACCCAACAGGCGAAGATAGCGGTTGGGTCCGGCGGCTTCTGGGGAAAGGGCATCGGGAAGGGAAGTCAGAACCAGCTCGGGTTTGTTCCGGTGCGCTGGTCGGACTTCATCCTGGCCGCTCTGGCGGAGGAGATGGGTTTTGTCGGGGTCCTGGTGACCCTGCTGCTGTACATGTTTTTGCTGCGGCGCCTGGTCCAGAACGCGCAGTGGGCGAAAGATCGTTCCGGAATGCACATCGTGATGGGCGTGGCGGCGGTCTTGGGGGTCCATGTATTTGTGAACGTGGGGATGATGATCGGCTACGTGCCGGTCACCGGCATCCCGTTGCCGCTGATGAGTTACGGCGGGTCCTCCACGTTGTTCGTGTTTATGGCGTTGGGCCTGGTGATGAACGTGCGCATGAAGCGCTTCGTCAACTGAACCGGCGCCGGGCAGTGCCGGCGGGCCGCCCGCTTTGCGGAGCGGGCCCGCGGAAAAGAATCCGAAAGAATCAGAGAGCTCAGCAACGCGTGAGAGATGGAAGCATGATTCCGGAAGTCTCCATCCCGGACGCTCCGCCCCAGGCGGAACCCGTGCGCACTTTTGCGCCCTGCGCGGCCGCGCGCCGTTGCGCTCCGAGGAGTTTTCATGTCGAAAGAGCTGGTCATTTCCGCGACCCCGCACGAGACGCGGGTCGCCATTCTGGAAGATGGACACCTGTGTGAAATCTACGTAGAGCGCGAGAAAGAATTCGCGCTCGTCGGAAGCATCTACAAGGGCCGCGTGACGCGCGTGCTGCCCGGCATGCAGTCGGCCTTCGTGGACATTGGGCTCGACAGCGACGCCTTCCTCTACGTCAGCGACTTCTTCGAAAACCTGGAAGACTACGACGGCATCGTCACCACCGTGGAAGGGAAGCTGCAGCGCATGGAGCAGCAGGGCGGGCAGATGTTTGCCGCGCCCGCCGCGGCGCAAACGCCGGCGGTCGAACCGCCCGAAGTGACGAACCACGAAGCGCCGCCCGCGCCATCTTCGCTGGTTTCTTCCGACGCGCCGCCGCTCGCGGAAACTCCGGCGCCCGCGCCGCCGCCGCTCGCGCCTCCGCCTTCTTCTCGCCCTTATGAGCAGCGCGGCGACCGCGGCGGTTTCGGACGCGGCGGCGGAGGACGTGGCCGCGGCCGGTGGGATAACCGCCGCGGCGGACGCGACCGTGGCCGTGACCGCGGTCCGCGCCGCGAGTTCCCGCCTTCGAAATATGCGGCGCCCTCCCGAGGCTTCGGGACGCCGCCCAGCGAGGCGGAAGCTCCGCTGCCGCCCGGCTACGAACCCATCATTCTTCCCGGCGAATCGCTGGCCAAGTACCGCGACCGCGCGCCCGGCGCTCCGGTGAGCTCCGCACCGGCGGATGAATCGGCAGTGTCTTCGGCTGCGCCGTCACCGGCAGTTCAGGAGCCGGTGGAAGAAAAGCCCTTTGACTCTCTTTCCCGTCCCGAGGTTTCTGCGGGAGGATTCGGCTGGACCGAAGCGGCGGAAACCGCCGCGCCCCGCGCGGAAGAGCGCGCGGCGCCGGTGGAAGAGACGCGCAGCGAAACGCCGGCCTTCCCTGCAGCGGCGTTTGTACCGCCACAAGTGGAACCGGTTTCCCACGCGGCGCCGCCAGTGGCGGAGATCCGCGAAGAAGCGGCTCCGTTCGAAACACAATCAGCCGACCTGACCGCCGAGGAAGCGGCCGCGCTGGCCGAGCAGTTCGCTGAAGCGGCGCAGGAAGAACTCGCGGAAGAGGAGCACGAAAACGAATCGGAAGCCGAGGAAGAGGCGGCCGCCGAAACGGGAGACGCGTTCCGCGTGGATGCCGAGGAGCGCGGCGCCATCGCCGAAACGCTGGCTGAGTCCGCGTCGCTGGAGGAAGGACGCGAGGAAACCGAAGCCACCGGGGAACCCGAAGAATTTGCCGCCGATGCCGAAAGCGATGCGTCGGGAACGGAAGAGGGCGAATTTCAGGGAGAAGAACAGCCGGCAGAGCTTGCCGCCGCGCCCGATGAAGGCGCGGAGCCGACCTCCGAGGAGCCGCGGCAATTTACCGCGCGCGTGCAGGACGCGTCGCGGGCGCGATTCCAGCGGCCGATGCGGCGTGGTGGCCGGCGCCGCGGCGGACCGCCGCCGCGCGGCCGGACGCACCACGGCCGGCATCAGGCGCCACGCCGCCCGCAGCTCATCTCCGAGCTGTTGAAGGCGGGGCAGGAAATCATCGTCCAGATCGCCAAGGAACCCATGGGGAAGAAGGGCGCGCGTATCACCAGCCACGTCGCGCTTCCCGGGCGTTTCCTGGTGTACATGCCGACGGTGGAACATATCGGCGTCTCGCGGAAGATCGGCTCGAGCGAGGAGCGCGCGCGCCTGCGCCGCCTGCTGGCGGAAATGAAGGGCCTCTATCCGGGCGGCTTCATCGTGCGCACCGCCGCCGGCGGCGCCACCGACGACGAAATCCGCAGCGACGTCGAGTTCCTCGGCCGCACCTGGAATGAGATCAAGCAGCGCAGCGAGCAGCGCAAGGCCCCGGCCATCCTTCACCGCGACCTCAACCTGGTGGAGCGCATCCTGCGCGACCACGTCAGCGGCGATTACACCGCCATCTGGATTGACAACGAGGAGGAATACGCCAAGGTGGCAGACTTCGTCGGGCGTTTCCAGCCACGCCTGGTGAGCCGCGTCAAGCTCTACACCAAGGAAGCGCCGATCTTCGAGGAGTTCGGCATCCAGCAGGAAATCGACAAGTCGCTGCGGCCGAAGGTATGGCTGAAATCGGGCGGCTACATCGTGATCAACCACACCGAGGCGCTGGTGGCCATCGACGTCAACACCGGCAAGTTCGTGGGCCGCGGCTCGACGCGGCTTGAGGACACCATCGTCAAGACCAACCTCGAAGCGGTGAAAGAGATCGTGCGGCAGATCCGGCTGCGCGACCTGGGTGGCATCATCGTGATCGACTTCATCGACATGGAGGAGCGGCGCAACCGCGACAAGGTGATGCAGGCGCTCGATGAGGCGCTGCGCGCCGACAAGGCGCCGTCGAAGGCGCTCTCGTTCAACGAGTTCGGCCTGGTGGCCATCACGCGCAAGCGCACGAAACAGGCGCTCGAGCGCGTGCTGTGCCAGCCGTGTCCCTACTGCACCGGCAGCGGCATGGTGAAGTCCATCCCGACCATCTGCTACGAAATCCAGTCCGAGGCGCGCAAGATGGCCCCGGAGATTGACTCGCAAAGCCTCACGCTGCGCGTCCATCCGGAAATCGCCAAGGCGCTGAAGACGCGCGAGTCGGCGCTGGTCGAGGAGCTCGAGCACTGGACGAAAAAGAGCGCGATCATCCAGTCCGACCCCACGCTGCACTGGGAGCAATACGATATCTATTAGTGGCCAGGAAGCAGTACTCAGGACTTAGGGAACAGGAAAACGCCCCGGAGAGTTTTGCTCCCGGGGCGTTCGTTTAACTTTAGTCCTCCCTCCGTTTGCAGTCTGAACAAAGCATAGATTCTGGAATCATCTCGTCAGCCAATCAGATATTTGCGGTACTCATGCTCAATGATATGAGTTGCTGTATACAAACGTTTCTGCTAATAATTGCGGCCACAAACCCGAGCCGGGCAATCTTGAAGGAGACGCATGAAAAACCCTCAAAGTGAAGTCATTTGGAAGGGCAGGATCCACATTGGAGACGAGCCGGGTATCCATGGCGATGCTTGCTACTCCGGGTTGTGCGCCGAGTTCCCGGTAACGCTCAGACCCATGCCCGGGCAGAGCCCGCCGCCACCGCCTCAAGTTGTTTTTCATCTGGAGGCTAATGACGTCGAGATATTTGCGGGTTATCCGGGTCATGCGGTGATTGTTTGGGGGTATGAAGCGGATCCACCTGCGGGGCCGTTCAAATGGAAGCAGGTCTTGTTGCAGCAAGCCAATCTTACCGGAAAGTCTTTGAAGCTGCCGGTGCCCAATATCGGGGCCTACAGATTCCTCTCGATCCAAGTGCGGGCCGATACGACCTTTGCTGCCGGATACTACGACGATTTTGTCCTACGGAGATTGTCTTTGGAATCCACCACGCACTACGCAAGCTTTGGTTTCCAACTCGAGGCTTGAAAGCAGAAAGAAGACGACTCACTCCCGAGGTAATCGATGAGCAGAAAGAACATCGGCTTGTTTCTTCTGATGATGATGCTCTGCGCCGGTCTTTGCTGTTGCGCAAAACAGCGAAAGGAAGAGGGCTTGCTTCTGGGAGGCACGGTCATTACGCCTGATCGGGTTATCCATGACGGGTGGGTTTTGATTCAGCGCGGGAGAATTCGTTCGGTTCACGACACACGACCAGATTTCAGAGCCAGTCTGGAAATCAAAATCAATGGAATTATCCTGCCAGGGTTGATTGACGTTCACAATCACCCAATGTACGGCGTGTTTCCGCGGTGGAATCCACCAGCGAAATTCGAAAATCGATACGGGTGGCGCGATTCACCCGAATACAAAAGGCTGATCGGGGATCCTGGCCGCGAGCTTCAAAACAAAGATGAACAAACATTTTGCGACATGGAAAAATATGGGGAGGCCCGCGCCCTGATCGGGGGCACGACGGCGTTTGTGGGAGTGTCCCCTCGAGCGTCACTCCCCAGCATATCCAAGTGTGTAATCGGGCTCGTGCGCAATCTCGATTGGCATAGTGATTTCGTCGCCGGGCATGAAATCGGCAGGGAGAAAATCGAAAACCTCTTGGGGGTTCAACCGAGAGATCTAAACGATAATCGTTTGAAGGATGTTCTCGACAAACTGCAGAACCAGAAGCTGGACACTCTTTTGGTTCATGTGGCGGAGGGACGCCGGACGGATGCGAATTCGAAGTCTGAGTTTGCACAGCTCGAACAGAAAGGGTTGTTAACGGCACATACGGGGATCATCCACGGAATAGCGCTCACCCCCCTTGAGTTTCTGCGAATGAAGGAAGTCGGTGCATCGCTGATCTGGTCGCCCACCAGCAACGTAAACCTGTACGGCGAGACAACCGACATTCCGGCCGCCGTGAAGGCAGGAGTGACGCTTGCCCTGGCACCCGATTGGAGCGTTACCGGCAGCAGCAATATGCTTGATGAGCTGCGATTTGCCGGAGCATGGGATCAGTCACATTTCGGGGGGATTGTGAGCGAGAAGCAGCTCGTGGCAATGGCTACTGAGCTCCCTGCGCGGATCGCCCACATTGACGATAAAGCTGGCTCGATTCGGGACGGTTTGTACGCCGATCTGCTTGTCGTAGAAGGAGACCGTTCTCGTCCTTACTGGGCCTTGCAGAACGCCAAACCGAAAGATGTGCAACTCGTCCTCATTGCAGGCGAGCCGATGTACGGGAGACTTTCCCTATTGCGCCAAATTGACAAATCCAAGCCTTTTGAGCCGATCGATGTATGTGGAGCACAGATGGGTATCAGGCTTACGGTTGAGGACGCCGCAATTCCATTCGGCAAAGACACCCTCCAGGATATTCGGACACGTTTGCAATCGCTGCTCTCCAGCAAAGGAATTAGCCTCAGTCCCCTTTTTGAATGCGGACCAAGAACTGCAATCGCTGCGTCTGGAGCAATTCAGAATTAGAGTTCGGGCATTTCTGCTTCCAAATGTTCTGTGCATCTTCCACGGAGCTGTCAGGAAGTCGGCGCAGGGAGAAGAATAGTCGTATCCGTGAAGACGAATCGTGCGGCGGTGGTTCTGGGTTGAGTCGAAATCCATTGAGCCGAATGTAACAGAAACAATCCGACAGACATGGGACGCACACGCAGGTGCGCCCCTCCAGGAAGAGACAGATTCCGGCGGCGAACGAGCCAAATACCTCTGTGATAAGATGGCGTGCCGGAGCAACACATATCACCGCGCCGGGGAGCAGGCATTGACCGCACGTATCCTGAATGGCAACGAAATCCGCGAACTGATTTACGCCGATCTGAGAAAAGAAATTGCTGAATTGAGGGCCCTGGGCATCCAGCCCGGGCTCGCGGCGGTGCTGGTGGGGAACAGCCCCGCTTCGGAAATGTACGTGAGCAGCAAAGTGGCCGCGTGCGCCGAACTGGGACTGTACAGTGAGAAAATTGCGCCGCCGGAGACGATCACCACGGACGAGCTGCTGACGCTGGTGGAGCGGCTCAACCGGCGCGATGAGATTGACGGCATCCTGGTGCAACTCCCGCTGCCCAAGCAAGTAAACTCGAAGCGGATTCTCGAAGCGGTGGACCCGGCGAAGGACGTGGACGGCTTCCATCCGGTGAGCGTGGGCCGGCTGGTGGCCGGGCAGCCGGGGCTGGTGGCGTGCACGCCGGCGGGCGTGATGGAAATCCTGCGGCGCAGTGGAATCCCCATCGAAGGGGCCAACGTGGTGGTGATGGGCCGCAGCGATATCGTCGGCAAGCCGATGGCGCTGCTGCTGATGCACGCGCACGCCACGGTGACGATCTGTCACTCGAAAACGCGCGACCTGCCGGACGTGGTGCGCCGCGCCGATATTGTCGTGGCGGCGATGGGCAAGGCCGGCATGGTGCAGCCGGACTGGATCAAGCCGGGCGCAACGGTGATTGACGTGGGCACGAACAAACTCACCGACGCCGGACTCGCGGCAACACTCTTCGCGAACAATCCGAAGCGGCTGGAAAAATTCCGCGAGAAGGGCTGGACCACCGTGGGCGACGTCCATCCGGATGCCACGCAGGTGGCCGGGGCGATGACGCCGGTGCCCGGCGGCGTCGGGCCGCTGACGATTGCCATGCTGATGAGCAACACGGTGAAAGCGGCCCGCCTGAGGCGGGCGAGCCGTCCCGAATTTTCGGGACAGCCGTCCGCCGCGAAGGGCTGATGCTCCGCGTCGGCCTCACCGGCGGAATCGGGTGCGGCAAGAGCACCGTGGCGGCCATGATGCGCGAGCTCGGCTGCCACGTGATCGAAGCTGATCCGCTCGCCCATCAACTGATGGAACCCGGTCGGCCTGCCTACCAAGAAATCCTCCGCGAATTCGGCAGCGAAATCCTGCAATCCGACGGACGCGTGGACCGCGCGAAGCTTGGCGCGATGGTCTTTTCCGGCGCGGACAAGCTGCTGCGGCTGAACGCTATCCTGCACCCGCGCGTGCTGAAGGAGTTGGAGCGGCAGTTCAGCGAGTTTGCGCGCGCGAATCCCGCCGGCGTGGCGGTGGTGGAAGCGGCGCTGCTCATTGAGGCGGGGTACGTGAAGCACCTGGAGCGGCTGGTGGTGGCATGGTGCCGGCCCGAGCAGCAAATGGAGCGGCTGCTGGCGCGCGGGATGCCGCGCGAGCAAATCGAGCAGCGCATCGCCGCGCAGATGCCGCTCGAAGAGAAGAGCCGCCGCGCCGACGACGTGGTGGATTGCTCCGGCTCGCTGGAAGAAACCCGCGCGCAAGTGGAGCGGCTTGTCGCCCGGCTGAAGCAACTTGCGGCCGCATAGCATCCATCTCATGACTTCGTTTATGCTGTTCTGTGAAGCCGCACGCACGTGCGGACTTCCCTGTACGCCCGGCTTCGGCCACGGAGGAACATCACGATGAACACGCCACTGAATCCCGCGCGCCGAATCTTCCGCCTGTTCGGCATCGGCCTGATGATCGGGCTCGCGGCGTACTGGACCGGTGCGCGCTGGGGGCACCGCGATCCGTCGAGCGTCGAAGCCGTGCTCGACACGCTGAAACCGGGCGAGCTGACCGCCGAGGAAGCGCTGAACGTGCGCATCTACAGGCAGGCGTCGCCGGCGGTGGCGAACATTGTGACGCGCGCGGTGGAGTACGACTTTTTTCTCAATCCGGTTCCGGTGGAAGGCGCGGGGTCGGGCTTCGTAATTGACGCGCGGGGCTACATCCTGACGAACTTCCACGTGGTGCAGCAGGCGCAGACGATCGAGGTAACGCTGGGCGACAAGAGCCGCTTCCAGGCGAAGTTTGTGGGCGGCGACGCGCGCAACGATGTGGCCCTGCTGAAGATTGACCCGCGCGGGCGCAAGCTGAGCGCGCTCGTTCTCGCCGATTCGGGCGCGCTCCAGGTGGGCCAGCGCGTGCTTGCCATCGGCAACCCCTTCGGTTTCCAGAGCACGCTCACCACCGGCGTGATCAGCGCACTCGGGCGCACCGTGCAGACCGGCGAGCAGACGTTCATTGACGAGGCCATCCAGACCGACGCGGCCATCAACCGCGGCAATTCCGGCGGACCGCTGCTGAACTCGCATGGAGAAGTGATCGGCATCAACTCCGCCATTTTTGCGCCCACCTGCACCACCGCCGGCATCGGGTTCGCCATTCCCGTCAACACCGCCAAGCAGATTGCGCAGGACTTGATCAACGAGGGCCGCGTGCGCCGCGCGTTCCTCGGTGTCGAGGGCACGGAAATCTGGCCCAACCTGGCCGAGGCGCTCAGCCTTCCGGTGGCGGATGGCTTTCTGGTCGAGCGGGTGACGCCGAACGGCCCGGCGGCGCGCGCCGGCATCCGCGGCGGCGACCGCCGCATCGTCGCCGGCATGCGCTACATGCTGATCGGCGGCGACATCATCGTTGCCATCAACGGGCAGAAAATTTCCAACCAGCTCGAAATGAACCTGGCGCTGAACCGCAAGCGGCCAGGAGACTCGATCAACGTGACGATCTACCGCGGGCGAGAAAAGATGGACGTCAAAGTGACGCTTACAGAGCGCTGAAGCGGACGCTCAAGCGGCGCGGGAGTTTCAGGCGTTCCATTCCGCGCGGAGGCGGTCGCGTTCGTCCGGGGTCACGCGAAACCACCCTTCGGCGGCGTCGCGCACACGCTCGAGCGCGGCCTGCATTTCGGCGTGCTTCTGCTGCATAAGGTCCGCGTTGGCGTCGGCGGGCACGCGGATGGGCGGGGCGATGGCGACCACGGCGCGCGAAAACGGCGCGGGCACCTGCAGCAGATCCCAGGATTTTTCGAACGTGTGCGCTCGATTGAGCCCGATGTGGAAGGCCACGATGGGCTGCCCGGTGCGCCGCGCGAGCATCACCGGGCCGGGCTTGGCGACGTAGCGCGGCCCGCGCGGGCCGTCAATGGTGAAGGCGGTGTCGCGGCCTTCCTCCATCCGCCGGGCCATCACCGCCAGGCCCTTCAGCCCGCCGCGCGAGGAGCTGCCCTGCGCCGTGCCGTAACCCAGTCGCTCGATCACGCGGCGCGTCCACTGGCCGTCAAAGTTAGTGGTGTTCATCACCACAATGCCGCGGCGGCGCCAATACCATGTCGCGGAAAGAATCGAGCGGTGCCAGAAGGCGAGGATGACGCGCTCGCCTGCGGTGTGAATGCGCTCGACGTGCTGCCGGCCCAGGGTCTCGAAGCGCAGGGTCGGGCCCAGCGCGCGGAGCACCGAATACACCGCTGTGGCAATCACGGGAATCTGCATCCGCCGCCAGCGGGAAAGCTCGGGTGGCCGGGTGTCGTAATGCACGTTGAGCGGCGCAGGCTCGCGCCTCGATTCCATCGGGGCGGCCGGAGCGATCCCGCCCCCCGCCCGAGGCGGGTCTGTTCGAGAGGCGGGTCTATCCGAGTTGGCGGGTTCCTTCACAGGCGTATAGTATAGGCGAACCGCGGGCGATTCTTCGATGGGCGCGCAAAGGCAATCCGAATCCGGGAAGTTAGCAGCGTGGCGGTGTGCGCGGGCGGCAATGCTGTGTTTGCTGCTTCTTCTGCCTGCGGCACATCTGCGCGCGCAGTCCGCGCCGGAAATGGTGGGGCGCATCGAAGGTGACGACATCGCGGTGAAGGGCCAGGTAAGCCTGCTCCGCGAGGGCAACCGAAGCGCGACGGTGTTGTCGAGCGGCGCGGAAATCACCGTGCGTACAGGCGCGGCGCGGATCACGCTCGAAGGCGGCGGCGAAATCGAGATCTGCAGCCCGGCGCACTTCACGGTGCTGAAATCCGGCGGCAGCATCACGCTGGCGCTCGGACAAGGGCGCGTTCACCTGCGGCTGGGGAGCAGTCCTGCGCTTGTGATTTACACCGCGCTGCTCGTGGCGGCGCCGCTGGGCGTGGGCGATGGCCCGCGGGAGGCCGTGGCCGGAGTCGAAGCGGACGGCTCGATCTGCATCCTGGCGGCGCGCGGCGCGGTGCGGCTGGAGCAGCAGCTCACGGGACAAAGCCTCGTGGTGCCGGAAAACGGTGAAGTGCTGTTGCCGGGCGGGCAACTGGATGCACTGCGCGAAAACCGCGGCGGCTGCCGCTGCGAAGCCAGGATCGCCAGCGCGGAGATCACAGCGCCGAAGCCGGCACAGGTGGGCGTTGTAGCCACCCACGCCGGAGACGCCGCGAAGCCTGACGACGCAAGAAAGGAACCGCCCAAGCCGGCCACCGAGGAGCCGAGGTGGACCGTGGTGATGCCGCCGCTGACGTTTGACGCCAGCAAGCCGCCGCCCGCGCTCGAGCCGCGCCCGGAGACGATC
The DNA here is from genome assembly GCA_016201285.1 of Acidobacteriota bacterium. GTDB lineage: Bacteria > Acidobacteriota > Terriglobia > Acidiferrales > UBA7541 > JACQDE01. Next base: position 18,772 of record JACQDE010000002.1, on the reverse strand, counting down.
CTGCTGGTCCGCGAAGTGCGCGTGCAGCCCGCGTTGGTCTTTACCGGCCGCGTGGAGAAGCGCCCGAAGATCAAAGCCCCGAAGAAGCAGAAGACATCAGCCCCGGCTGCGGAGGCTGCGACACAGACCAGCACCGAGAAGAGCGCGAGCGAGGCGCAACCCCCGGCATCCATCGCCACGCCGGCGACGGACGCAAAAGCAGAGAATCTTCCGACCGTCGAACGGAAGTCCGGCGGCGGGTTCGGGACGAAGCTGCGCAATTTCTTCCGCCGGTTGTTCGGAGCCAAGCCCAAAAACTAGCGAGCGTCCGCAGGCCGCAAGAGAGATCCTTTGCTTCGCCGTGCACCGGCCGGGGCAGGGCTTCGCCAGGATGACAGTGAGGGGAGTTGTAGCGGCGGCTTTGGCTGCTCCAATCACAGCCGAAAGGATTGATCCGGCCACAATCGGACGTGGCGGGATAAACCCGCCGCTACGGTGTGCTTAGGATGAGCGCGAGAAGGGCGACGGCTGCTGCGGCGGCGCGTGGATAGACCGACAGGCGAAAACCGAAAGCGGGAAGTCAAGCTGACCTTCCCGCCGGGAAACCCGTATGGGGGACGCTTCAGGGCGTGAAGAAGCGACGCGGCGTGATCTCGTAAATTTTCCAGCCGGCGGCGGTGCGCACGAAGTCGAACTGGATGCGCTCGCGGCGCTTCTGTTGGGCCGTGGGGGTGGCCTTGAGCGCGTAGGTCATGTCGGCGTCCACGATGAGGGTGGCCTTGTCGCCCTTCACTTCGGCGGTGGATTCGCGGAGGTACATGCGGATCTCTGCGTTGTCCCTCAGGAAATCGGTTACCTGGTCCTCGAAGCGGGGGAAGTCGTAGAAGCGCTCGTCGAGCAGGTCGCGGAGGCGGCGCGGGGAACTGCCCTCGACGGCGTCGGTGAGGGCGCGGAGCACGCGGGTCAGACTCTTGCGCTCCGCGGCGATGTCGGCGGTGTCGCCGGGCGCCGGGGCCTGGTCGGACTTCTTCGCCTTCTTGGAATCGGTTTTCTTTTCCTGCTTGTCCTGTTTTTTCTGCGGCTCCTGGCTCTGCGCGAACAGCAGCGAGCCGCCGCTCAGGCCCAGTCCTTCATCTGCGCTCAGGACAAGCAGCAGGGCAAGCGCGAGGGCCATCAGTCCGGTGCGGCGCATCTTTTCCTCCTGGACGTTCACAGTTTGGATGGCGGCCAGGGCCCAAAGGGTCGCCTGAGCCCCGGCTGCCGGTTTCATGCAACTACTGCGCGAGAGGCCGCCACTCGAGGACGAGCGTGATGCTGTTCTGCGGCATCGCTGCCTGCGGGCCTTCCACATCCGACAGGCGCGGCCGGTTGAGCGCCGGGGGCGTCGCCGCGCGCGCGGCGTTGAGCCCGCGGACGTCCATGACGCGGACGAGCACGGCGCCGCGGCGCGTCTCGACCAGATAAACGGCGCCCGGCAGAACCGTTTCAGCAGTGGCCATCGCACCGCGAGGCACCTGCCCCGCCTGCTCGAGCGGGATGGCGCCGAGGTTGCGCACGCCATCGGCCTCGATGCGCAGCGCGCCGCCCTGCGGGGCGAGCCGCACTTCGATGTCCGCGCCGCCGTTGCAAGCCTGCTCGGTGCCAGAGCTGAAGCGGAAGCCCTGGCAGCCGTTGGCAGTGAGGGATAACTGGCCGCGCTCGCGCATGGCCGTCGTGGTACGGCCGGCCGCGCCCAGCGCAGGGAACATCTCAAAGGCCGGCAGGGCCGCGACCGTGGTGGCGCGGTTCGTGAGGTTCAGCCGCCGCTCGGGATCAATCACCACGCGCGGCTCGAAGCGGCCAGAGCCCAGCGCCTGCCATTCCACCTGGAACGACTGCGAGGAACCCGCGGCGATGCTGAAACGTTCGCGGACGCGCACGTTGGCGCCGCCGAGAGTGAACTCCACTTCGACATTCTCGGCGTTTTGCCCGCCGCGGTTGGTCATTTGCACGCGGAAGGTGACGTTATCGCCCGGCCGCGGACTGCCCGGCGACATGGTGATGTCGCCCGAGCGGACCACGAGGTCCGGCGGGGCCGCGGAGGCGGACGACGTTGTGACGCCGCGGCCGGTGTCCGCCGGGCGCGTCCCGACGGTTCGGGACTCCGGCGTCTCCGGTGTTTCGTCCGGCGTGGAACTGGCGCTGGCCTGTGTGGCGGGCGCTGCCACACGCGCCGCCTGAATTTCCAGCATGGCATCCGCGCTATGGCCGCCCGGGAAGAGAGCCAACATGCGCGCGCCCGACGCCGCGGTGCCGGCGACGATAAAGCGCACGCGCACTTCGGTGGCGCGGGCTTCGAGCACTTCGACGCTGATGCCCAGGCCGTTCGCACGCACCGCGCGCACGCCCTGGAGGTTTTCGCCGAGGAGACGGCCGACGACGGCATCGCCCGGCTTAAGGCTGGCCGGTTCGACCCCCGTGACCACCGGACGGGAAGCTTCTCCGACCACGCCGCCGGTCTGCTGCGCGCGCGGCGAGAGTCCGCCTCCGGGCAGGCGGCTTCCGACGCGGCTGCTGCGCTGCGTAGGCCGGCCGTCGCGCCCGGGCCCATCGGGAGTATCCACGAGGGATTCGGTGGCGACGTTGATGCCCACAGGGACGCTCCCGTGCGGGCTGACCAGCATCAGCGTGTAAGTTCCTTCGGGCGTTTCGGGCCGCACGAAGACGCTCAAGCGGCGCATCGAATCGGTGCCGGGATCGAGCTGCGCGGAGATCTTGGTCGTGCCGCTGAGCACCTGGGTGATCCCGCTGAGCCCGCTGCCTTGCAGTGTCAGGGTCATGTGCGAGCCGGCATAGCCGCCTGGCGGGAGCACCTGCAGGATCTCCGGCGCGCGAATGGTCTGCGCGCCCGGCTGCTGAATGGCAGAGACGATCTGGAGCGCGACGAACACCGGCGTGCTCGCCGTCAGCGCGCCGGAGACTCCGTCCACGCTCACGATCGAGGGGCCGAACCCCGCGAGGCCGGTTGTGGTCTGGAACTGGAGCTGGACCACTTGCACCGGGCTTAAGGAGAGGTCCGCGGAGGTGGGCGTGAGCGTGGCAATGACGCCGGCGGGCACGCCCGTCAGAGAGAGATTCACCGTGCCGTTGAAAGTGCCCTTCCCGAGCACGTTGATGTTCAGGAATGTAGTCAGTGTGTGGTCCGGCTGGAGGATGACCGGCGCGGCCGCCGACGTCGGCGGAACGGTGGTGAGGAAGAATCCGTTCGTCGGCACCACCACGTTGACAAACAGGTTGAGCGCAGCGAGCTGGCCGCCCGAAGCGCCGACAACCGAAATGATGTAGTTCCCGATCGCGGTGTTTGAGGCGGCGACGACGGAGAATGTCCCCGCGCTGCCCGCGGCAATGTTGGCCGTGGGTGGAGAGATGGTAATCCCGGAAGGCAGGTTGGCGAAGGTGATGGTCACCGTACCGGCGCCGGTGACGCCAATCGTGAACGTCTGGCCCGGCGGGATGCCCTGCTCGATGCTGAGCGGAGAACCGGAGGTGCCGCCGGTCTGCGTCAGCGCGAAGGTCGGCGGGTTGACCAGGAAGAAACTCTGCATGGAAGCGTTCACCGCAACCGGCCCGGCAGGGGTCGCCACGTTGGAAACGCCGTTCAGCGTAATCGTCACCGGGTTGGCGCCCTGCGCGACGGTGGCCGTGAAGCTAAAAGTTGTCGAGGCGGAGCCGTTTGGCGGGACCGTCACCTGCGCGGTGGCCGGCGTTGCGGTCATGCCGGCCGGCAGGCCGGTGGGTGTGATGTCCACGATGCCCTGGAAGCCGTTTGTTCCGGTGGCCGTCACGGCGAGAGGCACGATGCTGGTCCCGTTGGGGTTCAGCGCGATTGGCTGCGCAAGAGTCGAGTTGGGCGAGCCCGTCAGACTGAAGCTCCCCACGCCGACGTTCAGGAAGACGGGGGACGAGGCGAAGAGCCCGGAGAAGCTGGCGGTGATATCGAAGCTCTGTGAGCCATTCGCCGCGCCGGCGCCTGCGGTGATCTGGAAGTTGGCGTTGCCGTTGGCGGGCACAGTAGCCGTCATGGGATTGACGGTGATGCCCACGGGCAGATTTTGCACGGCGAGCTGGAGCGAACCGGTGAATCCGCCCTGGTTGAGCACCTGGATGTTCAGGGTTTGCCCGATGGGGTCGTTCTGAATCAGCCGCAAGAGCGTGTTCGGGTTGGTCGGCGGCGACTGCACCAGCGCCATGTTCGAGGCGGCGTAGAGGTAGAAGAACGTGTTCACGGAGGTGGCGCCCTGCGAGGCCGTCAACTGGACATCAAGAGGCCCCTGAGAGAGCTGCGAACCCGCCAAAAAGGAGAAGGTGAAGCTGGCGATGCCACCGGCAGGGACGTTGACCTGAGCGGTCTGCGGAGACGCAGTGAGGCCAGCGGGCAGGCTGCCCAGCGCCAGGTTCACCAGGCCCGTGAAGCCGCCGAGCGACTGCACGTCCACCGTGATGTTCCGCGCGAAGCCGTTGATCACCACCTGCTGCGGGAAGTTCACCGAAGAGAAGTTGGTGACGCGGAAGCCCGGGGGGCCGGCGGCGCTGAAGAAACCGAAGCCGGGCGCGGAGAACGAGTTGGGCGAAGACGACAGAAAAAACGCCACCTGCGGCATGCTGGGCGCCGCCGTGGAGGAAGCGGTAACGACGATCTGCCCCGGCGAACCCGGCGAGGCGGTGAGGTTGCTGGTGATGCTTACGCCCGGCGGCGGGGAGCCGTACCAGTGCGAGATGTTCACCGTGCCGTTGAAGCCGTTTTGCGGGTTGACGGTGACGGTATAGGTGAGGCTCTGGTTGGGAGCGACCACCGCTGGCTGCGAGTTGGAGTTCGCCGGAGAAATCGTCAGGGTGTAGGAACCCCTCAGCAACAAGGGAATGGTGCCGTTCAGCGTGGTGACGCCGTCGGTCGCGGTGATGTTGAACGAGGTCGAGCCGGCGGTGGCGGGCGAATCGGCGCGCACCTGGAAGTTGAGAGAGTTGCCGGCGGCGACGGCGGCGGTGGCCGGCGTCACCGTGACGCCAGTTGGCACGGAGGCGCCCACGACGGAGACATTGACCGTTCCCTGGAAGTTGCCGATGGAGTTCACCGTCATGCCAACGCTGGCGAGTGAATTGGTGTTGATGCCGACGGCGGTCACAAAGGTGGGCACAGAGAGGCTGAACGAGCCCGGCCCGATGACGAAGTACGAAGTGACGGAACGCTGGGTCTGGGCGCAGCCTGGCGGGCCGTCGCCGATCACCGTCACGCCGAAGATGGACGAGGCCGAAGTGCCGGACGGGACGGCCACGTTGAGCACGCCGGGCGTACTCGCGTTGGCCGTGGCGGTGACGCCAGCCGTCACGCCGGTGGGCAAGCTGGCTGAGGTGCTCAGGCTGATGGTGTACGTGGAGTCGTTGCACAAAATGTTTGCCGGATTCAGCGTGATGGGGATGTTCACGTTTGTGGAGCCGCCGGCGGCGAGCAAAATCGGCGCGGTGGAATTGGTACCCGCGCTGGCGGCCATGCTGAAGTCGGCCAGCACATCCACCTGCAACTGCTGGGTGAGGGTGATCACGCCGTCTGTGGCAGTGATGTTCACCGGAAACGAGCCGGCACTGAATGCCGCGGTGCTGGCCACGAAGTTCAGGTTGACGGACGTGCCGAAGCCGGAAAGGGCCACGGTGGTCGAAGCCGGGGTCACCGTCACGCCGCTGGGCAACGACGAACTGCTAAGCGTTACCGTGCCACTGTAGCCGCCCACCGGGGTCAGAGTCACATAGAGCGAACTGGCGTACTGGTTTCCGATATCTACCGAGGTCGGAGAGAAAAAGCCCATGTTGAACGTGGGATTGCTGGCGACGGAGGCGAACACGCTCGCGCCGGGGCCGCCGCTGATGTACGTGCCACTGGCGAAGAAAGAGAAGGAGAACACCGCTGTGCCCGGCGTGTTGGCGGCCACGGAAATCGTGAACTGAGCAGGCGTGTTCGGGGCGACGGTGGCGGAACTCGGCGAGACGGTCACCCCGGTCGGAAGGTTGAATGTGGATGCGGTGATCGTAACGTTTCCAAAGGAGCTAGCCACGGGCACCACCACCACGCTGACGTTCTGGCTTCCGCCCGGGGCAATCACCACCGGCGCGGTGGGGGAAGCGCCGCCGGAAAGAGACAGGCTGAAGCGGCCGCGCAAGCGCAGGAAGACGGTCACGTTGACGCTGAGGGCGCCTGAAGTGCCCGTCAGCGTGAACTGCGTGTCGCCGGCGGCGGCGTTGGAAGCCACCTGCACGACGAACGTCTGTTGCGTCCCCGCAGCAACCAGGAAGTTGTTATTGGGCACGGTCACGCCGGCAGGCAGACCGCTGGCGACCAGGCTCACGATGCCGGTAAAGCCGGACTGCTGGTGAACGAGCACGGAGAACGAGTTTGTACCGGGAAGATCCAGCAACATCGGATTGGAACTGGTGTTGCCCACCACGGTGAGCGAAAAGCCGCCCGCACCGATACTGATGAAGACAATGGCGCTGGTGCTTTGTCCGCCGCCAGTGGCGGTGATGAACATGCGCGCGATCAATCCCTGCGCGCCCGCTGCGGCGTTGACGGTGAAATTGGCGGTACCTCCCGGGGCGACGCTGACCGAAGGGGTGGGCGTGCTCAGCGTGGCCACGGTGAAGGTGGCGTCCACGGTGACGTTTCCGCTAAACGTGCCGATGGCGCTGACGGTCACGCCAACGATGCCGGAGCTGCCCGCGTTGATGACCAACGGCGTGCTTGAAGAAGTCGCGGCGTTCGGAGTGATGGTGATTCCGAACGCGCCGGCGCCGGCGATGATGGTGGCCGTCGTCTGAGAGACGAAACTGCCGTTGATGTAGGCAAAGATACCGATCGAGAGTGTCGAGCCTGGGGCCACTGAGTTCGCCAAGCTGACCGAGACCGTGGTGAATCCGCCCAGGGTGGCCCGCACGCTGACCGGCGTGATGGTCACGCCCGAGGGCAGGCTGAAACTCAGGTCCACATCGCCGGCAAAACTGGGGCTCGCGTTGGCGGCGATCTGAAGGTTGGCCGAACTGCCCGGCGCGATCACCATCGGCGCCGTGGTCGAAGCCGCGGGGGTCAGGTTCAACGTCACCTGAGGAGTGACGAAGAAGACGATGGGGATGGACTGTACCAGGGCGCCGGCGGTGGCTGTCAGAGTTCCTTGTACGAACCCGCGCGGCGCATTGGAGGCGACGGTGAAGAACAACGTTGCGGACGCACTGGTGCCGGGCACGCCGACACCGGCGACTTGCGGCTGGATGACGATGGTCCCCGCGCCTTGTCGGACCGGGATGGTCGCCGAGCTTCCGGGGGCTGAGGAGACGGTAATCGAACTGGGCAAGCCGACGACATCGAGGAAGACCGTTCCGTTGAAGGCGCCGATGGCGTTGATGCTGGTAAAGATGCTGGCTTGCTGCCCGACTTGAACAAAGAGCGGGTTGGTGAGCGTGGCCCCGCTGACAAAGGTGTTAAAGCTGCTGGGCCCGACCACGTAGAGCGACGAAACCGAGGTCTCCCCGCTCACAAAATAAGTGACGTTGTTGAAGAACTGGTCAAAGCCGTCGGCGTCAAAAGTAATGGGATGAGTGAAGGATGCGGGAGCGTTGGCGGCGGCGCTCACGGTGTAGGTGAGCGTCAGGCTCCCCACGGAGGGCACGGTCACCTGCTGGGTGCCGCTGGGCGCGATGGTCACGCCGGTGGCCAGGCTCGGGAAGAGGTTGATATTGGCGGTACCGGAAAAGCCATTCATGCCGGTGACGTCAACACTGAACACCTGCTGTCCGCCGGGCGCCACAATCGCCGGGAGGTTCTGCGTCGTGGCGGGCGTAACCACCAGCTTGATGCTGCCGTTCATCTGGCCGCTCACCGGCGTCACGGAAATGAGCTGGGAATTCACCGTGTCGATGCCTTCGAGGGTGAAGTTGAACAGCCCCGCGACGGCCGGCGTGGCCGCGCTGAAGGTTACGGCCACGGGAGTGCCTGGCGAGAGGACGACCGGATTGGGCGACATGGTCATTCCGGCGGGCAACCCAATGGGCGTGACGCGGACCGTGCCGCTATAGCCGCCGATGGCATCCAGCTTCAGGTTCAGCGAATCGGTGCTGTAGGACTGGTTGATGTTCAGATAGAGATGGCTGATCTGGTTGCAGGGCGTCGCGGGATAGCCGGTGTAATACGTGCAACCCAGAACGAAAGTGGGGCCGCCGGTGGTGTAGAAAATCTGCTGGTTGGGCGAGGTGAAGGAGAAGCCATTGACGGGGTCGAAAGCCTGCACGTAGCTTGTGAGCAACGGCGCGGCGGCTGCGCTCGTGTTGGTTAACGTGAGCGTATCCGAGCCGGGGGCATTGAGGAACGCGGTGCTGGAGCCGGAGGAAGTGAAGACAGCGGTCACGCCGCCCGGCAGGTTGAAGGCTTGCAATTCCACGCTGCCGGAGAAGCCATCGGCGCCACCCACCGACACATTAAACGTCAGGGTCCCACTCGGGGCCAGAACCAGCGGGACGGTCTGCGTGCCTGGAGGGCCGCCGCCCGGCGTCTCGGTGACGTTGAGTGTGATCCGCCCGCGCAGCCGCAGGTTGATCGTGTACGTCTGCGAAAGAGCGCCGGAGACGGCGTTGACGGTGATGGCGTAGTTGCCGACCACGGCCGGCGAAGCCGCGCGCACCGTGAATCGCGCCTGGCCTCCGGCAGCCACCGTCTGTGTCAGCGGTGAAATCGTCACGCCAGCGGGGATGGTGCCGCTGACCACGGTGAAGTCCGCCGACGCGCCGAAGGCCCCCAGTGGCTGAACCGTGGTGATGACCGTGGGCCCAAACGTGGAGTTGATATCCGCGATGTTGAAGGAAGAAGGCGGGGAAAGGCTGAACCCGGCCGGGCCGATGGTCATGAACGGGCCGGAGATGGAGTTTAGCGCGGTGCCGCTGGTGGAACTGGCGTTGATGAAGGCGGACGTCGTTGCCGTACTGGAATTGGTCGCCAAGGCAACGAGGGTAAAAACGACATTCGCCGTGCCGCCTGCGGAAACGTTAACGGTCTGGGAGTTGCTCGGGGAGACGGTGATGCCGGGGGGGTTGAAGGGGCTGAAGAACAAGACGTTCACCGAACCGGAGAAGTTGTTGATGGAGGTGACGGTGACCGTAACGTTGGTCTGCGTGACGCCGTCGGGCGGCAGCACCATCGGCGTGAGCTGCGTATTGTTGGGCGCAACACTCAGGCTGAAAGCACCGTTGATGTTCAGCGTCCAGGTGGTGGTGGCGCTGACGCCGCCGGAAACGCCGCTCACCAGGACGGGATAGCTGCCGGGCTGGGCGACGGCCGGGTTCACGGTGACCGTGTAGAAGACGTTGCTGCCGCTCAATCCAGGCGTAAAGACAAAGGTGCTCGGCGAAATCGTCACGCCCGGCGGTGGCGTGCCCATGCTGATGTTGATGGGCTGATTGAAGGTCTGCGCCGAAGAGACAAACACGTTGAAACCGGTATTCACCAGAGAGGGACTGCTCAACGTGACGGTGCTTGTGCTGGGCGAGCTGAACAGCGAGAAGGGCAGCGAGCCGGCGGTGCCCAGATTCAGCACGATGGTGCTGGTCTGCACGGGGACGCCGGCGGCCGTGCCGGTGACGGTGACGTTGGCCACCCCAAAATTGGCAAACGCGTTGCCCGCCGGCGTGAACGTAAACGTGAAGGGCTGCGTGCTGCCTGGAAGGACGTTGGCCGTCGCCGGCGAAACAGTGACACCGGAGGGCAGCGGACCAAAGGTGAGTGTGATCGGAGTGTTAAAGCCCGACACGCTCGACATGGCCGTGATCCCGATCACCACGCTCGAGTTGGCCAGCAAGGTGAGCGGCGCGTTCGGATTGGTGAACTGGGACAGGGCGAACGGAGGCAGGCCCTGGTACGTGAGCGGAATGGAAGCGCTCTGGGTGATGGCGCCGGAGGAATCCACCCCGGTAATCGTCAAGGTGAAGGGCGTGGTGGCATTCGGTCCGGTGACGGGAACGGAGACGGTAAACGTCACGGTCCCGAGCGGGGGAGCGGGATTGGGAGAAAACGTGAGGGTGGCGGGCGTGCCGCCCACGTCGGCGACGCCGGTCAGGGTAATCGCTCCGTTGAAGCCGCCGAGCGGCGAGAGGTCGAACGTGCCCGTCAGCGTACCGCCGACGGGAACGACTGCGCCGCCCGGGAGCAGCACATTGGTGATCTGGAAGTCGGGTGTGGAGGACGAGCCCAGCGCCAGGATGCACGAGCCGACGTTCACGCCGGAAACTGCGGCGCCGCCGGGGCAACTTACTTCGGCGCTGTAGTCCACAATCTTCCAGCCCTGGTCGGCGCGTTCGAAGCGGATGGTGCTGCGCTCCGTGCCGGTGAGCTGGCGCTTGCCCGGAGTCGCGTTCGCCGGAGCGGAGACGCCCGGAGGGAAGGGATTGCCGTTGGCATCGAGCGGCTCGGTGGGCTGGTCCTTCTTGGTGAACTGAAGCTCGAAGTCGGCCTGGCAGGCGGCCTGATCCTCCTCCTCGGTGATGGTGCAGTTCACCGGGCGCTGGAAGACGCGGACGGTTTCGAGCTGGTTGCGGAAGCTGTCTTCGATGGCGGCCGCGAACCCGGAATAGTTGCGGAACTTTTCCTCGTCGAAGTACCTGAGGAACTGGTTGGGCTGCAGCGACTCGTAACCGGTGGCCAGCTCGCTGATGATTTCCGCGGGCTGGATTCCGGGCTCGACCGTCAAGTTATAGCGCTGCGTGGCGGCCTGCCCGCGGTCGTTGACGACGGCGAGTTGAATGACGTAATCGCCGGGCGGCAACAAACTCGTGTTGACGGTGAACTCTGCCTGGTTGGAGGAGAAGTCCGTGTCCAGAATTTTCCAGAGAAACGCCGCGATGGAGGTACCCGCGGGCGTTTCGGTGGCGGATGCGTCGAGGGCAAACTTAGCGCCGCGCGTTGCGGTGATGGTCTGCGCGGCCGGCGGTTTCATGCGGCCGCCCCCGGCCCCGCCGACCCTTCCAACGTTTTCCTCGCTGGTCACAATGAGCACGCCGACCTGAGATCCTTGCGGACGCTGCACGGTGAAGGGATAAGTGCCGTGGGGCACATCCTCTGCCACCGTAACGGACACGGGGATGCCGGTGGGCGTTGCCGGACCGGTCATCTCGATCGAGATTCCCTCCCGCGCGAAGGAAACGGCGGTGGCGGCGGCCAGCCCCTGGCCGGCGATGCGGCCCTGGAAGGTGTGGCCGGGAAACGTGGCGCGCGGATCGAGGCGGACCACTTCGTCCAATTCGGTTTCCTGGAAGGCGTTGCCCAGTTCTTCGTTCGTTGCCAGGCGCTTTTCGCCGGGACGCTGGTCGGCGATCAGCGTGATGGCCTCGCCAGGGTTCAGCGTGCTGGCGAAGGCGGCGTAGAGGGGATTCGGCGAACCGACGGTGACGAAGCCGCCGCCGAGCGCGATCACGGTGGTGTAGATCTGCGCCGCTTCGGTGAAGATGTCGGTGCCCACGACGCCGGCAACGGCCGCCGTGGTGCGCACCTGGAATCCGCCGTCGGGCTGGGTGATGCGCACCACACTGGCGCGCATGCGGCCATAGGCGAGCTGCAACTGGGTGCGCTGGGTTTGCGTGTCGTGCTGCAGGATCTCGAGGGAGGACTGCGAGCCGACGTTCAGGATGGAGCCGTCGTTCAGGCGCACGCGCACGCGGCCGCCGCGCTCGGTGACGACCTTGTCGCCCCACAGGACCTTCATGTCCTTGACGGCCTCGATGCCCTTCTTCTGCCGGAGCACGTGGTCCACGGGGACCATGGCCGAGATGCTGCCGGCCTCGCGCGCCGAAGTCTGCGCCAGCGCGGGCAAGGGCAGCGCAAGCGCCACCACCCCCGCCAGGAGCATCCACTTCCTCCAGGGTTCGGCTATGCTCACCACAGGGCGAATGGTTCGGCTACGCTCACCACAGGTCGTTGTTTGGTGGCTCATCGGAGTACCTCGAGAAAGTCGGAAATCAGAACTAGTGACGGAAGCGCAAGAGAATCGTTCCGCCGAGAATCGTTTCCCGGAAACTCTTCGGGTCGGCGACGAACGGGTCGCCGGTGTCGAAGAAATTGTTACCGCGTTCGTAGAAGGCCGTGATCAGCCTGTTCTCGTCGTTCCTGAACTTGTAGGTCAGCGAAGCGCGCCAGCTCGGCCGCTTGAAGCCCTGGTTCAGGTAGAAAAAGCGCAGCAGCGGGTCCAAGGCGATGCTGGCGCGCAGCGGCGAAAGCGTGATGCTGTTGAACTCGCGATAGGTGCCCTCGAAGCGGATGTAGCGCGGCGCTTCGATCTGGAGCTGCGCGTTGAACGAGCGGCTGGTGTCGTGCGCGCCGAAGAAATCGGCGGGGAAAATCAGCGTAGGATCGGTCAGCGCGAGCGCGGCATTGTTGGGCGTGCTCTTGGCCAGCCGCTCCAGCTCGTAGCGGAACGACGGGATGACGTCCCAGTTGTTCCAGGTGTAGTTGCCGCGGAATCCGAAGGCGAAGCGGTCGGAATCGGTGGAGTTCTGCGCGACCACGGCGTCCTTGTCGTGGCGGTGCTCGTAGTCGTAGGTGAAGGACGAATCGCCCAGCGGAAGCGTGAGACCGAAGAACGGGATGCGCGTGGAGCGGATGCGGTTCTGAACAGCCGTCGGGCTGCCGCTGGTGTCCAGGTTGCGCTCGCGGTAGCCCACTTCGAGGACGAACTTCCGGTAGAAGGGCAGGTCGCGGAAGGTCAGGCGGACTTCCGGTGCGCGCACAATGCTGGTGTAGTTGCGCTTGCCATTCAGGTTGTCATTCGAGCGCCGCCAGGAAACGGTCATGCCGAACTGGCGCCTAAACTGGTAATCGCCGCGGACGTTGAAGTCTTGCAAGTCGCGGATCTGCCGGGCATTGGCGCTGGAGAAATTCGGCTGAAAGCGCGAGTAGTCCGTGCGCCAAGTCAGCTTGCCGATGTGCTGGGAAACCTCCAGGCGGTAGGCGGGATCGCGGACATGGTCTGTGAAGCAGCGCGCGTCCAGCACCGCTGCACCCACCACCGGGGGCTGCGTGGCGCAGGCAAAGGTCGACGGGGAAGCGCCGGCCGACGGCGTGCCGCCAGTCGTCCAGCTATAGGCGAATTCCCCGATTACTTTCAGGCGCAGCGGCTGGAGGTCCAGGTTGGTGTCGAACGAAACCACATGGTTGTCGACCGCCTCCGTGGCGGAGCGGCGCCCCTGCAGGTTCTCGATCTCGCCGGCCAGACAGCCGGGGCCGATGGCGCGGATTGTGGCTAACCGCGTGGTGGTGTCAACGCAGGTGATGGTGGAATCAGGCAGGGACTGCTGCAGATCCTTGCCGCGGCTGTAATTGAAGGCTGCCCAGCCGCCCTTCCCGGCCTTGCGCTCGAGCCGCAAGCCGCCCACGGCGCGCGTGTATGGCTTCGGGGGCGCCGCCGGATTGAACGGCGTGGCCGTAACGATGTCTCGAAAGTAGCTGGCCGAGCGATACAGCGAGCCCCAGCGGTCGGTGAAGTAGCCGATCGTGCCGATAATCTTGACGTTGTCCGTCCACTGACGCCAGAAGTGCAAGCCCCTGATGTTCTGGCTGAAACTGAAGCGCGAGTAGTTCACCAGCGAGTCGCCCAGTGTGGCTTCCAGGTCTCTGCTGGTGAGGCGCAGGTAGGCGCGCTGCAGGCTGTTGCGCTCGGGGTCCACGCGCGGGTTATCGGTGTAGCGGCCGATCAGCGAAGTCTCCAACCGGAAGTTGCCGAAGACGGGCACGTTGTTGAGGAAATTGAATTCGGTGGTGGTGTTGATGCTGTGGCAGATGCGTGGCTTGCCGGGGGCCGCAGCCAGGATCTGAGCGCGGGTGCAGGCGTGGAGGAAGGAGCGGCCGGTATTGCCCTGCACGTTGACGCCTTGCACGTCGTACTTGATCTCGAGCGTGGTCTGTCCCGGCTCGGCCGTGGACTCCGCCGGACGCGGCGCGAGGCCCGAAACCGCGGGCGGAGGCGTCTCCTGCCTCTGCTGCACTCCACGCGCCGACGCCGGGGCGGCCGTCACCGCCGCGTTTTTCTTCTTGGGGGGCGCGGGGGTGGCGGGGCTGGCGCCGTTACTCGCAACGGTCTGCGCCCCCACAGGAGTCAGCAACATGAGGAATACCAGCAGCCGGACCGCCAGGGATTGCGGTTTCATAATTCCACCCCGCTTGTCGGATTTGGGAAGGGGTCGATCTCTCAAGGCGCCGTACATCGTTAGAGCCCGAATCTCATCTTCAGCTCCACTAGCGACAGCATGGCCCCACTGGAAAGCGCGGTAACATCAACTCCTCAGGCCACTGGAGCTGAGTCGAGACTATTAGGCAACACACCCCACTCACTGTCGGCAGTAGGCTGTCACTCCCTCCTTCCCTTGTCAACAAAAAAGTGGGTTTTTCTAGGCTTGGAGCGACTGCAAGAGTTTGCATCTACAGGAGATTTGTTTGCAACTGGCCTGCCGCGCTGGTTCCAGTTCTCAGCCAGGACTCTCGCGCTGGCTGGGCGCACCCGCCTCAGCGTTGTTGTTTTTGGCAAGCACGTTCGGCTAGTTCCTGCTGAACCGCTGCACCACTCATTATTCCACCCCGCCTGCCTTCTTTAGAACCTCGACCGCGCGCGCTTTCCCAAGTTTTCTTGCGATGGCGAGCGAAGTCTCGCCTCGCTTGTTGCGTGCGTTCACTTGTGCGCCAGCCTGAAGCAATGTCGAAATGACCTCAGGGTTCCCTCCGTTCTCAGCGGAGTACATAAGGGCCGTGTTCCCAACTTTGTCCTGCGCGTTGATCTGGGCGCCCGATTGAATAAGAAGATGAACTTCTTGCAATTGCGTAAATCGAGAAGCTAGCATCAATGCCGTCGTGCCAAAATCGTCTGCCGCGTTTACATCGGCGCCGCCCTTCAAAAGAGCTTTCATCACGTCAAACCGATCTTCCCAGGCCGAACTCATGAGCGCAGTAACACCTTCGTGATCCTTGGCGTTCACATCGGCCCCGCCGGCAAGCAGCTTCTGAACTAATCCGACATTCTCATCCGCCACTGCCCGCATCAATTCCGTTTCTTCTGCATCCTGAATATTGGGAGGGTAATTCCAAAACGGCAAACACTCGTCGTCAATCACAGATAGAATGTAAGTGCCAAAAGCGCGCCGGAATCTCTCCCTTTGCATGTCTGCTGGAATCATCTTTTCTGCACGCGCCCTGATGAAAGCCCGCAATTCCGAAACAAGCACCGATGACCGAATCCGCTGCAATTCCGTCGGGCGATCAATCGGTTCGCTTCTCCAGGAGTAATGACGATAATATTCCTCGGAATCGATTTCATTCCTCACGAGGCGACCTTCCCAAGAAAACCTCACACGAAATCGTGCGACTCTGATTCCTTGTCGCCGCATGCTTTGCATCCACGACTGGCGAATGCCGCTGCCCCGCTCCCCATGTTCAATGGCTTGGCGAAGAGGATCAGACTGTTCCAACTTGGAAGCTACTCGTGTGACTCTGCGCTCCACCGCAGGTTCGGATTTGCAGGCCGAAACCTGTTGGGCGTGCGCGAAAGAGAAGATATAAAGGGTAGCAACTGTCACCATGACGGCTATTTTCATTACGGCTGTTCTCCCTGGTGTTCTCATCTGGACAGGCCAAGACTACGGCGTCTTCTTGGGCACTATAATTCTGTGCGTAACGACCTCGACTAGAATTCTGCGCGTACCGTTCCCGATCGACCCGAAACTTGCGGCTGACTGGTTCCCGACGAGATTGAACCAGAGCATTGTCCACCAAGAAGCGGTATCGCCAAGACTAGATCCGCTCCCACCCAAGGCCTGTTTTGCCCGTCCGCATCGTGTTCTCAGAGCAGCGATCTGCTTATCCGTGAATGACCATGTATCTGGATGAATCAGAGGAGGCTGCATAAACCATTCTTTTCCATCAAACTTACTGCGCATAACTCCATCGATTGAATGTCCCCTCATTCCAAGAAGATAGTGTCCTACCTCGTGGGCGCCCGCCCGGCCAAGTGCCACCCCGATGTTTTGGCTGTTTTGGCCGAAACTTGGATCATGTCCAGCGCTCTGCTCGAGGCGATCTATGAACACGGAGCCCCTGGGCAGAAGCTCGCCAGTTACGACGTCTGTAAAAGTTATGCCTGCAGCTGCTTCGGGTAGCCCCTTGCCCGAATTGCTCGGTGCATTAGGCACTACAGCAAGGCTGTAGTCGGGAGTGTCGCTTGTTTCTACGATTACATCGACTCCCGCATCCTTGAAAATCTTTTCCAGTTCATCTTTCATTGCCGTCTTTTGTTTGTCATTAAGCTTAGTTTGATCAGTCGCCACTGTTACTTTGCATTGCAGCCCCAATGGATCGAAAAGATTGCATGGATCGTTCAGGACATACGCGTAGCGGTTGAGAGACTGGGGATCGGCGATTGAGCCCGCAATCGGGTCGGGCGAGGAGAACCGTCCGAGACGATTCACGTAGCTCCGGAATATGACGTAGTCGTTGCCGGACTCCGCGTCGCGTTCGTAGGTCGTGAATTTCAACTTGTTCGTGCCGCCCGTTTCGTACCAGTTCTCGCCGAAGGGGTAGTGGCCACTTTCGCTGATTTTCTGCCCGAAGGTCGGGCTGCCGGGAGTTCCATCGCTGATCGCGCGGTTGGAGAGAAGGTCGGGGTGGTAGTAGCGCGTGGAGCCGGCTTCGATCTTGGCCAGCAACTGACTGCCCGAGTACATGTACTCGCGCGTGGGGCTGGCAGCAGAGGGCGTGGAGCCGGTCTGGTATTCGTATTCGGCGATCACCTTGCTGCCCGAAAAAACGTAAACGGTGTTTGTTGTCCCATTCACTTTCTTCACGCGCAGGCCCGCGCCGTCCGGCGAATACGTTACCGTGTTGCCGTTCGTCGTGCTGCTAACGAGACGGTTTCCTCCGTCGTAGGCCATTGCGTTCTGCCCGTCGTTGGTCATGTTGCCGTTGGCGTCGTAGCCGTAACCTTGGTCAGTCATCCGGTTTGTTGTGGGGTCAATGGTGACCGAATTGGTCGGGCACACCAGCGGGGACTGGCAGCCGGAGAGAATGCTTTGCGACGTGCGGTTGCCATAGCGGTCATAGGTCCAAGAGAGGCCCCATTGCGGATAGCTCGTTGAGCCGGTGGTCACCGCTGTCTTCAGGCGATAGAGGGCATCGTAGGTGTAGGTCACAGAGCGGCCCGCCTCTTGCGTTCCCGTGCTGTCTGTGATGCCCAGGATTTGCCCGTTGTTGCTTCCCGCCGCGCCGTAGTTGTAGCCGAGGTTGAGCAGCGTGGTGGTGTTCTTTACATAGCTCAGCGAGGTGAGCTGCAACCGGTCGGCGGAGTACCCGAAGCTGGCCGCCACGCCGTTGCCATAGTTGAACCCCGTCACTTGGCCTGCGGTGTTGTAGCCAATTGTGTCGGCAAAATTCGAGCCGCCGCTTGCAATGGAAGACAGGCGCCCGACTGTGTCAAAGCTCTGCTGCACGACGCGCCCTGAGGGGTACGTGATGGCGGTCAACTCCCCGGCTAGATTATAGGCGTACTGGGTGGTGTAAGTGGTGCTGTTGATCACTTTCTGAAGCTGGGTGGCGCGGCCCAGCAGGTCGTAAGTATAGCCCTCGGAGCCCACGCCATCGGTGACGGTGTACAGCCGGCCGATGTTATTTGCCACCTCACCAGTGCCGTAATTGTATGTTACTGAAGGGGTGGCTGGGACGCCCGTGCTGCCAACATTGTAGCTGACCGTGCGAATTCGATTCAGCGTGTCGTAGGTGTAGGTGGTGACGACCCCGCGGGCATCCGTGCGGGTGACCACTTGGTTGAACTCGTTGTACGTGTAACTCCACGTGCCCGCCTCAGGCGTGGTCTGGTTGAGCAAACGGCCAAGGTCATCGTAGTTGTAGGTGCGCGTCTGCGCGCCCTGGGTCACTGTGACGAGGGCATCGAGAACGCTGTAGGCGTACGTGGTGTGCTGCGAGAGATCCGCGGGGTTGTTGACATCCGGCTCAGAGACCTTAATCAGCCGCCCCAGGGCGTCGGATTCGGATTTGCGCTGCTTGCCCGTGGGATCGGTGGCGGTGACCGTGCTACCCGAGTAGGCATACGTGGTTTGCGAGTTGTCCGGAGCAATCACGGTCTTGACGCGACCCAACGCATCGAGTCGCGACTCCGTCCAGTATTGCGCTGTGCCCGTGTACGGATTGCTTTGCTTGTAGGTGCGGCCAAGCGGATCGAATCGGGCTTCGACAATCGAGTAGGTTTGGGACTGATCGCCATTCTTCACTTCCTGTTTGAATGCACGACCGAGGGCGTCAAAGTAAGTCTTTTGCACGACACGGTCAGTGCCCTGCACTGGGGTGCTGACGGTGACGGTCTTTGCGGTGTCGCTGTAAGCGTACGTGACGTGCTCGCCGTCGGGCCGCTGCACATCGGTCAAACGTTTCGTCGTCGCCTCATAGGTGTACGCCGTTACTTTGCCGTTTGCATCCGTCGAGGTGGCTACTTGGCCCGTCCACGTGTTGTACGTAGCGCTTGCTGAAAGCTGCGTGCCGGAAGGGGGTCCGCTGAGCACGGAGTCCGGAAACGCATACTGGGTCCCGGAAGAAAAACTCTGTAGTGCACCCTTCTAATTTAGACAGTCAGGGCCTCGTTTTTTAGTACACCTGTGAAAGCCAAGAAGGCCTCCCGTGGGGTGCGGTTTGCCACCCCGCGATGCGGCCGGTCGTGATTGTACTCCCCGATCCAACGAG
>JACQDE010000068.1 GCA_016201285.1 Acidobacteriota bacterium | reverse complement strand
GCTCGTTGGATCGGGGAGTACAATCACGACCGGCCGCATCGCGGGGTGGCAAACCGCACCCCACGGGAGGCCTTCTTGGCTTTCACAGGTGTACTAAAAAACGAGGCCCTGACTGTCTAAATTAGAAGGGTGCACTACACCGAGAGTATCCAGATTGACCATCGCGTGAATGCGCGACTTTTCCTCTTTGGTGAGTTTCTTGGCGTAGTATTCTGATCCTACGAGGCCTTTTTCCTCCCCGCTGAAGGCAAGGAAGACGTATGTGTGGCGTCTGGGATGCTGGCTCAGGCTTTGGTACAGGCTGGGCAGCAGCGCAGCGCCGCTCCAGTTGTCCACCACGCCGTCGCCTTTCTGAACTATGTCGAAATGGGCGCCGACGAGGACAACCGCGCCGTCGGCGCCGGGCAGCACACAGATCAGGTTCGGTTGGTCCAGGTGTGGAACCGGCTGCTCGGTAAGTTTGTCGCCAGTACAGCCGGACTCAACGAACAGCTTTTTCATGACCTGGGCGCGCTGTTCATTGGAACGGGCAAAGGACTTCAGGCGAGCTTCGATCAATGGCTGAAGGACAGGTTCGAACTGAAGCTGGGGTGCGCCCTGAGACGCAGTAAGCCCCAAGGCGAACGCAATAAGAAGGGTCAGTGTCATTTTGCGCAGGGTGCCTCCGGTGAGCGATCAAAGAGTGCGGGAGTGTACACAGCCGCCGCGGATAAGTACAGAGGCAGACGAGAGTTCTGGCCCCGTTCTTGCTTTGAATGTGTTGTTGTGCGTGTAGATGAAGTCTATTTGGACGCTGAGGAAAGTGGTTGGGAGCCGGAATCTAGAGTGTTCACTCCTGACTATCTAATGGCGAAACAAGCACTTATGGCCACGCATGTGCGGCGATGCCGCATTCTGCGGGAGCTTGGACAGGCGTCTGGGCCAGCGCCAATCTCCGCACGAACTGCGTGCTCCCGCCCGGCCGGGTTCCCGGCCAAGTGCGGGACCTGCAAGCAATTCCACTCAAGGAGCCTACTGCCATGACCTCCACCCGGGAAGAACGCGGTCCACGACGGAGCCTGGACGAATTGCAGCGCGCGGCGGCAGAGATGCGCGCCATTGATCTGGTGGACATTTTCGCGGCTGGCTCGGGGCACCCTGGCGGCACGCTTTCGATCATGGACCTCGCCGCGGCGCTCTACCTGCGCGTGCTGAACCACGACCCGGCCGATCCGAACTGGCCGGAGCGGGACCGGGTGTACTGGTCGGCGGGGCACAAGGCGCCGGCACTCTATGTGGCGTTGGGCAAAGCCGGGTACTACCCGCTCGAAGATACCGTGCTGCTGCGGCAGCTCGGCTCGGGCTTCGAAGGCCACCCCAACCGGCTGAAGGTGCCGGGCGTGGAGGTATCCAGCGGATCGCTGGGACAGGGGCTGGGCATCGCTGTGGGGAACGCACTGGCGGCGAAGCTGTTGGGGAAGGCGTACCGGGTGTACTGCATCCTGGGCGATGGCGAGCAGCAAGAGGGGAGCATCTGGGAAGCGGCGATGGCCGGCGGGCACTACCAGCTCGACAACCTGTGTGGGATCATTGACCAGAATCAGTTGCAGATTGACGGCCGGGTGAAGGAAGTGATGAACGTGGAGCCACTGGCAGCGAAATACGCGGCGTTCGGCTGGAACGTGATCGAGCTCGACGGACACAATATGGAGCAAATTGTGGAGGGGTTCGAGAAGGCGGCGGCAGCGAAGGGCAAGCCGACGGTGCTGATTGCGCGGACGGTGAAGGGCAAGGGCGTGTCGTTCATGGAGAACGAAGCGGGCTGGCACGGCGTGGCGCCCAACAAGGAACAGTTTGAGAAAGCCATCCCCGAGCTGCTAACGGCGGACGTGCCGCGGGCCCGCGTGGACGTGCTGGTGGCGCGCGCCGCGGAGAACGCGAAGAAGGTGGCGAAGGATACGAAGGCGGCAATCCCGTCGTTCCAGCAGGACCGATGGTGGAACGCGCTGCCGAACATGAAAGTGGAGATGGACCCGACGCGCATGGGGTTCGGGCGAGGCCTCGAGAGCGCTGGGGAGGACCCGCGTGTGGTGACGATCCACGCGGATATCTCGAGTTCGATCCGCATCACCGATTTCGAAGCGAAACATCCGGAGCGGATGAACCGCGTCTTTAGCGTGGGGATCGCCGAGCAGAACATGATGAGCGTGGCGGCGGGGCTGTCCAAGGAAGGGCTGATCCCGGTGACGGGGACGTACGGCGTGTTCGCGTCGGGGCGGGCGTGGGACCAGATCCGCACGACGATCTGCTACTCGAACCTGAACGTAAAGATTGCGGGTGCGCACGGGGGGATTTCCGTGGGACCGGACGGGGCGACGCACCAGTCACTGGAAGAAATCTCGCTGATGAGCATTCTGCCGAACATGCACGTCTATGTGCCGTGTGATTCGCTGGAGACGGAAAAGGCGACGAAGCACGCGCTATTGGAGCTGGTCGGGCCGGCGTACGTGCGGTTTGCGCGCGAGGCCACGCCGATCGTGACGAAGAAGGAGACGCCGTACCAGTTCGGCGCCGCCAATGTAATCCGTTACCGCGGGGAGCAGGCGAAGTTCATTGATGCGTTCGAGACGGTTCTGGCGAGCGAATACACCGGCGAGAACGAAGACGCGGCCATCGTCGCGTGCGGACCGATGGTGCCGGAAGCGATGCGGGCCGCGTGGATTCTGAAGGAAGACCTCGGGATCGAGGTGCGGGTGGTGAACGTGCACACGGTGAAGCCGCTGGACGTGGCGGCGTTGCTGCAAGCCGCGGCGGAAACACAGTGCATCGTCACCGCCGAGGAGCACCAGGTGGGCGGGTTCGGGAACATTATCGCCGGGGCGATCCTCAAACACCGCGGCGCGCACGAACACCCGCTGCTGTTCGACATGATCGGGGTGCGCGATCGCTTCGGGGTGTCGGGCAAGCCGTGGGAGCTGGTGCAGCACTTCGGGCTGACCGCGGAGCACATCGCCGAGCGGGTGAAGCGGCTGGTGGAGTCCCGAGGCCTCGGGACGGCGGCGGAAGGTACGCACGTGCACACGTCTATCCTCGCGGCGGTGGAGTGCAGCCGCTGCCATGCGCTCGTGCCGTTCGGGGAGTTTATGTGCGAGACGCCGCTGGCGGGCGACGAGCTCTGCGCCGATTGCGAGCGGCGGTCGGAAGAGACGTGCGCCGAGTGCCGGACGGAGTGGACGCTGACGAATCCGAACTTCAACTATCTGTGCCGGGACTGCCGGGATATCTCAGTCCCGTGCTGAGGCAGGACAACGCTCCCAGTTCCTTCCTCCTGCGATGGGGTTCTCTATCCCGAACCGCGTCCAAACGCAAAGTCGAGACACTCAGGCAGGAACAGGATCTCGATTCCAGCCTTCAAGCCCTTTTGCGGCGGGACTCATCGGTTTCCGCTTCCCATTGGCGAATCGTTTCCGGCATTTCCTCTCCCACGGTGCGAAGGAAGAAGACGACGGTTGACCCTCCCAAGAAAGAAAACCGTTCGGTGATGGCGCGGCAAAGCGCAGCCTCACCGTCTCGACGTATTTCCCTCAAGTAGCGCGCGAACGAACCGTGCTCCTTGCGTATCGAAAGGAACACCTGCGCATTCTCGATGGTCGCGCGCACCTTGCGACGATTCCGGACGATCCCCCGGTCTTCCAAGAGGCGATCGACATCGGATTCATTGAACCTGGCAACCGTGGCGACAGAAAATCCGGCGAAGGCTTTGTGAAAGTTGCCCCATTTGTTCTCAATCACATCCCAGTTCAAGCCGGAGCGAAAAATTACTTTCGTCATTTGTTCAAAGTAGGAGTCGTCATCCTTGGGGCGAGGTCCTACGCGGCAACGAATCACTTTTCCAGAACCGGGCTGGGATCTCTTGGCTGTTTTCATGTTGTTCAGGCCCTCGTAGAGGAGGTAGGCGACCATCGTTGAGGGTACTGGATCACCGTCCGACAGGCAACTATCCCTTGCCGATGGGCCGCACAAGCGATCCGTGAAGCGGGGACGTGGCGGTGCAGTGCGGGACGAAGGCAGCGGCAACCTCTTCGAGCAGCCAACGCAAACGAGCGGGCCCATGGCTCGCCCTGAAGTTCTTGGGGACCGTGTTTTCTGTAATCAAGCGAGGCGGGAAGGCTTCGTCCCTGACTGGGAAGAAAGTGAAAGAGGGGAAAGGCAAAACATGAACGCGGAGTTCACAGAGGGACGCAGAGGGCGCAGAGAAAAAAGGGAAGGATGGTGGACGGCAGGGGATTCGAACCCCCGACCTTCGCGTTGCGAACGCGACGCTCTCCCAACTGAGCTAGCCGCCCACAGACATAAAACGACAGAAACAGCGAACGAAAATATTTTAGCACTGAAAGAGCCGGTGCCGAAAGCCGGTTCGTTAATCTGAGTTACTGCCGTACACTGGAGCCGCCGGCGCGCTGGGCGATAACTTTCTTGGCGTTTTCGTAGAGGGCGCGGGCCTGGGGGAGCACTTCGATGGCCTTCTGGACCTGGAGATCGTCTTCGAGGGCGACCTTGAAGCCTTCGGTGAGGCCAAAGGTGGAAACGAAGAGTTCGCGCTTGATCTTGCGCTGGATCCAGTGCAGGTTTTCCTGCAAATCGGCCTCGGTGAAGCTGATGCTTTGTTTGTCGAGGTAGCGACGGAGTTCCTGGATGACCTGCTCGCCTGCGGTGAAGTCGCGGGCGACCTGATGGTTTTGCGCGAGGAAGTAGCGGGCGAATCCGCCGACACCCACTTCAAAGGGGTAGAAGACATCGCGGCGCAGCAGGAGTTCCTGGAAGCGATTGTTCTTCGGAACGGACACGAGCACGTCAGGCGCGATGCCACCGCCGCCGAGCACCTGGCGACCGCTGTCGGTGAGCTTCACTTCCGCAGAGTCGTGCGCGTTCTTCTTGCGGTTGTAGTGATAGTCGTAGAGCGAGACGGCCTTGTAGTCGCGCTGGATGAGGCGGCCGCTGGGCGTGTAGTAGCGCGCGGTGGTGAGCGCCAGGCCGGTGTTCTCGTTGAGCTGGAAGACGGTCTGCACGAGGCCCTTGCCGAAGCTGTTTTCGCCGACGATGAGGCCGCGGTCGTGGTCCTGGATGGCGCCGGCGACGATTTCAGAGGCGGAAGCGCTAAAGGGACCCATGAGGACGACGAGCGGCACATCCACACCCTGATTGCCGCGGACAGCGTGATAGCGGCGCTCCTGCGAGGCACGGCCGCGATGCGAGACGATGAGCTGATTTTTGTCGAGAAACATGTCGGCAACCGCGACCCCTTCATTGAGCAGGCCGCCGGGGTTGGTGCGCAGGTCCAGGAGGAGACCTTTCAGGGTTGCGACGTTGAGCTGTTGCAGAGCGTCCGTGAGCTCGCGGCTGGTGACTTCGTTGAAGCCGGTGAGGCGAACATAGCCGATGCCCGGCTGGACCATGAGGACGTTATCCACGGCATGGCGCGGGATTTCATCGCGGGTGACGACGAACTCGAGAGACTTCTCAGCGCCTTCGCGGCCGATGGTGATTTTGACAACCGTGCCCTTGGGTCCCTTGAGCAAGTCGGCGACTTCGGTGGTGGTGAGGCCGTCGGTGGCCTTGTCGTCCACCTTGAGAATGACGTCGCCGGGACGGATGCCAGCCTTATAGGCGGGCGAGCCGACGAAGGGGGCCATGACGACGGTGCGGCCGTCGCGCGGGCCGACCTGCATGCCCACGCCGTAGTATTTGCCGTGCTGATCTTCGCGGAGCAGAGCGAACTGGCGCTGGTCGAAGAAGTTGGAGTGTGGATCGAGGCCGCGCAACATGCCGGGGATAGCGCCGTTGTAGATGGCCTTGTCCAGATCCACGGGCTCGGCGTAGTTCTGCTGGACGATGGCGAGGACGCGGGAAAAATTGCGGATGGACTCCTGAGCGTCGCTGGCGCCGGCAGCGGTGGCGCGGACGGACGGGCCGTACATGCCGCCTAAAACGGCGGAGACAAGGAGAATGCCGGCGACCAGAAACACACCGCGCCCATTGGCGTTCATCAGGTCCTCACTTTTCCCCACTCGCTGAACAAGAATAACACAGCCACCCCGGTTTGACACTCGCCGATGCGTCTTCTATGATGCCGATGAGAGGGGGTTTTGTGGGCTCACTCGGCGTCCCGGAGATGATTTTCATTTTTTTGCTGGCGCTGCTGATTTTCGGGCCGCGCAAGCTGCCGGAACTTGGACGCAACCTAGGCAAGGCGCTGGCGGAGTTCCGTCGGGCCTCGAACGAGCTGCGCGCGACGGTCGAGGACGAGATGCGCAACCTGGAGCAGGACGTCAAGGAAGCGGAACGCCGGGCGCCGGAGCCGGCCCAGGCGGACTCCGGCGAAAGCGCCGTGCCGGCGGAGGCCGGCAGCGGATCCATCGCGCCCGCCAAGGAACTCCCGAGTTACAACGAGACGCCCCCTGATGGCAACGCCAAGCCAGCCTGAGACGCGCGTGCCAGCCAACGACAACGAAGACCCCACATCGAAGATGTCCTTCTTCGACCACTTGGTTGAACTGCGCCAGCGAATCCTCTATTCGGTAATCGCCATTGGCGGAGGGCTGTGCGTCGGTCTGTACTTTGCCGACGATGCGTTCCTGATCCTGGCAAAGCCGATGCAGGCAGCACTCCGCGAGGCCAAACTGGCCGATAAGCTGATCTATACCAGCCCACTGGGGCCCATCCAGTTGTACATCACCGTCGGACTGTACCTGGGGTTTGTGCTGGCCTCGCCGTTTGTGCTGCACCAGGTGTGGCTGTTCCTGGCGCCGGGGCTCTACCGGCACGAGCGGCGGTCGGTGCTGACGTTTATGCTGTCGTCCATTTTTCTGTTTCTGGCGGGGACGGCGTTCGGCTACTTCGTCCTGCTGCCGATGACGCTGAGTTTCCTGGTGAGCATCCCGGGGCCGTTCACGGCGATGATCAGCATCAACGACTACTTCGACATGATCCTGGTAATCCTGCTGGGTCTGGGAGTGGTGTTCCAGCTTCCCATCCTGGTGTTTTTTCTGACGCTGTTCCGGATCGTGACGCCGGCGTTCCTGTGGAACAACTTCCGGTACGCGGTGCTGGTGATCGCCATCCTGGCGGCGGTGGTCACGCCCACCACGGACATTCTGACGATGGTGATCTTTATGGCGCCGATGCTGGCGCTGTATGTGTTGAGCATTGGGGTGTCCGCGCTGGTGGTGCGGAAGCGACAGGCAGAGGCGGGAGAAGCGTCCGCGGGCGCCGGGGCAGGGACGGTGGTGATCGCGATCAGCGTGCTGGGGGCCGGGGCGGCGGCGCTGCTGTGGGCGGGACAGCATTTCGGCTGGTGGCGGCTGCTGCGATGAAACAAGTCAATGGGGCGGCAGTTTTCCGGCTTGTTCTGGTGTGCATCATCGGGGTGGGATGTGCTACTGATGCCGAACGAGCGGCACCGGCACCGGCGGAGCAGAGGGCCGCTGCGGCGCCAGTGCCGATGGACGCGCTGCCTGCGGAGTCCACGGGCGGATTCGACGGGGCCAGAGCGCTCATGCACGTGGAAAAGCTGGTGGCCATCGGGCCGCGGCCGTCCGGGTCGGCGGGCATCCGCCAGGCGCAGGAGTACATCCGTGCCCAACTGCAATCGTTCAGTTGCAATATCGAGGAAGACAATTTCGAAGCATCCACGCCGGCCGGACGGCTGCCGATGAAGAATATCGTGGCGAAGATCGCCGGCGCGAGCGCGAACGTGGTGCTGCTGCTGACGCACTACGACACGAAACGATTGGCGAACTTTGTGGGCGCCAATGACGGCGGGTCGTCCACCGGGCTGATGCTGGAGATGGCGCGGCAACTGTGCGGGAAAAAGACCGGAGCGAGCGTCTGGATCGCGTTTCTGGACGGAGAAGAGGCCCTGGTGGAATGGAGCGACGCGGACAGCACCTACGGCAGCCGGCAGATGGCGGCGCGGCTGGCGCTGGGCAGCGAATTGAAACGAGTGAAGGCAGTCGTGCTGGCGGACATGATCGGCGACCGCGACCTGGGGTTGCGGCGCGAGTCGAACTCCACCGGCTGGCTGACCGAACTGGTCTGGAGCACCGCGAAGCGCCTGGGCTACGAGAAGCACTTCCTCTCTGGAACGCAGTCCATCGAAGATGACCACATCCCGTTTCTGCGGCGCGGGCTTCCGGCGGTGGACTTGATTGACTTCGACTATCCCCCGTGGCACACGACAGGCGATACGCTCGACAAGGTGAGCGCGCGGAGCCTGGGTGTGGTCGGGCACGTCGTTCTGGAAACCGTCAAGGAACTCGAGAAAAAAGTACGCTAGAACGGCCCTGCGGGCGACCGGTTGGCCTGTCAGAATTAACCGCCGGAATGAAAGCCTTGACACTGGAGCGAAACCTTCATGTATACTCTAACTTCACCCTCTGTCACGGAGACGCCCCCCTTCCTCGCCGCATTTGCGGAGTGAGGCGCCATTGTCATCGGTGGACAGCGGGGTTTGTCCTGCACGTTTGACACGGGAGGGTGTCCTTGGCTGCCCCGGCGCCATCGTCTCGTGGTTCCGCGGGGTCCCGCAGCGCCTTGCGGATCACGCTGATTTACGCGGTTATTGCTGCCCTGTGGATTCTCCTTGCGGATCAATGGCTTACCGGGGTCTTCCGGCTGGCCTTTCCCTCCTGGTTCGTTCCCTTGCAGACGGCGAAAGACGTGTTCGCCGTATTGGTGACGTCCGCGCTCCTCTTCATTCTCATCCGGCAAAGTATTGCCCGCGTCAGTTCCATGGACCGCGCGCTGCGGGAAAGCGAGGAAAGGTACGGCGTTGTGGTGTCGGCGATGCGCGAGGGGATCGTGCTGATCGACGCGCTGGGTATAGTGCGCGCGTGCAACGGCAGCGCGGCGGAGATGTTCGGGAGCAGGGAAAAGGAAATGATGTTCCGATCGTTCGCCGATTTGTGCCGCACCGCCCAGCGCGAAGATGGCACGCCGTTTCCGTGGAAGGAATTCCCGGCGCTAAAGGCGTTGCAGAGCAGGCAGCCAAACAGCGGGACGGTGATCGGGCTGAAACGCGCGGACAGCAACCCCATCTGGGTGTCGGTCAACTGCCAGCCGCTTTATCAGGCCGGCTTGGCGGGACCTTACGCGGTGCTGGCCACGTTCAACGACATCACCGAGAGCAGGCGCACCGCGGAAGCCCTGCGAAAGAGCGAGGAGGAATTCCGGCAGGCGCAGAAGATGAAGGCGGTGGGGCGGCTGGCGGGCGGTGTGGCGCACGACTTCAACAACCTGCTGACGATCATTAACGGGCAGTGCGAGTTGCTGCTGGACCGGCTCCCCGGGGACGATCCCCACCGGCGGCATGTGCAGGAGGCGCTGCGTGCCGGGGAGCGGGCGGCCGGCCTGACGAGGCAACTCCTCGCCTTCAGCCGCAAGCAGGTGCTCGCTCCGCGCGTGCTCGATGTGAACGATGTTCTGGCGGACCTCGAGTCCATGTTGCGCCGGCTGATCGGGGAAAACATCCACCTCGAAGTGGTGCGGGGTGAAAAACTGTGGCTGGTGAAGGTGGATGCCGGGCAAATCGAACAGGTGCTGCTGAACCTGGCAGTGAACGCCCAAGACGCCATGCTGGGGGGCGGACGGCTGTGGATCCGAACATCGAACGTGGAGCTGGCAACGGAGGGAAAGAGCGGGCTGGGCGGCGCGCCCGCCGGACGGTACGTGTTGCTCGAGGTGAGCGACACGGGGCACGGGATCGATGCGAAAACACAGGCTCGCATCTTCGAACCGTTTTTCACCACAAAGGGCGAAGGGAAAGGGACGGGCCTGGGGCTGTCCATGGTGTACGGATTCATGCAACAGAGCGGCGGGTACATCGCGGTGGAGAGCGCACCGGGACAGGGCGCGACATTCCGCATGTTCCTGCCCTGCGCCGCACGGTTAAGCGAGGAAGCAGAGGCGACACAAGAGCCGGCCGCGGAGGGGCGCGGGAGCGGCACGATTCTTATTGTGGAGGACGAACACCCGATCCGCTCGGTAGCGTGCGAGCTGCTGGAACGGAGCGGGTACACCGTGCTGGTAGCGGCGACGCCCTCCGAAGCGGTCGCCCTGGCGCGGCACCATGCGGGACGGATTGATCTGCTGCTGAGCGACGTGGTGATGCCGGAAAAGAGCGGTCCGGAGCTGGCGCGGGAGCTGCTGGGGATTCGCCCGGAGCTGGCGGTGCTGTTCATGTCCGGCTACACCCACGAGGCCATCGGCCAACATGCGGCACTCCGGAAGGAAGGCGCGGTGCTCTTCAAGCCGTTCAGCCGCGAGGCGCTGACGCGGAAAGTGCGCGAGGCCTTGGGCCGAACCGCGTCCCCCAGCGATGCCTCGAACCCGTTCTCCAAGAAACGCTCAACGAATCCCTGACAACGCAAGAGAGGCAGCAGCGGGAACTACTCGAATGCGACTTTGGAGTCGCGCGAGATGAGAGAGTGCTTGCGGAATTTCTCGTCGTCGGGGAAAGGGAAATCGGAGCGGTAGTGGCTGCCACGGCTTTCCTCGCGGGCGAGGGCGCAGCGAGTGATGAGCTGAGCAAGGGTCCAGACGTTGTGGAGCTCGCATTCGGCGCGGCCAAGCTTGCCGGGGCGTTCAACGTCGAGGGCGCGAAGCTGTTCGAGGGCGCGGTTGAGGTCCCGGCCGCTGCGAATGATTCCTACCTCACGCCACAAAATATTCCGAATCTGATCGAAAGGGCCAGGGGGCGGTCCCGAAGCTGCGGGAGACGGCGGATGTCCATGACCGGGGTTGTTGCCGTGCTTGCTGTGGCCCGGGTTGTCGCGATGCAGGTTGACTTTCGGTCGCTTGTGGCCGTGCGATGAGGCGCAGGCAGCGGCGGTTTGCTTGTTTTCCGGGTGAACTTCGCCGGCCATGGCGATGCCGGCGCGGGCGCCGAAGACGAGTCCTTCGAGAAGGGAATTGCTGGCCAGACGATTGGCGCCGTGGACGCCGGTGCCGGCGGTTTCACCGGCGGCGTAGAGGCCGGGGAGGGTGGTGCGGCCGAGAAGATCGGTCATGACGCCGCCCATGGCGTAGTGAGCGGCGGGACGCACGGGGATGAGGTCGGTGGCGATGTCGAGGCCAAAGGTCTGGCAGGTGGCGTGGATGCGCGGAAAACGTTTCCTGACGTAGTCGGCGTCGAGGCCGGTCATGTCGAGATAAACGAACTCGGCGCCAGTCTTGTGCATCTCGGCGACAATGGCGCGGGCGACGATGTCGCGCGGGGCGAGCTCGCCGGCTTCGTGATAGTGCTTCATGAAGCGGTGCAGGTCGGCGTTGCGAAGAATGCCGCCTTCGCCGCGCAACGCTTCGGAGAGAAGGAAGCGAGGCGCGCCCTTCACGCAGAGGGCGGTGGGATGGAACTGGACGAACTCGAGGTCGGTGAGGACAGCGCCGGCGTCGTAGGCGATGGCCATGCCGTCGCCGGTGGCCACGGCGGGATTGGTGGTTTCGCGATAGACGTGGCCAAGACCGCCGGTGGCGAGGAGCACAGCGCCAGCGCGAACGTCCTGCGTGGCGCCGGAGGATTCGTCGAGGAAGCGCAATCCGGAGACGCGGCCGCGGTCGAGAAGAAGCTCGGTGGTGAGAGCATAAGCACGGAAGGAGATACCGGGCAAGGCGTTTGCGCGAGCCATCAGGGCGCGGCTGATTTCGCGGCCGGTGGAATCGCCGTGGGCGTGCAGCACGCGGGAACGGCTGTGGGCGCCTTCTCGGGTGAAGGCGAGCCTGGTGCCGGCGCGGTCAAACTGCGTGCCCCACTCGATGAGTTGCTGGATGTAACGCGGGCCTTCTTCGACGAGGACTTTGACGGCTTCGGGGTTGCAGAGACCGTCGCCGGCGGCGATGGTGTCCTGCTCGTGGAGGCTGATTTCGTCTTCGTCGGAAAGAACGGCGGCGATGCCGCCCTGGGCCCATTCGGTGGCTGTTTCGCTGAGTTCGGATTTGGCGAGGACCAGGACGGTACCGTGCTGAGCGACTTCGACCGCAGCGCGGAGGCCGGCGATGCCGCAGCCGACGATGGCGAAGTCAACCTGAATGGGGTCACCGGGTTTCATCGTTGCGCACAGAAGCGATGGGGGTATGGTAGCACGAACCCTGGAGCGCGGCGTCGAGCGGAGGGATGAGCGCAAGAAGGGGCGACGCAGCCACGAAGTGAGTGCAGGTCCGAAGCGGGAAGATTTTGTGTTACATTCTCGGATTCGCAAGGCCGTGAAACAATTCACTGTTAATACGCCACCGGGTCCCTACGCGGTCGTCTGCTGGCGCGGCGTGCTGGCGCGCGCGGGCGCGCTGCTGGAGACGCTGGAGCCGGTCAGCGGAGTGTTCCTGCTTTCGTCGCCGCCCGTGTGGCGGCGGTGGGGGCGGGCGCTGGAAAAGAGCCTGCGGCGTGTTCATGGCGCGCAAGCGATTCTCTTTGACGACCGGGAGAGCGCGAAGACGCTCGCGACGGTGGAGCGGTTGTGCCGGGAACTGGCGCGGGCGCGGGCGGACCGGCAGTCGGTGATTGTGGCGCTGGGCGGCGGCGTGGTGGGCGACGTGGCGGGATTCGTTGCGGCGTCGTACGCGCGCGGCATCCGCATCGTGCAGGTTCCTTCGACGCTGCTGGCGCAGATAGACAGCTCGATCGGGGGCAAGACGGGCGTCAACCTGCCGGAAGGAAAAAACCTTGTGGGCGCGTTTCATCAGCCCCGGCTGGTGATCACGGACCCGCAACTGCTCAAAACGCTGCCGCCGCGGCAGTACCGCGCAGGTTTGTACGAGGCGGTTAAGTACGGAGTGATCGGCGATGAGATGCTGTTCCGGTTTTTCGAGCGGCGCATGGGAGAGGTGCTGCGGCAGGAGCCGGCGGCGCTGGGCTGGGCGCTCGAGCGGTGCATCCGCGCGAAAGCGGAAGTGGTGAGCGCGGACGAACGTGAGAGCGGGCTGCGCGAGATTCTCAACTTCGGACACACCTTCGGGCACGCGCTGGAGGCCGCGACGCGCTACCGGAAGTTCCTGCATGGGGAGGCCGTTGGCTGGGGAATGATCGCCGCGGCGCGGCTGTCGGTGCAGATGAAGCTGCTGGCGCCGGCGGAAGAGACGCGGATTGCGCAGCTTGTGCGGCGCGTGGGGCCGCTGCCGAAGCTGCCGGCGGTGAAGCCGGAGCGGATGGTAGAACTGATGCGCGGGGACAAAAAAGCGCGGGGCGGGCGGCTGCGCGTGGTGGTGGCTCGGAGGATCGGCGCGGTGGAAACGGCGGAGGATGTGCCGGAAGAGATGGTGGCCAGTGTTCTGAACTGGATGTGGGAGTCGTAGACGCTGCCGCCGAGCACACCAAAGCGAGAGCCGGTCCCGGGCACGCAGCCGGAAGGGATTCGCGACGAACGCGAAGCCGGGCGGTTTGTCCGGGAAATGTTTTCGCGGATTGCGCCGCGCTACGACCTTCTCAACCACATCCTCTCACTCAACCTGGATAAACTTTGGCGCAAACGCACCGCGCGGCACTTCGGGCATATTCTTGCGCGGGCCGACGCGCGGGCGCTGGACCTGTGCTGCGGCACGGGCGACCTGGCGATTGCGCTGAAGAGAGAAGCAGGGAAGGAGGGTGGCCGGGAACGGGCGCGAATTTACGGGAGCGATTTTGCACATCCCATGCTCCGCCTAGCGCGGGAAAAGTCGCCGGGCGAACAAGGAATTGAGTACGTCGAGGCCGACGCGCTGAAGCTGCCGTTCCCGGAGGCGAGCTTCGATCTGGTGACCGCGGCGTTTGGATTCCGCAATCTTGCGAACTATGAGGCGGGGTTGCGAGAGATTGTTCGGGTGCTGAGGCCGGACGGGGAAGTGGGCATTCTGGAGTTTTCCGAGCCGAGGCCCCTGCTCATCCGCCCACTCTATCGATTCTATTTCCGGCACATTCTCCCGCGAATCGGAGGCGTGATCTCTGGAAGTAATGCGGCGTATTCGTATCTGCCCGCATCGGTATTGAAATTTCCGTCGGCGGAGGAGCTGGCCGCGCTGATGACGCGGTGCGGGTTCGTGGACGCGCGCTTTATACTGTGGACCGCCGGAATCGTAGCATTGCACACGGCACGCAAAATGTAGAGGTGGCTCATTATGCCAAAGCCCGCATATGGTGGGAGCAGCAATTATCTGCGACCGGCGTTTGGGTGGATTTCGATCCAGCCGTGCTGGGGGTCCCAGGAGCGAATCAGCCGGGGGCCAAAGCGGTCGGGGCATTTCTCCCAAGAGTGGCTGATTCTTCCTTCTCGTTCCCAGCGCTTGTGCAATTCCCGATAACCGTCGCTGTAACTCGCACGCTGCAATCGAAAATCTCGCGAGAACTCAAAGATGCCGTCTGCCACGGTTTTCCGTTCCCCGTCACGCACTTCGGCTTCGGCAGACCGCACCTTGACGCCTTCTTCGTATAGCGAGATGAGTATCACAGGGTTGTATCCGTTGGGGTCGAGCCTGTTTAGCTCGGAACGCGGAAAGACGAGGTAGCGCAAGGGCCGGCCGGCCGGGCACGATTTGCACTCGAATCCCGATCCTGGCTGCTCGGGGGAGCCGCCGGATATAAGATTTCCGTCCAGCACGGCGAGCATCCCGGAAACTTCATCTTCGTGATTCCGTACGCCCCCGGCCAATAGGCGTGGGCCAGCAGTCGTATCCATGAAGGCGAGCGCGAAAATGTTGCCCGAGTTCACGAAGCGTCCCAGCTCGTGGCCTTGCCCATCGAGCAGATGGAGCATGGAAGGCCACCACACATTGTGGTGTACGACGAGTGCGATGCGCGTCTGAGCTGCGGCGCGATAGACCAGCCAAACGCGGATGGGCCAGGGCGGACCATAATCCCCAGAACCAAAAGTGAGAATTTCCTTGGGCTGAAAATGCCACAACAATCGGCCCGTCTCGGTAAAAAAGTAGAGCTCGCGCTCGTTTGCCAGCATTTCGGACCGGAGGCCTCCGGGCATGGGCACGCTCACCAGCGTCTGTCGCCCACCGCTGGCTTGGAGGTCGCCGATGTATGCGATCGCTGGCGGCCGGGTCGGTGGCGATTCGGCAAGGTCCGCCGGAAGCGAGTATGTCCACAGCGTTTTGCCATTCTTGCTCACACCAACGAACTTATTGTCGCGCAGCGTAACGCTGGCTAGCGGCCCGGCCGTTGTTGCCTTCCAAATGAACGCCACGGAGGCATAGAGGCCAATCGCAAGCGCCGCAAGGATACCGGATTGCACAATGCGTGGAATGCGCGCCAGCCAGCCTAACGACGGTGCCGCCACGCTTTCCTGGTGCGTCGCGGAACTTGGTCCGACAGGTTTCGCGCCTGCCAGCCAGGCGTCTATCTCCTGATTATAGGCGAACACCCTACCTCGCCCCCGGCCACCCACGTGATGAACCGGAAGACCCTCGTCCTGCCAGCGCATGGCGGTGCGCTCGTCACACCGCAGGTAGGCGGCGATTTCTTTCCACGAGTCCAGGCGATTGTCGGACGAGGAACCAGCCATCACGAATGCCCGCTTTTCGGGGACGTGCAACCTGCGTTTCCGGTAATTGCCAGCTCTTGTCGGTCCTTGCCGGGTCTTGCCAGTTTACAAGAGCCTAGTCCAAGTGTATGGGCAATGCAAGACTGAAGCTGATGATGCCCGTGTCCGAAGCGCTTTCGTGCAGGCGTGGGCCATCTCTGGGCAACAGAAATAACCAAAGGTTTCGGCTGGGACTAGTCATCCGCAAAAAGGAGAACGAAAATGAAGAAGCAGTTCGGGAAAGTTCTTTTACTGGCCTTGGGTTTTGGAATCCTCACCGCCGTTTTAAGCTTTGTGACCAGCGGCCCGGCCGGTGCGCAGAACCCTCACGCTCCGGGCGGCCCTGCCGTCACGGTAGCGAACACCCCGCTGCCGGTCACCGGCAGTGTCGGCGTTACGAACTCAGCAAGCAGTCCTGTTCTAGTGCGTGACGTGGACAACCCTGGACGCCATCCATTCCAGGCCGTAAACGGTTGCCATATGTCTTCTGGTATCGATGACATTTGCGCCTTCACTTTCAGCGTCCCCAGCACTAACCTACTGGTGATTGAGACCGTTTCGGCAAGGGTGGAACTTCCGATAGGACAAAAAGCGGTAGTGCGCATCACTACGACACAAGGCGGCGTCGGCGTGGATCACTTCTTGACCGTCGATCCACAGGGGACTTTCGGGACGTCCGACCGTCTCGGGGTAACACACTCTGTACGGCTCTACGCAGACCCCGGGACTACTGTTCGCGTAAGGGCAGCGCGGCCCAGTTCCACGGGAGGAGACGCCGACGTAACTGGCGCAATCTCCGGCTACCTCGTGGATTGCGGGGCTGGCTCGGGCTGTCCGTTACCGTAGCGGAGCGCTTCGCTCCCACTGGTGCGGAGAGCACCCAACTTCGAGTAAGACCGCCGTAAATGGCATGGCTTACGATGCCGCCCGGCATCAGGTTGTGCTCTTCGGCGGACACGATCCGCTTCTTGACGACACCTGGGTGTGGGATGGGGCCAATTGGACCCAAATGTTCCCGGCGAGCAGTCCCTCGGGCAGAACTGGGCACACTTTGGCCTTCGATGAAGCGTGCGCGGAGATTGTACTCTTCGGTGGCTTCACTGGTTCTTTCGCCGACGACACCTGGGTGTGGGGCATCCCGAGTACCGACCCTTGCGTTATGAGAGTTGAAATCGACATCAAACCAGATAGCTTCCCCAATTCGATAAACCTCGGCTCGGGCGGAACCGTCCCCGTTGCCATCTTTAGCAGCCCATCCTTCGATGCCCGGACCATTGATCCCCTCACAGTAAGTTTGGCGGGG
>JACQDE010000065.1 GCA_016201285.1 Acidobacteriota bacterium | reverse complement strand
GCTCGGCCGCAACAAAACCGAGCGCAAGAAGATTTTCCGCGTGATGTTCAACGAGATCACCGCCAAAGCCATCAAGGCCGCCTTCGACAAGCCCGCCCAGGTGGACACCAACCTCGTGGACGCCCAGCAAGCCCGCCGCGTCCTCGACCGCATTGTCGGCTACAAGATCTCTCCGCTGCTCTGGGACAAGGTCCGCCGCGGCCTTTCCGCCGGCCGTGTCCAGACCGTCGCCCTGCGCCTCATCGTCGAGCGCGAGCGCGAGATCCGCGCCTTTCAGAAGCGCGAATACTGGACCATCCACGTGCAGCTCGCCGCCGCCGAGCCGCCCGTCTTCGAAGCCAAACTCTGGAAGTACAAGGGCGAAGACCTCGATATTCCCAACGAGGCCGCGGCGCAGCGCGTTCTCGCCGAGCTCGATCCCGCCCGCTGGCTCGTCTCCGGCGTCACCCAGAAGGAAAAACGCCGCTACCCCGCGCCGCCCTTCACCACTTCCAAGCTCCAGCAGGCCGGTTTCAACAAGCTGCGCTTCACCACCAAGCGCACCATGATGCTCGCCCAGCGCCTCTACGAAGGCGTCGAGCTGGGCGACGAAGGCGCAGTCGCTTTGATCACCTACATGCGCACCGACTCTGTGCGCGTCGGCGCGGATGCCCTCGCGCAGGTCCGCGACCTCATCGGCGCCGACTACGGCGCAACCTATCTTCCCGAGAAGCCCGTCTTCTACAAATCGAAAAAAGACGCTCAGGACGCTCACGAAGCCATCCGTCCCACCGACGTCACGCGTACGCCCGAATCCGTGCGCAAATATCTCGACGACGACATGTACAGGCTGTATCGCCTCATCTGGCAGCGTTTCGTCGCCTCGCAGATGGTCCCCGCCGTCTTCGATCAGACCACCATTGACATCGCCGCCGGCGACTACCAGTTCCGCGCGTCCGGCGCCGTGCTTAAGTTCAACGGCTTCCTCGCCGCCTACGAAATTGACAAGGAAGAATTGGAAGAAGACGCCGAGGAAGAAGGCCGCTCGCTGCCGCGCGTCGCCGAAGGCGAAACGCTCCGCCGGGAAGGCATCCGCCCCGACCAGCACTTCACCGAGCCGCCTCCTCGCTACACCGAGGCCACGCTGGTCAAGGAGCTCGAGGAAAAAGGCATCGGCCGCCCCTCCACGTACTCCTCGATCATCTCCACCATCGTGGACCGTGAGTACGTCTCCAAGGATCAGGGCCGCCTCGGCCCCACCCTGCTCGGCGAAAAAGTCAGCGAGCTTCTGGTGAAAAGTTTCGAGGACATTTTCGACGTCGGCTTCACCGCGCGCATGGAGGAAGAACTCGACGAGATTGAAGAAGGCAAGCTCCCCTGGCGCCGCGCCGTCCGCGATTTCTACGACCGCTTCGCCCTCGACCTCGAGCAGGCCAAGGGCGAGATGGAGTCCTACAAGGCCGGCATCAAGACCGGAAAGAAATGCGAGAAGTGCGGCAAGGGCGAGTTGCTCGAACGCATCAGCCGCCACGGCTTCTTCCTCGGCTGCGACCGTTATCCCGAATGCGACTTCACCCAGGACATCGCGCCCGAACCCGGCGGCGAAAACGTCGAAAGCGAAGCCGGCCCCGAGTACTGCGACAACTGCGGCAAGGAGATGACCATCAAGCGCGGACGCTTCGGTCCCTTCCTCGCCTGCACCGGCTATCCCGACTGCAAAACCACGCGCCGCCTGGCCCACGGCACCAGGAAAGCGCTTCAGCCCGACCAATTGCTCGACGAAAAATGTCCCGAGTGCGGCGCGCAGCTCGTCCTGAAACACGGCCGCTTCGGCGAATTCACCGGCTGCACCGCCTATCCCAAATGCAAGTTCATCCGCTCAAAAACGCTGGGCATCCCCTGCCCCAAGTGTGAGACCGGCGAGCTCGTCGAGCGCATGTCCAAAAAAGGCCGCATGCGCCGCTTCTACGGCTGCAACAAATATCCCGCATGCGACTTCACCACGCCCTACCGCCCCATCCACGAGCCTTGCCCCAAGTGCGGCGCGAAATTCGTCGTCGAAAAACGCTCCAAAAACGGCCCCGCCGTCCGCACCTGCCTCAAAGACGGCTGCGATTACGAAGTCCCCGCGCCGGAATCCGCGCCCGCCGAAGCCGCCGCCTCCTGAAAGCTGCCCACCGTTCTCGCCACTCGCCTGCCCCGAGCCCGCCACAGTGACGTCTTTGTCATCCTGAGTCCCGATGGTTTTCATCGGGACGAAGGCTCTCTCTCCGTTCTTCTCTGTGCTTCTCTGTGTCTCTGTGGCGAATTCTTTGTCTTTTCCCTTCATCTGTGTCTATCTGTGTTCATCTGTGGTTTAATTCCCTGAATGAAAGATGCTCTCGAAAAATTTCTGAAGCATTTGCAGCACGAGCGCAACGCTTCCCCGCACACCCTGCGCAACTACGAATCCGACCTCGACCAGTTCTGGCATTACCTCACGCCCACCGCCGGCAAAAACCCCGCGCTCGCCAAAATTGACCACCGCCTGCTCCGCGAGTACATCGCGCATCTCCACGACGAGCGCCTCGAAAAAAGCTCCATCGCTCGCAAGCTTGCCGCCATTCGCTCTTTTTTCAAATTTTGCGTCCGCGAAGGCATGCTCAAGCAAAACCCCGCGCGCCTCGTCGCCACGCCGAAGTTGCCCAAGCGCATTCCTTCCGTCCTCTCCGCCGAGGAAATCAACGGCTTCCTCGACTCCCTCGCCCGCGGCGAACTCTCCAAGTCTGCCGAAGATTCCGAGCAGCCGCGCCATCATCGTCCCGGCGCCCCCGATGACGAAACGCGTCTCCTGCTCAAGCGTGACCGCGCCATCCTCGAGCTGCTTTACGCCTCCGGCCTGCGCGTCAGTGAGCTCACCGGCCTCAACCTCGACGACCTCGACCGCCGCGAACAAATGCTTCGCGTCCGCGGCAAGGGCCGCAAGGAGCGCATCGTGCCCTACGGTGGCAAGGCGCAGGCCGCGCTCGACGCCTACTGGCCCGTTCGCACCGAACTATTGCGCCGCAACAAATCCGTGGACGCCGAAGCCGTCTTCCTCAACTACGCCGGCCGCCGCCTCACCACGCGCTCCGTCGCCCGCCTCGTGAAAAAATACGTCCACGTCTTCAACATCAACTGGGACCTCCACCCGCACTCGTTGCGCCACGCCTTCGCCACGCATCTTCTCGCTGACGGCGCCGACCTCCGCGCCATTCAGGAGCTTCTCGGCCATGCCTCGCTCTCCACCACGCAGAAATACACCCACGCCTCCATCCGCCAGTTGATGGAGGTCTACGACAAAGCTCACCCCCGCGCCTAGCTCCGCGCCGCGCAGCTCTCTGCCGCAACCCACGATTGAATTGGGAATTATTATGCTGAGGGGATGAAACCGCGCCGATCCGCGTTCACCTGTCCCGAGCGGAGCCGAGGGGTCGGCGGTTAATTCTTGTTCTTACGCTACCGCCTGCGGGCTCGGCCTTACCGGCGACAGATTGAAAATCGACGACGGCTTGCCCAGCCCTGCCAGCAGTTTCCGCAGCCTCGCGCGCTCTTCGAGTTCCATCTCCACGAACTCGAATCCAATGTGCTGCGGCCCGGCCTTGCGCATCAGCACGCGCGCCTTCAGCGGCCGCAGCCCCGACTGGATTTTCAGGCTGGCCTGCACACCCGGCGTCAGCCGCGATTCTGCTGTCGCCAATCCGCCGCCCAGGCTCAACAGCTGCGTGGCCAGCTTGTACTCGCCGTGTGACGTCTCGGCCACCGCGCTCATCGTCCGCGGCAGTTGCACGCGCGCGTACCGCCGTTGCCGCAGCCACGCCGCGTTCGGTTGCGGATCGAGCGGCGCGAGCCCCATCTCCTCCGCGCCCAGCCCGCTCTTCGGCAAATAACTCGCCGCCCATTCCGGATCAATGTTCAGCATCGCCTGCGCCGCCACCACGCGCAGCTCGTTCGGGTGCGCCCACCGGAACAGGCACCGCTTCTCAACAATCTTCCTCAGCATCCCCGCGGCCTCTCCGGACCGCAGCCGTCCCAGCGCCTCGATGGCCTTCACCTGGATGTACGACCCCGCCGCGTCCGGGTGCTCGCCTTGCGCTAGCGGCAGCAGCGCCCGCGCCGTTTCTGCGTCGCCGCTCATCCCGATTTCGTCCACCACTTCCGACCACACCACCGGATCCAGGCGGTCCATCAGGATCACCAGCAGCCGCCCGCGCTCCGGCGCGCCCGCCGACGCAATTTGCCGCACCACCGCATCGTGGTACGCGCGGTCCCAGCCCGCCAGCCGCTCGAGTAACTCTTCTTCGAGCGCCGGCACGTCCAACACGCTCAGCAGACCCGTCGCCGACGCTGCTTCCGCTGCTGGACGTTCATGCAGCATCCTCCGCAGGTGCGCCACCGCTTCCGCGCCGATGCCCTGCACCAGTCCGGTCAGCCGCCGGCACTCCTCGCGCTTCTCTGACCGGCTGAACCGCGCCGCTGCCTGTTCCGCCGCCGCCCGCGACACACGCCGCAGCACTTCCATCAGCTCCGCGGGACAGTTTCCGCGCATCGCTTCTTCCATGAACTCGCCCAGCCGGTTTTCCACGCCGATCCGCGGCCGCAGGCTTTCCGCCAGCGATTCCTTCCGCGCTTCCACGCGCGCCAGGCTCTCGAGCGCCTCCCGCATGGCTGCGAAGTTCCGCCGCGCGCTGGCCTCCTGGCTCAACCGCGCGAACGCCGCGCCGAGCAACGTCTGCAATTCCTTGTCTTTTTCCACCGCCACCTGCTCTCCCACAAGACGTAATGCCTGGCTCAGCAGGTCCTGCGCCGTCTTCGCGTAGAGCTCCGCCAATTCACTCAGCCCGATGGCCGCGCGCCGCCGCGCTTCCGCGTCGCGGTTCTGCACGCAGCCCGCGTAGTTTGTCAGGATGCTCACCGCCTCGCTCAGCCGGCCCTGATCGACGAGTTGCGTCACGTACTGCCGCACGTTTCTCGGCGGCACGCAATACGCCTCCGTCGAGAGCAGCACCGCTCGTTTACCGCTCTCCGGCACCGCCGCCCAGAACTGCCGGTCCAGGATATCTGCGTGCGACTCCACCAGAATCCCGGATTTGCTCATCTTCTCTTCGTGCGCCGTCAGGATTTCCCGCAGGTGCTCGATTTCGCCGCCCATGCGGTCCAGCATCTGCCGCACCGCGTTCACTTTTACTTCCCCGCGTTCGAACCGCCGGAGCGCAAACCGGATGGCCATGTGCTCGGCCAGCTTCAGCAGCGCCGCGCCGTCCGTTTTCCCGTCACTTGCCACCGCGGGCAGACTCGCCAGCGCCTGCCGCAGCATCTCTTGCGCGTTCATCGGCAGCCCGGTGAATTCGTGTTGCAGCGCGCTCGGATCAAGGTTGCCGGCCGGCTGCCGGCTCGCGTGATGGATGCTGGAAAGCAACCGCACCAGGTTCGCCACGTCTTCTTCGAGCGCCACGCCGCCGCCCGCTCCTGCGCCGGATTCGCGCCCGCGGCCGTGCGCGGCCGCGCCCGGTCCATTTCCTGCTGTGCTTCCCGCGCCTGCTGTTCCGCTGCCGCTCTCAACGCCTTCCGCCGCCACGATCATCTGCAGCAGCTTTTGCGGATCGTTCAGCCATTCGCGCATCGGCCCGGCGTCGGTGGCCAGGGCCTGCGCGGCAATCTGTCCGGCCAGTCCGCTCCGCGTGTTCGCTGCGTCTTCCGCCACAAATCGGATTTCGTTCACGCGAATCCCGCCGTTCGGATCATTGCCCAGCGCTTCTTTCAGTTGTGCCGTGAGGCCTCCTTGCTTCGTGCCCGCCAGCGCAAACGCTTTCACCAATTCGGTGAACTCCGCGGTTGTCACCCGCGAAGTGAAGCCAATGCTTGCCAGCCCCGCCCGGCCCAACAGATCCGCAAAGCTCCGCTCGGCCGGCGTTCCCTCCACCGGCACTCCATCCAGCAACAGCTTCGGCCCGGATACGCCCAACAGGAACCCCGCTCCGCTGTCCATCGCCAGCGTGGTTTGCAGCTCTCCCCATGTGGTCTGGAATTGCGCGTTCGTGCGCAAGTGCGCAAACCCATAGAGGCGGGCAAACTTCAGCAGAATGTTCAAGCTGCGCAGAAAAGTCCGCGCCGCCGTTGTGCGCGTATTGCTGTTCATAGTCCCGGTGGAAGCGCGAAGGCGCATCCCCTCCATTGGTTCTAGAACTACTAGAACTTACGCCCTCGCTCAATGGTAC
Source organism: Acidobacteriota bacterium (assembly GCA_016201285.1). Lineage (GTDB taxonomy): Bacteria > Acidobacteriota > Terriglobia > Acidiferrales > UBA7541 > JACQDE01. The sequence continues at coordinate 25,891 of JACQDE010000065.1, read as the reverse complement.
AGTCGTACCACCTCATCTTTTCCTTGCTGCTCTCGCTCTTGGCCGGCGAACCTCTGGCGAAGACTTTTCCAGCACCCGCCATGGTGCTTTCGTCTCGACTCTCTAACCCTTTCACTCTTGAACTCGTTAACTCTGGTTTCGATTGACGCCATCCCCATCTCCCCGTATAATTTCCGTTTGTCTTTCGCATTCGGAGGCTGCATGTACGCCGTCATTCGCAGTGGGGGGAAGCAGTATCGCGTGGCCCCCGGAGACACCATCAAGGTCGAGACCCTCGCCGGCAAGGTCGGCGGCAAGGTCACTTTTGACGAAGTTCTCGCCGTCCGCACCGACGACGAGAAGATGCTCGCAGGCAAGGCCCTTTCCGGCGCCACCGTCACCGGCAAGATCGTCGAGCACGGCCGCCACGCCAAAGAAATGGTCATGAAGTATAAGAAAACCAATCAGTACAAGATCACCCGCGGCCACCGCCAGAACTACACGGCCGTCGAGGTCAGCGAAATCAACCTGTAGCGGCGGCTTTACGCCGCCACGTAGGACAGGCTTTCCAGTCTGTCCGGCGCGATCCCGAAGGGGCGACCGGCAGAGCGCCCGGTTGGAGCGAGGTTCTTATGGCACACAAAAAAGGCGGCGGTTCATCCACAAACGGGCGCGACTCCCAGGGTCAGCGCCTCGGTGTCAAGCGCTTCGGCGGCCAGCTCGTCAACGCCGGCACCATTCTCGTCCGCCAGCGCGGCACCCGGAAGAAGCCCGGCCTCAACGTCGGCCGCGGCAAAGACGACACGCTCTTCGCACTCATCACCGGCGTTGTCCGCTTCGAGGACAAGGGCCGCATGGGCCACTTCATCAGTGTCCTCCCCATCGAAGAAGCTGCTAAAGCGTAGAGGCCACCTTTAGGTGGGCATTGCGGTAGGCATTCCCTCCGGCGTCCCGCTCTCCAGGACGCCATTTTCATTTACGGGCATCGTTCCGCCCGGCGCGAGGGATCCCTCTTTCCTGCGGACGGCTGTGCTGCGACCGTATTCCGCTTCTCCCAGACCTTGGCGCGGTGAAAGAATCTTTGTCTGCCGCATTCCCCTGCTGTAGGATTTCGAGGCTTGCTCAGGAGCATCTTGATCGACTCGCTGCGTATACGCTCCATTTTTACCGCGCTCCTCGCGCTTGCACTTCTCGCGCCCGCTGTATTTCCCCGCGACGCCGCCTCCCGCGAATACCTCGACGCTGCCCGCGCCACTGAACTCTGGATTCGTTCCTCGGCGATTCGCACGTCAGACGGAACCATCTGGCCACCCGATCCGAATAATCCCCAAATGTTGAGTTACGACCTCTATTCCGGCAGTACGGGTGTGGTGCTCTTCTATCTTGAATTCTATAAACAGAGGCATGAGCCCATCTTTCAATTCGACTACGCCCTCGATGGCGCAAGTGCTCTCGCAAAGCACATGGATCAGGAAAAAGACCCCGGCCTTTACACCGGCCTTGCTGGCATGTGCTTCGCTTTGGGAGAAGCCTATCGGCTCTTCCCCAATCCGCGCGAAAAAGCAGATGCACTGCGATGTTTTCAAATTTTGCGCGAACGCGCAGTCAAGGTGGGCGCCGGCGCCCAGTGGAACGACACCACGGACATCATCGGCGGCAGCGCTGGCATCGGACTCACTCTGCTGTACGCAGCACGCAGACTGAAGGACCGCGCGGCTCTTGACCTCGCCGTCCAGGCCGGCCTGCGCCTCATCGAACTCGGCCGCCCGGAGAATGGCGGCCTCAAGTGGGCCATGGACCCGAAATTCCCCCGCCTGATGCCTAACTTTTCCCACGGCACCGCCGGTGTCGCCTATTTCCTCGCCACGCTCTATCAGGTAACGAAACGCAAACAATTCCTCGACGCCGCTCTCGCCGGCGCCCGCTACCTCCGCTCTATTGCCGTCACCGACGGCGGCATCTGCCTCATCTTCCACAACGAGCCGTTCGCGAAAGACATTCACTATCTAAGCTGGTGCCACGGCCCCGCCGGCACCGCCCGGCTCTTCTATCGCCTCTATCAAGTCACCGGCGACCGCTCCTGGATGGACTGGGTCAAGAAATCCGCTCGCGGGGTTCTCTCGAGCGGCATCCCTGAAAAACGCACGCCCGGTTTTTGGAACAACGTCGGCCAATGCTGCGGCTCCGCCGGTGTCGCCGAATTCTTTCTCGGCCTCTACCGCGTCACCCGCGACCCTGAGTACCTCGTCTTCGCTCGCCGTGTCACCTCCGACCTTCTCTCCCGCGCCACTCGCGAAGGCAGCGGCGCAGCTTCCACCCTGAAGTGGATTCAGGCTGAGCATCGTCTCGCCCCGCAACAACTCGTCGCCCAGACCGGCTACATGCAGGGCGCCGCCGGCATCGGCATCTGGCTCCTCCATCTCGACGCCTTCGACCACGGCCGCCGTCCCTTCATCACCCTCCCCGACTCTCCCTTCTGATGACGCCTGTCGCGAATTTCCTTCTCGTCATTCTGAACGGAGGTCCGCACCGCAAGGTGCGGACCGCAGTGAAGAATCTCGCTTTCATCGACGTGCCCGCCTTTGTCTTCTCCGCCTTCCTTAGCGTATCCTTCTATGGCTATAGCAAGACTGTTTTTCGATTTTCGGACTTCCATGTTTGTTGACGAAGCCAAGATCATCGTCAAGGCCGGCGACGGCGGCAACGGCTGCGTTGCCTTCCGCCGGGAGAAGTACGTCCCGCGCGGCGGCCCTTCCGGCGGCGACGGCGGCGACGGCGGCAACGTTATCCTCGAGGCCAATCCGCACGACAACACGCTGATCCGCTACCGCTATAACCGGGAATTTCGCGCCGACCGCGGCGGCAACGGCCTGGGTTCCAACATGCACGGCCGCTCCGGCGAGGATGCCATTCTCGCCGTCCCCGTCGGCACCGTCGTGTTCGATGAAGACTCCCGCGAGCAGCTCGTGGACTTCACCGCGCCCGGCCAGCGCTTTGTCATCGCCCGCGGCGGACACGGCGGCCGCGGCAACGCCCGTTTCGCCAAACCCTGGCACCAGGCTCCTCGTGAATGCGAGGAAGGCCGTCCGGGCGAGGAGCGCCATCTCCGCCTCGAGCTCAAGCTGCTCGCCGACGTCGGCCTCATCGGCTTCCCCAACGCCGGCAAATCCACGCTCATCTCGCGCATCTCCGCCGCGCGCCCCAAAATTGCCGATTATCCCTTCACCACGCTCGAGCCTCAGCTCGGCGTTGTCGTGGGGGATTCCGGCCGCAGTTTCGTCGTCGCCGACCTCCCCGGCCTGATCGAAGGCGCCCACAACGGTGCCGGCCTCGGCATCCGTTTCCTCCGCCATATTGAGCGCACCCGGCTGCTCGCGCACCTGGTGGACACCAGTGACTTCAACGATCGCGATCCCGTCCACGACTTCGAAATCATCCGCGGCGAGCTCCGCGCCTCAAGCGATGCGCTCGCCGAAAAGCCTTTTCTCGTCGTCGCCACCAAGCTCGACGCCACCTCCGACCGCTCTCGTCTCAACACGCTCAAATCTTTCTGTGAAGAAAACGCGTTCGAGTTCTATGTGATCTCGGCTGCCACCGGCGAAGGCATCGCCGAGCTCGTCCGCGCCATGGCGGAAGCGATCGCGCGCCTGGCGCCGGCCTCGGAACACGCGGACTCCGAGCCCGCACCCGCCCCGACGGAGGAACGTTGACCACCGCCTCCGCCCATCGCGTTTCCGCTCATCCCCGCAACATCGCCCTCTACGGCGGCTCGTTCGACCCCATCCATGTCGGCCATCTCGCCGTTGCCCGCGCCGCCCAGCGCCGCTTTCATCTTGACGAAATCCACTTCGTCGTCGCCGGCCGTCCGCCGCATAAACTCAAGCACGAAGCCGCGCCGTTTCCTCATCGCTACGCCATGGCCGCGCTCGCCTGCTCCGACCACGCCCACTTCGTCTCTTCGCTCGCCGAAGCCGGCGACGATTTCTCCGGCCACCGCGTCTTCTACTCGATCGACACCGTGCGCCACTTCCGCCACCGCCTCGGCCATCCCGATGACTGTCTTTTTTTCATCCTCGGCGTGGATTCCTTTCTCGAGATTCCCATGTGGCGCAACTACGACGCGCTCTTGAACGCCTGCGATTTCATCGTCGCCAGCCGCCCGGGCTACCGCATGGAGCCGCTTCGCCTGCTCATCCCGCCGGAATTGCTCAAGCGCTCCGCGCCGCCATCCTCCCACACCATCCATCTCCGCAAATCCGCCGTGCACCTGCTCGACACCGTCTCCAGCCACGTCTCCTCCACCGAGATCCGTCGCCGCCGCCACCGCCGCCAGTCCATTCATGGGCTTGTGCCCGTCCGCGTGGAGGAATACATTCTCAGGCAGGGCCTTTACCTGTGAGCACCCATTCGCTGCGTCCCGAACTCCGTTGCGCGATGGCCGCCGCGCGTAGCAAGAAAGCCGAAGACATCCTTCTGCTCGACCTTCGCAAACTCGCCGCCTTTACAGACTACTTCCTCATCTGCACCGGCTTGAGCCACCCGCAGCTCGGCGCCATCAGCGACGAGATCGAGCAGCAGCTCGCAAAGATCGGCGTCGTCCGCGCCCGCCGCGAAGGCGACCGCCGCTCCGCCGACTGGGTTCTGCTCGACTACGGCTCCTTCGTCGTCCACGTCTTCGCCGAGCGCGCCCGCCTCTACTACGACCTCGAACGCCTCTGGCGCGCCGCCCCGCGCATTCACGTTTCCGAGTCCGGCGCCGCGGGTGCGCCGGACTCCTCCGCCGCCAGGTCATGACCGCGCCGCGCATCGCCTGGCTCGCGAATGATGACGCATCCAGGCGCGTCCTCGACCTCGCCACAAAAGTCGCCGCCACCTCCACCACCGTTCTCGTCACCGGCGAAAGTGGCTCCGGCAAGGACCAGCTTGCCCGCCTCATTCACGAGCTCAGTCCGCGCCGTGACGCGCCCTACCTGAAAATTGACTGCGCCAGTCTTCCGCCCGAGCTCGTCGAATCCGAGCTCTTCGGCCACGAGAAGGGCGCCTTCACCGGCGCGGTCGAGCGCAAGCTCGGACGCCTCGAGCTCGCCCGCGGCGGCGCCATCGTCCTCGACGAAGTTGCCGCCCTCGCCCCGCCCATCCAGTCCAAGCTTCTCCGCGTGCTCGAGGAGCGCAGCTTCGAACGCCTCGGCGGCACGGAGACTCTGCGCATTGACGCGCGCCTCATCGCCCTGACCAACGCCGACCTCGAGCGCCTCGTCGCCGCCGGCCGCTTCCGCGAAGACCTTTTCTTCCGCCTGCACGTCTTCACCATCGCCGTGCCCGCGCTACACCAGCGCCCCGCGGACATTCTTCCGCTCGCCGAAGAATTGCTCGCCCGCCTCGCCACCGTCCACGGCCGCGTGGGGATCGCCTTCGACCACGCCGCCTGCCGCCTGTTCGAGGCGTATCCCTGGCCCGGCAACATCCGCGAGATGAAGAATGCCATCGAACGCGCTTTGGTCTTTTCTTCTGACCCCGTCCTCCGCCCCGAACATTTTCCCGAGCACATTCGCTCCGCCGTAGCGCTCACCGGCGGCGCCCATGGCCCCCTCCGCTCTCTCGAAGACATCGAGCACGAGGCCATCGCCGCCACTCTCGAAGCCACCCGCTACAAAATCACCAAATCCGCCGAAATCCTCGGCATCTCCCGCAAAACCCTCCTCGAAAAACGCAAAAAATATGGGTTGGGCTAGATGAACCGCCCCACCGTCATCCTGCCTGCCCCGCTTGCCCTGAGCGAAACCGAAGGGAGCGTAGCCGAGGGGAGCGAAGCGATGGAAGATAAAGTTGTCATCCTGAGCAAAGCGAAGGATCTCTCTGCTGGTCCGCCGTGGAGGAGGCATGCCCTCTCTTGGAAGGCTTTTTTGCGCCTAATGCAACGCGGGATCGGGTTTCCTATTTTCCATTTTCTCTTTTCTATTTTCGCTTTTCTCCTATGAAGATTCGTCTCCTCCTTCTCGGCAAGACCCGGCGCCCCGAAATCCGCGCTCTCCTCGACGACTATCTCTTCCGCATCCGCCACTATTGCGCCGTCAACACCACCGAGCTTCGCGACGCCTCGCCCTCCAGCCTCCGCAATCTCAAACTCGACCCCGCCGCCACCCTCATCCTCCTCGACGCCGCCGGCAAGCAGCTCACCTCCCGGCAATTCGCCCGCTGGCTCGGCGACCTCCGCGACCGCGGCGCGAAGGAGATCGTCTTCCTCTGCGGCGACGCCGATGGTTTTCCCGACGATCTCCGCAGCCAGGCGCACATGAAACTCGCGCTGTCCACTCTCACCATGCCCCACGAATTCGCCCGCGTCGTCCTCGCCGAGCAGCTCTACCGCGCCTTCACCATCCTCTCCGGTCACCCCTACGCGAAATAACGTTGTACGGGCAGTTCGCGCCGTCATCGCGAGTGACCTTTCCACTCTGTCACTCTGCAACTCTTCCACTCTGCAACTTTCGTCCGACTTGACCTTTCCTCCCCCCGCCTTCACTATTCCTGTCTTCGCTAGTCACGAGCCCCTCGCCTGCCCCGCTTGTCCCGAGGGCAAAGCCGAGGGAAGCGCAGGCAAGGGGTCACTAGCCACTGCCTTATGAAAGGTCTGCTCATCATCTACACCGGCCCCGGCAAGGGCAAAACCACCTGCGCGCTGGGCGCCGCTTTCCGCGCCGTCGGACAGGGCCTGCGCGTGCTCATGGTGCAATTCATTAAAGGCTCCTGGCACTACGGCGAGCTCGACGCGGCAAAAATGCTCGGCGACGACAAATTCGAAATCCGCGTCATGGGCCGCGGCTTCGTCAAAATCGGCGGCGCAGAAACCGACCCTGAAGACATCCGCCTCGCCGAGGAGGCCTGGGAATTTGCCCGCCAGCAGATCATGAGTGATACGTACGATCTCGTGATTCTCGACGAGATTAATTACGTCATCAGCTATAAAATGCTGGATGCCGAAAAGGTGGCCGATGCGCTGGCCAAGCGCCCCGAGCGCGTCCACGTCATCTGTACCGGGCGCAACGCGCATCCCAAGCTGGTCGAGCTCGCCGACCTCGTGACGGAAATGAAGGAAGTGAAGCACCCGTACACGAAAGGTATCCTTGCCCAGCGCGGAATTGATTACTAGCTCGCGGCGCTCAACGTTTCGCCGCCAGCGCTTGGCCGTTAGCCCCCAGCTTTCAGCGCGCTGTTGTTTGGCATGGCGCTGCAAAGGTCGCGGGGGTTGCCATCCCGAGCGAAGTGAGGCTCATCGGCCCCCAGGGCCGATCCCTTCGCCGCATGTTGGTGAAGAATCTGCATTTGAGTCGTAAGCCCCGCTTGTAGGGGCGACCGGCAGGTCGCCCGGTAGGGGCGCAGCAGGCTGTGCCCGATGCTTGTCATCCTGAGTCCCGATGCTTTTATCGGGACGAAGGCTCTCTCTGTTTTTCATTTTTTGAGTTTTGCTGTTTTCTGATTTCTAATTTCTGATTTCTGAGTTCACATGGCTTGGTTTAAACGCGAAAAAAAATCTCTCGAATCCGTCCCGCCCGACGAGCGCCGCGTGCGCACCGAAGGCATGTGGATCAAGTGCGAAGCCTGCGCCGCCATCCTCTGGAAAAAAGACCTCGATACCAACTGGCAGGTCTGCCCCAAGTGCGAGCACCATTTCAAGCTGGGCAGCGTCAAACGTCTCGAACTCCTCCTCGACGACGCCGAGTGGACCGAGCACGACGCCGCCCTCGCCTCCAACGACCCGCTCGCCTTCGTGGACACCAAGCCCTACAAGCTCCGCCTGAAGGACGCGCAGAAAAAACTCGGCATGGCCGACGCCATCCTCACCGCCGAGGGCCACCTCAACGGCCGCCCGCTCATTTGCTGCTCGATGGAGTTCGGCTTCATCGGCGGCTCGATGGGCGCCGTCGTCGGCGAAAAAGTCACCCGCGCCATCGAGCTTTGCCTGGAAAAACAGCTCCCCCTCGTTATCGTCTCCTGTTCCGGCGGCGCGCGCATGATGGAAGGCACCATCAGCCTGATGCAGCTCGCCAAGATTTCCGCCGCGCTCGCGCGACTCGACGACGCGCGCCTGCCGTTCATCTCCATCCTGACCGACCCCACCACCGGCGGCGTCACCGCCAGCTACGCCATGCTCGGCGACCTCAACATCGCCGAGCCCGGCGCGCTCATCGGCTTTGCCGGCCCTCGCGTCATCGAGCAGACCATCCGCCAGAAACTCCCCGAAGGCTTCCAGCGCTCCGAGTTCCTTCTCCAGCACGGCTTCCTCGACGCCGTCGTCCATCGCCGCGACTTGAAACGCTACATCTCCACCTCCCTCGACTTCTTCCTCGCCTGACGCTCCGCGAATTCGTCATTCCCAAAGCTTGCGCCTCTGGGGAGGACAGTCACGCCATCCGTATCCCGAAATTCTCATTCTGACGTACACTAGTCACTCGCCACTTTCTTATGACCTATGACGAATCAGTGCGCTATCTGATGTCGCTCGGCAAGGAGCTTGCCGCGCCTCGCCAACCCGCGCTGGGCGGCGCCGCTGGTGCCGCCGCGCAGAAATTCGACTTGCGCAACATCTCCATACTCGCCGACCGCCTGGGCGACCCGCACCGCGCCTCCCCCTGCGTCCACATTGCTGGCACCAACGGCAAAGGCTCCACCGCCGCGATGCTCGATTCCATCCTCCGCGCCGTCGGCCTTCGCACCGGCCTTTATACTTCGCCGCATCTCGCGCGCATCAACGAGCGCATCCGCGTCGCCGGGGAAGACATTTCTGACGCCAATTTTGCCGCCACCTTCTCTCGGGTCCACGCCTTCATTGAAGTCCTGCTCGCTTCCGGCTCACTCGCCGCGCATCCCACCTATTTCGAATGCCTCACCGCCATGGCCTTCGACTTCTTCGCGAGCGGTTGTCATCCCGAGCGTACGGGGGGCGGTTGTCATCCTGAGCGAAGCGAAGGATCTGTATTTCCTGCATCACACTGCGCTGGCGTGGACTTCGCCATCTACGAAGTCGGCATGGGTGGCCGCCTAGACGCCACCAATCTTGTCGTCCCCGAAGTCGCCATCATCACGCAGATTGATTTCGACCACGAAAGTTTTCTCGGCCATTCCATCGAGGAGATCGCCGCCGAAAAAGCCGGCATCATCAAGCCCGGCGCATGGGTCGTCTCCAGCGCCGAGCGCCCCGAAGCCCGCGGCGTCATCGCCCGCCGTTGCGCCGAGCAGCACGCGCGCCTCGTTGAAGTGGATACCGCTTGCGCCGTGGAAAATCTCCGCGCCGAAAACGGCTGCTACCGCGCTGATGTCTCGCACGCGCACTCAAAGCACCGCATCGCGCTCGCGCTCCCGCTTCCCGGCCGCTATCAGGTGCGCAACGCGCTTGCCGCGCTCGCCGCTGCGCGCCTCCTCGCCGAGCGCGGCTTCCCCATCGACGACGCCGCCATCGCCCGCGGCATCGCCTTGACGTACTGGCCCGGCCGCCTCGAGCTTTTGCAGCAGAATCCCGCCGTCTTTCTCGACGGCACGCATAACCCCGCCGGCGCGCGCGCGCTTCTCGCTTTTTGGGAGGAAAATTTCTCCGGCCGCTGCATTCATCTGGTGTACGGCGCCATGCGCGACAAAGCCGTGGACGAAATCGCCGGCCTGCTTTTCCCGTTCGTCTCCAGTGTCACCCTCACCGAGCCCGGTCAGCCCCGCGCCATCACCGCCGCCGAGCTCGCCCGCATCGCCAGCCATCACCTGCCGCCGACCGGGCGCCTCGAAGTCATTCCCGCTCCCGCCGAGGCTCTCGAGCACGCCATCTCGCTTGCCGCGCCTGCCGACGCCGTCTTCGCCACCGGCTCGCTCTATCTCGCCGGCGACCTCCGCCGCTACTGGCTCTCCCGCAGCGTTGAGACGCAACCCGCTATTCGGAGCGTTTCCTGACGATGCCGCCCCTTCTCCGCGCCCTCAGTTATTTCCGTTCGCTTGCCATCACCGTGCCGCTCGTCTATCTCGCCACCGTCTTCTGGGGCACGCTCTCGCTACTTGTTTCCGCCTTCGACTCCACCGGCCGCCTCCAGCATCTCTGCGCCCGCTGGTGGGCGCGGACGCTGCTGCTCGTTTCCGGCGCCCGCGTCACCGTCCGCGGCGCCGAACACCTCCAGCCTGGCCGCACCTACATCTTCGCCGCCAATCATCAGAGCTATTTCGATATTCCCGTGGCCTTCGGCTATCTCCCCGCCAACTTTCGCATCATGGCCAAGGCCACGCTTTTTCACCTTCCGTTTCTCGGCTGGCACTTGCGCCGCTCCGGCCACATGCCCATCGCTCGCGATAATCCGCGCCGCGCCGCGCGCAGCCTCCTTGAAGCCGCCACGCACGTCCGCGAAGGCACGTCTGTCTTCGTCTTCCCTGAAGGCGGACGCTCCCCCGATGGCCGCTTCAAGGAATTCAAGGCCGGCACGTTTCTCCTCGCCATCAAGGCCGGCGTCTCCGTCGTTCCCGTCACCCTCAACGGCACCCGCGCCGTGCTGAAAATGAACTCCTTTCACGTCCATCCAGGCCGCATCGAGATGATCCTCCACCCGCCCATCTCCACCGATGGAATGCACTCCGCCTCCGCCGACGCGCTCTGCGCCCGCGTCCGCGACACCATCGCCGCCGCCTTCAACCTCCCCTCCGCCCTCTCCGTCCTGTGACTCCATATCCGCGAGCTTTTCTCCTATGGAGTGCGGCGGCTCGACGCCGCTGTCTTGGGGCGCAGCTCGTCGCTCCGCGCACCACACACGCATAGGCCCGTCATCCCGAGCGCGCACTGCTTCCAGCGCTGTCATCCTGAGCGAAGCGAAGGATCTCTCTTCTCTGAAATTGTCGCTGTGATTTTTCTTTCGTGGCCCGCAGGACTTTCTTTCTTCCGTGTCCTTGTCTTTCTCTGTGTCCTCTGCGTCTCCTCTGTGCCCTCTGTGTTAATCCTTTGATTCTTCTCCCTTATTTGCGTTGATCTGCGTTCATTGGCGGTTTCATTTCCCCGCTCTTCAGTTCCTTTAGATTCAAAATCACCCGGAACCACCAATTCGGCTGGTAATCAATCCGCACCGGCGCGCCGCGCAAGTTGCCCTTTGTCCCCAGCAACAGCTCAAACCGCGAGATTTTCCCGGTCATGTGGTTTTCGATCTCGAATTTCGTCAGCAGCAGGTCGTGGTAGGTCCGCTCGAACGGCTTCTCCTCCCCGCGCAGGTTCACGCTGATTTTCTTCTCCGCCACCGGTGATGCTTCTTTCATCTTCATCGTGAATCGTTCGCCGTGGTAGAAGTAGCACGTCGCCACCGGCACTTTTCGCCCGGCCAGTGCCGCGTCCACCAGCTCCGCCACCGACGAAAGAAACCCGTTCGCTCTCCCGCATTGGGCCCACAGTTGCGCGTCCACTCTTTTTGTGCGTCCCGCTTCGCTGGCCAGCCGGTCGAACACCACCTGCTCCGTGCTTTCCAGTTCGTACAGTGTGAAATCCTTCTCCGACCGGAACGGCACCACCTTGGAGATCCCGCCTTCTCGCTCCACGCGGTTGATGATCGCCTCAAACAAGTGCCCGCCGTTCTGTCCGTCTTTCGACAATTCCTTTTCCATCTCCGAGACGCTGGAGCCTTTCGACGCCTTCATGAACCCGAAAAACGCGCTCGACTCGATCCCGTTGTTTCCATCCGCGCCCCGCCGCACCACTTCTTTCACCGCGCCCCACCGGTTGATGTTGCGCGTGGCCTTCGCCGGGTCCGACCCGATCAGCAGTTGAAACGTTTCCAATTGCGCGTCCGCCTCTGACCGCCCTCGCCGCACGTAACCTCCGCCCACATCATCCTTCCCCACCCAGAACAGCAGCAGCCGCACTTTTGCTGTCATCACGTAGTTGTATTCCACCCGCAGCCGCTGATTCCCGCGCACCCACGCCACGGCCTGCGCGAGCAGCGCCGCCTGCCCGTCCTGCGCCTCTGCTTCTCCCGCCGGCTTCGCCATGACTTGCGCGTTCGCCATGGCCGCAGCAAGTGCTCCCGCGCTTAGCAGCACCGCCGCCGCTCGCCACCAGCCTTGTCCGTTTCTGTCCTTCCTCATCCCCACCTTGCTCTCCTCGTTCCCCGCTCCGGCTCCGCCTCCAAGCCGCCGTGCATTCACCAGCCCTGCTTCTTTTCTATTCTACGATGCTCTCTCCACCGGTCGTGTCTTCTTCTCTTTTCTCTTTTCTATTTTCTATTTTCTACTTTCTGATTTCTCTTTTTGCCTTTCTCTGTGCCTCTGTGGCTTCTCTTCATTCCGTGCTAGCATTGCAATTCCTCTCCGGAGGAAAGCATGACCCCCGCCGAGCGCACTGAAAAAATTGCCGCCTACGCCGCCGGCCCCGCGCTGCTCGAAGACGCCCTCAAGCAGTTCCCTCGCGAGATGTGGACGTGGAAGCCCGCGCGCAACCGCTGGAGCATCCACGAAATTCTCATCCATCTCGCCGACAGCGAAACCAACGCCTATCTCCGCGCCCGCCGCTTCCTCGCCGAGCCGGGCCAGCCCGTCATGGCCTACGACCAGGATGCCTGGGCGCAGAAACTCAACTACCACTCACAAAATCCTAACGACGCTGTCGCACTCCTCCGCCTCGTCCGCAAGATGACCTACGCCATCATCCGCGACCTGCCCGACGACGTCTGGGCCCGCACCGCCCTTCACCCCGAGCACTCGAACTACACTTTTGATCGCTGGCTGGAAATCTATTCCCGCCACATTCACGGCCACATCGACCAGATGAAAAAGAATCACGTCGCCTGGCTCGCCGACCGCACGCGCTGATTTCCCGTTCGCTCCTCTGCCTTTTCGCCGCCGCGTAGGACAGGCTTTCAGCCTGTCCCTTCACAGCCTCCTCGACTCGTGCAGCTTCTCCCCCAACTCTGCCACTCTTCTCGCTCCGCCGTTGCCGCTCGCGCACCGCCTCTGTTACGATGGCCTTTCCATGTCCCCCGATTCACGCCCGCTGATTGGTGTCCCTTTCCGCACCGTGTGGGAAGAGGACGACCCCTCCAGGCGCAGAAAGATCGAACCGTATCTCCGCGCCGTCGAAGCTGCCGGTGGGCATCCCGCGGAGATTTCTCTTCGCCTCCCGTGTGAAAAGCTCGTGGCCTGGGCCGCCGCGTTCGACGCCATCGTGCTCCCCGGCAGCCCCGCCGACGTGGACCCCGCCTGGTACCACGCCGAGCGCCATCCCGCGTGCAGCGAATCGGACCCTTACCGCGAACAGACCGATTTCGCCCTGCTCGACTGCGCCTTTGCCGCCGGCAAGCCCGTGCTGGCCATTTGTTACGGCGTGCAATCGCTCAACGTCTATCTCGGCGGCTCGCTTCTTCAGGACATCCCTGCGGTGCTCAAGAGTGACGTGCCGCACGACTGGACCGGCCGCTCGAACGGCGCCCCCGAGCCGCATCACGACGTCGCCATCGAGCCCGGTTCCCGCCTTGCCGCTCTGGCCAGCGCGTCGCGCGCCCGCGTGAATAGCTCGCATCATCAGGCGCTCGACCGCCTTGGCCGCGGCCTCCGCGTCGTCGCCCGCGCCCCCGACGGCGTCATCGAGGCCGTCGAATTCACCGGCGATGGTTCGGCTGCGCTCCCCACCAGCGGCCCCTGGGTTCTCGGCGTCCAGTGGCACCCCGAACGCATGTGGCCCCACGAAAGCGATGCCCACGGGAAAGAAATGACGGGCGATGCGTTCGCGGCCGCCATGTTTCGCGAATTCATCGCCGCCACCCGAAAGCAGGTTGTCGGCAGCCGGTAGCAGGCTTTAGATTTTAGATTTCAGGTTCCCGAGCTTCGAGTTTCGTTCTTGTCGTTTTTAGAATCTACGTTAATCTGCGGATAAATTCTTCCTTTTGGGGGTTCGCGTGATTTCTCTCGCAGGCAAGGCCGCACTCATCACCGGCGGATCGCGCGGCATCGGCGCCGCCGCGGTTCACATGTTCGCCCAGGCCGGCGCCGACGTCGTCTTCAACTACTTCCGCAGCAAGGACGCCGCCGCCCAGGTCGAACAGGAAGCCCGCAAGCACGGCACCCGCGTCGAATCGCTCAAGGCCGACCTCGGCAAGATGAAAGACGCCAAGCGCCTGGTGGACTTCACCGCCGAGCGCCTTGGAAAAATCGACATTCTCGTCGCCAACGCCGGCATCTGGAACGTCGAGGACCGTCCCATCGAATCCCTCAGCGAGAAGGAATGGGACGATATGGTTCGCGTCAACCTGAAGAGCGTCTATGCCGTCACGCACTTCGCCGCCGCGCGCATGATCGCGCAGAAGTCCGGAAAAATCATCGCCATCAGCTCCACCGCCGGCCAGCGCGGCGAAGCGTTCCATACCCACTACGGCGCCACCAAGGGCGCCATCATCAGTTTCGTCAAGGGCCTCGCCGCCGAGCTCGCCCCGCACGGCATTCTCGTCAACTGCGTCGCCCCCGGCTGGGTGGATACGGACATGTCCAAGCCCGTTCTCGCCACCAAAGCCGGCCGCAAGTCGGTTTTCGCAACGATTCCTCTCGGCCGCGTCGCCACCGCCGAGGAGGTCGCCGGCCCCATCCTCTTCCTCGCCTCCGACCTGGCAACCTTTATCACCGGTGAAGCCCTCAATGTGAACGGAGGTTCCGTCCTGTGCGGCTGAGAATTCATGGCTTGTCATTCCGAGCGGAGCGAGGAATCTGCATTCCCAGGCTTTGTTTGCTCACAGTGCTCGGTTTCGGCCTGGCTGTGTTTGCGGCCGCCAGCGCCCAGAACCCCGACACCATGCTCCCCGAGCAATCCGCCGCCAAAGCTCGCGAGCTGATTAACGCCGCCATCCAGGCCCTCGGCGGCGATGCCTATCTCCACGTCCGCGACATCACCCGCTCCGGCCGCCTCTCCCAGTTCGGCTCCAACGGCGACCTGATGGGCTTCGTTGAAGTCTTCGACTACGCCAAGCTCCCCGACAAGCGCCGCCGCGAATTTTCCAAACGGCGCAACATCATCGACGTCTTCAACGGCGACGAGGGCTGGTCGCTGGACAAAGAAGGCGTCGAGGACACTTCCGCCGCCACCCTCGGCGCTTTCCAGGAAAACCTGCGCCGCGGCATGGACAATTTCTTTCGCTTCCGCCTGAACAAAGAGGACGGCATCATTCTCCGCTACGCCGGCAGCGATCTGGTGGACATGAAACAAGTGGATTGGGTCGAGGTTTCCGACCGCGAGCACCGCGTCATTCGCATCGCCATCGACCGCTCCACGCACCTGCCCTTGCGCGCCATCAACTTCCAGCGCGATCCCGACTCGCGCGACCGCATCGAGGAAGTCGATTACTTTTCCAATTACCAGAACATTCAGGGCGTTCAGACTCCGTTTCGCATCGCCCGCAGCCGCGCCGGCCGCCGCATTTCGGAAACCGTGTACACCTCCGTCCAGTTCAACACCGGCCTCGACGATTCCCTTTTCACTCGCGCCTCCCTCGAACAGCGCTGGTCGCAAATCGGCAAGAAAAAGTAGCGCAATTGGGAGTGCGGCGGCTTGCCGCCGCTTTTTCCAAGATTTTAGTAGGTTATCCCGCCTTCGCTCCCCCAATCACTTAATCCCCCTGTTCCCGAATCCCTAGTCCCTGTTCCCTTCTTCTGTGTTACATTCCGCCCATCTTCGCGCCCTGTGGAGGGACTTATGCTTCCTCGCCGCCAATTTCTTCAACGCGCCGCTATTGGCGCCGCCATTCTTGGCATTCCGCTCGCCCGCGCCGAGCAGATGTTTTCCCAGGACATTCCGCTCCCCGCGCCCGGCTTGCTCTCTTCCGACCCCGACCGCTACTGGGCCGAGCTGCGCCGCCAGTGGTTGCTCGCCTCCGACCGCATCAACTTGAATTGCGGCTCCGTCGGCTGCACGCCGCTGCCCATTCTCCGCGCCATGATTGACCACATCCTGTTCGCCGAAACCTACCGTGAGCCGGCCTACCCGTGGTTCGGCTACGAGGAGAATACTCGCCTTCGTGATCTCCGCGATTCGCTCGCCGCTTTTCTCCACTGCAAGCGCGACGAGCTCGCTCTGGTCCGCAACGCCACTGAGGCCAACAACGTCGTCTGCAACGGCCTGGACATGAAACCCGGCGAAGAAGTTCTCATGACCGACCAGGAGCATCCCGGCGGCCGCTGCTGCTGGGAGCAGAAGGCTGCGCGCTTCGGCACGAAAATCAGCTATCTCGCGCTCCCCAAGCCGCCCGCCTCCAAAGAGCAGATCGTGGACCTTTTTGCCCGCGCCATCACTCCGCAGACGCGCATCATTTTCTTCAGCCACATCACGACTGTCACAGGCGTGATCCTTCCGGCCAAAGAAATCTGCGCCCTGGCCCGCAGCCGCGGTATTCTCACCCAGCTCGACGGCGCTCACGCCATCGGCCAGATCCCGCTCGATCTCCACGACATGGGCTGCGATTTCTACGCTTCCAGCCCCCACAAGTGGCTCATGTCTCCCAAGGGCACCGGCTTCCTCTACCTCCGCGAAGAAACTCTCGACAAGGTCAAGTTGTGGGTCAACATCGCTTCGGGAGAGTGGAAGAACTACGACCAGAAGGCCTACCGCTTCTCCAACCTGGGCACGTCCAATCTTTCTGTTTTCGTCGGCCTCAAGGCCGCGCTCGATTTCTTCAACCAGATCGGCCCGGAAAGAATCTACGCCCGCGGCCATCATCTCGCCACCCGCGTCCGCGACTTCATTGCGAAACAGCCGCAGCTCAAAATCGTCAACGCCTCGAGCGACGATTTCTTTGGCACCCTGGTGAGCTTCGAGCCTGCGCCCGGCTCCGGTCTCAAGGATCTCTCCCGCATCGCGCAGGAATGCTCCGCGCGGAATATCCGCATCGCCGGCGGCGGCGAACGCGTCCGCATCGCCACGCATCTCTTCACCCAGCCCACCGAGCTCAACGCCTTCTTCGACGCCGTCTCCGCCGCTTTACGCTGAGGTGCTTTTCGCCGAAGCGTTTACGCGGAGGCGCCTTCGGCCGAAGCGCCTCCGCTCGTAGCGGCCGCCGGAACTTGTCCCGACCCCGAGACTTCGGGGTCGTGTCGGGAGGCGGGCATCCGTAGCGCCGGCGCCTGCCCGCGCCCGCCTCTTGGAACACACCGCTCCTTTGGCGTAACATCCTTGCCCTCAGGTCGGCACTCATCGGGTCGCAAATTGGGGGATTGTCAGATGAAGCGCACAGCACAGCTTTTTGCAGTTGCGGCGGCAATTTTGCTGGCGGCGTCAGCCGCCCTGGCCCAGCACGAGCATCACGGCGCGGCCCAGCACAAGGTCGCCACCGGCGTGAAGCTCGACGTCAAGGACGACGCCGCCGCGCAGACATTCACCGTCCGCGTTGGCCCGTTCCACCTCTCCGTCAACTCCGACCACAACGCCACGCCGCAGGCGCCTGACGCCTACCTGACGATCCCTTTTGACGGCTGGCTCATCGCCTACCATCCCCGCGTCGTGGACGGCGCCGGCCAGCCCGTGCCCAACAAGGTCCTCCACCACGTTGCCTTCTGGAACATCGCCCGCCCCGATTTCCTCTGCCCCAACAAGGAAGAGCACATCTTCGGCGCCGGCGGCGAGATGAACGACTGGCCCGCGCTTCCGGGCTTCGGCTATCGCGTCCGCAAAGGCGACCGCATCCGTGTCAACACGATGTGGCACAACCCCACCGGCACGCACTACCCGATGGCCTATCTGGAAGTCCGCATGGAATACCGCCGCGCCGCGCCCGGCGTGGCCCTGAAAAGCGTTTATCCCACCTGGCTCGACGTGATGCGCTGTGGCGATTCCGGCTACGATCTCAAGCCGGGGAAAAATATCACTTCCGGTGAATTCACTCTTGGCTTCACCGGCGCCCTGCTCGGCCTCGGCGGGCACCTGCACGATTACGGCGAGCGGCTCGACGTGCGCAATTCCACCAAGAATGAAGTCATCGCCGCGTTGCAATCCAAACTCGACGCGGCTGGCCGCATCCTCGCCATGCCCATCGTCACTTTCGTCGAGCGCGGCGGCTACCGCCTCAACAAAGGTGAGATTGTCCGCGTCACCGCCACCTACGACAACCGCACCGCCAGGCCGCTGCCCGAGGGCGCGATGGGCATCGCCGTCGGCTACTTCCTCCCCGACGACGACGCCCTGGTGGCGGCGTTGAAGCGCAACAAGCCGGCGTCAGCCAAAAAGTCCCGCTGATCACTCACTCGGCGCGCTCTGCTGCCATTGCCGCAGCAGTTCTGCGCGCTGCGCGGCCCATCTGCGCCGTTGCGCTCGCCCGCGCACATGCGCCGCGGTTCCCAGCAAAAAGAAAACGGCCGCAGCCACTGCGAATTCTCTCGCGGCAGCGCTGAGAACCAGCCAAAGCCCGCCCAGGACCCAGAAGATGCGCGCCGCTCCGGCAGCAAGAGCGAACTGTGCGTGGGAAGAAATCACCCGCAGAAGATCCCCTGTCTTCTGCCGCGCCCCACGCCCCTGCGGCACTTTCCACGTCAGCACTGCGGGGATTTCCGCGATCCTCAACCCGAAGTGGCTCGCCTTGAGGATCACCTCGATGTGAAACACCTTTCGGTCCTCTTCAAAGGGCAGCGACGCGATGGCCTCGCGCCGGTATCCTCGCGTCATACCCGTGTTCATCGTCGCCGCGCCGGGCATCAGCAGCCGGATGATCCGGTTGCCCAAGCGGCTCAGCCACACTCGGTGCCGCGGAACATTCTTGTACCCGCCGCCGCTCAGGTGGGGGCTGGCGATAACGATGTCTTTCTCGGGCGATTCCTCGAGCGACCGAAAGAGGTCCTCGACGATGGTTTCCCCCCACGACAGGTCCATCTCTGTGGTGACGATGATCCGTCCCTGCGCCGCGGCCATTCCGGTGCGCAGCGCGTACCCGCGTCCCCGGTTCTCCGGATAGCGCAACAGCCGAAGCTGCGGCCATTCCTTGGCCAGGCGCTGCACAATCTCCCCGGAGTCATCCGTCGAGCCGTCGTCCACCAGGATCAGCTCCGCGGAAACGTCCAGTGCCGCCAGTTGTCCCAGCAGCTTCCGCGCCGCGTTCTCGATCTCCCCGGCCTCGTTGTAAAAAGGACAGACGACGGATAGGTCCATGTGCGCTCTCAGGTCCCTGGCGCGGCGTCGCGGCCGCGCTCCTCGCTCGCCTTTTCAGTCCGGCGGCGGTACACGATGTAATCCACCGTCTCTTTTTCCGTCTCGTACTCGCCCGCCACAATCTGCTTCAGCTCCGAAAATCGCTCGAACGCCTCCAGTGCCCCGATCTCATGCCCGCTGCACGCGTTTGGCTTCCCTTCCTTGATCAGGACGAAGTAGCGCGGCTTCCCGGCGCGCAACTCGGCGAGAAACGCGGGCTGGTAATTCACGCGCTTCCATTGCAGAGAAAGAAAGTATGAAAAAATGAAACGCGAGCACGACCGCCGTTCGGCATAGAGATAAAGCGCGGGAACGTTGCCCCACACGAAGATCTGGTCGTCTGGCTTGGTGCGCTCGCGCAGATAAGTTCCCAGCTCGCGCCACGCAACCGCCGGCGCGCGCCCGGAAAGAACCTGCCAGCTAAAATACGCGCGCTGCCCCAGCTTGACCACAGGCATCAGGCACAACAGCCCCAGTCCGGCAAGCGCCAGCAGAGATTTTCTCGAAAGCTTCAGCGGCCACAGCTTATCCGTGATGGTCTCAAAGGCACTCCCCGCCAGCACCGCCAGCGGCGCAAACAGCGGCAGGAAGTGGTAGCCGAAATATGCACCGTGCAGCACCAGCGTAAGAGCCCCGGTCAGAAACCAGGCGCCGCAGAACACCGCTGGCACTCGCCACTCCATTC
The DNA here is from genome assembly GCA_016201285.1 of Acidobacteriota bacterium. Lineage (GTDB taxonomy): Bacteria > Acidobacteriota > Terriglobia > Acidiferrales > UBA7541 > JACQDE01. Next base: position 6,068 of record JACQDE010000065.1, on the reverse strand, counting down.
GCCGCCGCAATGTCCGGCCCAGCGAATACACCGCCAGAAAGAAAACAATGTACAAAGGTAGGAGCACCGGCCGGACCAGGCTCTTCACGATGCAGCCCGCGTGGACAAGGGCGCGCAGCCGCCCTGTTAATTCCGGTGCCACCACAAACTGCGTCAGCAGAAACTCGTCGAGCGCGCCGTGACTTCGCAGATACGCCGCCGTGGCCAGCAGCGGTAGCGACACGCCCACCGCCAGCGGTGCGACCCGCCGCAGCAACAATCCCCGCCACGCCGGCGGCTTCACGAACGCGGCCGCCAGCATCGCCACTCCAACAAAGCCGAAAATCAATTTGAAGAGCGCCGCCAGTCCCACCCAAAACGCGGCCAGCCCCCAGTCGCGTCCCCGGTCGCTCTCCATCCCGCGCAGCAGGAACAAAAACCCCGCGGCCAGCGGCAACGAGATCAACCCGTCCGCCTCCGCCCAGTTCCAGTAGTTTTGAGAGTAGTACACCAGCAGGTAGCCGAACCCGGCGAACAGGCCCGCTCGCTCGCTGCGGAACATCCGTGCCCCGGCCCCCGCCAGCACCAGCGCCGTCGCGCATTGCCACAGTAGATCAAAGATACGGATCCCCAGCGCGGATTTTCCGGACAGCAGGATGCTCAGCGCGTATGCAAAATAGACGCCCGGCGCCTTCACGTTCCACGCTTCGCGGTACGGCGCTCCGCCTTCCAACACCACCTGCCCCAGATACGTCGCCGACGGCGTGTCCCAGTCGGTCCAGGGGTAGGCAAGGGTCGACAAACCCAGCAGCAGACCGAGCAGCACGACCGGGAGGACCCAGGGCAATCTCATCAGAGCCGCAATTTCCCGCTTTTGCCGGCTTCGCGCAAGTCAAAAAAGAGTGTGCCTGGCGGCACATCCGCGCCCGTAAGATGGTTGAGGGAACTACGTTTCTCTGCTACCATAAGCGTTTGTTTTGACAGGCTTTTTCTTGCAGGAGCAGCCATGGCCCAGAAATGTGAACTGTGCGGCAAGGGGCCGCAATTCGGCAACATCATCAGCCACGCGAACAACACCCGCCGGCGCCGTTGGAACCCCAACCTCCGCCGCGTGCGGGCGATCGTCAAGGGCGTGCGCATGCACGTGCGGGTGTGCACCGCCTGCATTCGTGCCGGCCGCGTGACGAAGGCCGCCTGACCCAACCTTCCACGCATCCCCTTTCCCGAGGTGACGCTGTGCTCAAGCGCGCTTTCCTGACCGCAGGGGTTCTGGCGCTCGTCGTGTCTTTCGGCGCCTGCAAGAAGGAATCCGCTCCGGGCCCCGATGTCTGGGCCGCTGTCAACGGCAAGGAAATCAAGCGCGACGAAGTCGAGAAATATTTCCGCAGCCGCACCAATCCCGAAGGCCAGGAACCCTCCCAGGAAGAAGCCCTCTCCCTCAAGCTCAACATCATCGACGAGCTCATCAACAACGAAATCCTCCTCGAGCGCGCCAAGAAAATGGGCCTCGAGGCCGGCGATGGCGAGGTCGAGGACAAGTTCACCGAGTTCAAGAGCCCCTTTACCGAAGACGAATTCCAGCGCCAGTTGAAGGAGCGCGGCGTCACCGTGGACGACCTCAAGCGCGACCTCCGCCGCCAGCTCACCATCCAGAAGCTCATCAATCGCGAAGTCGTCGCCAAGGTCTCCATCACCGACCAGGACGTCAATGACTTCTACAACCAGAACCGCGCGCAGTTCAACGTCGTCGAGCCCCAGTACCGCGTCTCCCAGATTGTCATCACCCCGCGCAAGGAGCCTCAGGTCCGCAACCGCAAGGGCGACGACGCCACCACCGACGCCGAAGCCCGCCGCAAGGCCGCTGCCCTCCTCGCCCAGATCCATGAAGGCGCCGACTTCGCTCAGGTCGCCATGGACTACTCCGAGGATCCCAGCACTTCCGCCAACGGCGGCGACCTCGGTTACATCCCCGAATCCGCGCTCGGCCAGGCTGACCCGGCATTGAAGAAGACTCTTGCTTCACTGCGGCCCGGCGAGGTCAGCCCCGTCGTCGCTCTCCGCGACGGCTATCGCATTCTCAAGCTCATCGCCCGCGAGTCCCCCGGCCAGCGCGAGCTCTCCGACCCCAAGGTCCAGCAGTCCATTCGCGACGCCCTCCGCAACCGCAAGGAACAGTTGCTCCGCTCCGCCTATCTCAGCGTCGCCCGCGATGAAGCCACCGTGAAAAACTTCCTTGCCCAGCAGGTTCTCGAATCCGCCGGCAAATTACCCGCCGGCATCCACGCTCCGGCCCCGGCCAAACAGTCCGCTCCCGCCAGGAAATAATTCCACTGTAGGACAGGCTTTCTAGCCTGTCCGGCTCGATCTATAGTCTTTTTGACTTTCTTAGAACTGCAGGGAGGGGGTTTCGCTTTTCCTATTTTCTCTTTTCTGTTTTTGCCTTTCTCCGTGTCTCTGTGCCTCTGTGGCTAATCCTTCCTGTTTTCACTTTTGGTTTTCAATTTCAAATCCTAAATTTCGAATTTGAAATCTGCTTTTGCTACCCCACCACCGCCAGCGTCTCCCCCGCATTCACCGTCTGCCCTTCCGCCACCAGTACTTTCTCCACTTTTCCTGTCTTCGGCGCCTTGATTTCATTCTGCATCTTCATCGCTTCCACCACCAGCAGCCCTTGCCCGGCCTCGACCGCGTCTCCGGCCTTGGCCAGCACGCGCACAATTTTCCCCGGCATCGGCGCCTTGATTTCCTGCCGCCCCTCGGCTTCGACCCCGCCGCCCCGCGCCGTCTGCCGGCTGCGCCACTGTCGCGGATCCACCACCTGCGCGACTAATTCCTCGCCGCCCGCGTTGATGTGCAGCCCGTCCGGCGCCGCATGCACGCGCACCTCGTACGACTGCCCGCGCAGCAAAATCGAATACGTCGCCGTGGCCACTTCCACCGCGTCCGCGTCAATCGGTCTTCCGTCGAGCGTGCACACCAGCTGCTCGCCCCGCCGCACCACTTCCAGCGCGCGCTTCCTACCTCGGATTTGCACTTCGAGTTTCACGGTTTTTTCACGTGGTTGGTTTGGTCGAGTGCTGCGCGCAGCCCGCGTGCCAGTCTCTGCGCATCGTCCCGCCCCCAGAAATGCAGAAAGAAAAGCCGCGGCTCTTCATCGAGCATGTGGTTGTGTACCGCGGTCACTTCGATTCCATTTTCCCGCAGCGCGTGGATCACCGGCTGCACTTCGGACGCCACCAGCACGAAATCCCCCGTCGTCGCCGCGCCGCTTCCGTCCGCCTGGAAATTGATTGCCGTTGCCATTCCCATGCGCGGCCCCAACGAAATTCCTCCGGCCAGGATTTTCTCCGCGCGGGGAATCCCAAAACTTGCCACGCCGCCCCGGCTGGTTCCCGCGCGTCCGAGGATTTCTCCGAGCTTTGCGGCATCGAGCCCCGGCACTTCCGCGGCGCTGCGCTGCCGCGGCGTGGTCAGTGGTGTCGCCGTGGTTGCCAGCGCTGCGCGGAGCGCGGTAGCCATTGCCGCCGCGTTGCCATGCCCGTGAAAGTGCGCGTAGATCACTCGCGGCGATTCGCCGATCAGATGGTTGTGAATCGCTGTCACTTCAATTCCGCCCTCCATTAACTTGGAAATCACCGGCTGCACTTCCGGACCCAGAAGCACCAGGTCGCCCATCATCATCGTGCCGTCGCCCGCCTTCTGGAACGCCGCCCACGAAGTCAGCGCCAGCCCGGCGCGAATCGTCACGCTGTGCAACTTCACGCGCAGGTCGCTCCGCGGAAATGTCACGCGCAGCACGCCGTCTTTTTCCTCTCCGGGCCGCCCGAAGACCTGCTCAACTCCGCGGAATTCCTGCGACACTTCCTGCGCGCCTGCAGCTACAGCCCACACACAAAGAAAAACAGCTACGCTGGCAGCACTTTTCATTGTGCTGGTTCTCCGATGTGTCCGGGTGTCTCCTCCGGCGGCTTCACCCGCCGGAACGCGGCGTACAAAATCACATCGTACACGATTTTGATTCCTCCGCCGAAGAACAGCGGGCTCGCCATGGACAGTCCTTTCATCGCCGCGCCCGCAAACGCCGGCGCAATCGCGTACGACACGTTTCGCGTGAACGTCGTGAACCCGCTCGCAAATGCGCGCTCTTCCGGCCGCACCACTGCCAGGATGTACGACTGCCGCGTCGGCACGTCCATTTCCACTAAACCCTCGCGCGCGAGAAACAGCGCAATCGCCCACGGCAAGCTCGGCGCAAACGGCACCGCAATCAGAAACACGCTCGACGGCAGGTGCGTGAACACCATCGTGTTCAAGAGGCCAATCCGCCGCGCCAGCCACGCCGCCACCAGGTGCGACGCTGCGTTCGCCACCCGCGCCCCGAAAAACAGTGGCCCCAGCAGCTCCTCGCCCGTGCCGAAGCGCTGGAAAAACCAGTACGACACCAGCGCGCTCGACAGAAATCCCCCGCCCAGACTGTCCATTCCCGTCAGCGCTGCCAGCTTGTAGATCACCGGCCGGTTTTCCACGAGCGGCACGTTCACCATGCGCGGCGCCGCAGTTCCAGATTGCACCGCTTCCACCGCCGGCGAAAGGCACGCATACAGCACCAGAGAAATTAGGGAGAGCACAAGATAAACCACCCACACAGCCTGATAGGAAGTTGCCAGCTTCCATCCCCACTCGCGGCGCAACAGGAACGGCACTCCGGCCGCGAGGCTCCCCAGTGCCAGGCCCGCGTCCAGCAACAGGCTGTACCAGGCAATGGTCCACGTGCGCCGCTCCGCTGTTGTGGTGGACGGCAGCAGCGCTTGTTCCAACGCGTAGGCCGGCCCGCGGTCGCGCCCCAATCCGTTGATCATTCCGAAGAACGCAAATCCCAGCAGCAGCACCGGCGCATCCCGGTACACGGGCGAAATCACCAGCGCCAGCCCGCCCAAAGCATTAAACACGCCGAGAATGATCAGCGAGCGGCGCCGCGCGCGGTCTGCAAGGAAACTGGTCAGCAGCGTGGCCGACGCGATGCCCGCGAGGCCGGCGGTCACCAGCAGGCCGGTCTGCCGCACGTCCCAGCCCAGCGAATTCATGTGCAGCGCCAGCAGCACCCCGCACATGCCGATCCCCAGCGAGCGCAGAAACGCGGCCGCATAAATCATCGTTCGGTCTCGCAGGGATGGCATCAGCGCTCAGGCAGGGAACGTGTTTCGATTTTTGTGTTTCGTATTTCGACTTTCGCTTTTCGGATTTTGAGTGTCGCTTTGTGTTTCTCGGTTTTCCTATTTTCTCTTTTCTATTTTCTTCACTTCTTCGGCTCGCGGTTCACCAGCTCTTCCCGCCCCGAAATCTTCCACCTCGACTCCGCCGTGGGGGCTTTCTCCGCACCCGCCTCCCCGCCGTTGCTCGACACGTGGTAGAGCACTGCCGCCAGCACCGCCGCATCTTCCGCGGACGGCACTTCCGTCGCTGCGGCCGGCTTCATCGGCTTCGCTTGCAGCAGTTCGTCCAGCCACCGCGTATGCAGCTTCGCGCGTGAAAAATCCGCCTCGGCCATGATCCGCCGGAACAACCCGATATTCGTCTTGATCCCGCTCACGTAATACTCGTCCAGCGCCCGCTTCATCCGCTCGATGGCCTCTTCGCGGTTGCCGCCCCACGCAATCAGTTTCCCCAGCAGCGGGTCGTAGTCGTTCGGCACCACCCAGCCGGGATACACGCCGTCGTCCATGCGGATCCCCGGCCCCGCCGGAATCCGCCGCGCCAGAATTTTCCCCGGCGACGGAAAGAAATTGTTGTCCGGGTCTTCCGCATAGACGCGGCACTCGATCGCGTGCCCGCGGATCGTCACGTCGTCCTGCTGGAACGGCAGCGCCTCGCCCGCCGCGATGCGGATCTGCAGCTTCACCAAATCGAGCCCCGTGACCATCTCCGTCACCGGATGCTCCACCTGCAACCGCGTATTCATTTCCAGAAAATAAAAATGTTTTTGCTCGTCCACCATGAATTCAAGCGTGCCCGCGTTGGTGTACCCGCCCGCCCGCGCCAGCCGCACCGCCGCCTCGCCCATGCGCTGACGCATCGCCGCGTCCACCACG
>JACQDE010000008.1 GCA_016201285.1 Acidobacteriota bacterium | reverse complement strand
GATCCCTTCCTGCACGATCTCCCACTTCTCCTCCGCCGTCCGCTGCACTCGCGGTTTCCTGCTCATGTCGCCGCCTTTGAAGTCGGAGGCCCCGCATCATACCGAAACTACCTGTCTAGTTTTAGAGGGGTGCACTACACTCCCTCTCATAATCGTCTACAGTTTAAGTCGCTGGCATTCATTCAGAATTTGCAGGCGCTGCTGATTGTCTCTTGCCAGAGACCGAAGTCGAGGGCGGCAAGAACTGGGTCAGACTTCATCGCTGTAGTTTTCTGGGTAGCAAATCTGCGTCAGCAAAGTTCGGAGCATTGATCTGCGTACAATCTCGCACCTTGAGAAAAGAATTCTAGGCTTCTGATGGCAAATTATCTCGATGCCCCAGAGCTCATTCGCTGGACTGAACCCCCAAATTGAGACACTCTGAGTTGCTACACTACGCAGGGAAAGGAGCTGCGAGGTGGCGAAACGACGAGTGAATAAGTATCCGCAAGCGTTCCGGAAAATGGCCTTAGAACGCATGAGGAGTTTCCCAAACGTGTCGGCGTTGACCAAGGAGTTGGCAGTGGATTAAGCGGCATAAGACTGATGGCCGTTTCTAATGCACCCCTGGGACAGCCAAGACTCAGCAACACAGAATCTGTCTCAACGGAGGGGTTCCGTCTAGTACGTGTAGGTGCCACCTGTGGGCAACGCCACCTGTGTAAAGCGGCCCTTGCTGTCGTAGGAGAACACATACGTGGGCGTGATACCGTCCACTTGCGGCAGCTCGATCTTGTCCACAACAATGGCGGAAACACTGTTGTAGTCCTGAACCCCGGAACACAGGAAGGCGGAACTGACGGTGATCGTTTTGAGCCTCTCGCGGTACTTCTGCTCAGTTCCGCTGGCATCGCGGAAGAAATAGTCCCTGAAGTTTCCTCCTGCATCCGAACCGGAAACAATGCGAAGCACAATTCTGCCGAGGGTGTCCTTCCACTGGACTTCACCGCCCGTCAGGGTGGTCTTGGTGATGAAGTTGCCGTTGGAATCGAACGTGCTGACACCGCCGAATTTCTCGGTCACCGTAGGCGCGGTGGGAGAACTTGCGTCGAGAAGAATGCCACTGCCGTCCGTTGCAGTCCCCGTCCGCGGACCCGTGGGGATTTGGATGCCTTGGCTGACGCACTGAGACGGGTTGGATCCGTAGAAGGCAACATCGAACGGATGGCGGGTTCCGTCGGCGTCGGTGTACGCATAGTTGTAGTAATAGGTGGCGTAATAGGGGGTTATGATCCACTCTTGTAGGGCCGGATGCCATCTCTCCGTGGAGCAGATCTCGTCCTGTCGCGTGGAGTACGCAATCCCTCCGGGAACGAGGTCCGTGCGTTTCCATCCCCAGGTGGCGTTTCCCGAGGCGTCGGTCACGGGCCGCCAGACGTTGCCCACGCCAGAGATGTAAGCCTTTTTCCAGACCGAGGAGTCGTACACCAAGGCGTAGTTGAAATTCAGGCCACGGCCAGGCATGGAGACAATCGGGATAGCGAAGTTCACGTTCAGGTTGTAGAGGTTCACCGAATCGAATTCGCCATCCTGGAACGAGCCGAAGGGTGGCCGGCCCGTGGCCGGCCCCTGCGCCGCGCAGATCTGAACCGCCACGAACACCAAAGCCAAGATTGTGAGTTTTCGCATGGCACGCTCCTAGCGATTGGAGAACTGCGCGTCTGTGAGCCCGGAATTGATCGCAACGCTCTGAATGGTGATACGTGAAAGCAGAGTTCCATTGAGATGTTTCTCGACTTGGATAGGAAACGGCGCGCCACCGAAGTTTGCCCAAGCGGTGTAGACAACTTCCATGGGGATAGGCTCTTTCGGCGCCCCCTCGGCGAAGACATTGAAGCTGATCTTGCGGGGCAGGTAGGTAGTCGCATCAATCCAGACTTCGGTTTCCGTTTGCACGGACGTGCCCGCCTCTTTGGGATCTTCATCCAAGAATGACGCCGTGCGGATGCGGAGGTGGTGCAGCGCTGCGGTCTTTTCTCCTTCGAGGCCGAGGTACTCAACCCCGGTTGTTGCCTGAACGAGGTCGCTGGCGATTCTGGTCAGAGGAAAGATCGCGCCACGCATGCTTTCGGCATTGGCGGGGGAGATGGGTCGCTTCCCAAGGCCATCTGTAACCTTGGCCCCGAGGGCAGCGAATGTCAGTTCCTGTTTCTGCCCGCCAACAGTGATTTCCTCGCGGTACTGGCGAAGCCCCTTGCCCAAGATCCGAATCGTGCCTGAATCCTCCGACCCTCCGGCATACACGGTGAGAGTTCCGGACGCCGTATAATCGCCCGGCAGGGTCGAACCAAAGACAACGAGCAATCTTTGCAAAACATCGACCGCTCGTTGATCCCGAACCGGCGTGCCCTGCCCAAAGACGGAAAGGGGAGTAATCAGCAACAGAATCGCTGCAAAACGGAGAAACCGCATGGTGCCTCCTTCGACCGTGTCGTTAAGTGGGCTTTTACTGCTAATGGAGATTACTTGTCAAGAAAAAAGTGTTCCTTAGGTGGGTAATTACCTCTCCCGTATATAGGGGTGCCAATCTCAGGGAACTTGCGGACTGGGCGGGGCTGAAGCCCGCCCCTGCAAAGCGGCGTCCAGCCGCCGCGAGATATTCCTGCGCCCGTTCTCCGCGTGACCACGCGACTCGTGCTGGTCGATGCGGTCGTGACGGACAAGCAGGGTCGGCACGTCCGTCCTCGCCCCGAGACCCTAGCAAAGCCGTAGTGACTTATGTCCTGCCACTCCAGTTGGTTGCCTGCCAAGTCGCTGATCGCCGAGACCCAGGCCTTTCGGAGAAGGGCAGCGGCCCATGATCGCTGCCCATCCTGTGCAATTGCGGGATCTTGCGCTGTGCCGACCGAGAAGGGGAGAAGAAGAGCTTGACAGATTCGCGATCAGAGAATAAAAGACATATTGTTCTTGAATCGCGCGGAAGCGGGCGACGGCCAGGTTTTGACTCCTGGTCGCTGGTTCCAATCTTTAGGGCAACGAGGCCCGGACCAGTTGCTGGGTGGTTCGACTTTGGGAACAGAGTTCTGACCATGCTTGGTGTGCGTTCGGGAATGGGGTCTTGCGAGCCCAGGCCAGGTTAAGCCTGCCCCTTTCGCATCCAACGGGCCAGGGGCTGCGTTCACACGTTCCGAGTGGCATGCCGGAATGGCCCGAAACGCCGGGCAGGGATGTGGACAACTTGTGACCGGAGGAGTCATCGGATGGCAGAAGACAATCTTTGGCTCGCACGTGCGAAGAGCGGTGATCTGGAAAAGGGCAACGGAAATCAGTGGGCGGAACGCGCCCAGGAATGGACTTCACGGCTTGCGATCAGCGTCGCAGGGTTCCTGGCGTTCACCACTCTGAGCGGCTTGGCGATCTGGCTGTTGCCGTTCAGTATCCCCAACCAGGTCAGCCTGGTTTTGCACACGGTCGCCGGCGTGGCGTTCCTGATCCCCTGCGGCTGGTATCTAGTGCGTCATTGGCGGCGCTATTGGCGCGACCCGATGAGTCACAACCAATTGTTGGGCTACGTCGGCGGAGTCGCCACGATCCTGTGCCTGATCTCCGGGCTCGTTCTCACCTGGCAGGCGGCTGCCAGAACGAAGATCAGCTATGGCTGGGATACCGTCCACATCATCACCACTTTCGCGGTTCTTGCCTTTGGACTCCCCCACATTCTTCTGATTGTGTTCCGCGACCGCAAATCACGGCAGAAAGCGGCGGCGGCAGAGATGCCCCCCATGGCCGGGCCGTACGGAAAAGGGGTGCTGATCTTCACCTTGGGGACTCTTGCTGTTGTGGCGGTCGCTTCCTACGCCTATCAACCCGTTCGCCTGACCAACCAGTTCCCGGATGACTACAGCTTCAAATATGGCAAAAACCGTCCGTTTGCCCCGAGCCTGGCGAGCACTGCGAGCGGGCAAGCCATGGATGCGCGCCTGCTTTCCGGATCGCGTTCCTGTGGCACCTCAGGTTGCCATGAAGAGATCGTAAAGGAATGGGATGTGAGCGCCCACCGTTATTCGGCGATGGATCTGGGATTCCAGGCCATCCAGATGACGATGGCCAAGCAGAACGGTCCCGAATCCACCCGCTACTGCGGCGGATGCCATGATCCGATTTCGCTCTTCTCCGGCACGAAGAACCTGTTCGTCGAGACCGAACAACTCACTTCTTTGCACGGGTACCAGGAAGGCGTGTCCTGCCTGTCCTGCCATTCCGTCCGCAAGGTGGACGTCAAAGGCAACGCCAATTTCGTTGTGACGCAGCCGGCGCGGTACATGTTCGAGCTCGAGTACAACCAGACGGAAAGCCGAACGAATCGATTCCTGCGGGATTTCCTCATCCGGGCTTATCCCCGGGAGCATGTGAAGGATCTCACCAAGACTCTCTTCAAAACGCCCGAGTATTGCGCGGCGTGTCACAAGCAGTTTATCGACCAGGAAGTGAACAGCGTCGGCTGGGTGCAGTTGCAAAACCAGTATGACAACTGGAAGCAGAGCCATTGGAATCATCCCGGAGAGTCGCGAAAAACGATCGAGTGCCGCGAGTGCCATATGCCGCTGGTGGCCTCGAACGATCCGGCCGCAGGCGACGCGAAGGACTACAACCGCTCCCCGAATGATCGAAAGCACCGCAGTCACCGCTTTATCGCCGCCAACCAGATGATGCCTGCGCTCCTGAAACTTCCCGGGTGGGAAAAGCAGGTGGAACTGACCAAGGAGTGGCTGGAGGGCAAGTTTGAAATCCCCGAGATTGCCGGGAAGTGGCGCACCGGTCCGGCGGTGGGATTGGAAATGATCGCGCCCGAAAAGGTGCGCCCCGGAGAAAAGGCGGATCTCAAACTGATCCTCACTTCCAACAAAGTCGGCCACGATTTTCCCACCGGGCCGCTGGATATCATTCAGGCGTGGGTCGAACTGGTGGTGAAGGACGATCAGGGGAAGGTGATCTACTCCATGGGCACGGTGGACCCCAAAGGGTTCATCCAACCGGGGACGTTTATGTTCAAGGCCGAGCCGGTGGACCAATACGGAAACCTGATTGACCGGCACAACCTCTGGGAGATGGTCGGCGTGCGCTACCGCCGGTCCCTCTTCCCGGGATTTTCAGACACCGCCGAATTCAGTTTTCTCTGCCCGCAGCTCGCTCCCGTGCGCACCAGGAAGTTTCCGCAGGAAATCTCCTACGCCGTGAGTGTGCCGCATCGGGGAGTCCGAACCATCCAGGTCGAAGCGCGGCTGTGTTACCGCAAGATTGACCAATACCTGCTGAACTTCATCTTTGGTGAGAAGAAAGGCTTGACCGCGCCGATTACAGTGATGGCCTCGCAGGCGCGTGTGATTGAAGTAGCGTCGGGCGCTCCCAAACCTGGCGGCCGCTAAAAAAGGGGCAGCCCCGACTCTATGCCCATGTCGCTTACGCGCCGGCAACGGCTGATCATCAGGCACACGCTCGTCAGCCTCTCTCTCGTGCTGGTGACCACCGCGGTCCTGCTGCTCCTGCGCCAAGGCCCGAAGCACTACTCTCCCGGCGAACACGTGGAAGGCATCACCAGTGAGCTTACGCGAAGCGTTCCGGCAGGTTACCCAACCGTGCGGTTTACCGACGTGACCCAGCAGGCCGGAATTGGCTTCAAGCACTTTTCCTACGGCAAGCGCTCGACACAACTACCCGAAGACATGGGCTCCGGCGCGGCCTGGGGAGACTACGACGGTGATGGCTATCCCGACCTCTATCTTTGCGACATCGCCGGGCCACTGACGGCTTCCCCGCAAGAACTCGCGGCCTCCCCTGGCGGGAACCGGCTCTACCACAACAACGGCGGCGGGACGTTCACCGATGTGACCGCGCGGGCCGGCGTAGGTTTCAAGGGCATCAGCATGGGAGCAGCCTGGGCCGACTTCGACAACGACGGCAAGCTCGACCTTGTCGTGACCAGCTACGGCCGCCTGATCCTCTATCACAACCGGGGAGACGGAACGTTTGAGGATGTGACCCAGAAGGCCGGACTCGACCAGTTTCACGGTTTCTGGGCGGGAGCTTCCTGGGGGGACTACGACCGGGACGGCAACGTCGATCTCTACATCTGCGGCTACGTGCGCTACGAGTTCAAGCCCGAATTCGTCGGCAAATCCGCTCGCCAGTTCACCGAAGAGGTGCCTTTCACACTCAACCCTTCCTCCTACCGCCCCGAGCGCAATTTACTGCTCCACAACAATGGCGACGGGACATTCACGGAAGTCGCCAGGAAGGCGGGGGTCGACGATGCGACCGGACGAAGTCTCTCGGCCGCATGGTGCGACTTCGATGGCGACGGCTGGCCGGACCTTTACGTCGCCAACGACATCTCCGAAAACAAGATGTATTTGAACCTGCACAACGGCGCATTTCGCGACATCTCGCATGAGGCCTGGGTGGATGAGTACCGCGGCTCCATGGGGTTGGCGGTCGGCGATTGGGACCGGGACGGCGACCCGGACATCTTCATTACCCACTGGATCGCCCAGCAGTTTGCGCTGTTTTCCAATCTGCGGTACACCCGGGGCCCGGGTTCAAAGCCCGGGCGGCTGCGGTTTCAGGATGTGGCGGATATGGTCGGCCTGGGGCAAGTCACTCTGACCTACATCGGCTGGGGAACATCCTTTTTCGACTACGACAACGACGGGCAACTGGACCTGTTCATGGCCAACGGCAGCACGTTCCAGGATGAGAAGGACCCCACCCGCTTGATTCCGATGAAGAATCTTCTGTTCTGGCAGAAGAATCCCTCGGAGGGGTTCTTCGAGGTGGGTGAGGTGAGTGGGGAAGTGTTCCGGGAACTTCATGTGGGGCGCGGGGTGGCCTTCGCCGACTACGATAACGACGGCGATGTGGACATCTTCGTGGTCAACCACAGTGGCCGTCCCCTGCTGTTGCGCAACGACGGAGGAAACAAGAAACCCTGGCTGAAAGTCCGCCCGCGCTGCACCCGGAGCAACCGCAGTTGTTTCGGCGCCACGGTCGAGATCGAAGCGGGCGGCAACCGGCAATCCCAGGAAATCGGCAGCCAACCTTCCTATCTCTCGCAGAATTTTCTGGAAGCCCACTTCGGCCTGGGTTCGGCAACCCAGGTGGACCTCATCCGCATCCGTTTCCCGAGTGGTGTCGTCCGCGAGCTGAAACAAGTCCCGTCCAACCAGGTCGTTGTGGTGCAAGAGTAACCAGCGATGAAAAAGCCGCTCCTGGTGCTGGCGATCCTCGTCGCCGTCATCTTTCTGCTGATCACGATCGCCAGGCGGAGGGCTTCTGACGATTATCGCGCTGAGCCGGCGCCGGCCGGCGCGGAAAAGCAGCGCATCAAGACCTTCTGGTCGGCGTACAACCAGGCGAATACTTTCCGAACGCAGGGCGACTTCGCGCGCGCGGCGGCCGCCTACCGCGATGTTTTGCAGCTCAATCCGGGCCACGAAGACTCGCTCTATTACCTCGGAACCAGCCTCGAAGAGCTGGGCGATTACGGGCAGGCGGCGGAGAGCTTTCGCAAGCTGCTGGCCATCAACCCTTCGAGTGGCCGCGCCTTGGGGGAGTTGGGGAATACTCTCTCGCTGCTCGCGCCCGGCGCGCCGCTGGATTTCGAGCAAGCGCGCCAGGCCATCCTGAAGAACGTCGAGATCAACCGTGAACAGGCCGGCCCATTCCTGCGCCTGGGCCTGATGGAACTCGACCAGGGCCATGTCGATGCCGCCCTGGAGAAATTTCGTGTGGCTTCGGGCTTCGGCTCGCCGGACGGCCACTTCTGGGTGGGGTATGCGCTCTTCCTCCAGAAAAAATACGCGGCGGCAGTGCCTTACTTCCGCAAAGTGCTCGATGCGTACGGGCATGACCGCAAAATCATCGGACGCGGCGTGCTCTCGGAAGGTGACATTCTGCCTGCTCCCGGCAAACCTTTGACGGCTCTTGAAAAAGTCGGTCTGAAATCAATGCTCTTCCTCTATTGGGCCGCTGTGCGGATGGGAGGTTATCCCGCCGGCACGCCGCGAGAATTTCAGATTCAGCCACGCGCCGGCCTCCCGCTTGAACTTCCACAGGCCGCCGACAGGCTGGGAGCGAACGCAGGCCGCGGCCGCGCCGTCTCGATTGCTTCCGGCAAAGACGGGCGCGAGGGTTTGCTCTTCTTCGGGTCTGGCGGACCCCTGAAGCTCTATCGCCGCGAAGGCGAGAAGTTCGTGGACGCGACCGAGCCGGCCGGACTCACGGGAATCAGCAATGTGTGGGATGCCTATGCCGTAGACTACGATGGCGATGGCTTCCCGGACTTGTACCTCGTCCGTTCGGGTTTTCTGGGCGCCGGCCAGAACCTGCTCTACCACAACAACCGCAACGGCACCTTCAACAATGTCACCGCGGCCGTGGGCCTCGAGGGGATACGCGCAACGGCCCGCGTGTGTTTCTCCGACTTTGACGGAGACGGCCGGCTGGACCTGCTGGAGGTCGGCGCGCCGGACGCCAGCCACCGCCCGCTACGGTTCTATCGCAACGCCGGCAACCGCTTCGTGGAATCGTCCCAGGCGGCGGGTCTGGTGGTTTCAGGCACGGCAGTGGACTGCGCCGTGGGCGACTACAACCGCGACGGCAAGCCCGATGTCTTCATCCTGCTTTGGCAGAGAGGCGGCGTGCTTTTCTCCAATCAGGGGAACGCAAGGTTTATCGATGCCACCGAAGCGGCACGTCTGGGCGGCATACGCGGAAAAAGATTCAATGCTCTCTTTTTCGACTACGACAAGGATGGCCTTCCGGACTTGCTGGTGACCGCCCAGGCGCCCTTCGACGATGCCGTTCGCTCGCTTCTGCAGTTCGACTTTCATCCCACCGCAAACACGCCGAGATTGTTTCACAACAAAGGCGACGCGCGTTTTGAAGACGTGACGTCCCAGGCCGGGCTCAATCGTTGTTACGGCACCCTGCACGTTCTCCCGGTGGACGTGGATGCGGATGGCTGGACAGATCTGCTTCTGGTCAACGGCAGCCTGGATGCCCAGCGCCTGGAACCCAGCGTGGTCCTGCGAAGCTTGCAGGGCAAGGGCTTTCAGGAGTGGTTCTACGTGCCCGGTTTTGGCCGGCCTGACAATTTCACCGCAGCCGTGATCGTCGCTTCCGGCCGAAGAGGTGAGCCGGATGTCCTTTTCGCAGAGAATCCGATTCTCCGCGGCAGACTCAGCGGTGGCCCTCTTTTTTTCCGGCTCCAGACGCCGCCATCTTCCGCCAGTCCCGCTCCGCAGAGCGGCGCTCAGCGAAAGAATCCTGGTTCGGCGCCGAGGAATCCATGAATCGCCGCTTGCTCGTGCGTGCCCCAGGGTGAGGTAGTATCATGCGCATTCCCGGTGTCTTGCGGTCGCTGTTCGCAAGCCAGAGCCCTCCAATGAACCAAACGAACAAATTCGTTGTCCGCGCTGGTCTCACGGTTCTTCTGACTCTTGCGGCTGGCCTGCTGCTGGGGCTGCGTACGCAGGAGGCCAAACAGACGCGTCCGCCCGCGGCACGCGCGACGCAGAAGAAGGCCGCAACTCGCCGCCCGGCGCCGCTCCAGACGCATCGCAACCTGGGCAAGGCCTATTACGAGCAAGGCCAGTACGCGGAAGCCATCGGCGCATTCCAGAAAGTGATCGCCTCCGGCCATGCGCTCGCGACGGATTATCCGAACCTCGGCCTCGCGCTGATCCAAGCCAACCACCTCAATGATGCCCTGGGCGCGCTCACCACGGCTAAGCAGATGGACTCCGGCTTGGTGGCCGCCGATTACAGCCTGGGCATCCTTTACAAACGGGAACTACGCTATCCGGAGGCGGAGGCCGCGTTCGAGCGCGTGATCGCTGCCGATTCCGGCGATCCGGCCGCCTGGTTCAACCTGGGCACGGTGCGCTTCGCCCAGCGCAAGCGCGAGGAAGCGTTGGACGCATACCGGCACGTCGTTGAAGTCGGGTTCGGGCGCGGCCAGAACTTCTACGTCGCTTCTTTGTTCCGCGCGTTCACTGTCCTCTCGCAGTTGAAACGCCCCGACGAAGCCCAGAAGTTCCTCCAGTTGCACGAGAAGATGCGCAGCAAGGTGCCGGATATCGCCCTCCAGAGTCCCGCGCTGGAAGCGGGGAAGTACGGCTCAGTGGTGGTCCCGCCGGCTTCGGCTGGCCCGTCGATTCCGAAAGGCGGAACCGAGAAAGCGGCGTTTATTGATCTCACCGCGAAGATGGGACTGGCGATGGTTGCGGCTACGTCGGCGCGCGTCCCGGCGGCTTCAGTGCAGGTCGGAAAGGGCGAGTATTCTCTCGAGTTTGCGCGGGCCAAACTGGTTCCGCTTTTCGGTTCGTCGGTTGCCATTGGAGACTATGACGGTGACGGTTTCCCCGATTTCTATGTGGCCAACCCGGCGGGCCCGAGTCATCTCTTCCACAACAATGGCGACGGAACCTTCGCCGATGTGACCGAAACAGCAGGCGTCGCTGGAGCCGGGCTCGCGGCCACGTTCGCCGACTACGACAACAGCGGGAAGACCAGTCTGTTCGTGGCCGGTCCCGACGGCGTCAGGCTGTACCGAAACCGCGGGGATGGCGCCTTCGCGGACGAAACGCAAAAGGCCGGTCTGTCGGATAGACCCGCTTCGGGCGGGGCTGCGCGGCCGGGCGAGCTCGACACGGGCGCCATGCTGTTTGACGCGGATAATGATGGCCTCCTCGACCTGGTGGTGACCGCTTACACCAACCTGGCGTCGCCTCCGCCGAAGGATTCCTTTGTCTTCCCCGATGATTTCCCCGGGGCGGCAGTTCGTTTCTATCGGAACAACGGCGACAGCACGTTCACCGAGATGACCCGCGCCGCGGGCCTGGCCTCCGCCGCGGGTCGCGCGCGAAAAGTTCTCTTTGCCGACTTCAACAACGACGGCTACATGGACCTGGTGATTGTCCGGGATGACGCTCCGCCCCTGCTTTACATCAATCAGGGCGAAGGCAAGTTCGCGGACCGCACTGCAAAGGCGGGAAGGGAACTCACTCAGTCGGTCGCTCTGGATGCGCAAGTGGCGGACTTCAACCACGACGGCAACTTTGACCTGGTGCTGTGGTCGTCTGCTGGATACCAGGTGCTGCTCGGGCACGGCGACGGGAGATTCGTCGCTGCCACTCCGTTGCCGCACATCACGCCGCCCATCGAGCCTTTCGCTTTCCGCGGCATGATGGCCGATCTGAATGGGGATGGCTTCGAGGACCTTCTGGGCGTCGATGCCAGTGGTCAGTTGCACTTTCTTGCCAACCGCGCCAATGGGTTCGAGGAAATCGCACTCCGCCTCTCCTGCTGCGGCGAGGATCGGCTTGCCGGGCTGGCAGCGTGGCTCGGCAGGCCCGGCAGCCTTGACCTGCTGGGCGTCACGCGCGGCGGTCGTCTGGCTGCTTTTGAAAAGGACGGACCGCCGGGCCGGTGGCTGGAAGTCAAACTGAGCGGGTCGAAGAGCAACACGCAGGGTGTCGGGGCCATTGTGGAATTCAAGGCCGGGAACTACTACAGCAAAATCCTGGCCAGCGGAGGTCCGATCCGGGTTTTCGCCGGCGACCTGCCCCGGCTGGATGTGCTGCGCGTGACGTGGCCCACCTTGATTGTCCAGAACATGATCGCCGTGAACACCAACCAGCGCGTGGAGGTCCGGGAGTCCGAGCGCCTGGCCAGCTCCTGCCCGCTCCTTTACATCTGGGACGGCAAACAATTTGTCTATTGGACGGACGTGCTCGGAATGGCTCCAGTCGGAGCGCTGGCACCCGACGGAACCCGGCTCCAGCCGAACCCGGAAGAATTCGTCCGCCTGCCCGGCAACCTGCCGGAACAAAATGGCGCATTTATTTTCCACTTCACCGACGAGCTGCGCGAGGTCGAATACTTTGACCAGGTCCGTCTGCTGGCCGTGGACCATCCGGCCACGGAGGAAATCTACGCCAACGAAATCTTTTTTTCCTCGCCGGTGGCTCCCTCGCTCCACTCGGTACGGCAGAAGCGCGTTCCTGTCGCCGCCGTGGATGACCGCGGCCGGGATGTTCTGCCTCTCATTCGCGAACTCGACGGCCGGTATCCGGCTTCCTTTCGCCAGCACCGCGTGCTGGGCGTGGCCGAGTCGCACGCGCTGACCCTGGACCTGGGCGGCGTGCCCGAAGCAACGCCCGTGGCGCTCTGGCTGACCGGCTGGGTGTTCTGGGCCGACTCCAACGGCGCCCGGGCCGTGAGTACCAATCCGAAGATTCCGATGGTTTCTCCATACGTCCAGGTTCGCGACGACCAGGGCCACTGGACCACGGTGATTCCGGACATGGGCATCCCCAGCGCCACGAACCGCTCGATCCGCGTGGACCTCACGGGCAAGTTTCTCTCCCCGGACCGCCACGTGCGCATCGTGACCACCCTGTGTGTTTACTGGGATCAGATCTTCTTCACTCTCGGGGACTCGGCCGCGCCCCGGGCGGTCGAACTTCCCCTGGATTCCGCGGACCTTCATTATCGCGGATTCTCTTTTCCGGTCAGCGATCCCGAGCACCGCAAGCCCGATTTCTTCGAGTACAGCCGCTTGCTTTCCGAGGCTCCCTGGAATCCGCTTGCGGGCCGCTACACTCGCTACGGGGATGTGGCGGAGCTTCTCGGCGCGACGGACGACCGCTTGGTGGTGCTGGGTTCCGGCGACGAGCTGACGATTCGATTCGATGCCCGGCAACTTCCGCCGCTCAAGCCGGGAGAGAAGCGCGACTTCTTCCTCCATTTGTCGGGCTGGGCCAAAGACGGCGAGCCCAATACGGCCTTCTCCCGGACCGTCGAGCCCTTGCCTTTCCGCTCGATGTTTCAGGCGCCCGCAGGAGAACCGGCGCCGCCTCCGCGCAGCGTCGAATACGCACGCTATCTGCGCACCTATCAGACGCGACCCGGCTACGCGCTGATTCCCCCGCTGGCGCTACGCGTCCGGCCTTCCGGGGAACGGGGCGGTGGCGACGCGGGCCGCTACGGAGCATCGCGGCCCCGTCACAGCGGGAGATCGGTACGAGTCAAGCCTGGTTCCTAGTTCGCGCGCCGCGCCGGATTTCTGCATTCGCCATTTCCGCGGCATCTCGCCGGCGAGCCGCGTTAGGTGCGTGCCGCGACTCCCAGTGACTTCTTGTGAAATGCAGGAGGTGCGCCTACAATCGCCTTCCAGGAGGGGAACCAATGCGCTTTCAACGCCGCGTTTTGCCGTGGGCCGTGGCTGCGGGTCTGCTCTTGTGTGGGTGTCATCCCGGTGTTCTTGCCGCGCAACAGCCTCCGCGGGATGTTCCTGCGCCTGTGCTGCGCGTGACCACGCGACTCGTGCTGGTCGATGCCGTCGTGACGGACAAGCAGGGTCGGCACGTGGAAGAACTGACGCCGGCTGATCTCACCCTGCTCGAAGACGGCAAGCCGCAGCGGATCGCGAGCTTCGACCTCGCGCAGCCGGGCCTGGCCGCCACACGGCCGCGCCCCGCGGTGCCGCCCTTGCCGCCGGACATCTACACCAACCGGGCCGAATACCGCGCGGCTCGTGAACCCCTTACGGTGATTTTGCTCGACGCACTGAATACCCCGGTTCAGGACCAGGCTTACGCGCGGACGCAGATGCTTCGATACCTGGACACGCAGCTCCAGCCGAGCCAGCAGGTCGCCGTCTACACGCTCGGCCAGTCTCTGCGATTGCTGCAAGACTTTACCGACAATCCACAGTTGCTGAAAGCCGCGGTGCAGAGCTTCACGCCCGAAAAATCATTCCAACAGTTCATCGAAGATGTGGACCGGCGCCTGCCCGCGGGACCTCGGGGCAATGTGACGAGAGAAGGAGATCCCCGCCCGGAATCGCGGCAACTGTTTGATCGTTTGCGTGATTTCTATTCCGAGCAGGCTCGCGTCGCGCTGAAGGCGCGCGTCGGCATCACCCTCTCGGCGTTTCAAATCATTGCGCGGTCGCTGGCCGGCTATCCGGGACGCAAGGATCTCATCTGGGTTTCGGCGTCGTTTCCGCTTTCCACCACGAAGCAAATCATCAAATACGGCGACACCCCCTCGGACCCCAATTACCGAAGCGTGGAGGATTCGTTCGAAGGTGATTTGCAGAAAACGTCGTCGCTGCTCACCGACGCCCAAGTCGCAGTCTATCCGGTGGACGCGCGCGGTTTGGTGGGCTCCGTGCTGACCGACGCCAGTTCGCCGGGGACCGACGAACTGGGCTTGGGAAAGCTGGGCGCGGATTACGGAGCGGCCGTGACCGACAGCAACTCGAAACTGCTGGCCTCTCAGGCGAGCATGGAACAACTGGCCAGCGATACTGGCGGCCGCGTCTTCATGAACCGCAACGACGTGGACAACGCCGTCGCCCTGAGCATCGCCGACAGCGCCTCCTACTACGTGCTGAGTTACTACCCGGAGGACAAGGGCTGGGACGGGAAATTCCGCAAAATCCAGCTCAAAGTGAATCGCCCGGGGCTCGTGGTGCGCCATCGGCAGGGCTACTTCGCGGCCAACCCCAGCCAGTGGGATAAGCAGGGCAAAGACATCAAGAACGCCGAACTCATGTCGGCCATGCAGAGCGAATCGCCGTCGGCCACGCTGGTGATCTTCGATGTGCGGGTGGTTCCTCCTGCGATTGCCGGCCGGATGCAGGTCCCCGTGGATCTTCTGGTGGACCCGCGCACGCTTGCCCCCGAGGATACGGGTGGCGGAAGCAGACGCTACCGCGTGGAGTTCCACGTCGTCGCCTACACCTCCGAGGGGAAAGTGGCGACGAGCAAGGACGCAGCGATCGAGGCTCCGCTGACGCCGGAGAAGTTCACGGCCGTCCAGCAGCAGGGTTTTCCCTTGCGCACCCAGATCGAACTGCCCCCCGGGCGCTATCGGATTCGCGTGGGCGTGCGCGATCTCCGAACCGGATTTATTGGCACGGTCGACGTGCCCCTGGCTCTCGAAAAAAAATAGGCGCGTTCCGGAGTGCCTCCTCGGCGGCCGCCCAGGAATTCGCGCAACAACTGGCGAAACTCCGCGCCCTCATCGAAACCGATCTCGCCAAGCTGGAAAAGGCTCCCGAAGCCGCCGGCGCTCCCCACACCCCCGGTCGCCTCCCGGAATGGAAAGACCAGTAGCAGAACTTTGAGCAACACTCCGCATTGATGTCATTCCGAGTCCCGACGATTTTGGTCGGGACGAGGAATCTGCTTTGTCGGCGCCGGCGCCTGCCCTGAGCCTGTCGAAGGGTCTCGCACTTCGGCACCATCAGCACTCCCTTCGCTCTCACCTCCATCGCCTTCGCCATTGGCCTCCTGCTTCTGCCATGCGGCGAAGAAACCTCAGGCCAATCTCTTCCAGCTTGATTGTGTGGCGTATGCCGGTACCGACGGTTTGCCCAGAGCACAGCGAAGGGGACTCGCCTGTTCCGCCTGCCCTGCTGGTCCCGAGCGAGGTCGAGGGAAGCGAAGCCGAAGGAAACCCGCGACCTCCTGTGTGGGAGTCTACCAGCGACTGAAGCGGAGACGTGGGGACGTTAAGAGAAACGGCGCAATCGACCGTGACTTCACGCTCACTGGCTCTGGGAGAAAAGGCAGAGCTAAGACGTCCCAGACCAGTCTGTCCGGCGAGCAACGAAGCTTTCCAGAGAGGTTTTCACTTATTGCGCCTGCCCGGCTCGCGCAGGGGCTTACGCTCAATTCTGTTTTCTTAATTCCGCAATCAGCTGTGCGACTTTGGAATCCGGTCCGACAGGCTCGACCAAAATGATATGGTTTGGATTCAGGATCATGAGATCGGGCGCATGCCATTCCTTGCCGCGCTTCACGAGAATATTGGCCACTTCCTTCGTTTCAGGATTGACCTTGCCCTGAACATAATAGACTTCCCGCAGCGTCGGATATGGCGTCCCCAATCCTTCGAGTTTTCCGAAGTAGACCTGCCCGTTGGTGAGGAGCACAGCCTGATGTTCGGTGGTGAACTTTGGCTTAGCGTGGGGGCCAAAGTACGGATAGGCCAAAAGGACGACGATGGCCACCAAGAGCAGGAGAACAGTACTACTCAGGATCGTGCTCCCCCGGTTCGGCTTCATCCTAGTGGCTTCGAGAATTCCGAAATTGCCGTCTGCGGCGCACGCCCATGACCACGCACATTCCGGTGGAGAAAAGAATGAGGGAGGCAGGCTCAGGAGATTGCGCGACCACAGCAGTCACGTTATTCGGGTTGTAGTTGATCTTGAAGATCAGACCTTGGGGAAGCCCGAGCCAGGATACCGAACGGAACATCCCCGAGGAGGAGCCGAAGGTCATGATGGCGAAACTATTGCCAATCTGAGGGAGGAAATTGCTCGATACAACCAGCTTCAGAATCCCGTTGAGGATTGCCTGACCACTGATCTGCACCTGATCGTATTCGGCGCCCACCAGCAATCCGCCCAGATCCGCCGTATAAATCCCCGCGTTCGACTGCGTGTAATTGCCGTTGACCATCAAAACCCCGGTAGAAAGGCCCAAAGACGGATTGGAGGGCTCCAAACGCCCGTTCATGAAGACATTCCCTGCCAGGGGGGAGTCACTCGCGAGACCACTGCCGCCGCCTTGCAAGGTACCGCCAAGAATCGCGATCTGACCTCCGAGCACGCTCAGCAGAGGGTTCCCACAGCAAGAAGTGTCCACGGTCGTTTGCCCCGCGGTTTGAATGTAGGAGCCTTGCACGGTCAGAGCAGAATCCGACAAAATGTTCACGTTGCCGCTGTTAAGAAAATTGCCGGTAACATGCATGTTTCCAGAGTACCCTAGCTCAAGCGCGCCCTGGTTTTGAAATCCATTGGAGAAACTAATTGCGCGCAATAAGGAAGTCACCGTACCGGTCGGCAAATTCGTGAACGTTCCATCAAAGGCCACTCTGACATTGCCCAGAGTGAGGGTTCCGGCATTCAGAAAAACCCCAGTTCCCGTAAGTCCCAGGGCCACATCGACTCCGCCAATGGATGCGCCTTCCGCGTTATAAAGTACCCCGTGTACGTCCAAGCCACCCCAGTCGGAAAGTGGGAGGGCGCCAAAATTATTCAACACCCCGCCCTGATTCACTGTCACCCCATGGTGCTGAATATCTCCCCAATTGTTCAGCGTTCCAGAAATCTGGAGCATCCCATCCCCAAACGTCCCGTAATTGTTCACGATCCCATCAGCGTTGACGGTTAGATTGGGCAATAAAGTGGACGACCCAAAAATACCTGAGTTATTGAGGACCCCTCCGCTTCCGACGGTCAACTGAGAACTGAGATTCAACGAACCATTTACGCCAACATTGAGAATTCCGTTGATGAGCACATTCCCACCAGCGACCAGTTGAGACGGCGCGTTGGGCAGGCCCTGAATCGTCAACGAATCGCCGTGGTCGAGGGTCAGATCGCCGATGGCAGCGTTCGAATTCAGGAGAACTTGAGAATTAACACTCCTGCCGCCATCGATAAACGCATTATAAACAGTGCTTCCGGAATTGTTCGGAACCACGCTGGGAGTCCAGTTGCCGGAAACAGTCCAATTCCCAGTTCCGCCGTTCCACGTCACGTTGGACTGAGCGCGCGCGGGCGAAGATTGCAAAGCAAAACAAAAGAGCGCGACGGCAAATAGACCATTCTTCATTGTTGAACTCCGCAGAGAATATGGCATGCGCAACGACCTTATAGCTAACATAGACGGAACTGTCAACAAGAAACAATCATGTTTATCAAGCTTCTTGGTTATGGAACGTATAGTACGACTCGTCCGGAGCCTTCCGACAAGGGCGAACGAAGCGAAGCGCTGGGCGAGGTCCTCCGGCAACCTGGAGGACAATGAGAAGCCGCAAACCGCGTAATTTCGAGCGCGCCGCCAGTACAAGGGTGGGTACGCAATCCGGCAGCATCACCGGACACGCGAAAAGACACTCGGCCTCAGGATTGATTTTATGGCGGGGCCGACGGGACTCGAACCCGCGACCTCGTGCGTGACAGGCACGCGTTCTAACCAACTGAACTACGGCCCCGCCGTGGTGTGGAGTGCTGGTGGGCAGTGTCCGATTTGAACGGACGACCTTCCGGGTGTAAACCGGATGCTCTAACCGCTGAGCTAACCGCCCGGCACATTCATCCTACAGAATCTCCCGCCAATCGTCAACGCGGCGGTAGTGGGTCAGTTTGCGTTTGCGCAAGGAGTAGCGCAGGCACTCTTGCCTGCGCTCTTTGTTTTGAATTGCTTTTGCTCCGCGCAGCCAAGTCCCGAGGCTTCGGGAGGCTGCGCTACACCGCAAACTGACCCACTACCAACGCGGCCTTTTCCTTGACCTTTCCGCGATGCAACATTAAACTTGCTTGTTTGTGTTTGCTTCGAGACGGGTGAGGGATGCTGGTTTTTCGCGAATACGTCACCTACATGTCCCGCGAAGTTGTGAAGCGGCTCATCGCGCAGGAAATGGTGGAAACGCAGAAAGCCGATGAGCTGACCCAGCGCGTCCGCCAGGCCATGGCCGAAGAGCTGGCTGTCGAGGATCGCCTGAACGACGAAGCACGCCAGATCCTCAACCAGTATTCCGAGGAGATGCGCCGCACCGGCGCCTCCTATCAGGAGATGTTCAAGAAAGTGAAGAGCCAGCTCGCCCGCGAAAGGAAACTCATCCTCCGCTGAATGCGCCTCTCCCGTGCCAAGATCGTCCGCCTCTCCCACTGCATCATCGATCCACTCGTCGCCAGTGACGACGTGGACTTCATCGAAGACCGCGAAACCATCCGCAAGGAGATCGTCACCATCCTGGAAACCCTCCTGAAGGACGAGGAGCGCCTGGACGCGGACGTCCGCAAGAAGATCACCTCTCAGAAGAAAGAAATCCCCGAAGGCAGCGCCGAATGGGACATCGTCTACCGCAAGTATTACGCCGAGGAGATGAAGCGCCTCGGCGTGGACGAGCAGAGTTACCAGCAAAAATAGCGCGCAGAAACTAAAAGAGGACCGCCCGTGTGGGCGGCCCTCTTTTCTTTTCCCTTCGGTTTTATGGCCGGCGCTTCAGCACTGGCCGGTCGTCGTCTTCCGTTTTCTGCTCCTTGTCCTTATCCTTGCCCTTTTTGTCCTTGTCCTGCTCGGTGCGCTTGCGCAGCGTCGGCTTGCCTTCTTCTTCTTTGGCCTTGCTCCCGGCCAGCACCTGCCGCAGCCGCTGCTTCACCAGCTCGAATTCCGACGTGCTGACGACGTACTCGTTCCGCGTCGGCAGGATCTGGGCGATCTCCGACTGCGTGTTCTGGATGCGCTCCGGCGTCGGCGGGTGGGACGCGAAAAGTTTGGGGATGCTCCCCGGATGCCGCTTCTCCTCGGCGCGGATCTTTTCAAAGAAGCTCACGTACGCATTCGGATCGTAGCCGGACTTGTACATGTACTGCAGTCCGTAGTAGTCCGCCTCGCGCTCCGCATCGCGCGAAAACTTCTGGAACGCCGTGGGTACCAGGAAATTCATGCCCTGGTAAATTCCGTAGCCGGCCCAGCCGCCCGGCCCGAAAATGAGCAGCGGAAGGGTCAGCCACTGCGCCAGCTCGGCTTTGGTGAGGTTCTTCGTCACATGCCGCGCGGTGACGTGCGCAATTTCATGCGCCATTACGCCGGCCATCTCGGCTTCTTCATCGGCGCGCAGGATCAGCCCGCTGTTCACATAGAAAAACCCGCCCGGCAGCGCGAAGGCGTTGATTTCGTCGGAGTCGATCACTTTGATGGTGAAGGGCACCCGGGCGTCGGAGTTCCGCACCAGGTTTTGCCACACGCGGTTCACGTACTCGGTGACCACCGGGTCGTCCACCAGCTTTACCGTCCGCTCGATTTCGTTCGCGTAGTATTTCCCAAGCGCGATTTCCTTTTCCAGGGAGTAGAGGTTCAGCCCTTTGCCGACGCCGCGGTTGCCGATCTGCTCCACGTCGGATTTCTTGTCCTTGGGCTTCTGCTGTTGCTGTTGTTGCTGCTGCGGGCTGGCAAAGGCGGGTGCAAAGACCAAGGCAGTCGCCAGCAGAGCCACCAGGAAATGCTTTGCGGGGCTTTTCATGGATTACCCTCCATCTGCGCTCGATCCCTGGACAGGATTATACACCCAGTCGGGACCCCACTTGTCGCCACTACATAGGATGAAGGTTTCACGAAAAGGGTTTCTCCGCCCCGGCAGGGGTCGGGCAAACCGACGGTTCACCTGTCAAGCCATCTAAGAATGTAACCGTAGGGCAGATCGTCGCGCCATTTGAAATGTAACCGAAGATGGGCGGCCGTCGCCGTGGCTGTGGGAAAGTGGAAATCGCGAAGCGATTTCCAAGCTCGCGGAGCGAGCGTCT
>JACQDE010000067.1 GCA_016201285.1 Acidobacteriota bacterium | reverse complement strand
GACGCTCGCTCCGCGAGCTTGGAAATCGCTTCGCGATTTCCACTTTCCCACAGCCACGGCGACGGCCGCCCATCTTCGGTTACATTTCAAATGGCGCGACGATCTGCCCTACGGTTACATTCTTAGATGGCTTGACAGGGGATTCCCGGCTTGTTCTATCGGTTACGTGAGAGTGACCCCGCAGGCGCACCGTGCAGATGCTCATACACACGCTGCGCCTGCGCCCGCGTGACGACGGCAGCAAGCTGTTCCACGCTGGCGCTGCGCAGGTTCGCCAAGCTGCCGAATTTCCGCAGCAACTTCTGTGCCGTCCGCTCCCCCACGCCGGGGATCTCCGTCAACTCACTGTGCAGGTGCCGCGCGGTGCGCCGCTGCCGGTGGAAAGTCACCGCAAACCGGTGCGTCTCGTCGCGGATCTGCTGGATTAAGTGCAGGATCGGCGAGTGCCGCTCCAGTCGGATCGGTTCGCTTTCTTGTCCGAGGACGTAGATGATTTCTTCCTTCTTCGCGATGCTTGCTACCGGCTGGTTGATGATCTCGAGCCGCTCAAGCGCCGCCGCCGCGGCATGCAATTGCCCGATGCCGCCGTCAATCAGGATCAGGCTTGGCAGCGGTTTCTGCTCTTCCTGAAGCCGCCGGTAGCGCCGCTCCACCGCCTCGCGCATGCTCAGAAAATCGTCGTTCCCTGATTCGTGCTGGATGATGAATTTGCGGTAGTCGGACTTCTTCATCCGCCCGTCTTCCCACACCACCATCGAGGCCACCGTGTCCGACCCCTGCATGTGCGAGATGTCGAAGCTCTCGATGCGCCGTGGCGTTTCCGGCAGGCTCAGCGCCGATTCCAGCGCCTCCGCAATCGCCTTCGACGGCGGCTTCAGCACCCGGAAACGCTGCTCGAACGAATGTTTCGCGTTCTTCTCCACTAATTCCAACAGCGCCCGCTTCTGCCCTCGCTGCGGCGTTACGATTTCCACTTTCCGCCTGCTCCGTTCGCTGAGGATGTCTTCCAGTAGCTCGCGGTCCTCGAACTCCATCGGCACGTGAATCAGCCGCGGCAGGTAGTCGGCTTCGAGATAGAGCTGCTTCAGCAGCGACGTGAGAAATTCCGCCGGCTCGAATTCCTCCAGCTCCTCCCAATAGAAGTCGCGCCGGTCCATCACGCGCCCGCCGCGCAAGTGAAAGAGGTTCACTGCCACCTGCGGCGGTTCGGCGTAGTACGCCAGCACGTCGGTGTCGTCGCCCGCGGCCGCGGCGATCTTCTGCTTCTCTTCGATTTCTTCCAGCGTGCGGATCAGATCGCGGTATGTGGCTGCTTCCTCGTAGCGCTCCTCGTCAGACGCCTTCGCCATGCGCTCTTCGAGGCTGCTGACCAGGTCGTGCCGCCGCCCTTCGAGGAACAGTTTCACGTCCCGCGCCGCTTCGCCGTACCGCTCGTCTGCTACGAGTCCCGGCACGCACGGCCCCAGGCATCGCTTAATGTAGTACTGCAGGCACGCCCGCGGGTGCGCCCGCGTCAGGTCCACTGTGCACGACGGCACCAGGAACCGCTTGTGGATGAAGTGCGCCAGCCGGTGCGCCAGGCTCGCCGGAAAATAGGGCCCGAAGTAGATTGAGCCGTCTTTTTTCAGCCGCCGTGTCACGTACACCCGCGGAAACTTTTCGAACGCCGTGAA
This sequence comes from Acidobacteriota bacterium, assembly GCA_016201285.1. Classification (GTDB taxonomy): domain Bacteria; phylum Acidobacteriota; class Terriglobia; order Acidiferrales; family UBA7541; genus JACQDE01. The sequence goes on along the minus strand of JACQDE010000067.1, from coordinate 92,450 downwards.
CTTGATGTACGGGTAGGTCTTGTCGTCCCGCAGCAGCACGTTAAACCGCGGCTTGTGCTGCTTGATCAGGTTGTTCTCGAGCGCCAGCGCCTCTTTCTCGTTGTCCACGACGATGTAGGCGAGGTCGGCGATCTCCCGCACCAGCGACCCGGTCTTCGCGTCCGCCGCCGCCCGGCTCAGGAAATACGACTTCACCCGGTGCCGCAGCGACTGCGCCTTGCCCACATAAATAATGTTGTCCAGCACGTCCTTGAACAGGTACACCCCGGGTTCCACCGGCAAACTCGCGACTTTTTCCTCGAGTTCCATCTTATTTAGCGCCGGCCGGAACCTGTCCCGACAAACTCGGGAGGCCGACATTCCACTTGCGGGCAACTCTATCCTAGCAAAGCGAATCTGTTACCATCCAGAAGACCGAAATGATTTGTCGCTGCCATCTCGTTCTGCTCTTACTCTCGCTCTTCGCCGCGGGGCCTGCCCTGGCGCAGAAGAAGCCCCGGAAGCAGGCGCAGCCGGAGCCCGTCTTCGAGCCTTTCAAGGCGGAGAAGAGCGTCGAGATCGGGATGTTCTATCTGAAAAAGAAAAACTACGATGCCGCCATCGAGCGCTTTCAGGACGCGCTGCGCTACAAGCCCGGCTTCGCCGAGCCCCACCGGTTGCTTGGCGAAGCGTTCGAGAAGAAAGGTGAATTCGAAGACGCCCTCACGCATTACAAAGCCTACCTGGAAATTCTTCCCCACGCTGACGACGCGGCGAAGATCCGCAGGAAAATCACGGGACTCGAACGAAAACTGGAGCGGGAAAGAAACCGCCGGAGCCGGCCTAACGAAGGCGGGTGAGGAACCGCCGCGCGCGCTCGTAGAGAGGGAAGTGCTTCTCCTGTTCGCGGAATTCCGCCGAGTGAGCTTCGAGCCCGCAACTCGCCCGCCGGATGGGGTGCTTCACGTGCAGCATCTCGTGGAACAACACGTATTCCACCACGTACTGCGGCACCGTTTCGCGGTCGAGCCGCGAGCTGATCACAATCTGGTCGAGCGCCGGGTCGAAGCAGCCGAGCTGCGTGCGCCACGGCCGCGGGCTCCAGCCGAGCCGCGGCCGACGCAGCCGCCCGCCGAAGTGCCGGCGGTTGAGACGCGCGAAGAGTCCGTCCAGGTCGTGGTGCATCCCGCGCGGGTGCGACGTCAAACGGCGCCCGCGCTTCCGCCGCATGCGCATGAGCTGCCGCCGCGTCCCCTGTGCCAGCGAGAATTCGCGATACGTCTCCGCAAACTCGCGTCCCGCGTGCCGGCGGTACAACCGCGCCAGCAAGATGGCCGCCGTGGCCTCCAACACCGCCAGTGGCGCTCCGCGGAAGACGTCGGAAAGCCGCACGTGAGCCGTGTCCTCCACCAGTCGGATCGTGTGCGTCAGGCTGGCGTAGGGATAAAACTCCGAGACAAACCGCGGCGGGCGGCCCTGGCAGCCCACCCGCGTGAACATGCGCTGAAAAATTGCCGCTCCCGCGAGGAAGGGAATCGAACGTGCTCGGCGGCGCTTCATGACGGGCGCCTCCGCACCGGCGGCGGCGCGATTTCCTTCGCCGCCTTCTCCGCATCGGCGATCGCCTGCTTGGTCGCTTCCATGGCGTCCTGGAGCGTCTCCCTGTACAGCGCGAGATCCTGTCCCTCCGCCGCCAGCTTTTCGAGCTGCGGCATGAATTCCTTGGCGCGCTTTTGCATTTCCTTGATGCCCGCGCGGATGTCGTCCTGCCGCTCGCGCCCCATGTCGATCAGTTCCGCCGCATCGTCGACGCAGCTCGCATAGGCGCTCAGCAGAGTGTTCAACCGCTCGGCGCGCAGCCGCTCGCTCGAGGGACGCCCCAGCTCGTAGTGGAATTTCTTCAGCCGGTCGGCGGCAAACTCGAGGAACAGCTTGATGCGCGGCGAAGGCTCCTCAGCGTCGCGGATCTTGTCCGCCTCGGTCTGCGTTAGGTACTCCCGCTTCGACTCCTGCGCGCTCGCGCATTCGGGCGAAAACGCGGCGATCGCCATGAGCATCGCCACGGCCACGGTTGTGCGTCTGTGAGTTTGCCGGATCATCGTCCGGGTTTCGTTTCGCCCGCCTTCTTTGCCGGTTGCCGTGGAAAGAGTGCGTCAATCAATTCCTTATCCATAGCGTCGAGTTCGCGCCGGATCGCCTCGAACGGCTCGCGCTGCTCGACCGGCAGCGAGAGGATGGTCTGATCCAGCCTCTGGACGCTCCGCCGGAGATGAATCTGCAGGTTTTTGAAGCCGCCGGGCTTCTTTTCTGCATCCCGGCCGCTCGCTTTCAAGCCCGCGTGCGCGGACTTGATGGCATCCCGGTATTCGCTCAACACCCGCAGCGCCTCGTCGTAGTTTTCCGCTTTTACTTCCCGCCGGACCAGTTCAAGCTGCGCTTCGCCCTGGCGAACCACCACCTTGGCCTTTTGCACTGGATCGGTTGACTGCGCCGCGGCGCCGCCGGACGCACCGAAGAAAAGCACCGTAGCGAGCACTGCTATCCGCCGTGCGAGTTTCATGCTTCCCATCTCATTTGTTCCGCTCGAGCTCGCGCTTCAAGATCCGGATGCGCTGCCGCGCCTGGAAATCCTGCTTGTCGCTCCGGCCCTGATCCAGCGACCGGAACTTCTCGTACGCTGCAATCGCATCGGGTTTCATGTGTAGTTTATCGTAGCAGGTGGCGCGAACGAACCACCATCCCGCGCCGGGAGTTTCCCGCCGCGCCAGCTCGTCCTGCACCCGCAGCGTGGCTTCGTACTTCTCGCCCAGGTAATACACCGCCACCAGGTCGCGCACCGCATCCGTGAGTTTCGGGTTCAGCCGCAACGCTTCGAGTAGCTCGCGCTCGGCGGGAGCGAATTCCCGCCGTTCGAGCCACACCCGCCCCAGTCGTGCATGCAGGTCGGCGTCCCGCGGCTCGAGCTGTGCCGCCTTCTCCAGCGCGGCGATTGCCTCCGGAAGATTATTTTGGTGAAGGCGGATTTCCGCGCGCAGCTTGAAGCCCTCAGGCGTATTCCCGCGCCTCGCGTCCACTCGGTCGAGCTCGGCCAGCGCCGGCTCATACTTCCCCAGGCCTGCCAGCACCGATGCGAACCGCAGGCGGGTCCCGTGATCTTCCGGCGACAATTCGAGGTAGGCGGCCAGTTCCGGCGCCGCGGCTTCGGTTTTTTCCTGCGACAGCAGGCTCTGTGCCAGCCCCAGCCGCGCCCCCACGGACTTCGGCTCGATCTGAAGCGCCTCACGGAATGCCGTTTCGGCTTCACGGGCGCGATTCAAACCAAGAAGCGCGCGCCCGAAGTCTGTGCGGACCTCGGAGTTTTTCGCGTCCAGGCGGGCCGCCGCGCGGTATTGCTCGACGGCTTCGGGAAGTTTCCCAGTGCGCTCGTACGCGGTTCCCAGCAGTTGCCGTGGCCAGGCCTGCTCGGGCCGCAGCTCGACCACTTTCGAAAGCGGCGCAATCGCCACCGCGGGTTCCTGGTCGAGCAAAAGCAATCCGAGGTTCAGGTGCGCCTCGGCGAGCTTCGCATCCAGCTCAATGGCGCGGCTGAATTCCGCCCGCGCTTTCTCGCGCTGCGCGAGCCCGACGTACGCATAGCCGAGTTGAACATGCGCGAGGGCATCCGCCGGCTTTTCCGCAAGATACTTTTTCAGCGCATCCACTGCGCGGGGGAAATCCTTCTTCTCGATGGCCTCTTCGGCTTGCGCCAGGAGCGCCTGCTGCGGGTCTTCGACCCGCACCGTGCGCCGCTTGGACTCCGGGGCCTTTGTGGTTTTCTGTTGGGGAATGCCGAGCGCAGGGAGAGCGGAGACGCTGGAAAGTAAAAGAACTAGGGCCGGCTTGGCAAACGGTCTCATCGGTGCGAGTTGTTCCGAGTGGCGCCGTTGCTCAGCGCACGCGAAAGAAATTTGCCGGTGTACGACTGCGAATTCCGCGCCACCTGCTCCGGCGTGCCCGTGGCCACCACCTGTCCGCCGCGCTCGCCGCCTTCGGGTCCCAGGTCAATCACCCAGTCGGCCGATTTGATCACATCCACGTTGTGCTCGATCACCAGCAGGGACGCGCCGCCCTCGAGCAGTTTCCGGAACGCCGCCAGTAGTTTTTGGATGTCGTCGAAGTGGAGTCCCGTTGTCGGCTCGTCCAGAATATACAGCACGCCTTCGTTCGCCTGCCGGGTAAGATGCGCCGCGAGTTTCAGGCGTTGCGCCTCGCCGCCGGAAAGCGTCGTCGCCGATTGCCCCAGCCGCAGGTAGCCCAGGCCCACTTCGTCGAGGATTTTGAGCTTCGCCGTGATCTTGGGCACGTGCGAAAAGAACGCCAGCGCCTCCCGCACCGTCAATTGCAGCGTCTCGTGGACGTTTCGGTCGCGGTAGCGCACCTCGAGCACGCCGCTCTTGAACCGCGTCCCGCGGCATTCCTCGCACACCAGCTCCACGTCGGCGAGGAACTGCATCTCCACCGTCACTGTGCCGTCGCCCTGGCACGCCTCGCACCGTCCGCCGGGAATGTTGAAGGAGAAATGTCCCGCCGAATACCGGCGCTTTTCCGCTTCCGGCGTCGAGGCAAACACCTCGCGGATGGCGTCGAACGCCTTCATGTACGTCGCCGGATTCGACCGCGGCGTCCGGCCGATCGGCGACTGGTCCACCAGCACCACTTCCTGAATCTGCGCGTCGCCTTCGATGCGGTCGCACACGGTCTTGATGTTTCCGCCCGTACGCCGGGCCTCGATCGCCTTGTACAGCACGTCGTACACCAGCGTGGACTTTCCCGAGCCGGAAACGCCGGTGATCGCCACCATCGTGCCGAGCGGGATCATCAGCTCGATGCTTTTCAGGTTGTGCACCCGTGCGCCAGCGATCTTCAGGAATTTCCCCTTCGGCTTGCGCCGCAGGCTCGGCACCGGGATGCGCAGCTCTCCGCTCAGATAACGCGCCGTGAGCGATTTCGAATCACCGTTCAGTTCCGCCCGCGGTCCGGCGAAGATGACTTTCCCGCCCAGCTCGCCCGCGCCCGGCCCCAGGTCGAGCACGTGGTCCGCCGCGGCGATCGTCTCCGGGTCGTGCTCCACCACGAGAATTGTATTGCCCTGGTCGCGCAGCGTTTTCAGGATTTCGATCAGCCGCTTCGTGTCCCGCGGGTGCAGGCCGATGGAAGGCTCGTCCAGTACGTAGAGCGCGCCCACCAGGTGCGAGCCCAGCGACGTCGCGAGCTGGATGCGCTGTGCCTCCCCGCCCGAGAGCGTCGAGGTCAAGCGGTCGAGCGTCAGGTACTCCAGCCCGACTTCGTCGAGATAGCGCAGCCGCTGGTGGAGCTCGTCGAGAATCTTCTGCGCGATTTCCGAGTGTTCCGCGCTGAGCTGGAGCGCGCTGAAAAATCCGCGCGCCTCGGTGACGGTCATCTGACAGACTTCAGTGATGGGCTTGTCTCCGACGCGCACCGCGCGCGCTTCCACGCGCAGCCGTGCGCCCCGGCATTCGGGGCAGAGCGCGTAGCCGCGATAGCGGCTGAGGAAGACGCGCACGTGCATCTTGTAGCGCTTCCGCTCGAGCCACAGGAAAAACCCTTTGATGCCCGGAAACTTCGCGGCCGCGTCGCCTTCCAGCACCAGCTCCTTGTGCTTTGCGGAAAATTGGTAATACGGCACGTCACACGGAATCCCCACGGCCCGCGCGTATTTCCGCAGCTCCTGCTGCATGCCGCGATAGCGCGGCTTGGTCCACGGCTCGATCGCGCCTTCGTTCAACGACTTGCTCTTGTCCGGAATCACCAGATCAATGTCGAAATCCAGCGTGTTGCCGAACCCCTGGCACCGCGGGCACGCGCCTGTCGGGCTATTGAACGAAAAAAGCTGCGGCTCGGGGTCCTGGTAGGCGATGCCGCATTTCTTGCACTCGAAGCGCTCGTTCAAGAGGAGGCGCTGGGGCTCTGCATGTTGCGCAGAGGCCGGGCTAAAGCCCGCCTCTACAGGAGCGGTTTGCGGAAGGAATTCCAGAATCGCTTCGCCGTGCCCTTCGCGGTAGCAAATTTCGATCGAGTCCACCAGCCGCGCGCGCATCTCCGCGCCGATCGCCAAGCGGTCCACCAGCGCATAGATGGGCCTGCTGAAATCCGCGTCGAGCAGCGTTTCCGGGGAAGAGAACTCGTACACCGTGCCAGACTGGTAGAGCCGGTTGAAGCCGCGCTTCTGCAATTCCGTGAGCGCCTGCTTGATAGCTTCCCCACCCGGCTTCGAAGCTTTTCCGATGCGCGCGCGGTGCTTGGCTTGCGTGGCGTCAGCGTGCGGCGAGGCAAACCGCAGTGGTTCGCCACGGCTCACCACAAGCGGGTAGAGCACGTAGAACCGCTGCCCGGCGGGCCGCGCCAGCACGCGATCCGCGATTTCGTCCACCGTGTCCTTGCGGACTTCCTCGCCGCACTTCGTGCAGTACGTCCGCCCCACGCGCGCGAAGAGCAGTCGCAGGTAGTCGTAAATCTCCGTGGCGGTGGCCACCGTGGACCGCGGATTGCGGGTCGCGTTTTTCTGCTTGATGGCGATGGCCGGAGCGATGCCGGTCACTTCATCCACATCCGGCTTTTCGATGCGCTCGAGGAATTGCCGCGCGTAGGACGAGAGCGACTCGATGTAGCGCCGCTGGCCCTCGGCGTAAATCGTGTCAAACGCCAGGCTGGACTTGCCCGAGCCGCTCACACCCGTCACCACCGTGATGGCGTTGTGCGGGATGACAAAATCAATGTTTTTCAGGTTGTGGACACGCGCGCCCCGGACGCAGATGGCGTCCTGCCCGCTCAGGGTGGCGGCTTCTGTCGGTGTAGCCAAGCTCCCCTCTACTAGCGCTTTCGGTTGGCCAGCGCAAACCCGAAATTATAGAATGGCGGAGCGACAATGTCGAACCGTCAGTGAAATCGGCAATCTGCCGGCTGCAGCGAGGCTATTGAATGAGTGGGGAGCTGAAAAAGATCGAGGTGGCGAAGCGATCGGCACTGACCCTTGGAACAGTGGGTTTCTTAGTTGTAGTCTGGTTTTATCTAGGCCCCGTGAATGGAGTCTGGACTCCAAACTTTCTCTTTTCCCTGTGCCCGCATTGTCCGAACATCACCAATGTCGGCGGCGACCCGAGCACGCGCTATCTGCGCCCAGTCCTTGTACTCGGCTCCTTGAATGCTCTGCTATACGCAACCGCTGGGTTTTTATTGGGAAAGCTCTTAACAAAGGCTAGAGCGGCACAGAAGTGATCAACGTTTGGGGGAGAATACGTGGCTTTTCATCGCGTGATTTGGATCGTTCTTGATAGCGTCGGCATCGGCCCGCTGCCGGACGCGGTGGACTACGGCGACGTGGGCCGCGACACGCTCGGGCACATCGCCCGCTCGCGCCCACTGCAGGTGCCGAATTTGGTGCGTCTCGGCTTGGCGAATATCGCGCCGCTGGCGCATCTCACGCCGCCCGCCGAGCCCGCCGGCTTTTTCGGCAAGGGCGCCACGCATTCTCCCGGCAAAGACACCACCACGGGCCACTGGGAAATGGCCGGCATCTGGCTGGACCAGGCGTTTCCTGTTTACCCGGACGGCTTCCCGCGCGACCTCATCGAGCAATTCGAGCATGCCATCGGCCGGAAAACTATCGGCAACAAACCCGCCTCCGGCACCGAGATCATCAAGGAACTCGGCGCCGAGCACGTCCGCACCGGCTTTCCCATCGTGTACACCTCCGGCGACAGCGTGTTTCAAATCGCCGCGCACGAGGAAGTGATTCCCATCGCCGAGCTGTACCGCATGTGCGAGATTGCCCGCAAAATGCTCGACGGCAAGCATCGCGTGGGCCGCGTGATTGCCCGGCCGTTCCTGGGGCAGCCGGCTCCCGATGGTTCGGGATTCAAGCGCACGGAGCGGCGCCACGACTACGCGGTGGAGCCGCCGCGCCCGATGTTGCTGGATGTGCTGGCCGACAGGAAAGTCCCCGTGCTCGGTCTCGGCAAGATCCACGACATCTACAACGGCCGCGGCGTGGACAACTACGTCACCACGAAGAACAACACCGATGGCATGGAAAAGCTCCGCGCCGCGCTGCGCCAGCAGCCCGCGGGCCTCATCTTCATCAACCTCGTGGATTTCGACATGCTCTACGGCCACCGCAAGGACGTGGAGGGCTTCGCGCGCTCGCTCGAGGAGTTCGATGCCATGCTCGGGCCATTCCTCGGCCAGCTTCAGCCGTCAGACCTACTGCTCATCACCGCCGACCACGGCTGCGACCCGGATGCCTGCTCGCCTTCGACGGACCATTCGCGCGAGTATGTGCCGATTCTGGCGTACACGCCGCGCGCGGAGACGGGAAGCAGCCTGGGTATCCGGCAGACGCTGGCGGACATGGGCCAGACGGTCGCCGAAAATTTCGGCGGCGCGATTCTGCGCGGCGCCAGTTTTCTTCGGAATCTTGCGTAGCGCCGGCCTTCAGGCCGGCATCTTTTGTCGTGGTGTCATCCTGAGGAGTTCCGACGCTCTTTGTCGGGACGGCGAAGGATCTCTCCGGCTAATTTCCCGTCCCCGCCGTTTCTTTTTGCGCGAAGTAGCCGGTGCGTGTCCGCACGGTCAGTTTTCCGCGGCCGCGCGGCGGGTGCACGTCCACGTTCACGCTGCGGAACGTCCCGTCCTTCTTCGTATTCGTCGGATAGTAGGTCAGGGTGTACTGGTTGCGGATGTCGTGGGCGATCTGCGTGCAGATGGCGCCGACGTCGCCCAGGCCCTCGGGGAAAAACGCCAGGCCGCCGGTGGCCACTGCCAGCCGGGTCAGCGCTTCGCGCGATTTCCGCGTTTCGCGGCTGCGTTCTTGGCTCAACAATCCAATCGAGTAAATCACTGCATCCGACTTCTGCGCCTCGATCACAGTCAGCTCCAGCCCCTGCCGCTTGTTGCCCCCGCCTACACGGCTGGCGTTGTCCTCGCCGTCGGTGACCACCAGCAGCACCTTCTTGTCCCGTGTCCCTTTCTTCAGGTGGTCGAGGGAGGCGATGACGGCGTCGTAGAGCGCTGTGATGCCGCGCGAGTCAATGCGCTCCAGCGCTTCTTTCAGCTCGTTGATGTCGTTGGTGAAATCCTTGTCCAGGTCCAGGTAGTTTTCCTCGTTGAAGTTCACGACGAACGCTTCATCCTCGCGGTTGCTGGCCTGGACAAAGGCCAGCGCCGCCGCGTTCACACTCGCGCGCTTTTCCGCCATGCTCCCACTGTTGTCAATCACCAGCCCCACGCTGATGGGAATGTCCTCGCGCTTGAAGAGGGAAAGTTTCTGCTCGACTCTGTCTTCGAACACCCGGAAATATTCCTGCTTCAGGTCGGAGACAAATTTCCCGCGGTCGTCGAGCACGGTCGCGTGGAGCACCACCAGGTTGACGTCGCGTGTGATGCGGTAGTCGCTGTCTTTCTTCTTTTGTGATGGCGGAGCCGGCGGCGTGTTCTGCGGCGCCTGGGGCGCGCCGGACTGTGCCCGCGTCACGCCGCTGCTCCCGCCGGGAGGCAGGAAGCCTACGAGAAGGATCAGGATTCCGGTGAAGAAAAGGATGCGTCTACTTGGCCGGCGCATAGTATCCGGCCCGGGAATAGACGTTGAGGGGCGGGAGGCCCTTGGGAGGCTTGAGCCGGACTTTGATCTTGCGCCATTTTCCATCGCGCTCGCTGTTCGCTGGCTTGTATCCGAGGACATACTGGTTTCGTAGCTCCATCCCGATCTTCGCCGCGATGTCCGGCAAGTCGTTGAGATTTTCCACCGGGAACGCCCGCCCGCCGGTCATCTCTGTGACCTCGGCGAGCAGCGAAGGTCCGTTCAGTTCTTCCGGCGTCCGGTTGCGGTACCCGAGCGGATCGTAGATGCCCACGGCGTAAAGCTGGACATCCGCTTCCTTCACGAAATTCTTGATGTCCCGCTCGTTGTACCGGCTGTGGTTATCGCCGCCGTCAGATATGATGAGCAAAGCGCGCTTGGTGTTGCGTGCACCTTTCATCTGGCTGAGCCCCAGGTAAATGGCGTCCAGCAGCGCCGTCCGGCCTTTGGCTCCCGCATACATCATGCGGTTCTGCAGCTCTTCAACGCTGGTGGTGAACCGGCTCACCAGTTGCGCCCGGTCGTTGAAACTCACCAGGAAAAACTCATCCTGCGGGTTGGCCGTCTTGAAAAACTGCAGCGCCGCCAGCCGCGCCTTGTCCACTTTATTGGACATGCTCTGGCTCAGGTCCAGTACCACGCCGATGGAGATGGGCACGTCCTCGCTTGAGAAGTGCACCACTTCCTGTTCTTGGTTATCCTCGAAGACGCGGAAATTTTCCCGCTCCAGCCCGGTCACCAGCCGGTTGTACGGGTCCGTCACAGTAGTGTTCACCAGCACCAGGTCCACGTCCACGCGGATGCGCTTTTCGCCGGGGCGTGTTTTGTCCAGCGCGGCGGGGCTATGGCTGAGCTGGGCCGGAGATTGGGCGAAGGCCGGGCAGGTCAGCAGGGCGCAGATGGTGAGCAGAACAACAAGCGCATCACAAACGGACCGCTGCCTCTCCATCGGCCTCACCGCTTTCCCCTCCGCCCCTCGTCGGGACGGGTGTAGGCCCGCCTCAACCCTGTACTTTCAATTTTAGCATTCTGCAAGTTCAAATCAAGCCGAACCCTTTCCGGCCCCCCGGAGCGGCCGGCGCGCAAGCCTGTCAATGCAAAGTGGGAATGTCCGCCTCCAGGGATGGCTGGGAGGCGCCGGGGGTAAGTCCGAGTGGGCCCTGTGCTCGGCATTCCGCTGCCTCATTTTCTCGACATTCGCGACCTTAATACAGAGCAGCGCAAGCCTTTAAAGCTATGCGGGGATTATGCCGACATAGCAAGAGGAGCTACTTGGCGGTCTGAGGGCCGGAGAGAAATCGAGTCAAGCCGATTGCTGCCGGCAAAACCCCCGTACTGCCGAAGTTTAGCGACAACGTTTGACAGACTGGGAGGAGGCAACTTTATGAACACCTTTACTCGCAACGCGAAGGGCCTGGGCCTGGCCTGCTTGCTTGCTGCTACGTTGCTGGTGGGCGGAGCTCGAGCGGCGGACTGGGGAGAACTGGGCAAGCATCTGGATGCTGCACGCGAAAACATGATGAAGATGCTGGATGCGAAGGATGCCTCATCTCGTGACGCCGCTTACGACGAGGTGAAGAAAGCGACCAAGGAATTGGATGCGGCGCTGGCCGACATGGTCAAATCGGCGCCGGAAGCGGCGAAATCGAAGCTGAACGACTTCAAGAGCACCTGGGAGGCGTTCAAGAATACCCGTGATTCGGAGCTGGTCCCGGCCGCTCTGTCGGGCGACCCCGAAAAGGTCAAACAGGCCAAGGAAAAGGCAGGCGCCATCCAGAAGGAAAGGTTCGGAAAGATGAAGCAGATCATAGAGGAGATGGCGCAGAAGAAGTAGGACGAATACAACTCAGTTCCGCGGTGGAGGCATGAATCAGCCGGGGGCGGGCCTCGACTCCGTCGCGCGCCGATGTTAGCATCTCGCGCGTGAACGTCCTGGCCGTCATCCCCGCGCGCTATGCTTCCACGCGATTGCCCGGCAAGCCGCTCGTCTCGATCGCCGGCAAGCCCATGATCCAGCACGTGGTCGAGCGCGTCCGGCGCGCCCGGCGCGTGGAGCGGGTCGTCGTAGCCACCGACGACGACCGCATCCTCCAGGCCGTCCGCGGCTTCGGCGGCGAGGCGGTGATGACGCGCAGCGACCACCGCTCCGGCAGCGAGCGCGTCGCCGAAGTCGCCGTGCAGATTCCCGCGGACATCTATATCAACGTTCAGGGCGACGAGCCGCTCATCGAGCCTGCCGCCGTGGACGCGCTGGTCGAAGCGATGACCGCGGACGAAGATCCTCCCGTCCCGCTCGGCACGCTGTGCGTTCCCATCCAGTCGCCCGCCGATATCATGGACCCCAACGTGGTCAAGGTCGTCCTCGACTTTCAGGGCGACGCGCTGTACTTTTCCCGCGCGCCCATCCCCTGGGTGCGCGACGAATCCAGCCGCGTGCATGCGCGCCACTTCAAGCACCTCGGCATCTACGCCTACCGCCGCGAGCCGCTGCTGGAATTTCCCACGCTCCCGCCCGGCGAGCTCGAAAAGCTCGAGCAGCTCGAGCAGCTCCGCTTTCTCGAAAACGGCTACAAGATCCGCGTCGCCGAAACCTTGTTCGATTCTGTCAGCGTGGACGTCCCCGGCGACGTCGCCCGCGTCGAGGGCCTTCTCCGCTCCCATTGACACCACGCCGCTTCTCCCGCATAATGCGTTGTACGCTGATTCCACCGAAGGATAAAAACACTCAGCGGATGCCCTCCGACCAGGCGAAACATAGCGGCCCGAAATACATATTTGTAACCGGCGGCGTCGTCTCCTCCCTCGGCAAAGGTCTCGCAGCAGCTTCCATCGGATGTCTCCTCGAAAGCCGCGGCCTGCGCGTCACCCTTCAGAAGTGCGATCCCTACCTGAACGTGGATCCCGGCACGATGAGCCCGTACCAGCACGGCGAGGTGTACGTCACCGAGGACGGCGCGGAAACCGACCTGGACCTCGGCCACTACGAGCGCTTCACCAGCGCCCGCCTCACACGCGATCACAACTGGACCACCGGCCGCATCTACGAGTCGATCATCGCCAAGGAGCGCCGCGGCGACTATCTGGGCAAGACCGTTCAGGTCATTCCGCACGTCACCGACGAGATCAAGTCCGCATTCCGCAAGGTCGCGGTGGATACCGACGTCGTCATCATTGAAATTGGCGGCACCGTGGGCGACATCGAGTCGCTGCCGTTCCTGGAAGCCATGCGCCAGATGCGCCTGGAGCTCGGCGGGGAGAATGTCGCCTTCGTACACGTCACGCTGGTGCCCTTCATCCCCACCGCGGGCGAGCTGAAGACCAAGCCCACGCAGCACTCGGTGAAAGAGCTGCTCAGCATCGGCATCCAGCCGGACATTCTTCTCTGCCGCACCGACCGCCGTCTGCCGCGCGAACTGAAGGCCAAGATTGCGCTGTTCTGCAACGTGGCCGAATCCTGCGTCATCGCCGCGCAGGACGTGGAAACGATTTACGAAGTGCCCGTTGCGCTGGCCAAGGAAGGCCTCGACGAGCAGGTGCTCCGTCTGCTGCATCTCAAAGCGGATTCGCCCGACCTCACTCGCTGGCTTGATCTCCTCCAGCGCATCCACAATCCCGCCGGCGAAGTCCGCATCGGAGTGGTCGGCAAGTACGTGCAGCTCGAAGACGCCTACAAGAGTCTCCGCGAGGCGTTGGCCCACGGCGGCTTGGCGCACAACCAACGCACCGTCGTCGAGTGGGTCGAGGCGGAAGATCTGGACAGCCCGGAAGCGGCGCAGCGCCGCCTGGCCCACGTTGACGGCATCCTGGTTCCCGGCGGCTTCGGTAAGCGCGGCATCGCCGGAATGGTCGAAGCCATCCGCTATGCGCACGTTCACAAGGTGCCGTTCTTCGGCATCTGCCTGGGTATGCAGTGCGCCACGATTTCTTACGCGCGGCACGTCTGCGGTTTGCTGGATGCGGACAGCACCGAATTTGATCCCTGCACGCCGCACCGCGTCATCTACAAGCTGCGCGAGCTGCTGGGCGTGGACGAAATGGGCGGCACGATGCGCTTGGGCGCGTGGCCGTGCAAGCTCGAGCCCGGCTCGTTTGCCCACCGCGCCTACGGAGCGCTTGAAATCACCGAGCGCCACCGCCACCGCTACGAATTCAACCGCGAATACGAGAAACAGCTCGTGGACGCTGGCTTCCGCATCACCGGCCGCACGCCGGACGGCGTGTACGTGGAAATCGTCGAAGTCGCCGACCACCCCTGGTTCCTCGGCTGCCAGTTCCACCCCGAGTTCAAATCCAAGCCGCTCGCCCCGCACCCGCTCTTCGCCGCATTTCTCGGCGCGTCCCGCCAGCATCGCGACCGGCCAACGACGGCCACCGGAGAGCGCCACAAGGTCACCGCGCCGTAACGCCCGCTCTTCGCCGCCGTTGCAAATCCGTGCTTTCCGCCATACCCTAATCAGCCGTACCGTTGGTTTATGTAGCGCCGGCCTTTAGGCTGGCCTGTTTCTGATGCCGACACCGACAACGCGCGAATTCTCCATCGGCCCGGTCAAGCTCGGCGGCAACGCGCCGCTGTTCCTCATTGCCGGGCCCTGCGTAATCGAAAGTGAAGCCCACGCCACGATGTTGGCGGAACGCCTGGCAGCGATGGCGTCGGAACTTAAAATCCCCTTCATCTTTAAGGCGTCGTACGACAAGGCCAACCGTACTTCCATCAACTCTTATCGCGGGCCGGGGCTGAGCGAGGGCCTGCGCATCCTGACGGGCATCAAGCAGCGTTTGAGCATCCCCATTCTCACCGACGTGCACGATGTCTCGCACGTCGCGCCCGCTGCCGAAGTCTGCGATGTGCTGCAAATCCCCGCATTCCTCTCGCGCCAGACTGACTTGCTCGTCGCCGCCGGCCGCTCCGGCGCCGCCGTGAATCTGAAAAAGGGCCAGTTTCTTTCGCCGTGGGAAATGACGAACGCCGTGGACAAAGTTGCGAGCTCCGGCTGCGCGCGCATCATCGTCACCGAGCGCGGCGCGTCCTTCGGATATCAAAATCTTGTGGTGGACATGCGCTCATTTCCCATCTTGAAGAAAATGGGATATCCGGTGGTCTTCGACGTGACGCACTCGGTGCAATTGCCCGGCGGAGAAGGGAAGGCCAGCGGCGGCCAGCCCGAATTCATCGAGCCGCTGGCGCGCGCCGGCGCCGCTGCCGGCGTGGACGGACTTTTCCTGGAAGTGCATGAAAATCCTACGCAAGCTTTGTCCGACGGCACGAACGCCTTGCCGCTCGATCAGCTCAAGGCTCTGCTGCAAAAAGTGATGAGCCTCGCGTCGCTTGTCCGCACCTGGGAGCGCGCATGAGCCAGGATACCGCCCGCCGCGTGTTCCGCATCGAAGCGCAGGCCATTCAGGATCTTCTCGCGCGCCTCGATGCCAGCTTTGATCGCGCCGTCGAACTCCTTTTTAAGTGCCAGGGCCGCGTGGTGGTCACCGGCATGGGCAAGTCCGGTCTCATCGGGAGAAAAATCGCGGCCACATTCGCCAGCACCGGCACGCCGTCGCTCTTTCTGCATCCGGCCGAAGCGGTGCATGGCGATTTGGGCATGCTGGTCCGCGAGGACGCGCTGCTTGCGATCTCCTACGGCGGCGATACCGAGGAGATCGTCCTGCTTCTCGAAACGGTGAAGCGCCTCGGCATTCCGCTCGCTACGATGACCGGCAACCCGCGCTCCACGCTCGCGCAGTCGAGCGACGTCGTGCTCGATATTTCCGTGAAGGAAGAGGCCTGCTCGCTCAACCTCGCGCCCACTGCCAGCACCACCGCCGCGCTCGCCATGGGTGACGCGCTAGCCATCGCGCTGCTCGATAAGCGCGGCTTCAAGGAAGATGACTTCGCGCTGCTCCATCCCGGCGGCAATCTCGGAAAACGCCTCCGCCGCGTCGAGAGCCTGATGCACGCGGGAGACGATCTGCCGCGCGTCACGCCGGCCACTCTCGTGCCGGATGTGATCTACGAAATCAGCCGGAAAAAACTGGGCGTGGCCGCGGTGGTCGAAAACGGCGGCAAGCTGATTGGCATCATCACCGATGGCGACCTGCGCCGCCTGATGCTCAAGCGCAAGAACGAAGCGCTCTCGCTCACTGCCGCCGATTGCATGTCGTGCAACCCCGTCACCATCGGCAAGGACGAGCTCGCCGCCACCGCGCTGCGGCTGATGGAGCAGCGCCGCATCACAGCCGTTCTCGTCGTGGATGACGCGCAGATCGTCCTCGGTGTCGTCCACCTCCACGACCTGTGGACGCTGCAACTGTTCTAGCGACGCTGGCATCTTGCCGGCTCGTGTAGCGGCCGGCTTCTCCGGTTTCAGGCCCGATGAACTTCATCGGACCACCGGAGTCCAGAAATCGGACAGGCGGGCATCGGAAAGTTAAAAGGTCGAAGAGTTGCAGAGTGACAGAATCCAGAGTTGAAGAAGTTGACGAGGAGTTCGAGTTGTCTCGCCCAACTGCTATGGTTTTGAAGCGCGCGAAAAAAATCCGTCTTCTCCTCATGGACGTGGACGGCGTGCTCACCGACGGCCGCATCTATTTGCAGTCGCTTCCTGACGGCGCCGCGACGGAAATGAAAGTGTTTTCCGCTTACGACGGCGCCGGGCTGAAGCTCGCGCGAGCGGGCGGCCTGCGCACCGGCGTCATTACCGGCCGCGAATCCGCGGCCACGGCGCGCCGCGCCAAGGAAGTGGACATGGAGTTTGTCTATCAGGGCAGAGGCAAAAAGCTTCCCGCCTATGGAGAAATTCTCCGCGCCGCGAAGCTGAAGGATGAAGAAGTTGCCTACATCGGGGACGACCTGCCCGACCTGCCGGTCATGGCCCGCGTCGGCCTCGCCATCGCCGTCGCCAACGCCGTCCCCGAAGTGAAGCGCGCCGCACAGTACGTCACCAAATGCCCCGGCGGCGCCGGCGCCGCCCGCGAAGTTGTGGAATTACTTCTGAAATGTCAGGGGAAATGGACCGCAGCCGTAAAAAATTCCTGCGCCTAGACAAGCGGGGAACTCGCCACTCGTCGCGAATCACTCTCGACAGATTTTGAGATCGAACTGATAGGGACCCAACTATTTCAAAAGGCCCGAGCGGCCCAGTTAGGCATGCAAGTCATCTCCGATGTGGTCATTCGAGCGACAGAGGAATAGAATCCTTTAGCGGAGGAGGTATATGCCGTGTCGCCGGCCGTGAAGGGTAACTTGTGGTGCATCTTCGTAATTCTCTCAATGCTGCCAGGGGAACTGCTCGCGCAGCAACAGACCCCCTCAGATCGACCCAAGCGAAAAGTCGAGCTGAGGACGGAGCAAAGTGTAGTGGCGGGAACGGACTTTGACTTCCCGCCGGAAGCCATTGCAGCCATGGAGCTGGGCTTGGATTTCAGAGCCATAAAGGAACGCCCCTTCCGGGCTGAGATGGTTGTCGAGACCGACCGCAGACTTGCAGACGGAAATTCCCTGCACCGAAAGAGCACCTCAACATTCTATCGGGATCACAATGGGCGCCTGCGCGAGGAAAGAAGGGTCGAACATCCCGGAATACAGGATGAACCAGCCATCGTGAAGACGATGGTTTCGATCAATGATCCTGAGCAAGGGATTCATTACGTTCTTTTCCCGGGAATGAAAGCAGGATTTCGGACGCAGCAGCCGGCAGCTTTTGTGAAGGAAATAGAAACCAGCCGGACGACGCCTTGGACCCCGCAGCCGGATCAGAACTTCACAACCGAAGTCCTCGGATACCAGATGATCGAAGGCCTGCAATGCGAGGGAAAACTTGACACGGTGACTATTCCGGCGGGAGCCACCGGCAACCCTTTCCCAATGGAAATCGTTACCGAACGGTGGTACTCCGCCGAACTTCAGATGAACTTGCTTGTCAAGCACAGAGACCCCCGTAGGGGAGAGACGACGATCCGTCTGACAAACCTGAGCCTGGAAGAACCTCAGGAAAGCTTGTTCGAAATTCCCCCCGACTACGAAATCCAGGAGGGACGGACTACGATGGTGTCTCCCGTCGACAAGAAGAAGCCTTAGTACGCCGGAGTGATCTTCTCCGATGGAAGAATCGGCGGGTAACGTACCGATTTTTTTGGAGCGGGCGATGGGAATCGAACCCACGTCCGCGGCTTGGGAAGCCGCTATTCTACCATTGAACCACGCCCGCTCTTTTTCGCCGCAGCGGCGGTCCCGCGTCCGGAACCGTCATCCACGCGCGAAGGATACCACTGCTCACGCGCCTTTTTCAACTCCATGTACACGTCCTGTAGATTAGTAACACTTGGCTCCTTTGCCCTATTTCTTCCACCGGGCGACAAATTCTTAAAGTGTGAGGTAGTCGAGCAACCGGTGAGGGCACTGCCCGGGAATGGGCTTCGAGGACCTCCCAGCGGGAGACGACATCGCGGGCGCTGTAGTGTTTCAGCACGACACCCGGCACCGGGTGCAGTTCCAAGGTGTCGACCTGCACCAGATCACCGGGTTGGGGGACGCGCCAGTCGCGGGGCTTGCGCACCACATCGGGATGCGGCCGTTTGCGGGCCTTGAGGGGGCGGAGCAGCGGCTCGACCAGCAGGCCCCGTTTCTTCCGTTGGGTGAGGATGCGTCCCACCATCGAAGTCGAGGCGCGCTGCCCCTCGCGGCGGAGCAGGACGACGAGATTGTCTTTGCCCCGGCGGGGAAACTGCAGGCGCCACTGGAGGATACGCTCAGCGAGTTGCCGGGACCAGATCGGTTGACGGCGGCGGGGTGGTCGGTGCGCGTGATCCTCAAGACCAGCCAGATCCTGCGGACCATACCAGCGCCACCAGCCATTTGAACGAGCAAATGAGCTATCGGGGGATGTCGGGCTTTGCCGAATTGAAGCTCAGGCTGTTGAGGTTCTGGAGGTATTTCTCGATGCCGTGATAGAGCCCCTCCACCACGCGGTTCCGGTGCTCACCTTTTTTCAGGAGGGTCTCGTCGGTGGGGTTGCTGATGAAGGAGATCTCAGCCAGCACCGAGGGCATGTTTGCGCCGATCAGCACCACAAACGGCGCCTTTTTCACGCCCCGGCTCTTGTTGCTTCGGCTCACCTTCTGGAGCCGCTTGGCCAAGTGTTCCTGGATTTCCAGAGCGAACTCCCGCGACTCTTCGATCTTCTCGTTTTTGGCGATTTTCTTGATGAGGTCCTGCAATTCGTGGATGGAGCCCTGGGAGAGCGCATTCTCCCGCGCCGCCACTTCCAGAGCATCTCCCGACGCAGCGAAGTTCAGATAATACGTCTCGATACCCCGCGCGCTCTTGTCCCGGCTGGAATTCGCGTGGATGGATAGGAACAGATCCGCCTTCGACTGGTTGGCGATGGCGGTCCTGTTCTCCAGCGGCACGAACGTGTCGTCTTCGCGCGTGTAGAGTACTTCCATCCCCACCAGACGCTCCTGGATCATCCTGCCGAGCCGCAAGGCGACGTCAAGGCACAGGTCTTTTTCCATCAAGCCAGTGGGGCCGATGGTGCCGGTATCGTGCCCTCCGTGGCCGGCATCGATCACGATCCGACCGATTTTCAATCCCAGCACGCGAGTCATATCCATTTGCCCGTTGCGCGTGGGCACCGCCGGGGTGGCCGCTACAAGCGGCCCGGCGGCCTTGCTTGGAGCCTCCCGCTTCGCATTCGCGGTCCGTTCCGCCCAAGCCGGCTTTTCCGTTTCGGCGTCTTTCTTCGGAGCCGCAGCCACAACGGGCTCAGCCGATTCAGCCTGCGGAGCCTCCTTGGGCCCTTTCTTGGCCTTTGCCGCCCGCGCGGACTCCTTCTCGTTCTTGAGCGGCGCATCTGCCTTCTTGAGGGGAGTGCTGGGCGGCTCCTCGGTCTTTGGCGGTTCAGCTTTGGTGGTGGCGAGATGCTCGCCGTATATGTCCACCACCATCCGGTAGGGGTCGGGCAGCAGGAAGACGGAGTAATCCTTCACCTTGTCCACTTCAAGCACCACGCGGACCACGCCCGACTGGTTTTGCGCCACACGAATGGTTTTCAGGAAGCCGCTCTGCACCTCCAGCGTCTTGCCCGCCAGCGTCGAGCCGAGTTTCGCCTTGTAGATGTCGAAATAAATGCGGTCGGGGTTGGCGATGCGTGCCGCTTGGTACTTCACCTCGCTGTCCACGGAGATCACGATGCGGGTGTAATGCTCCGCATTCCAGTGACGGATGCCGCTGACCTGCGGAATCTTCCGCTCCCTGGCGCGCTCTTCGGCCAGTGCCGCTTTGGAGGACGCCTTTTTCTCTTTCTCGCGCTCGGCGGCAATTTCCGCCAGTGCCTCTTTCGCCTGTTCGGCCTTCGAGGAGCGCGGGAAGCGATTCAGGAACTCCTGGTAAGTCTTTTCGGCCAGGTCCAGGTCGCCGAGATCTTCCTGCTGAATCTGGGCAATGGTGAACAGCGCGTCATCGCGGTAGCGGCTGGCAGGGTACTCGTGCAGCAGGAACTGGTAGGCGTCCACCGCGGATTGGAAATACTTCTCGTCGAAGAGGCGGCCCATCTCCTGGTACAGTTCGCCCACCGCCAGCAGCGACGAGGTTACCTCGGCTGCCTGAGGCGAGAGGTGATACACGCGCCGGAACGCCGCCACGAGTTGCGTGTACTCTTTCAGCGCGCGTTCTTTCTGGGGTTTGCCTTCGAGCGCCGTACGCTGCTTATCCGCGCGCTCGTACTGCGCGCGGGCGGCCGCTTTCTTCTGCGCGAAGGCGCCGGCGGAAAAAAGAGAGAGAAAAAGGATGGACGCCAGAATCCGGCGGCAGGTGGGCCAGTTCGGACTTGTAGTTCGATGCTCTCTGCGCCTCATTCGTTGACGTAAACTACCCGGCCCCGTTCGTCCACGATCCGGTAGATCGGACGCGACGTGCCCATGACCTGCGTGGCACGTCCGGAGCCCGGCCGAAAGTAGGTGTCTGTCACTTTTTGGACGTAGGCGCGCGTTTCGGGATAGTTCGGCACGCCGCGCGCCCGGTCCACGGCGCCCGGCCCGGCGTTGTACGCCGCCAGTGCTTTGTCCATGTCGCCGTTATACCGTTCGAGCAGCATGCGCAGGTACTTCACCCCGCCATCCACATTTTGCGCGGGATCAAACGTGTCGCTCACGCCCAGTTTTTCTGCCGTCCCCGGAACCAACTGCATCAACCCTTGCGCGCCCTTGCGGGAGACCGCATTCGGCTTCCAGCCGGACTCGGCCTCGATCACCGCCCGCACCAGCGCCGGGTCCACCCGGTGCCGCGCGGCCGTTTCGTGCACGATCCGCTCGAGCTCGGTCTTGGAAAGCTGCCGGGAGCGAGCGGCCGCAACCGGAGAGGACCGCACTGTGGCAGCCTGAGGCGCAGCCGTCTTCGCAGACGACCTGGCTGGCGCAGTCCGGCGCGGGGCAGGGGGCTCCGCGTTGACGTACACGCGCTTGCCGTGGTCGTTCACGTAGATGGCGATCTGCCCGCTGGCGGGCTTCGCCATCACGGCCAGCAGACCGCAACACACGGCGACGCAATTGTAGAGACGGGTTGCCATCGGTTTTTGGGGAAGGCAGAAGAAACCTGCTCTCAATTTTCGAGACACATCAAACCTGCTGCGGAAAAGATGCGTTCTTCTCCGTTCAGGGTTTCTGGCGCGAACGGATTATAGCATTCGCTCCACGATCGAGTATACCTGCGCGATAGCCCCTTCCAGCGCGGATGTGTCTTTTCCGCCAGCCTCGGCCAGATCCGGGCGTCCGCCGCCGCTGCCGCCCACCTGCTGGGCAACCTCCTGGACGATTTTGCCGGCATGGAGCCGCGAGCTGAGATCCTTCGTCACACCGCTGATCAGCGCTACCTTGCCATTCTCGACTGTCCCCAAGACCACGACGCCGGAGCCCATCTTTTGGCGGAGCGTGTCCACGAGCTGCCTCATGCTGCCGCGGTCGATTTCGTCGAGCTTCGCCGCGAGCACGCGCACATCCTTCACGTCCCGCGCCCGCTCCAGCAGCTCGTCCACCTGTGAGTGCGCCGCCTTTTTCTTCAACCCGTCAATCTGTTTCTCCATCTGCCGCGCCGCTTGCGTCATCCGCTCGACGGCCGCCAGCAGTTCTTCCTCGCCGGCATTCAACGCCTGCGAAAGCTTCTGCAATGTGGCCGCCGCCTTCTGGTAGGCCTCGAGCGCCCGCGCGCCGGTGATGGCTTCCACGCGCCGCACACCGGCCGCCACCGATTGCTCCCCGACGATTTTGAATACGCCGATATCACCGGCGCGGCGCACGTGCGTGCCGCCGCACAGCTCCTTGCTGTAGAAACCGCGGGGCGAGGCGGCGTCGGGGATGGTCACCACGCGCACGTTTTGCTCCGGGTAGCGGTCACCGAAGAAAGCGAGCGCACCCGAAGCCAGCGCATCGTCGATGTTCATGATGTCGGTTTCGACTTCGTGGTTGTGCAGGAGCTGCTCGTTCACCTGCTGCTCAATCTCGCGCAGCTCGTCGGCGTCCACGCCGGCAAAATGCGTGAAGTCAAAACGCAGGTGGTCCGGCGCCACGAGCGAGCCGGCCTGCTTCACATGTGTGCCGAGGATGTTGCGCAGCGCTGCGTGCATCAGGTGCGTGCCGGTGTGGTTGCGCTTGATGTGCTCGCGGCGCGCGCCGTCGGCGAGAACCGCCACGCGGTCGCCCACACAAAGCTTTTCTTTCGCCACGACGCGATGCGCGATCAGTCCGGACACCGGGTAATACGCCCCGCGCACCACGGCGACTTCCATCGTCTGATCGTTATCGTAGAACGCGCCGGTGTCCGCCATCTGCCCGCCGGCTTCGGAGTAAATCACGGTGCGGTCGAGCACGATTTCCGCCTCGGCGCCGGCGGGCACTTCCTTCGCCAGGCCGCTTTTGGTGACGATCGCCTCGATGCGGCAGTCGCGCGAATGCGTGCCGAAGTAGAAGTCCGGCTCGGTGCGGAATGTTTCCGCCAGCTTGGCATAGACCGGACTCGCCGTTTCCTTGTGCACGCCCTTCCACGATGCTTTTGCCTTCTCGCGGTCCTGCTCCATCAGGCGCTCCATCTCATCGCGAGCGCCGGGATAGAGCTGAAAGCCCTCCGCAATGGCCCAGTCTTCGATAAAGTCCGGCCGCAAGCCCAGCGTGCCGTAAGCGTAGAAAAGCGCCTCGCCGGTAATGGCCACGTCGGTGCGCCCGTACTTCGTGCTCATGAATTTGCGCAGGTTTTCCAGGGCGGGAACGACGAGGCGCGAGTACTTGTCCTCTTCTTCGCGGACGACTGCTTCCACACGTCCCATGCTTTCCATCAGCTCCGGATACGGTCTCTTCATCAACTGAGCGATTTCACCGGCGAGTTTATAGAGGAACGGCTCGTTCAACCCGAGCTTTCGGCCGTGGTCAATCGCCCGGCGCATGATTTTCCGCAGGACGTATCCCCGGCCTTCGTTCGACGGGATGACACCGTCGGAGATCAAAAACGCTGAAGCGCGGCTGTGGTCCGCCAGGATGCGAAGCGAAATATCCGACTCCGCGCTTTCGCCGCAGCGCTTGCCGGCGAGCTTTCCAGCGCATTCGATCAGGGGCATGAAGAGATCCGTCTCGAAGTTGGAAACTTTTCCCTGAAGCACAGCCGTCAGCCGTTCGAGCCCCATTCCCGTATCCACGCACGGTTTTGGCAGCGGCGCCAGCTTGCCCTCGGCGTCGCGGTTGAACTGCATGAAGACGAGGTTCCAGATTTCGACGTAGCGGCCGCAGTCGCAACCGAAGGCGCAATCCGCGTGGCCCTGGTCGGACGCTGCTGGGCCCATGTCGAAGTGCAATTCCGAGCACGGGCCGCAGGGACCGGTGTCGCCCATGGCCCAGAAGTTGTCCTGCATTCCCATCTCGTAGATGCGGTCCTTCGGCACGCCCTGGGCCAGCCAGTATTCGTAGGCCTCGGCGTCGCGCGGTACGCCTTCTTCGCCCTTGAAAACAGTGGCGAAAAGCTTGTCCTTCGGAATCGCAAACCACTTCGGCGAAGTGGTCAACTCCCACGCGAAGGCAATCGCTTCCTTCTTGAAGTAGTCGCCGAAGGAAAAATTTCCGAGCATTTCAAAAAATGTGTGGTGACGGTTCGTGAAGCCGACGTTTTCGAGATCGTTGTGCTTGCCGCCGGCGCGGACGCATTTCTGTGAAGTCACTGCTCGCCGGTAGTCGCGCTGCTCGACGCCGAGGAAGACGTCCTTGAACTGGTTCATCCCCGCGTTGGTGAAGAGCAGTGTGGGGTCGTTCACCGGCACGAGCGAGCTGCTGCGCACCGGCCGGTGCCCGTTCTGCGCGAAATAATCAATGAATTTCTGTCGGATTTCGTGACCTGTCACACCATCTCCCGTGAAGGTGCTACTCGCAACAGGCGATTATCGCAGACCTGTCTCAGGGCCGCAACGCCGCGCGTGCTCTGCTATACTGCTATCTCTTGCTTTCAGAAGAGGAGGAACTGTGAAGCGGCGCCAGAAACTGAAACCCGACGATTTCGACGGTGAGGGAGGGCCTTACTCTGAAGTCGTCGTCAAACTGCAAATCCGCATCTTAGAAGACACGATTACAAGGTCCCGTCTTGCGGTAAACGTCTATCCGGATAGTGCTCTTGAAGGACTAGCGAAGTCGCAAGTCAGCCCAGAACAGTTCGGGGTCAACGAAAGTGGGACGTTCGTTGTCTGTCTGTCGAAAAACTTCAACGGTTGGGAAGATATGAATCATGACTATCCTTGCTTCAGTACCCAGCAGCGCAATCGCTTCCATCGAGACGATGCGACGGCGATGAATGATTACGTTGCAGACTCGGTCAAATGGATTCTGCGACTTCACAAGAGGGCAATGAAGGAAGCAGGGGTGAAATCTTCACTGAAGATCTTCTGAAAGTGTCTCTGTATCAACCTGTTGTTTTGTGATTGCCCGGAGCTCCCGCCGAATCGTATCTGACTCAAACCCCGCCCGAAGCAGTGCGCCGTAGAGTGATGCGAGTTTTGTTTCATCGAATGGGGCGCGGAGAGAACGGAGCTTGCGCTCGATGCGGGCGCGGACCTGGGCGGCGGCGTCGACTCCGCTGAGGACTTCGCCGAGGGCGGCGTCGATGTGGCGGTCGGGGACGCCGCGCGCGCGCAGCTCGCGGGCGATGCGGTGGCGGCCCTGACGGCGGTTTTCCGAGCGCTGTCGTACAAACTGCATCGCGTAGCGCGCGTCGTCGAGGTAGTTCTGCTCCTTCAGCTGGTCGAGCACGCGCCGCACCAGCGCTTTGTCGTCCGCGCGGCGCTCGAGCGCCTTACGCATCTCAAAGACAGAATGCCCGCGGCGCATCAGCGCCTTCAACGCAAAGTCGTACAGCTCTTCCTCAGTTTCGAATTTCCTGGACGCTCTTGGCATCGGGCCACAAGCATAGAGGCAGGGAGGCAGGGAAGCAAGGAAGCAGGAAGCAGTGAGAACTTAATGCTTCCTGCTGGTTATCGTTTTCCGCGGTCGAAATCCGACATCGCCTTTTCCATTTCCTCGCGGGCGGCGTCGGCGGTGGAGCGGATACCCTGGATGCGCAGTTTGAACTCGTCCGGATTCGATGCGCGCGTCAACGCTTCTTCGTAGGTGATGAGCTGCTTCGAGTAGAGGTCATAGATCGACTGGTCGAAGGTCTGCATCCCGTACTGGCTGACACCGGCGGCGATGGCGTCGCGGATCATGCGGGTCTTATCCGGGTTGATGACGCAATCGCGGATGTAGCCGGTGCTGATCATTACCTCGACGGCGGGCACGCGGCCGAGGCCGTCCGATTTGCGCACCAGACGCTGGCTGACGACGGCCTTCAGCGTGGCCGCGAGCTGCAGGCGGATCTGCTTCTGCTCCGGCGGCGGGAAGACAGCGATGATGCGTTGAATCGTCTCCGTCGCATCGAGAGTATGTAACGTGGAGAAGACCATGTGGCCGGTTTCGGCGGCGAGCAAGGCCGTGCCAATGGTTTCCAGGTCGCGCATTTCGCCAACCAGAATCACATCCGGGTCCTGGCGGAGTGCGGCGCGCAAGGCGGTCGAGAAGTTGGCCGTATCCACTTCGACCTCACGCTGATTGACGAAGCCCTTCTTGTCACGGTGCAGGAACTCGATCGGGTCCTCGATCGTGATGATGTGGTCGGATCGTGTCGAGTTGATGCGGTCGATCATCGCCGCCAGCGTGGTGGACTTGCCCGAGCCGGTCGTGCCGGTAACCAGCACCAGCCCGCGCTGCTCCTCGCAAATCTTCTCGAGCACGGGCGGCAGGTCCAGCTCCTCGATCGTGCGAATCTTCGTGGGAATCACGCGGAGGACCATGCCGACGTTGCCGCGCTGCTGGAACACGTTGACGCGGAAGCGGCCCAGCCCGGCAACGCCATATGCCATGTCGAGTTCCGCCGTCTCCTTGAACTTCTGCTTCTGGCGGTTGGTCATCATGCTGAACGCCATCGAGAGCATTTCCTCGGGCGTGACGCGGGGCACGTCGGTGAGCGGCGCCAGCACGCCATCCACGCGCAGGTAGGGATGGTTGCCCACTTTCAGGTGAAGGTCGGACGCCTTCGTTTCGACGGCGCGTCGCAACAGGTCATCAACGCTCAGTGCCATGGCGTGAAGACTCCTCGTTTTCGCAAACTTTCCAGCGACACTAGCACGCGCGGCATCGCAAGGCAAGCAGCGCCGCGCGGCCCGTGCTCATTCCATCGCTTTCTAGGCCGCGGGTTTTTTCAGATAGAGCGCGTCATAGACGGCCCCGGCCAGCGCGCCCCCGAGGAGCGGCCCTACCCAGTACACGCCGTGCGTCGTCCAGAACTTCGCGGCCAGGGCCGGACCGAACGCGCGCGCCGGATTCATCGCCCCGCCGGTGAACGGGCCGCCGACTAGGATGTCCATCATTACCGTCAGCCCGATGGCGAACCCGGCAATCTTTCCGAAGGCGCCACGCTCGTCCACCGCGGTGGCGAACACCACCCAGACGAGCAGGAAGGTCAACACGGCCTCCAGGATCATGCCGCTGGTGCGGGTGAAGCCGGCGGCCAGCGTCGGCGTGCCCAGCGAAACGGCATGCCATGCGTCTTCCGGAACCACCACCGTCAACAAGTAGGCAGCCGCGGTCGCGCCGGCCAACTGCGCCACCCAGTAGAGCAGCGCCTCAACCGTGCCGATCTTTTTCGTCACCCAGACACCGATCGTCACTGCGGGGTTCAGGTGGCCGCCGGAGATGTGTCCGACCGCGGAGACCATGATGGCAATGGCTAGGCCGTGCGCCGCGGCGATGGCCAGCAGCCCCATGCCCGCTGCCCCCGGGCTGCCGGACTTCATGAACTGGTCCGCGCAGATGGCGCCTGCTCCGATGAAGATAAGCGTGAAGGTTCCGACAAACTCAGCCATGAGTTTCTGAGGCAAGCTGCTCAAAGTGCTCCTCCCTCAACGAATTGCGAGTCCGATTGTTACCGCGTTTCAACACCCGGCGCAATCGTCACTTGAATTTTTTCCGTCTGCGAGTAGTTTCCGTACACCAGTGTCACGGCGTATTCGCCCGGCTTGACGTGCTTCTGCCCCTCGCCACCGTATTCGGTGAGCACATCTTTGGTCGGCTTCAGGTCCCAGGTGATGCGGTTGATGCCGGGCGTGCCCGCCAGCTTGAATTTCGCTACGGGCGTGCCCGCAGCATCAGTGACTTTGATTTTCACCTCTTCGCCGGTGTAGGCCTTCAGGAAGAAATTGATCAGAGCGCCTTCCGGCGCGTTGTCGCCCCGGAAGACGGCTTTCCCATCCCAGTCAACAAATCCGGGCATCATGTGCATGCCGAGCAGCGGCCGGAGGGGAAAGAGATGCGCGGGCTTCTCGCGCACCTCCGGCGTCAATTGTTGGAGCGGGCGGATGTCATCCACGATGAACAGGCTGCGGCCGTGCGTGGCGAGGATCAGGTCGTTCTCGCGCGGGTGTACGGCAATGTCGTCCACGGCCACCGTGGGCAGGTCGCCGAATTTGATCCAGTTTGCGCCGCGGTCCACGCTGACGAAAAGGCCGAACTCTGTGCCCGCGTAGAGCAGCCTGGGATTCTTAGGATCTTCGCGAATCACTTTCACCGGCCCTTCGGCGGGCAGGTTTGCGGCGATACTCTGCCACGTTTTGCCGCCGTCGGCGGTGCGGTAGGCCAGCGGCGCGAAGTTTCCAGTGCGGTGCGCATCCACCGCGAGGTAGGCCACGTTCGCGTCATGGGAGCTCGCCTCGATGCGCATGATCCACTGGCCCTTTGCCGGCGCGGGAAGATTAGCGGTCAGGTCGGTCCAGTTCTGCCCGTCGCTTTCCGTAAGCCAGAGTTTGCCGTCGTCCGTAGCGGCCCAGAGCAGCCCGGCCTTCACCGGCGATTCCGCCAGTGTGTACGCCACGGCGTAATTCTCCGCACCGCTCCCGACGGCCACTGTTTTGCCGGGGTCCTGTGTCGAGAGGTCCGGGCTGATCATCTGCCACTGCTCACCCTGTGCCGTCAGCCGGAAGACATGGTTCCCGCCAAGATACATGGTTCCCCGTGCGTGCCGGCTTGCGATCAGCGGCGAATTCCAGTGAAAGCGAAACGCCTTTTGCCCCTCCGACGGCTCGGGCCGCAGCATCTTCACCTGGCCGTTGCGCATGTTCATGCGGTGGACGAATCCCTGTTGCGACTCGGTGTACACGATCTCCGGGTCGTCCGGATCGAAGACGCAGTAGAAACCGTCGCCGCCGCCGATATTGATCCAGTCGGAGTTGACGATCCCATCCTTGGTGCGCGTGCGGCTGGGGCCGACCCAGTTGAGGTTGTCCTGCAAGCCGCCACAGATGCGGTAGGGCGTGCTCATGTCGTAATTGATGCGGTAAAACTCGCCCGCCGCGAACCGCGTCAGATGCTCCCACACTTTGCCGGCGTCAAAGCTCTGATAGAGTCCTCCGTCTGTGCCGAGCAGCACCCGCTTTGGATTCCTGGCGTCAATCGCCAGCGCGTGGAGGTCCGGATGCACTTTTTCGAACAAATCCTCGCGAAAGGATTTCCCGCCATCATCGGAAACATGCAGGGCGAAGCCGAGCACGTAAATCCGCTGGTCGTTCTCGGGGTCCACGCGGATCTGGCTGAAGTAGAACGGCCGCGGGTTGAGGCCGTTCATGCGCGTCCAGCTCTCGCCGGCGTCCTCGGAGCGGAAGACGCCGCCGCGCTTGCTGCGAATTTCGTCAATCGCGCTGGTGCCACCCTCGTCGCTCTGCACAACGGCATAAACAATCTTTGGATTCTTGCGGTAAATGCTCAGGCCGATGCGGCCCATGCCGCCCGGCAATCCCTTGTCGAGTTTCTTCCATGTCTCGCCGCTGTCGGTGCTCTTGAAGATGCCACCGACGTCTTTGCCGTCGGTGATGGCCCGGCCGGAAAGAAACGACCACGGTGTGCGCTGGCGCGCGTAGAGCGTTGCGTACAGCACATTGGAATCCGAGGGATCGAGTGCTACGTCGCCACAGCCGACGCGGTCGTTGTACGGCGCCGGTGCCCCCAGCACGCGCTTCCACGTCGCGCCGCCGTCCGTCGTCTTGTAAAGCCCGCGGTCGCCGCCGAAGTTCCACAGGTCACCCACGGCTGCTACCCAGGCGGTTTTGGGATCGCTCGGATGAACCACGATGCGGGCAATCGTGCGGCTGTTCTTCAGTCCGGTGTTCGTCCACGTGTCGCCGCCATCGGTCGAGCGATACACGCCGCCGCCCCAGCTCGAGCTGTTGCGGTCGTTGGCCTCGCCGGTCCCCACCCACACCACCTTGGAGTCCGACGGCGCCACGGCCACCGCACCAACCGCCGCCACGGCTTCCTTCTCGAAGATCCCGTCCAACGTCACGCCGTTGTTTGTTGTTTTCATCACTCCACCGGTGCCCAGCGCGACGTAGAACGTGGACGGATCATTCGGGTCAATCGCAATGTCCGACACGCGACCGCCCATCACCGCCGGGCCGATGCTCCGCGCCTTCAAGTTTCGCAGCAGCACCGGATCGAGCGCCAGTTCGGCCGGCGCGGCGGGAGCGGCGGCTGCGGCCGCCGGCACGGGTGCCTCTTTCGGCTTTGACTTCGGCTTCTGGGCGACGGATGCCGTCGCCATCAGCGCAATCGCGGACAGAATTCCAAGCGATTTCCTCAACATAGTTTCCTCGTGGGCTGTAGATTTAGGCAGTCGCGCATCTTAGGCCGCCGAAGTTTGCAAGTCAACGCGGGGACGGCAACTGGGAGGGACGAAACCACCTTGTCCCGCACGTCGCTGTTACCAGGTGGAATACTGAGATCCGAGATCGAGAGGGTACCGTTGTCCCGCCGCGCCCCGGTTTTTACCGCACGTTGGCGCTTACCGGCGAGTGCACCAGCGTGAGCCAGCCGTGGCGGTCGGGTTTCTCTCCCTGCACGAGGGCGAAGAACTCATCCTGCAAGCGCTTGGTGATGGGCCCGCGTGAGCCCTTTCCGATCGGCGAACGGTCAATCGAGCGCACCGGCGAGATTTCCGTGGCCGTGCCGACCAGAAAAACTTCCTCGGCGATGTAGAGCATCTCGCGCGGGATCATTTGTTCCTGCACCGGGATGCCCAGGTCGTGGCATAGCGTCATCACGGCGCTCCGCGTGATGCCTGGCAGCACGCTGTTCGCCAGCGGCGGCGTCAGCACGGTGCCCTCGTACACGACGAAAATGTTTTCGCCGGAGCCTTCGCTCACGCAGCCATTCACGTCCAGCGCGATGCCCTCGACGTAGCCGTTGATGATGGCTTCCATGCGAATGAGCTGCGAATTCATGTAGTTCGCCGCAGACTTGGCCATCGCCGGCAACGTATTGCCCGCCATGCGCGCCCACGAGCTCACGCAAACATCCACACCCTGCTCGATAGCGTCCGCGCCGAGGTACTTGCCCCAAGCCCAGCAGGCCATGAAAACATCGATCGGGCAGGGAAGCGGGTTCACGCCCACTTCGCCGTAACCGCGGATCACGATCGGCTTTACGTAGCACGCGTCCATCTTGTTCGCGCGGACCAGTTCCGTGGCCACGCTCATCAGTTCGTCGAGCTTGTAGGGGATCTCCATCCGGTAGATGCGCGCCGAGTTCAACAGACGCTGCATGTGCTCCTTCAGCCGGAAAATGGCAGGCCCCTGGGGCGTGTGGTAACAGCGGATGCCTTCAAAGATCCCGGAGCCGTAACTCACCACGTGCGAGAGTACGTGTATTTTCGCGTCGTCCCACGGAATCAGTTTTCCGTTGTGCCAGATCTTCTCGGTTGGCTTGACACTCATCAGCACTCTCCGGTCAGCGATTTCGTTGCTTCATGTAGGAGATTGTTCAGAAGGGGAACCGTCCGTAGCATCCATAGGACGGTCCGGACTGGCGTGAGCAATCGCACTCGGCTTTCGCGGAAGCTGCGGAATGATTGCGAAAGTGCCGCACTCCACGCTTCCCGCGAGGAAGTATAGCACACGGATTTCACTGTCAATCGCAAACCTGAGCGGGCCGGAAATCCCGCGACGCAGCCGTCCAATTTGGCATGTGCGGCGCCGAAAAACGCCGCGGCGCTAGTTCTTCGGCAACCCGCGCAAGAATTCCAGCACCACGCGGTTGAACTCCTCCGGCTTCTCCATGTTGACCATGTGCCCGGCGCCGGGGATCACCACGGTCCTCGCGCCCGGCACGCGCGCCTGCAGGATGCCCGCAATGGCCTGGATGTTCAGCACGTCGCGGCTGCCGGCCACAATCAGCGTTGGCGCGCGGATTTCGCCGAGGCGTTCGACGGCCGGGGGTTTCATCCGCCGCTCGAGCAACGGATTGGACATCCAGTCCTTGGTGTTCTCCATCGAGAGCTGCCGCACCCGCGGCGCCAGCTTTGGATTCTCCATTGCCGGCGCCATGAAGCCGCTCTTCAGCCACAGCTCGGTCACTTTCGCGAAGTCGCCCCTCTGCGCTGCGTCGAGCGATTCTTCCCAGGGGAAATTGTCGGGCATCGAAAAACCCGTCATCCCGGCGCCTACGGGCACCAGCGCGCTCACCATTTCCGGATGCGCGAGGGTAAAGTCGATGGCGATGCGCCCGCCGAGCGAGAGACCCACCAGGTGCGCCTTCTCCACGTCCAACTGCTTCAACAACGCGTAAAGGTCCTCCTCGCTCGCGTAGACCTGCGTGGCCGTGTCGGATTTGCCGTAGTTTCGCACGTCGTAGCGGATCACGCGGAAGCGCTCGGCGAAAAGCTGGAACTGGTCGTCCCACATCCGGCGGTCGAGCTGCCCGCCATGAATCAACACCACGGCATCGCCCGTGCCGGCTTCCTCGTAGAAGAGCTTTCCGCCGTTCACGTCCACCGTGCCGCTCTTGACGGATTTCTGTGCAAAGGTGAGGGCAGGGAAGAGAAGAAGCAGAATGAACAGCGCGGGCGCAAGTCGAATTCTCATCAGCATCACCCCGTTCAGGAATTGGGCACAACTGCCGGGATTGGATTCTACTTCGTTTGCGAAGGGTTGGCCAGCGGTTGAAGCGATTCGAAGATCGTGTTCGCTTCGGCACGGCGGTCGCCGCGGGTGCTCTCCCACGCCCCGAGCAGCAGGAAGGGAATCATTGCCGCCGCGGCCCACAGCTTGGCGCGCCCGGGCAGGCGTTCCTCCGGCTCCCAGCGGAAGAGTTGCCAGGAAATCACGAAGGCCACCGCAAAACTCCCGGCCAGCGCGATCACATCCGCCGTCACATTGAGCAGCGAAGCATGCCGCACCAGCACGCTTTGCAGGCCGGTGACCAGATAGGTGGCCGGCAGGAAGAGCGCGACGCGCTGGATGAAGCTCGGCAGGATGGGCAGCGGAATTGCCGCGCCGGACATGAACAGGAAGCAGAACCACACCGCGTTGTTGATCACCTGGGTTTCCTGCATGTTGTTCGTGACGCTGGCGACGATCAGCCCCAGCGCGGAAAACGTGATGCCCCCCAGAGAGACAATCACAAACGCGCCGAGCAGGTTCCCCCACTGCGTCATCCCGAACACCCAGTGGGCGATGAGGAACTCCATCACCACCGTCGGCAGGACCAGCACGTAATTCGACATCACGCTCGACGCCAGCATCGCCGCCGCGCCCACCGGCGCGAGGCGGAAGCGCCGCAGGATGCCCTGCTCGCGGAAAATCACCAGTTGCGCACTCAGGCCCCAGAAGCTGCCCATCACCGTCAGCGAGAGCACCTGCGCGAGCACGTACGCCACCTTGCGCGGGTCGCCGTGGCCGAACACGCCGGCGTAAAAGAAAAGGAATCCGAGCGGCAGAATCACGCTGAAGAACAGGAAGGCTTTGCTGCGCAGCGCCAGCCGCATCCGGATTTTTGCCAAGGTCCCGGCATGTTTCATTGTTTCCGCTCCGCCTCAGTCCCGCAGCCGCCGCCCGGTCAGCTCGATGAACACGTCTTCGAGCGTCGGCGTGGCAATCTCCAGGCTCTGCAATTCATTTCCTTCGGCCTCGAGGTGCTTCACCAGCGCCACGATGGTCTGCGGCGGCCGCCTCGAGTGCAGCACGTAGCTATCTTCAAACTGCCGGCAATCCGCCACGCCTTCCAGACGTTCGAGGGCGCCATCGTGCGCCGGCTGCGCCAACCGCACCTGGATTCGCGTCGTCCCTGCCGAGCGTTCCTTCAGTTCCCGCGGTGTGCCCAAGGCAATTACCTTGCCGTGGTCGATGATGGCCACGCGGTCGCACAGCCGCTCGGCCTCCTCGATGTAGTGGGTCGTGAGCAGGATGGTCTTTTTCTCCTGCCGCAGTTCTTCGATGATGTCGTAGATTTCGCGCCGTACCTGGGGGTCGAGCCCCGCCGTCGGCTCGTCCAGGAAAACCACGCGCGGCTCGTTCACCAGCGCGAGCGCCAGTGCCAGCCGCTGCTTCTGCCCGCCGGAGAGTTGCGAGTAGTAGGCCCGCCGTTTTTCCTCGAGCCCGAAGCGCCGAACCAGTTCCGCGGTATCGCGCCTCTTCGGGTAGAAGCTGGAGAAGAGCGCTAGCGCCTCGTCCACGCGTAGCTTGTCCGGCAGGGCAGTGGATTGCAGCGCCGCGCCAAACAGGTGCTGGTATTCCGCGCCGCTGCGGTGCGGGTCCAGACCGCAGACAGTTACGCGGCCGGTGTCGGCTGTGCGCAGGCCTTCCAGGATCTCGACCGTGGTGGTCTTGCCCGCGCCGTTCGGCCCCAACAGGCCAAAGACCTCGCCCTCGCACACCTCGAAGCTGACGCCACGAAGGGCCTGCACCGGGCCGTAGCTCTTCACCAGGTCCTCGACTTGGATCGCAGTGTCGCTCACAACAAGGTTGTCATCATATCCCAGACTCTGCTGCCAACGAAAATCGCCCCGTTCAACGGCGGCTTCCACGCCCTGTTTTCTTGGCGCTTCGGCCGGGTTTCCACTGGTGCTCCGCCATGTTTATGCGCAGTCCGTCAAACCGCGCTCCCTCGCTTTCCAGCAGCCTCCGCTGCAGCGACGCGTGCGGTTCGCGGATCAGGATGCGGCCACCCGCGCCCACCACGCGGTGCCACGGAACGCCGCGCCCGGAGGGACACGCGAACATGGCGCGGCCAGCGGTGCGCGCGCCGCCCGGCAGTTTCAATGCGCGGGCCAGTTGGCCGTACGTTACAACGCACCCGCGCGGGATCCGCTTCACAAAGCGATAGACAAGGTTCCAGGACATGAAAGCCTCCCGGGAACAGCCTAAAGGTACTAGCCCATTCGTACAAGCCGGCTGCCTAGCCCGCTCGTACGCTCACCCTGTACCGGCGAGGGATTGTGATTCCACTACTCCTCCACCACACTGGCCACTGGCGGAAGATAAAAAGCATCTAACCAAGTGGTGCGTGACTCATGGTTCAGATGATGTTGCCGATGAAAGCAGGTAGATGCGAAGTGCCGGCACGGGTCGCGGAACTTTGGCAACTCCGCCGGGCGCGCTGCATCCAATCTGAATAGAGGTAGTGGAAGGCGCTTACACTACGACCCGGGATTGCCCGGGCCGGAGAGCGCGGAGGCTGTCGGTATGGCGTTTGTCCGCCGCAGAGGCAATGCCTGGTATCTGGTGCACAACGTGCGCCGGCGGGGCAAGGTGAAGCAACTTCATCTCGCCCGGCTCGGCGAGCGGCCGCGCATCACCGACGAAGTCGTTCGCCAGGTTTCGCGTACTTATCCCATGCTGGACGTGGACTGGTCGCAACTTCGGGAAATGGTGGAGAGCCGCGAGGAACTCTACCAGCCCCAGTCCGAATTCGTCCAGAAGCTGGTTCGCTCTCTTCGCACTGTAAACCTCGATCTGGCCGACCTGTACCCGACCTTGTTGCAGTGGGGCGAGACGCCGGAAGCCGCCCGGGACCTGATCACTCAGCTCCGGCTGCTCCGTTCCACCGTGGACGTCAAATTGAGCCAGTTCGAGCAGACGGCGCGCCCGGAAGGCGCGGCCGCTCGCAGTTTCCGATAGGAGGGAGGGTAGAACCATGAGCGCGGCGCACATGCAGCATCTGGATCCCAACCGGCGCAGCGGAGAATCGCGCGAGTTCGAAGCGGCCCTGCGCAAAAAGATCGTCGGCCAGGACGAGGCTATCGGCGCGCTCGTGGACATCTACCAGGTTTTCCGCGCCGGCCTGCACTCGCCCGGTCGTCCCGTGAGTAACCTGCTCTTCCTGGGGCCCACCGGTTCCGGCAAGACGCGCATCGTCGAAGCGATGGGCGAGATCCTTTTCGGCGATCCGCACGCGGTCATCAAGGTGGACTGTGCCGAATTCCAGCACTCCCACGAGATTGCCAAGCTGATCGGCTCGCCGCCGGGCTACCTCGGCCACCGCGAGACGCACCCGCTGATTACCCAGGAGGCGCTCGCGCAGTACCACACCGACACCGTGAAGCTGAGCTTGCTGCTCTTCGACGAGATCGAGAAGGCCTCCGACGCGCTGTGGCAATTGCTGCTTGGTATTCTCGACAAGGCGACACTGACGCTCGGCGACAACCGCCGCGTGGACCTCTCGCAAACGCTCATTTTCATGACCTCCAACCTCGGCGGCGCCGACATCAGCACGCTCATGTCCGGCGGCCTGGGCTTCGTCCAGCCATCCGACAAGCCGTCGGACAAAATGGACACCAAGGTGGAGCGCACCGCCACGGAAGCGGCGAAGCGCAAGTTTTCGCCGGAGTTCATGAACCGCATTGACAAGGTGGTTGTGTTCCACCCGTTGCGTCCGGCGCAGCTCGAGCAGGTGCTCGATATCGAGCTGGATCTGGTGCAGAGACGCGTGCTCGATACCGCCCATGGCCAGTTCGTGTTCCGTCTCACGCGGGCGGCGCGCGACTTCCTGCTCCGGGAGGGCACCGACATCAAGTACGGCGCGCGCCACTTGAAGCGTGCGATCGAGCGGCACGTTGTCTATCCGCTTGCCAACCTGCTCTCCACCGGGCAGATCTTGATTGGAGACGTCCTGTCGATTGACTGGGACGCCGCCACCCAGCAGCTTTCGTTCGCGCGCACGGGCGAGAGCACGCTGGTGACGATGGCGCCTCCAGCCGCGCTCTTTGCAGCCCAGGCCGTCTCCACGTGGGGCGGGCGCGCCATAGAGATCCCGGCGCAAGCCAACGCCCGCGAGACGCAGTCTCCAGTTGCTGCGCCGGCGCCACCGGCTCCCGCGCCGGTTGCGGCCAGCCGCCGTCGTCACGACCCCGAACGATAGTCCTGGCTAGGAGGCGTGCCGTTCCAAAGTTTCGGGGCGGCACGCCCCTGCCTTCCTCCTGTGCGATAATTCCCGCTGATGAAAATGCTGAGTGTAAAGCGCGAGCGAACCCTTGTGCCGCTGCAACCATCTAACGAGGTGAACCGGGAGCCCAGCCAGTTTGCTTGCGTGCATGAAGGTGAGTTCGACGCAGGGAGGCGACGATGAGCAGCGGACGTGCATGCGGGGACGCGGCGCCCACTGTGGCGCGCCGCAGCGTGCAGCAGGCGGTTGCCTTGGTCCTGGCAATGACGCTTGCCTGGGCGCCGGTGGCGCAGGCCGAGCGCACGCGCTTCAAGCCCGGCTGGAACCTGTTCTCTCCAGCGCAGGACGTAGAAATCGGCCGTCAGGTGTCGCAGGACGCCGAGCGCCAGCTTCCCATCGTCAACGATTCGCGCATCGAGAGCTACCTAAACACGCTTGGCCGGCGTTTGACAGCGAAAGCTCCCGGCGAGCGCTATCCCTACCAGTTCAAACTCGTCAACGATCGAGCCATCAACGCCTTCTGCCTGCCCGGCGGCTATGTGTACGTCAATCGCGGAGTCATCGAGAACGCGGACAACGAAACGCAGCTTGCCGGCGTGATGGCGCACGAGATTTCGCACGCCGCGTTGCGCCATGGAACGAACCAGGCTTCGAAGGCCTACGCCGCGCAGGTGCCACTGGCCATCCTCGGCGGTGTGTTGGGCAGCAATTCGATCGGCGCGGTTCTCACCCAGGTTGGCGCCGGGTTCGCAGCAAACTCGATTCTGCTGAAATACTCCCGCGACGCTGAGCGCCAGGCCGACTTGTTGGGCGCGCAGATCCTCTATGACGCCGGGTACGACCCGCGCGGAATCCCGCAGTTTTTTGAGAAGCTCGAAGCGCAGGGGCGGGGCGGGCACATGCCGGACTGGTTCAGCAGCCATCCCAGCCCGGAGAACCGCATCGCCGGTGTCAACAACGAAATCGAAAAACTTGGCGGCGCGCCTCCCAATTACAAAACCAATTCACCGGAGTTCCGCGCCGTCCGGGGCAACGTGTTGAGCTTGCCGACGATAGGGAAGGGAAGCACCCCTGCGCGCCGCGAGGAGCGCGGCCCGGGCCGCGCCGGACGGCCCGATTTGCCTTCGAACCGTTACCAGAGCTACCAGAATGGCCTGCTGCGCATGTCCTACCCGGATAATTGGAAAGCCTACGGGCAGGAAGGCGCGGTAACGTTCGCACCCGAAGGCGGCCTCGTGGACGACGGGCACGGCAATGCCGCGCTGGCCTACGGCGTCATCGTCAACATTTTCGAGCCGCACGCCAACCGCTATAGCCAGGTGACGCTCGAGGATGCCACCGATCAATTGATTGACGACCTGCGCCACTCGAACCCCGCCATGCGCATCTCCCGGCGGCACGAGCGCGTGCGCATCGGCGGCGAGCGCGCCCTTTCGACTTACCTGACGAATGACTCAACGGCCGGCGGCAAGGAATACTTGTGGCTCGTCACCGTGTTGCGCCCCGACGGGTTGGTCTATTTCGTTAGCGTCGCTCCCGAGCGCGACTACGACGACTACGACCAGGCTTTTCAGAACATGCTCAGTTCCGTCCGCTTCCCGCGGTAGATTCTCGCAGGGGGCTACCTCTGCGAACACAGTCCGAACGAAAACGGGCGGCCGTTTGGCCGCCCACAGCAATTCCACTCCCAGTTCTTCTACAGCCTACAACCTCAACCTATTGCCCAGGTTTCCACCGCAGGATGGGCTTGCGCGCGGCGGTGACTTCATCGAGGCGTCCGACGCGCGTGGTGTGCGGCGCCGTCTTCACCAACTCTGGATTCGTCGCCGCTTCCTCGGCGATCGAGCGCATGGCGTCAATGAACTGGTCGCACTCTTCCTTGCACTCGGATTCGGTAGGCTCAATCATCAGCGCGCCGGGGACAATGAGAGGGAACGCGGTGGTGTACGGGTGAAAGCCGTAGTCGATGAGCCGTTTGGCGATGTCCATCGTATTCACGCCGTTTTTCTTTTGCCGCGCGTCGCTGAAAACGACCTCGTGCATGCAGGGCAGCTTGTAGGGCAGCTCGTACACATCTTCCAGTGCTTTGCGGATGTAGTTCGCATTCAGCACCGCGTCTTCCGACGCTTGGCGCATTCCCGGGCCGTAGGCCAACGCATAGGCGAGCGCGCGGACGAGCACGCCGAAATTCCCGTAAAATGCTTTCACGCGCCCGATGGTCTTCGGCCGGTTGTGGTCGAGCGCGAATTTGCCGTCTTTTTCCACCACAACTGGTGTCGGCAGGAACGGCTCGAGAATCTTCTTCACCGCCACTGGCCCGGCGCCCGGCCCGCCGCCGCCGTGCGGCGTCGAAAACGTCTTGTGCAGGTTCAAGTGCATCACGTCCACGCCAAAATCGCCGGGCCGAGCGATGCCCGCCAGCGCGTTCATGTTCGCGCCGTCCATATAGAGCAGCGCGCCCCTGGCGTGCAGGATTTCCGCAATCTCGCTGATGTTCTGTTCGAAGATGCCCAGAGTGTTCGGGTTGGTGACCATCAGCGCGGCCACATCTTCATTCACGGTCTCGACCAGCCGCGCCGCGTCAATTTCGCCGTTCGCGTCCGACTTGATGTTTTCCACGGCGTAACCGGCGATCACCGCGGTGGCCGGATTGGTACCGTGCGCGGAATCTGGGATCAGCACTTTCTTTCGCGGATTGCCCTTGCTTTCGAGATAGGCGCGGATCAGCAGCAGGCCGGTCAGCTCTCCTTGTGCTCCTGCCGCGGGCTGAAGCGTCACCGCGTCCATGCCCGTCACTTCCGCCAGGATGTTCTCCAGTGTCTTCAGGACGCGCAGGCAGCCCTGCGACAGTTCTACGGGCTGATAGGGATGTTCGGTGGCGATTCCTTCCAGACGCGCGACGAATTCGTTCACCCGCGGGTTATACTTCATCGTGCAGGAGCCCAGCGGGTACATACCGTAATCGATCGCGTAGTTCCACGTCGAAATGCGCGTGAAGTGGCGCACGACTTCGATTTCGCTGACTTCCGGAAAGCCTTCGACGCCCTCGCGCACGTACTCCGCGCCGAGCGCCTTCGCCGCATCCACGGCGGGCACATCAAGCGGCGGCAGTTCCATGCCGCGCTTGCCCGGCGACGATTTTTCGAAAATCAGCCCTTCACTCTGATTAACGTGCCGTCCGGCTTTTGCGATGTTCTCGCTCATCCTGGGTCTCAACCTTCGAACTTTCAAACAGGAATCTTCAGCGCCCGGTCAATTCCATCCACCAACCGGCTGATTTCCTCGCGCGTAGTTGTCTCCGTCACGCACACCAACCCGCGCTTGGTCAGTTCCGGGTAGAATCGGCCCAGGGCCATCGGCCCGATCATCTTGCTCTTCAGCAGCTCGGCGTTGATCATCTTCACCGAGCGCGGGAATTCCATCACAAATTCGTTGAACACTGGACCGGTGAATGCGCGCCGCACACCGGGAATCGTTTCCATCTGCGCCAGCGCGAATTGCGCTTTGGCGACATTTTGTCCGGCCTGCTCGCGCAAACCCCGCTTGCCGAGAAGGCAAAGATGAATCGTTGCGGCGAGCGCGCACAGCGCCTGATTGGTGCAAATGTTCGACGTCGCCTTTTCTCGGCGGATGTGCTGCTCGCGCGTAGCCAGAGTAAGGACGAAACCGCGACGACCCTGATTGTCAGTCGTCTGCCCGGCGAGACGCCCGGGCATTTGCCGGACGAATTTCTCCTTGGTTGCGATCACGCCGGCATAAGGCCCGCCGTAACTGGGGGGCAGTCCGAAGCTCTGCGCTTCCATGGCGACGATGTCCGCCTCGGCGGGCGGCCGCGCGATCCCCAGTGACACCGCCTCGGCAATCGCCACGACACACAATGCGCCGCAGCCGTGGGCAATCTCCGCCAACGCGGGAAACTGTTCCAACACGCCGAAGAAGTTCGGCGACTGCACCACGACTGCCGCCACGTTGTCGTCCACAGCCTTGCGAATTGCGTCGAGATCCGCCTGGCCGCTCGAAGTGAAGCCGAACTCTTCGATGCGAAGCCTGGTGTTCTTCGCGTAGGTGGCGAGCACCTGCCGGTATTCGGGGTGGACTGTGCGCGCAACGAGGACGCGCTGGCGAGCCGTAAGCCGCTCGGCCATCAGCACTGCCTCTGTCAGCGCAGTTGACCCGTCGTACATCGAGGCGTTGGACACTTCCTGGCCGGTGAGCTGGCACATTAGCGTCTGAAATTCAAAGATGGCCTGCAGCGTGCCCTGGCTGATCTCCGCCTGGTACGGGGTGTAGGATGTCAGGAATTCGCCGCGCTGCAGGAGCGCGTCGGTCACCACCGAGCGGTGATGGTGATAGACGCCCGCGCCAAGAAACGATGTGTATCCGCGGGAGTTCTCCGCCGATCGACCGCGGAAATACTCAATGATCTCCATCTCTGAAAGCGGCCCGGGGACGGAGAGCGTCTGCTTCAGCCGGTACTGCTCGGGAATGGCTTGAAACA
Source organism: Acidobacteriota bacterium (assembly GCA_016201285.1). Lineage (GTDB taxonomy): Bacteria > Acidobacteriota > Terriglobia > Acidiferrales > UBA7541 > JACQDE01. Next base: position 51,588 of record JACQDE010000067.1, on the reverse strand, counting down.
ACTGGTCAAAGGATTCGAGGCCGATGGCGCGCAACATCTCGCGCCGTTCGGAATCACTTTTCGGGAGGTAACGCATCAGGCGGAGGTTTCCTTCTGCTTCTCCGCGATGTACGCCTGGTAAGCGGCGGCGTCCATCAGGGAATTCACTTCGGTGAGATTCGAGAGCTTGATCTTGACCAGCCAGGCGGCCCCGTGCGGGTCCTGGTTGATTTTTTCCGGCTCGTTGCCGAGGACGGAATTTGTTTCGGCCACCTCACCGGAAACCGGCGAGTAGATTTCGCTTACGGCCTTCACCGATTCGACTGTGCCGAACGGCTGTCCGGCTTCGATCTTCGCGCCGACCTGGGGCAGCTCGACGAAGACCACATCACCCAGCTCATGCTGCGCGTAATCTGTGATACCGATGGTTCCGATCGCGCCGTCCATCTTGATCCACTCGTGCTCTTTTGTGTAGCGACAGTCCGTCGGATACATCGTTGCTCCTCGCGAGTGCGCCCGGGCCGCTTACTTCGGGCGCTTATAGAAAGGCAGCGGCACGATGCGCGCCGCGGCCTGGTGGTTGCGAATGCCGATCTGGAGTTGCGTGCCCACCGCGCAAAGCGACCCCGGCACATAAGCCATGCCGATATTCTTGCCGAGGAAAGGCGCCGGCGAGCCGCTGGTAACGTGCCCGACCTTCTCCCCGTCGTGCAACACGGGGCAGCCATCCCGGGCGATCAGCTTGTCGGTCATCTCAAAACCGACCAGCACGCGCTTCACGCCTTCTTCCTTCTGCTTTGCCAGGGGGGCGCGGCCCAGAAAATCTCCCTTGTCCATCTTGCAGATCCAGCCGAGGTTTGCCTCCCAGACCGTGGTTGTCTCGTCAATTTCGTGCCCGTAGAGGCACATCCCGGCTTCCAGCCGCAAAGTATTCCGCGCGCCAAGTCCGCAGGGAATCAGCCCGTCGGGTTCGCCGCTGGCCAGCAAGGCAAACCACATTTTGTCGGAGTGCTCGGGCGCGAAATAGATTTCGAAGCCGTCCTCGCCGGTATAGCCGGTGCGGGCGATCAGGCACTCGACGCCGTTCACCAGGCCGTGCGTGAAGTGGTAGTAGTTGATCGATGCCAGAGGCACTTGCGTGAAGCGTTGCAGGACGCCCAGAGCCTTCGGCCCCTGGATGGCAATCTGGGTGTAGTAGTCGCTGGCGTTTTCCACCCGCGCGCCGGTGGTGTTGTGCCGCACGATGTGCGCGCAGTCTTTATCCTGGTTGCTGGCGTTCACGCATAGGTAGAAATGCGTATCGGACATCTTGTGGACCAGCAGATCGTCCACGAACGTGCCCAGCTCGGTCATCAGCCCGGAATAGTGCGCCTGGCCTACCGCGAGCTTCTCCACATTGTTGCAGGTCACTTTCTGGATCAATTCGAAGGCGCCCGGCCCATGGACGACGATTTCGCCCATGTGGCTCACGTCGAAGAGGCCCGCGGCCGTGCGCACGGCGCGGTGCTCGGCGAGGATGCCCGTATATTCGACGGGCATGTCCCATCCGCCGAAATCGACCATTTTGGCCCCGAGACGGCGGTGGGTGGCGTTGAGCGCGGTTTTTCGCAGTTCAGTCGTGGCCGGAGTCGTCACAGAAGAGTCTCAGCGTTTGCGGCAAGCAGGCGAAAGTAACATGCGCTCCAGGGAGTGTCAAGAAAGCGCCAGCCACGAAGGACGGCCTTGCGCGGCCAACTTGCGGCTTGTCGCCGCGCGGCGCGTGGAATATAGTTGGCGCAGAGGACAGAATGGCAGGGAAAGAAGTCGTCTGCATGCAGTGTGACCAGTCCGAGCGTTCCTGCACATGCGACAAGTATTGCTACATGTGCAAGGGAGATTTTGGTGTCCGGCTCTGCGAAGACGGGCTTTACTACTGTCCCGACTGCCGCGAGGCGTGCGACATCCGGGTAGCGGAGAGCCATGTCTAAGGAACTCACCCGGGCCGAATTCCGCTTTTCTCCGGACGCGCGCTTTGTCCCCGGCGTCGTCGCCGCCGCAGAGCATTTCGGGCAGCGCGTCCACCTCGACGATGCCGCCGTCCAGGCCCTGATGCGGGCCACCCAGGAAGCCTGCCAGAGCACCTTCAAGCTGCTTTCCGGCGATTCCGCAACGCTCGGCGTGGTGGTCGAGGAGTTTGCTGACCGCGTCGAGATCACCATCGAGCATCAGGGCGAAGCGCTGCCCACCGCCGGCTTGGACACGTTTCTGGACGCTGTGGCCGAGCAAGCCGCGCCCGACGAGCTTTCCGGCATCATGCTGATGACCATGGTGGACCGCGTGCAGTATCAGACCCAGGCCGGCATCCAGCGCATGACCCTCGTCAAATACGCCCCTTCCGCGAAATAATCCATTCAAGCAAACGAGGGGAGTCCTGTGACGATGCAAAATGGTGCGCCCGGCGATGCTTTCAGCTTGGCAGAATCCGTGAGGGCAGGCATCCGATTGCTGACAACTGGCGGCTGATGACTGCAACCTGCAACTTGTTCCCAACCGCCTACATCTTGACCGCGAACGTATTCCTCCGCAGCAGCGCCTGCATCATCTCTTCGGAAAGGTTCATCTGGACGTTCATGCGGTCGCCGCGCGGCGTGACCTTGACCTCGTCGAGCGTCTTGGCCAAGTCCGGATTGTTCGGGTTCTCCTGGTAGCGCCGGTAGAGCAAACCGGCTTGGAGCAGGGTCGCGAAGAGATTGGCGTCGTCGGTCGTCTCGCAAACCGCCTGAAAGCGGGCCTCGATCTCGCGGTCTGCCTCGATGACAATCGTGAGTGCGCGGATTTTGGCGACGAGTTTCGGCGCGTCGGGGAACTGCGCCGCTTCAGGCACAAGCTGCTGCACAGCCATTCGCGTGAAGCCCTGGTCGAGCACGCCCCACACCAGGCCGCGCCCGTTTACTTCGTCGATCAGCGGAAACATCTTTTCGTTTCGCAGGAGGCTTTCCTCGGCACCGAAGCGGACCTCGATCAGTTTTTCGAGGATGGCGCGGTGCCCGAAGGCGGCCGTGTTTGAGTCCACAAAGAAAAAGAAAATATCACCCGGCCCCACGCCGCTGCCGAAGGCAAAAAGGGTGTACCCGCGCACCTTGGTCGTGGGCAGCTTCTGCTGCTTGAAGTAGGCTTCGGCGCTCTCCGGCGAATACTGCCCGAGCGCGACGCCGACAATCTGCTCGCCTGTTTCCGGCGCTGCTGCCGTTACTCCCCACACGACTTCGTTTACTTGCCGCTCAGGATCAATGCCCGCCGAAGCGAGAAACGCTTCAAACTGCCGGAAGCGGCTCGGCAGCATCTGGTCCTTGAGCTGGGTGTACCAGCCAAACTTCCGTGCCGACTTCAGATCCGCGTAGGCGAACTCGCCCACATCCTTGGGGAAAAGGCCGATGATGTCCGGTTGGACTGTACCCGCCAGCGCGCGCGCCGGCAGCATCGCCCCCGCAAGCGCCAGAATGGCTGCGGCCAGAATTGCTTTGTGTTTGCGCATCAGTTCTTAGAACCCATTTCGAGGCGCGGGGTTGCGTCCGATCTCAACTTGCTGTCACCGGACGGCCCGTAGCTTCGCTTCCAGTTCCGCTGCCTTCGCCTTCATCTTCGCCACGTACGCGGCGTCCGTCAAAGACTCCAGATTGATGGCCACGTTTTCGAGCGCCCCGCGCACCGCCGCGGCCGCCATCAATCGTCCCACGCGAAGGTCTGAAAGCATAGAAGCGCCGGAGATGGCTTCCAGTTGCCCGAGCCGCTCATACACGGCCAGCGCTGTTTCGGCCACTTCCATTGGCACTTCCGCCGCTCCTTTGGTGGCCTGCTGGATCGCCTCCTCGCGCCTCGCCTGCTCGGAGGGAGATTCCTTCGGCAGCTTGAAAGAGGAAAGGACAGCGTCGTAGGAAGCTGCGTCGCGGTCGATCGCGTTTGTCAGCGAGGCGGCTGCTTTTCGCAATTCCTCCACCGCGGCACTCAACTGGTCCGCGAACACCGCCTGCGATTTCTTCTTCCGCGAAAGCCCCGCGACCATCTGCCCCAGGCTCGCCCCGAGCGCCCCGGCCAGCGCCGCCACCGATCCGCCGCCGGGCGTCGGCGTGGCCTCTGCCACTGCGGCGAGGAACGGCTGCACGAGCGTAGCGAATTTTCCCTGAGATTCGGCGTCTGCGTAGGAGGCACTCGCGAGCGACGCGACCAGCCGGCTTTCGAGTACCTGCATCGGCGAGAAATTCTCAAACTGCAGATAAAAGTCAGCCGTCAGCTCGATGGCCCGTTTCGGCACCAGCCCGACAATTTCGCTGCCGACGATCATCACGCCGTAACGCTCCGCCTCGCGCTTCACCATTTCGAAGACGCGGTGCAGCGGCGTCTGCTCGAAGTCGGTCATGTTGATGGAAACCTGGGCCAGGTTCCGCGCGCGCAGGTCCACGCCCATGGCCTTGGTGTAGCGCAGCCCGCCGCTCGAAAAGCGGATGGCTTTCGCGATCTTCTTCGCGATTTCCACGTCGGGCGTGTTGAGGTTGATGTTGTACGCGATCAGGAACTTTCGCGCGCCCACAACGGTGGCGCCCGCGGTCGGATGCAGGCGCGGCTCGCCAACGTCCGGCGCGCGATCGGGGTTGGTCAATACTTCCTGTAAAAGACCCTCGAACTGTCCCTTGCGGATGTTTTCCAGATTGGTACGCTCGGGCCGTTGCGCCGCGGCTTCGTAGAAATAGACGGGGATACGGTAGCGATCCCAGATCTCGCGACCAGCTTTCCTGGCGAGATGCACGCAGTCTTCAATCGTCACGCCCTCGATGGGGATGAACGGCACTACGTCGGTGGAGCCGATGCGCGGGTGCGCGCCGTCGTGCCGGGTCAGATCAATCAGCTCAAGCGCCTTGCCCACGCCGCGCAGCGCCGCTTCGGCCACGGCTTCCGGCTCGCCCGCTAACGTGATCACGCAGCGGTTGTGGTCGGCATCCATCTCGCGGTCAAGCACAAAGACGCCCGGCACCGCGCGCATCGCTTCCACCAGCGCGTCCACTTTGGCGGCGTCACGCCCCTCGGAAAAATTCGGCACACATTCAATGAGTTGTTTCATGTTGTGTTTGACTTCCGCGGCCCAGTTTTCCAGGCGCCGGGCGCCATTGTTCACTGGCCAAATCCCTGCCTCTGAAGCGATGGGCTACGGCGTATCGCTTGTGAAAACAGTCTCCCTGTCCTCCAGCAGCTACTAGCAATGGTTGACCACGAAATAATACGGGAAAATCCGGGCGGTTTGTAGAATCAGTTTGTGGAAGCGGCCGAAGCTGACAATGACCTGCCCACGTTCGTCAACTAAGCATGGAAGGTTCGTTGCAGAACGCAAGCAACTTCTCGGCGGACAGAGGCCGTGCTCGTCGGGCTGATTGGCACCTGGCAGGCTGCTGAATAACTTTCAAATGTCATTCCGTGGGCCGATCCTGTGTATCGGCCGGGGAATCTCAACTTAGGTGGGTGCGAAAGAAAATCTTTCTGCGGCTCACCGCCGAATCGTGCACAGTATGCTGTGGTTGTCGTCCAAAGTCACTCGTTCGGGGCGCACCGGGAGCGTGACAATATCGGTGACCTTCCTCGATCCTTGAACGCTCATCAATCCCAACCGCATCGACCTGCCATTGACCGTGACATACACCGGTACCCGCATCACAAAAGCTTCCGAGACGCCCGACTGGGTGATGGTCATCTGGACCTGGGTTTTTCCGCCACCGACGTCTTTCAACTGATACATAAAGTCGTAGTGAGGCACTTCAGTGCCGTACACCCATTCCTCAAAGAACCAGCCCATAGGCTCCCCCATGTGCTTTTCCACGATGCGGCGAAAATCCTCAGTCGAGGCGTTTTTCCCTGCATAAGTGGAGGCAAAATCCCGCATCATGGCGATGAAGTGCTGGTCGGGGTTGGGGGCGTTTGGATCTTCCATCATGGCGCGCAACATCTCCAGCACATAGGCGCCCTTGTCATAGATTAGGACCTGGGAGTTGTTCGGTGCCACTTGGGCGTTGAGTTGATAATTCAGCCAGAGCGGCCCGACATCCACCGGGCGCTGCCCCATCCGGTTGTTGGACAATATGTATTTCTTCTTGAGTTCCCAGAACTCACTCCATTTTTTCGGCTCAAATTTCCGGAGATACAGTCCCGCAGAGAATTCCGCGAAGCCTTCGGAAAGCCACTGATCGTGGTAGGTTTTCCACCCCACCACATGGCCCCACCATTGATGCGCCATCTCGTGCACGGCCACGAGGTTGTAGAATTCCGCTGCCTCCGGAGTTACTTGCAGACGAAGGCCGTGCCGGGTGCTTGCGTCCAATAGAGAGTCGTAGGGCAAAAAAATCAGCGTCGGCCAGCTCTGCCCGTAGCCGATCACAGGTTGTTCGGTTACCGAAATAGCCTTGAACGGGAGCGGCCCAAAGTAATCCTGGTGGAGCCGAAGGGCCTGGTAGCTGATGGTTGCGGCATAACCAACCATGCGGGCGGTGTTGAATCCCCCGGACTGGATTCCGAGCCGTTCTCCCAGGTTGCTCTGATGGCCCGTCCCCTGAGCGAGTTCCGCCGTGGCGATCGCTGCCTCCAGGCCTCTTAGCTCGTCCGGGACTTCCTTGCCGCTATAGGCTGTGACCGTGAGATTGGAGTCAGACTGACTGTTGTTGACGAAGTCTCCATAATTGAAGCCCACCACACCCAGTGGAATCTCCGATTCCCACTCGGTCTCCAGAGTCTCCTTGCCTTTGTCCGATTTCGCCAGGTGCCCTGTCCCTAGCAAGCTGAACTTCTTGGGCGAACGGAAACGCAGAGTGTAGCGGGTCCGGTCGTCAAAGGCCCCGAAGCTGGGAAACCAGGATTCCCGGGCGGTGACGTAATAGAGGCCCGAGCCTTGCTGATGGATGATGCGGCTATCCCGAGTGGCATCTTCCTGATAGACAATCTGCAACTTGTAGGCTCGTCCGGGGACGGTCGGTTCGGGAAGGATTATCCAGGGATCGCTGTCCAACTCGCGCGCTTCCTGGATAAACGCCAGTTTGTTCCCCGCAGCATCGGAGACGGAGGCAATTCGAAGAACACCTTCCAGATTCAAGGAGAGCAGGCGCACCGGACCGCCGGGCACCTCCACATCCATTTCTACTGTTGCCGATAAGTGGTTGTCCTTGCTGATTTCAGCCTCGATGCGTTCCTGCTGGCAATGGGCTACTAGGCTCCGGTGTTCCGGGTGAGATGTCTGCGCGTATTCCTCCGCTAGATGGAACCCTGCCCACCATTCCCAATATTCGTTGCGCTTGGCGTGCACCAGCATGACCTCTTCGTCATTGGAGATGCCGGACAGCAACAGCGTTTCGCGGTTCCAGCTGATGTGGAAGAGGAGGTTGTCGTAGTTTTCCGTGTTGAGATCCGCAAGGAAGAGGCCCCGGCTGGACGGGTCGGACAGATCGGCGAGCATGCGCGCCGCAAGGTTGCGCATCGGGAAGTTGCCTTTGCGCTGGTTCGCCCACCAATCGTTGAAGCTCTCTGCGTATTTCTTCTGGGCGGACTCGATGATGTTGCCTCTGGCTTGTTGATCACCCCCGGACTGAACTCTTACGAGCTTCTGCAGCTCCCCCCAAGAATCGTCGGTGAAGAAAAAAACGGCTTGGCGAAAACTGTCTACAAGCTTCGGCCCCTTACTGAAGCGAGCGATCTGCCGTCGCTCGATTGCGCTCGGCGGATCCATCTCGAACGTGCCCTGCCCAATGAACGCCGCCGCGAGGATCCGGCCATCCACCGGAGCCGCAAAAATCAGGCGGCCTTTTTCAAATCGAAACGTCCCGGCATCGCGCTTCCAGGCGACATTCTCTGTGTCGGCCCATTGGTCCCCGGCGTGGAGCTGGCGGATCTGACCGTAAATGCGCATGAGCTCTTCGGACGGCGCGCGATGAAAGTCCGGGGCTGGCGTAGGAACAGCGTGGGCCAAGCCGGCCACGATGCTCAAAACCAGTGCAAGAATGGAAGACCAGATCGTTCTCTGGAAGCGCGCGGACGCAAGAAACACTGTATTCATGGCGGATCTTGGAAGACCTCCCTCTCTGTGCTTTGCAGGTCACACAATAATACCGGTCCCGCAAATATGTCAAAACAGGAAATCAACGTGACTTCAGAAACAGGCAAGTCCCGTTCCAGAAGAGATCCTGTGCGGGCAACGCTGAAACCGCAGCAGGTCCACCGGCGGCTGAATCGGAGGAGTAGATAAGAGCGATGAGGATTCCAACCGCCGAAACCTGACGCTGCGCGTGCTTGGATTCTCCTGGGCAGAGGTTCAATGGCGTAATGCCAAGGCGTTTCGCCTGTGGGCTGCGCGCCCACGCTTGAACGTGTACTGGCAGTGGTTGATTCCAAAATAGTATGGGATTTCGCGATAGTCGGACACATCGAACACGGCGAGGTCGGCGAACTTGCCAACTTCGAGCGAGCCGATGCGGTCGGCGCGGCGCAGGGAATAAGCGGCGTTAATGGTCGCCGCGGTGATGGATTCGGCTGGCGTCATGCGCATCTGCGTGCACGCGAGCGAGAGCACCATCTGCATGTTCAGCGTGGGGCTGGTGCCCGGGTTGAAATCCGTCGCCAGAGCAACGATCGCGCCGGCATCAATCAGTTTGCGCGCGGGCGCATAGTGCGCGAGACCAAGATGGAAGCAACAGCCGGGCAAAAGGGTGCAGGTGACATCCGACGCTGCAAGAGCGCGAATATCCGCAGCATTCACTTTTTCGAGATGATCTGCGCTAGCCGCATGGAGCTCTACCGCCAGCCGCGCCGCGCCGGTGCGCGCGAGTTGCTCGGCATGGATACGTGGCGCCAATCCGCACGCGCGGCCCGCGGTCAGAATTCGGCGCGCTTGTTCCACCGTGAATGCCCCGCGGTCGCAGAACACATCGCAGAACTCGGCCAGCCCTTCCCTGGCCACCTGCGGGATCAGCCGGTGCACCAGCAAATCGACGTACGCATCCGGCCGCTTCTTGAACTCCGGAGGAACGACGTGCGCGCCCATGAACGTCGGCACGATGTCCAGCCGCACATGACGCCGCAGGGCATTCATCACGCGCAGAATTTTCAGCTCGCTCGCGGCGTCGAGCCCGTAGCCGCTTTTGGCCTCGACAGTGGTTGTGCCGTGCGCAGAAAAGATGCTCAGCCAGTCAGAGGCGCGCGCAGCGAGCGCGTTGGCATCCGCGGCGCGAAGCTTGCGCACCGTGGAGAGAATTCCGCCTCCGGCCCTGGCAATCCGTTCGTACGTCGCGCCGGAAATCCGCCGCTCGTATTCTTCGGCGCGGTTGCCGGCAAAAACGAGGTGCGTGTGCGAATCTACAAAACCCGGCAGCACGACTCGTCCGCCCAGGTCGAGTTTCCTTGCGCGGCGGGCATCTTTCCGGCGTTCGATTGCCTTCCGCGTTCCCACCGCCAGAATCCGGCCATCGCGGACGAGCAGAGCGCCGTCCTCGATCATGCCCAGCTCGCGCAGCGCTCGCCCGCGCCGCGGCACAGGCCCTCGCAGGGTGACGAGTTGCTTGCATCCGGTAATGAGCAGCGTGTCTGACATGAACTTATCTCATAAATGCCCGTAAGTGCTTGAAACCGAAAAGACAAGCTCCCTGGGCCATCAAAAAGGCCCTGTTTTCGCGGGTTTTGTGACCCCCGGAGCTCGAACCGACAAGGTTTGAATGACTTAGCGGCATTTATGAGATGACCTCATGCCAGCTTAGGCCTTCGCAGCGCTTGCTTGGAACGCGGGCGCGAAAACATTTTCCGTGAACCACTCGATGGACGTTGGCGTAGTGTTTGCAGACGAGCGTTTTTCCAGCGGCACCATGCGGCGGTCATTGATGGCCTCGGACATTTCCACCAGCGCATCGGCCACGGATTTCGAGAGGCCCATCTGGGTCAGCGCGGGCTTGGCCATGAAGCCGGGGAATGCATTGTACGAAAGCCTGGGCTTGCCGATGGCCGCGCCAAGCACTTTTGCCGCTTCCGCCATGGTAATGTCGCGCTGGCCGAGCAGTTCGCGCGTGGTGTTGCCGGTCCAGTCGCGTCTTAGGAGCGCCTCCGCGGCCACGGGGCCGATATCGCGCGTGGCGATCACGGGGAGGGGAATATCCGCCTTGATTACGCCGCCCATCATGCCCATGTTCTTGATCATTCCGATGAGCATTAGAAAATTCTCCATGAAGTAGGCCGGCCGCAGGCTCATCACGCTTGCGCCGGCGATGCCGTTCAACATTTCCTCCACCGCATGCAGCTCGCTCACCGGCCCGCAGCCTTCTGCGTTTTGCGCGCCGACGCTGCTCAGAAACACGACGTGCTTCACGCCCGCCATGCCGATGGCTCCGGCCAGCGCGCGTCCCACAGTCACTTGATGCGCGCGTGGATCTTCCGCCTTCATGTCCGGCGGGATCATGGCGTAGACCGCTGTCGCGCCCGTGAACGCCTTTGTGAGAGCAGCTTCGTCCGTGACGTCTGCAACGCAAGCTTCCGCGCCTTTTGCGACGAGCAATTGCAACTTCTCTGCGCTCCGCCCGAGCACACGCACCTTCTCGCCTTTCGCAAGCAGCGTTTCCGCGACTATTTTCCCGGTGTTTCCTGTTGCGCCGGTGATGACGTACATGGATTCTCCCGTAGGATAGGCTTTCAGCCTGTCTGCTTTGATTGACGCGCACAGGCTATAAGCCTGTGCTACAGCATCGGAATCTTCACGCCGGTCTTGCGCGCGAAATCGACGGCCTCGGGGTAGCCCGCGTCGGCGTGGCGAGCGACGCCGATGCCGGGGTCGTTGGTCAGCACGCGCTCGATGCGCGCGGCCATTTCTTTGGTGCCGTCGGCGACGATCACTTGTCCCGCATGCTGCGAATAGCCAATGCCCACGCCGCCGCCGTTGTGGATGGAAACCCAGCTTGCGCCGCTGGCCGTATTAAGCAGGGCATTGAGCAGCGCCCAATCAGCCACGGCGTCGGAGCCATCGCGCATTTTTTCCGTTTCGCGGAAGGGCGAGGCCACCGAGCCGCAGTCGAGATGGTCGCGGCCGATGACGATGGGCGCTTTCAGCTCTCCCTTTGCGACCAGATCGTTGATGGCCAACCCGAATTTGTCGCGTTCGCCATAGCCAAGCCAGCAGATGCGCGCGGGCAGGCCCTGAAACTTCACCCGCTTCTGTGCGAGCTTGATCCAGCGGCAGAGAATTTCATCGTGCGGAAACATTTGCAGAACAAGTTCATCGGTGCGATGAATGTCCGACGCCTCACCGGAAAGCGCCACCCAGCGGAACGGCCCACGGCCTTCGCAGAACAACGGACGGATGTACTCCGGCACAAAGCCGGGGAAGTTGTAGGCGTCTTTCACGCCGTTGTCGAAGGCGACGGTGCGAATGTTATTGCCGTAGTCGAAAGTGACCGCGCCGAGTTTCTGCAGCGCGAGCATTCCGCGCACGTGCGCAGCAATTGCGTCAAGTGATCGCTTCTGATATTCAGCGGGATTCTGGCGGCGCAGTTCGAGCGCCCGTTCGAGCGTCATGCCATTGGGCACGTAGCCATTGAGCGGATCGTGTGCGCTGGTCTGGTCCGTGAGCAGGTCCGGCACCACGCCGCGCTTGGCCAGCTCGGGGATCACATCGGCGCAGTTGCCCACCAGCCCCACGGACGTAGCCTCGCGCTTGCGCACGGCATTCTTGAGAATGCGGAGAGCTTCGTCTAGGTCCGTCACCATGACATCGCAATAGCCGGTCTTGACGCGCCGCTTGATTCGCTCCGGGTCCACTTCGACGCCGAGGAACGCGCCGCCGTTCATCGTGGCCGCCAACGGCTGGGCGCCGCCCATCCCGCCTATGCCGCCGCTCACCACCAGCTTGCCTTCGAGGCTGCCACCGAAATGCCTGCGTGCGGCGGCAGCAAAGGTTTCGTATGTGCCTTGCAGGATTCCCTGCGTGCCGATATAGATCCAGCTTCCGGCGGTCATCTGGCCGTACATCATCAGGCCCGCGCGATCGAGCTCGCCGAACTTTTCCCAGTTGCTCCAGTGTCCGACGAGGTTGGCGTTGGCAATCAGCACGCGCGGCGCGTGTTCGTGCGTGCGGAAAATTCCCACCGGCTTGCCCGATTGCACGAGCAGCGTCTCGTCGTTGGCGAGTGTGCGTAGCGATTCAACGATCGCGTGGAAGCAGGCCCAGTTGCGCGCCGCTTTTCCCGTGCCGCCATAGACGATTAACTCTTCAGGTTTTTCGGCGACTTCCGGGTCGAGGTTGTTCATCAGCATGCGCAACGCAGCTTCCTGCTGCCAGCCCTTGCAGGAAATCTGTGTGCCGCGCGGCGCGCGCACTGGCTGGTAGGTGACGTCGTTTTCTGTCGCCAGTTTGCTCATGGTCGTTCTCCCGGCTGCATCTTATCCCACCCGCTGCCCCCGGTGTAGTGGCACCATGTATCGTGCTCCGGCAGCTCTCATTGCACAATCCCCGTGCTCTACGATACATTCAGCGTCGAGACCCCATGGCCTATCCCGCGCTGACGCAAAGCCTTCTGGATGCAATCGATCGTCAGCCACCCGACAAAGGGGTGATGCTGTCTAAGGTGGGCGAACGCTGGCAATCCGTCACAGCGCGCGAGCTGCTTCGTCGCATCGCCGGTCTTTCGCGGGCGCTCGCCGAGCTGGGCGTGAAAACGGACGACCGCGTCGGACTCTTTTCCGCCAACCGTCCCGAATGGCACATCGCTGACTTTGCCGTCGTCGGCCTCGGCGCCATCAACGTCCCCATCTATTTCAATGAATCGCCCGAGCGGATTACCTACATCCTGAACGACTGCGGTGCGAAGCTGGTGATCGCCTTTGGGCATGAACAAGTGCGCCGGCTGCTGGGCTGCCGGGAGCGCGCCGGCGCGGTCGAGCACATCATCGTCGGCGCGGCGCCACCGGAGATTGCAACGGACGTGCTGCGATACGAGGCGCTCATTTCCTCCGCCGGCGACGCCGATGTGGCCGAATACCGCCGCCGCGCCGCGCAAGTGAACTGCGACCAAGTCGCTACTATTATCTACACTTCGGGCACCACCGGCGTTCCCAAGGGCGTGATGCTCACACACAGCAACCTGACCGCGAACACGATTGATTCTTTCCAGGGGCTGCAGCCGGTCGCGGGCGATGTCGGTCTCTCTTTTCTGCCGCTGGCGCACGTGTACGAGCGCATCGTGGACTACGGCTATTTTTTTTACGGTGTGCCCATTGCCTACGTCGGGAAGATGGAACAGCTTGCGGCAGCGCTGCGCGAAGTGCGGCCGACGCTCGCGGCTGCGGTGCCGCGCGTATTTGAGAAGCTTTACGCGGCGATCCTCGCGAGCGAGCGACAGGTCACCGGCTGGCGACGGCGCATTTACGAATGGGCGATGAACGTGGCGCGGAAGTGCGTGCTGTGGCGTGCCTATGGCAAGAGCGTCTCGCCGTGGCTGAAGCTCCAGTGGCACATTGCGAATCGGCTGGCTTACGCGAAAGTGCGCGCGGGCGTCGGCGGGCGCATGCGCGCGTTTATTTCGGGAGCTGCGCCGCTTTCCAAAGATATGCTCGAGTTTTTCTGGTCCGTGGATTTGCGGGTGTATCAAGGCTACGGTTTGACGGAAACTTCACCGATCGTTTCCTCCAGCAATCCGCTGGTGAACCGCGTTGGCGCGGTTGGCCGTCCTATTCCCAATGTGGATGTTCGCATCGCCGAGGATGGCGAGATCCTGGTGAAAGGGCCGTGCGTGATGCGGGGCTACTACAACAAGCCCGCAGAGACGGCCGAAGTGCTTTCTTCCGATGGCTGGCTGCACACGGGCGACATCGGTCATCTCGACGCCGACGGCTTCCTCTACGTCACTGACCGCAAGAAGGACCTGATCAAAACCGCGGCGGGAAAATTCGTCGCGCCGCAGCCGATTGAGAACGGGCTGAAGACCAGTCCCTTCATCTCGGGGGCGGTGATCGTGGGTGACCGCCGGCGCTTCATCATCGCCCTCATCGTGCCGAATTTCGACGCCGTCGAGGCGAAAGGCAGGGAGACCGGGCTTTCGTTTTCCTCGCCAGCCGAGATCGCCGCGCATCCGTGGGTGCGTGATCTGATCCGCGGAGAAATCGAGCGGCTCACCTCGCACCTCGCGCAGTACGAGACGATCAAGCGATTCGCCCTGCTCGACCACGATTTTTCCTTCGAGGATGGCCAGCTCACTTACTCGATGAAAATCAAGCGTCACGTCGTCGAACAGCGATACCACGACCTCATCGCCAGGCTCTATACGGAAGAGGATGAGCCACGCCCGCTGCCGTCGTGCGAAAAAAGACAGTGAAAAGTGGAGCCGGAGTGTTACCGGTTCTTAGCCTCGACCGGTTCTACTTTGCAGCTTCCACCAGCCGCTCGGGCATGTCGGCAAGAACATAGCCCATCACGGCCAGCATGGCCACTGCCTTGCGGAAGTTCTGCGGGTCAATTTTGTCGAGCGTGTCGGCGTTGGTGTGGTGCCAGTCGAAATAGCGCTCGCCGATGGTGCGCTGTCCGAGGCCCGGCACGCCGTCGCGCATCAGCGGCCCGATATCGGCGCCGCCACCTCCGCGGGTGATTTCGCCGGCTTCGATACCCTCCAGCAGCCGCCCGATCTGCTTCAACTTCTCCATCGCCGCTTCGTAGCGCGGGTCTTTGGAGTTCGGGTCCACTCCGGCAAGGCCCAAACCGAATCCCACCGGTTTTTCCGCGCCACCGTCCATTTCGATTGCGGCGATGTGGCTCGAAATGTCGGCGCCGAGCGACTCGCGGTAGGCCTGGCCGCCTCGCAGGCCGTTTTCCTCGTTGGTCCAGAGCACGACACGTAGCGTGCGCCGCGGCTTGAGGCCAAGCTGTTTCAAAATCGTGAGCGCCTGCCACGCGGCGATGCAGCTTGCGCCGTCGTCCTGCGCGCCCTGCCCGACGTCCCACGAATCAAAGTGCCCGCCCATGACCACCACTTCTTCGGGCTTCTCGCGGCCGGTGATTTCACCGATCACGTTGGCCGAGTCTGCGTCCGGTAGCATCTTCGCTTCCATGTAGAGCTTCACGCGGACTTCTCGGCCGGCGTCCGCCATGCGGTGAATCCACGCCGAATCCTCGACGGTAATGGCGGCGGCGGGGACCGTAGCGTCGGCGGAGCGCGTGTCCATCGCGCCGGTGTGCGGCGTGTACAGGCTCCGATCGGTCACGGAGCGCAGCAACATTCCGACCGCGCCCAGCTTCGCGGCGCGCGCCGCGCCAATCGAGCGGTAGCGCACCGTGGGTCCGTAGCCAGTCCACGGCACATCGTAAAGAACAATTTTCCCCGAAATCTTTTCCTGCCCAAGCGCTTCGAGCTCATCGAAATTGGAAACCACCACGACGGGCGCGGTAATTCCTTCCGGCGGCGTGGCGATACTTCCGCCCAAGCCAAGCATTGGCAGAGGCCGCTCCATCGGCGCGACGACACTGACGTACTCGCGGCCGCGCACCCAGTGCGGCACCTTGACCAACTGCAAGCGCACGTTGTCGAGCCCGTCGGCGCGCATGGCATCGGCGGCCCAGGCCACCGCGCGCTCGAGTTGCGGCGAGCCAGAAAGGCGATGGCCAATCACCGTCGTCAGATAGGTGAGCTTTTCCCATCCGGGTTTGTCCACCAGCGCCGCGCCGATGAGCCGCCCGGCCGCGTCACGATATTGGTCGGTGAGGGACGTTTGCTGCTGTGCCAGGCCCCCGCAGGCCAGCGCGCAGAAGAACCCGAGAGCCAGAATTGCACGTGTGGGAAGAGAAAGCGTTTTCACAGGGCCTCATCCTCAGAAGATGTCATCACAATTGCCGCGCGGCATATTAGGCAGTGCACCCGCGCAAGTCAATGCGCTGCGCAAGCGGGACTCGCGCTACAATGTTTCCGAGGAGAGCATTCATATGAACGACCAGCTCGTCATCAACGGCCGCGGGTTCAACTCGCGGCTGATTGTCGGGACCGGGAAGTACCGTAGCTTTCAGGAAATGGCTCGCGCGCACGCCGCGTCCGGCGCGGACATGGTCACCGTGGCCGTCCGCCGCGTGAACCTGACGGACAAGAGCAAGGAATCACTGCTCGACTACATTGACCGCAGCAAGTTTTTCATTCTGCCGAACACCGCCGGCTGCTATACCGCCGACGAGGCCATCCGCACCGCCCGCCTCGGGCGGGAAGTCGGCTTGAGCGAATGGGTGAAACTCGAAGTCATCGGCGACCAGCAGACGCTTTTTCCCGATACGCAGGCGCTGATCGAAGCGACGAAGGTGCTGGTGAAAGAAGGCTTCGTCGTGCTGCCGTACACGAATGACGATCTCATCGTGGCCCGCAGGCTGATTGACGCCGGCGCCGCCGCTGTGATGCCGCTTGGCGCGCCCATCGGTTCCGGCATGGGCATCCAGAATGAAGCCAACATCCGCATCCTGCGCGAGCGCATCACCGAAGTGCCGCTCATCGTGGATGCCGGCGTGGGCACCGCGTCCGACGCCACCGTGGCCATGGAGCTGGGCGCCGACGGGGTGCTGATGAACACAGCCATCGCCGAAGCCCAGGACGCCGTACTCATGGCCGAAGCGATGCGCGACGCCGTCACCGCCGGCCGCAAGGCGTTCCTCGCCGGCCGCATCCAGAAAAAACTCTACGCCTCGGCGTCCAGCCCGCTCAGCGGCGTCGTGCGCTGAGTTCCTCTTCAAGCCCGCGTGCCTCACAGCGTGCGGAAGAGCAAGTGCCAGGTTGTGTTCACCAGCGTGTGCACCAGTGCCGAGGCGAAGATCGAGCCGGTTTTGCGCCACGCCCGCCCGTAAGCCAATCCCGCGAGCGTGGCCAGCAGCACGTACCGCCAATTCGGAAACACGCCGTTGTTGATGTGCGCCAGTCCAAAAATCACCGACGTGAGCACCCAGCCTGCGTCGTCATTCTGCACTGTCCGCGAGAGCAGGTTCTGCATCAGCCCGCGGAAGAAGAGCTCCTCCGGCCACGCATTGAACAGGAAAATGCTCAACGCCGAGAGCGGCAGCAGGTTCAGCCGCGCGATGGATGGATCGAATCGAAGAAAGCCGATGGCCTGGCCGAGCGGAATCGCCACCGCTGCGAACACAACGAAGCTAACGCCAACCGCCCAGCCCCAGCCGCGGCCCCAGGCGATCGTGTAGCCCACGCCATCGAGGCGTCGCGCCACCAAAAACAGCACAATGACCACGTTCACAGTAAACAACGCCGTCATCGCCCCGGTGCCCCGCGGGTTCGGATAGGGCCACAAGTCACGCAGCAAGTGGAACTCCACCGGCAACCACAACAACAGGATCGCCACCCAATCTTCCCACGCGCCGAACGGCCGCCGCCGTTCCCGCGCCTGCCACAGCAGTGCGCCGGGGGCGAGCACGTACGCCGCGCCCAATCCCATGTGTGGCCACGTGAAGTTCTCTGTGCCCAGCGCATAGACCAAGCACAGGCCGATCATCGAGAAGGGAAGCGCCGCCGCGAAGCGGCCGTTCGAAAACCACCTTGCCATGCGCTCGGGCACGCCGCCCACGGCGAACAAGAGCTGTCCCGCGAGCAACACCGAAGACACCGCCAGCGCCACCGCAAATCGGCGTCCCCCAAATCCTTGCCAGGTGCCGTACAATGCTGCGGCGAAGCAGAGTCCCGCCCAGAGGCCCAGGGCGGCGGCAAGACTCAGCGTGCGGTTCATGCTCATGGCGCGATAGTGTAGCGCACATGGTGCGCGGCATCGTCATTCTGTGCCCGCCGCAGGTGGGCGAAGAATCTCTCTTGCGATGAACGACAAAGCGAAGCAGCGGCTCAGCTACATTGACTGGATGCGCGGGCTGGCATGCCTGACGATGTTCCAGACGCACTGTTACGATTCGTGGCTCGCGGATTCCGAACGATCGAGTCAATTCTTCAAATGGTCTCAGCTTGTCGGGACGCTCCCCGCGCCGCTGTTCCTTTTTCTGGCCGGCGTGTCGTTCGCGCTCGTGACAGACAAGATGCGCCGGCGAGGGACCCCGGACGGCGAGATCGCGCGCACGACCATCAAGCGCGGCGCGGAGATTTTTGGAATTGCCATCCTGTTCCGCATTCAGGAATTCATCCTCGGCCAGCCGTGGGCGCCCTGGACCGACCTACTGCGGGTGGACATCCTGAACATGATGGGCATCTCGATGATGGCGATGGGGGTGGTGTGCCGCCTCGGGCGGACGCGCGCGAGTAGCGCGCTCGCGGCGATCGGGGTGTCGCTGGCCATCGCGCTGGCCACGCCGCCGCTTTGGACCACTCTGCGGCCGCGCTGGCTGCCCTGGCCGCTCGAGTCCTACATCAATGGCGTGCACACGTACCCTGAGCCGCAGCCGTGGCTCTTTCCGATTTTTCCCTGGTCGGCGATTGCGTTTGCCGGGCTTGCCGCCGGGTTCGTGCTGTTCAGCGATTGGGCGAAGCAGCGCGAAGCACTCACGGCGGCGCTGCTTGGCGCAGGCGGCGCGGCGCTGTACCTGGTCTCACAGTGGCTCGATGCGATGCCCGTGCAACTCTACTCTGTGTACGACTACTGGCACACGAACCCAAACTTTTTTCTAGCGCGCATCGGCATTCTGCTGATGATTCTGTTTGGCTGCCATGGGTGGTGCCGCTGGGGGGCAGGGGAGTGGGGTTTCAGCCCGATGATCCAGCTCGGGCAAACGTCACTACTCGTTTACTGGGTGCACATCGAATTCGTGTACGGCCGCTTCTCGATTCTTCCCAAGCGCGGCGTAAGCATCCAGACGGCCAGCCTCGGCCTGCTGGCCATATTTGCAGCGATGTTGCTGCTCTCGATGGCACGCACGCGGTTGAAGGGGCGCGGCGCGGAGGTGTTTGGCTGGTTCCGCCGCATGTCGAGGCCGGCGCAGGAAGGCTAACCGCTCACCACTCTTCACTTGTCAGTGCTTTTCTTCTGCGGGAGCTTGAAAATCAATTCGCCCTGGCGGGCGAGGCCCATCTCGTCGCGGGCAATGCGCTCGATGAGCTGGGGGTCGGTCTTCAGAGCCTGAATTTCGCCGGAAAGTTTCTTATTTTCGTCGCTGAGCTGCGCAATTTCCTGCCGCAGTTTGTCGACTTCCTTCTGCGCTCGGCGCATCGCCAGAAAGCCGTGTTCGCCGAAGAGCACGTGGGCCACCAGCGCCATGAGCAGCAGCACAAAGATGGTGCCGCCCCAGCGTTGCAGGAAAGCCCGCTTTGGCCCTGACTTCCGTGCGGCCGGCCGGGCCGTATGCGCCGCCCGTTTTATGCGAACACCCATTTCTGAACCTCAGCGGCCAATGAGTTGGCGGCTTCGCGCGAGCCGGCTTCGGTGTACACGCGCACCAGCGGTTCCGTACCGGAGAGCCGCATCAGCGCCCACGTCCCGTCTTCCAAGATGAGTTTCAACCCGTCAGTGCGGTCGGCTTTCGCAACGCGCCGCCCGAGAAATGACGCGAAGTTACCCTTCAACCGTTCCACAAGCTGCGCCTGAACATCCCCTGGCAGGTGCAGATTCACGCGCACCGGCCAGAACTCCGCGCCGACTTTTCGAAAGAGCGCGCGCAACTGTTCGGCGAGCGATGCGCGGCGCGTCGCAATCATCTCCGCCACGAGCAGGCAGGCGAGGATTCCGTCCTTTTCCGGCACATGCCCGCGGATGCTCAGCCCCGCGCTCTCTTCGCCACCAAGCGCGATCTTGTCCCGCTTGACCAGCTCGCCAATGTACTTGAATCCGACGGGCGTCTGATAGACCGGCTGGCCGTGAACTTTCGCGACCGCGTCGAGTAAATGCGTGGTTGCCACGCTGCGCGCCGTACCGAGCTTCCATCCGCGCGTGTCCACAATGTAATCGTAGAGCAGGGCGAGAACGTGGTTCGGTTGCACGAAGCTGCCGTCGGCATCGATGACACCAAAGCGGTCTGCGTCGCCGTCGGTGGCGAGTCCGGCGTTTGCGCCGCGCTCGAGCACGGCAACGCGCAGCGGCGCGAGATTGCTGTCGGAGACGTCCGGGCCCTGGCCGTCGAAGAGCACGTCGCGATTCGTGCGAATGGAGTGGGCTGGAATGCCCTGGCCGGCCAGTACGCGGTCGAGATAGCCCGCACCGCAGCCGTGCAAGGGGTCACAGACCAGATTGAGCTTGGCGGAGCGAAGCACGGCAAAGTTGACAAGATCCATCAACCGGGCGAGATAAGCGGGCCGCGGGTCAATGCGTTCGACGCCGTCGTGGCGCGACCCCGCCCCGTGCGCAGGTGCTTCGGGTGTTTTTCCGGCGAGCCGGGCCACGCGGGCCTCAATGTCTTTCGTTACCTCAGGCAGGGCAGGGCCGCCATCGGGGCCGGAAAACTTCAGGCCGTGGTATTCGGCCGGATTGTGGCTGGCCGTGAAATTGATCGCCCCATCGGTCTTGCGCCGCAGGATTTCGTACGAGATAGCCGGCGTCGGCGTGGAATGTTCGCACAGCAGGACGCGCACACCGCGGGCGCGCAGTACCGTGGCGGCAACGGCAGCAAAATCCTCAGAAAAGAAACGCGGGTCGTGGCCCACAATCAAAACGGGCTTCTTGCTATTGCTCAGCACGTGCCCGGCGATTGCCTCTACCGCCAGCCGCACGTTCGCGAAGGTGAACTGGTCCGCGATGATGGCGCGCCAGCCCGAAGTGCCGAACTTGATGGGAGGCGGCGCGATTCGATTGCCCGTCATGACGGGCTATTGTATCTTGGCGCGCAGGGATGCGGCCAGCGGGCAACGATCAGCGAAGGGTAAGAGTAAAGAGGGGCGCTACCAAACAGGAGTCTGGGCTTTGACTGACAAAGTGGTCGTTCTGGTGACTTGTGCGGATCTCAAGGAGGCCAAGCGCATCGCCTCCGCAGTGGTCGAAGCGCGGCTTGCCGCATGCGTGAATATCATCGGTGCGCGCGTGCGCTCCACGTACCGCTGGAAAGGCAAGGTGGAAGCAGCCAGGGAGACGCTGCTGCTGATCAAGACTTCCCGGCGACGACTCGCTGCGCTGCGGGCTGAAGTCGAGCGGCTGCACGGCTACGATGTGCCGGAGTTTATCGCGCTGCCGATCACCGCGGGCTCGCCGGCATATCTCAACTGGATCGATGAATGTCTTGCGCCTGCCGCGCCCGGAAAGCGGAGGAAGAAATGAACGAGTTGGGGCCGGCTGCCACGGCCTGCTTGGTGGGCGAACGGAACGGCTTTCGTTGGTTTCACATCGAGGACGTGAAAGGCCGGGCGCTTGATGATTTGGCAGCGGCGTACGGCCTGCACGAGCTGGCCGTCGAAGACTGCCGCACTCCGGGCACGCGGGCAAAGCTCGAAGAGTACGAGCATCACGTATTCCTGGTAGTAAACACCCTCCATTTCGACTCCGAAAAGTGCCATTCGTGGTACGGCGAGTTCGACATTTTCATGGGTAAGGATTTTGTCATCACCGTGCACGACGGCCCAAGCCGCACGGCGGCGGCGGTGCGGCCGCGTTTCGAGACGGAGGTAAAGCTGGCGCATCAGGCGCGATTGCTGCACGCTCTCCTGCGCGTGATTGTGGGGCGTTACCTGCCGGTACTCGACACGGTCGAAGAGCGCATCGACCAGCTTGAGGACAAAGCCTACGAACGGCCGTCGCCGCAGCTTCTCAGCGAAATCTTCGCCACCAAGCGCGCGTTGATCGATTTCCGCCGGGTGTGCTCGACGATGCGCGAGGCCATCAACCTGCTTCTGACGCGCAACGAGCCCTGGCTGCGCACCCATCAGGCGTACTTCCGCGACATTTACGATCAGGTCGTGCGGACGCTCGACTTCGTGGACACCTACCGTGACATCCTGACCGGCGTGCTCGACGTCTATCTCACCGCCACGGCGAACCGAACAAACGAAATCGTCAAGGTGCTGACGATTTACGCCACGCTGGCGATGCCCGTCGTTTTGATCACGGGTTATTTCGGGATGAACTTCCGGGGGCTGCCGCTCGTCGAAAATCCGATGGGCCTGACGATCATTCACTCGTTTTTGGTCGTCTCGACGCTGGCGGTGCTGTGGTTCTTCAAGCGGCGCGGGTGGTTCTGAACGCAGCCCAGAACGAGAATGCCGACCTGAAGGCCGGCACTACACTGCAGCGAGCGCCTGATCCAAATCGGCAATCAAATCCTCCACGTCCTCGATCCCCACTGAAATCCGAACCAATCCGTCGGTGATTCCGATTTCCTTACGCACGTCCGGCGGCACCGAGGCGTGCGTCATCAGCGCCGGATGGGAGATGAGCGTCTCGACGCCGCCGAGGCTTTCCGCGAGCGAGCAGAGGTGGACCTTGTTCAGCAACCGGCGCGCGGCTTCCATATCGCCGAGGTCAAAGGAGATCATCGCGCCGAAGCCCTTCTGCTGGCGCTTTGCGACTTCGTGTTGCGGATGTGAAGGAAGACCGGGGTAGAGCACGCGCTTCACCTTCGGGTGTGTCTCCAGATACTTGGCAACGGCCATGCCGTTCTTGTCGTGCTGTTGCATGCGCACGGCGAGCGTCTTGATCCCCCGCGCGACCAGCCAGCAGTCCATCGGCGAGAGCCCGGAGCCGGCCGAGCGCTGAATGAAGAAGATCTTGTCCGCGTCGTCCTGGCGCGTCAGGATGACGGCGCCGCCGGTGCAGTCGCTGTGGCCGTTCAAGTATTTGGTCATGGAGTGCACCACAATGTGCGCGCCCAAGGCCAGCGGTTGCTGCAGGTAAGGACTCATGAAAGTGTTGTCCACGACCAAAGTGATGTTGCGGCCGCGCGCGAGGCGCGAGACCGCGGCGATGTCCGTAATGATCATCGTTGGATTTGTGGGAGTCTCGGCGTAGATCATCTTTGTGTTGGGCTTAACTGCCGCTAGGACCTTGCCGAGGTCGGATGTATCCACATACGTGAATTCGAGACCGAAGTGGACCAAAAGTTGGGTGGTCAGCCGGAAGACGCCGCCATAGACGGCCTGCGAGACGATAACGTGGTCGCCCGGGCGCAGCAGCCGGAATACGGCGTCAATCGCCGCCATGCCCGATGAGAATACGTAGGAGGTGAGGCCGCCCTCCAGTTTTGTCAAGCACCGCTCCAGCGCCTTGCGATTGGGGTGGGCCGTGCGGGCGTAATCGTACCCCTTGTTCTTGCCCAAGGCCTCCTGAACATAGGTGGAAGTCTGGTAGATGGGCGGCACGATGGCGCCGGTAGCCGGATCGGGCTCCTGTCCCACGTGAATTGCGTCGGTTGCAAACCCCATTCTGACCCTCCTAGCGGTCGTGCGAGGCACTACGCGCGCCACTGCCCGAAGATGCCTCCGCAGCAGGTAGGATTCAAATTCCGGCTGCAGGTATGAGAAAATACGCGGTGCGCCATCCGGATGTTTGCGGCGCCCGGCGGAGCGACGAAAGTAACGCACCGTCCGCCGGGAGTCAACGTGCCTGGGCGGCGAACACCAGGTCGCAGGCATCACCGGGGCGCTCATCGCGCATCCTATTGACGACAGGAAGGAAAATGGCGGCTTGCATCATGCAGCGTGAAGTGAACCACTCTAAAGCACAGCATTGGGTGCACGGCACAGCCATCCTCCTGCTCGGCTTGGGTGTTTTTCTTCTGCCAGTCCTTATGTTGGCGCAGTCTGGCGGCAAAGCTGCTAAGGAAAAGGAAGGCGTGGCCACGAAGCTTCGCATTGAGGTCACCGCTGGGGAAGGCGGCGATCCGGTTGAAGGCGCCAGTGTGTATGTTCGTTACGAAGAGGAGCGCAAGTTCGGCAAAGACAAGAAGATTGAGCAAAACTGGAAAACGAACAAGGAGGGCGTCGTCAAAGTCCCGGCCGTGCCCCGCGGTAAAGTGTTGATTCAAGTGATTGCTCCGGGTTGGAAGACATTTGGACAGTGGTACGATTTGGATCAGGAAGAGCAAACAATTAAGATCCGCTTGCAGAAACCTCCTCGCTGGTACTGAACTTTTCTCCAGTCGATTTCTCCTACAACAAAAGCTGAAAGGACTTATGATTCTCGCTGGGGAAGCAATTGGTTCGCCAATCTCACGACGCAAACTGCCCCAGAATTGTGCAAACAGGAAAATGTTTTGTGATGGCGTGCTGTTAGCCACCCCCAAAAAGTCTTTTCCACAAACTTTTCAACACAGCTGTTGAAAACTGACGGTTCATCTCAAGTGCGCAACGATTCGAGCAATGCGTCACGCGTCGTGAACTGCACAACGCTTTCATAGTCGGCGCCGAGTTCCTCGTGCAGCCTCGTGGTATCCATCGTGTACGACCCGAGAAAATAGGGGATGGCTTGGGGCGGAATTCCGGAAAGACCAATCGTCCAAATAAAGTGCAAAAGAGCGGCCACCCATTTTTCAGACGGAAGGTGAAGCACCGGCGTGCCAGCGAGCTGTGCACATTCGGCAAACGTCACCGGCAATCCCCGGCCGGCCAAGTTGATGATCTTGAGCTGTTCCGGCTGGAAATGTCCCAGCGTCCAGAGGAGAATGCGCGCGACGTCGTCCACGTGGATGTACTGGAAGACGTTTTTCCCGCTGGCAGAGGCGGGAATCACCATCGGCAGCTTCCAGCCGGCGCTTTCGAAGGCGCGGGCCAGCCAGCCGCGTCCGCTCGGCTTTCCTCGAATAGCGCGAAGGATGAAGTTATCCATCGTTTTGCCGGCAAAGATGCTCGGGCGATAGATGTAGAGTGCGCATCCACGGAGGCATGGATACATTTTCTGGCAGATTTCGTCGGATTCCCGTTTGTGAACTGCATACGGCATGGTATGTGCCCGCAATTCAGTTTCCTCCTGCACTTGGCCGGGCAGATCCGGGCCGTAGGCGGAAACACTGGAGGGGAAAACGAACAGCCGAACAGTCGTTTCATTGGAGTTGGCGTCGGCAATGGCTTCAAGCAGGCGTTGCGTCGCTGCCACATTTGTCTGCCACATGCGCCGCACGTCCACGATGCCAGTACGAACTTGGTCGATAACGAACGCCAGATGCAGCACAGCCTCGATGTTCTCGCTTTTCAGCAACCTGGCAAGCTGCGCCTGGCCGGTTGGTTCCGAAAGGTCGAGCTGGACGAACTTTCCGCACGGTACATCTGCCGGAGGCGGATACAAGTCCACCGTCACCAGATCGTAGCCATTTAGCAGCGGCGCAACACGTCGCCCCAGGTTGCCAGAGATTCCAGTTACCAGCACCCGCCGAACTCTGCCTGCGGGGTTTGATTTACCCATTGCCCACCTCACCATCTTTCCGGCGAAATCTACCACAAAAGGAAGCCGGCTCGGGCGATGCTTTGACGAGGTCACGCGCCGATGCTAGATTACCTCGGCTGAAAGAGTCGATGGCAACTCCTCCCGCAAACGGCTTTACAATGCTGCAATTGCTGTGGAGCAACGTGCGCGCGCGGCCTGTCCGCACGCTGCTCAGCAGTGTCGCCATCGGCCTGCAAGTCTTTATGGTGCTTTTCTTTGTTGGCCTTACAGCGGGGATCGTTTCCGAATGGGGCAAGCGCGTGGAAGGGGTCGGGGCTGATATTCTGGTGCAGCCGCCTAACGCTTCGATTTTTCTGGTCTTCTCCCCCGCAGTGATGCTGGAAGGCATCGCGGGGCAAATCGGCACGTTAAGAGGTGTGGATGAAGTCGCCCCGGTTCTTGCGGTGATGAATTCGAACACGATGGACGTTGTGTACGGGATTGACTACCCGCGCTTCAACGCTCTCAGCAAAGGTTTTCTTTTTCTGCAGGGCCGGCCCTTTGAATCTCCGGAAGAAGTTATCGTGGACGACATCAAAGCGCGGACGAAAAACATAAAGGTGGGTGAGAAGGTCACCCTGCTCGGGCGCGAATTCACCGTTTGTGGCATTGTAGCGCACGGCAAAGGCGCAAGATTCTTCATCCCCCTGCGTACGGCCCAGGAGATCTCCGGTGCTGAGGGTCGAGTTTCGCTTTTCTACGTGAGGAGCATGGGAGATACCGAGCATACGCGGCAGGAAATCGTGAAGCTGCTTCCCGCCCACCGTGTGCGCTCGATGGGCGAATATATGACCCTGATGAATTCCGAAAACCTGCCTCAATTCAAACCGTTTATTCGTGCCATGTTGGGCATCGGGGTGGTCATCAGCTTTCTGGTCGTGCTCCTCTCCATGCACACGATGGTCCTCGAGCGCACCCGGGAGATTGGAATCCTGAAGTCGCTCGGCGCCTCTCGTCTGGACATCATCCGGTTGCTTGTTGGCGAAACCCTTTTGCTCGCTGGGTTTGGCATCGTGCTGGGCCTGATCTCGACCTATGCACTCGTAGCCGTGCTGAAGCAGACTGCGCCCACGCTGACCGTAATGATTTCGCGGGATTGGATTCTGCGGACGATTGCTCTTGCAGTTGTAGGAGCGGTTGCCGGCGCGCTGTATCCTGCCTACCGGGCGGCAGGATTTGATCCGGTGGATGCTCTCTCCTATGAATGACTTGCGGCGGTACGTGGTTTTGAGGGTTTCGTGGAGGGCTGCGTGGTGTTCCGATTCGAGCGTTTGACCGGATGCTGATCTCGCGAAAACAGGAAAGACTGCAGGATCAGACTTGCAAGGGACCGAGGTAATCATGGCAAGGGTATTGCTGTACACGCAGCCGGGTTGACCGCCGTGCGCTGTGGCGAAAGAGTTTCTTTCGTCTCGCGGTGTCGATTTCGAGGAAAGGAACATCCGCACCGATTCCGAATTCATCCGAGAACTGGTGGAAGACCATCAAAGCCGGGCAACTCCCACACTGGTAGCGGGTTCGCAAGTTGTGACGGGTTTTGATCCTACCGACTACGAGGCCGCTATGCGCACGGTGCGTGGCGAGAACAGGTGCGAATGATCGATGCCGAAGACTTCGATTTGCGGTAAAGTTGGAAGGAGAAACCGGCGCGGGCCGGTTCTTGGGTCGAGATTTAGCGCAGTGAAGGCGGAAAGAAGACTCCGCCATAATTACTATTTCGCGATGGAGTCTGATTCGGGCGAGCCGGTCATTGCCGCGGATGAAAAAGACGTGGAATTCGAATGCCGCACCGAAAACGTGACGATCCGCGCCGGCTTTGAGCCGCAGAAGATGGTCAGCAAGGCCGGCCGGGACTTCCGGTAGTTTTGGCCGACATCAGTTCCAGGAGGGATCAACAATGAGGTATCCGTGGCGTTTTCTTGCAGTCATGCTTTGCGTTCTTGCGCTGTGCCTGCCCGCCGGTGCTCAGATGGGGATGGGGATGAGCGGGCCGTCTGTCCGCGGCGTGTGGAAACCTGTGGTCGGTTCCGGCGCCGCCTATCAACTTGAAAGCAAGCGGGAAGGAAAGAGAGAGATGGAGTTTGCCATCGTCGGCGGTGAGACCTCCGAAGGCAAGCAGGGCCACTGGCTGGAGATGACCATGACGGGCCGCGCGGAGGATCAGGTCGTGGTCAAGACCCTGATGGCTATGGATGGCAAGGAAATCCGAGTGACGCGCATGGTCTTCCAGCATGGCAATGACGAACCCATGGAGATGTCCATGCAGATGATGGGAATGACGGGTCAGCAACAGAAGCCCCAGAAGGCAGACGTGCGCGACGACGCCGAGCGTGTCGGAATGGAGACAATCACCACTCCGGCGGGCACATTCCAGTGTGAGCACTGGCGTTCCAAAGACAAGTCAGCCGACTTCTGGGTGACTGATAAGGTCGGGCCGTACGGCCTGGTCAAGATGACGTCGAAGGAAGAGAACATGATCTTGATCCGCGTCATCACCAACGCCAAGAGCAAGATCCGGGGTACTCCCAAGAAATTTGACCCGTCGGAGATGATGCGCCGACCTGAACTGTAGCCGCCAGGGTTCTTCGGCTGCCGCTCAGCGCGCAAGAGCCCCTAATTTGTCGCCTCAAAACAGTTGGAGCGGGCAGTCCGAGTAACCCGGGCGGCCCGCTCCACTTGTGATTCTCTGGGATCAGGACTACGGTTTCTTGGTTTCCTTCGCTTTCTTTTTCGCTCCCTTGGCTTCTTCCTTCTTTGTTTCCTTCGCCTCGGCCTTGGCTTCCTTCTTGCCTTCCTTCTTCGCTTCCTTCTTCGCTTCCTTTGCCTCTGCCTTCGCTTCCTTCTTGCTTTCCTTGGCTTCGGCCTTGGCTTCCTTCTTTGCTTCCTTGGCCTCTGCCTTTGCTTCCTTCTTGGCAGCGTGTTCCTCGTGCTTTGCCTCGGCCTTGGCCTGCCCCGGTGCCTTGGCCTTGCCTTCAGCCTTTTTCGCCTCAGCCTTGGCAGGTTCCTTGGCCGGCGCCGCCTGACCCGACTGCGCCCAAGCTGCGGAAGCACAAACCAGGACAAAAGCAGCGAAAAGGACAAAAACCTTGCCCACAGTTCTCATTCAAGTCCTCCTTTGGGATGAGCCCGCGCCGAGATTCTGCTAAAACGTTTCTCGATTGTCAAGCCTCTGGTAAGGAAAGAACGCACCGCGCCCGCACGGGGCATTAGCTGCAGGGCGCTCGCGCTTCCAATTCACGCACCACTTTTTTCGCCATTTTCAGCGGCACCGCTACGTGCACCGTCTCGCCTGGGCCGTCCACGTCCACCACTAGGCTGCCGCCGCTCTTTACGATGCTTACCTTTTCCCGCGCGCTGCTTACTTCCACCAGTGGGCCGTCCGGAATCCGCGAGAGTTCCTCCGCGGTGATCCGCATCGCCGGCAGGAATTCCTTCGCCTGTTCCGCGGCCCCGCACAACTCTTCTTCCGGGGCAAACTTCATCCCGATGGGCACCAGCACGGCCGGGACGTATAGCCGCAGGTTGGTCCCGTCGGGCTTCTTCTCATGCACTTTCACGGCGATCATCCCGCCATCCGCCACGATTCCAGCCACAACGAGCGTCCCGGTCAGGAACACAACCTTCAGCGACATGCGGCCTCCTATTGTCCGGCGTTTTTCGAGTCCACCCAGATTTTCACGGTGTTCTGCCGGTCCTCGACCGTCACCAAGATGCTGTCGCCATGCGCCGACAGGGCGCGGATTGCCGCCACCAGGTCCAGTTCGTCCTTCGCCCCGGAGAGCAGCGCTTCCACGACCGTCATCGGCACCCGGACGTCCACCCGCTCTTCCATTGGACCGGCCGGTTTTTCGTCAGGCTTCTCGGCCTTCCGTGGCTCTTTCATCTCGCGGACTTTGACGACCAGATATCCGTTCTCTTTGGCGACGCGCACGTTTTCCTTTGTGCTCTCCACGATGACGAATTCGCCGTCCTTGGTGTTCTTCACCGCATCGAGCACCGCGCGCAGGTCCACTCCCTCCACCTTGAGTTCGCTGCAGCGCACCCGGCCCGCGTGCAGCTTGTCCTTGTTGATCGCCGGCAACACCTTCTCCGCCAGCGAGAGCGGCACGTTGACGCGCACCGTCTCGCCGTTCGCTTCTCTCGAGACGACGCTCACGTGCAGCCATTTGTCGGCGGATTGCGATCCGCCTTGCGCGCGCACAATCGCCGTCACCATCGAGCCGGCCGTTACCATCGCCAGCGTCAAAACAACTGCCACAATCCATACTCGTCTCTGTGTCATGGCTGTGCCTCCTTGACTTGCCCCTTCAACGCTAGTAACGCAGAGGACTTCGAAAATGTTCCCGGGTTTTGAAAGCCGAGGAGAAGGTCACAAACGATGAAGGGGACCCTGTGAGCTGGCGGGCCGGCATGGTACTCCGCTGATTCCCTCGATGCCTAGAATCGGACCTTAACCGCGTTGGAGTTTCAGGAACACGGCTGCCATGGGTGGGAGCGCAAGCCGAAGGGAATAGTCGTGCCCGAACCAGGGGACAGGCTCAGCGTGGACACCGCCATAGTTCCCCATGTTGGAGCCGCCGTAGATAGCGGCGTCGGTGTTCAGGAGTTCCTTGTAGTAGCCGCGTTCGGGAACCCCAACGCGGTAGTTCTCGCGCGGGACCGGCGTGAAGTTGCAGACCACCACCACGCACTCGTCCGGGCTCCTGCCGCGCCGCAAAAACGAGAGTACGCTCGCGTCCGCGTCGTTGCAATCGAGCCATTCGAAGCCGTGCCAATCGAAGTCCACCTCGTGCAGCGCCGACTCGGCGCGGTAGAGACGGTTGAGGTCGGCCATCAGCCTCTGCACACCGCGGTGCGCATCGAGATCAAGCAGGTGCCAGTCGAGGCTCTGGTCGTGGTTCCATTCGATCCACTGTCCGAATTCACCGCCCATAAACAGTAGTTTCTTGCCCGGGTGGCCGTACATGTAGGCGTAAAGCAGCCGGAGATTGGCGAACTGCTGCCAGTAATCGCCCGGCATGCGGCCGATCAGCGATCGCTTCCCGTGCACTACTTCATCGTGAGAGAACGGCAGTACGAAGTTTTCCGTGAAGGTATAGAGCATCGAGAAAGTCATCCGGTTGTGGTGATACTTCCGGTGAATCGGGTCGCGGCCGAAATAGTCGAGCGTGTCGTGCATCCAGCCGAGGTTCCATTTCAGGCTGAAACCCAGCCCGCCCAGATAGGTGGGCCGGGAAACCATCGGCCAGGCCGTGGACTCCTCGGCGATTGTAAGGACGCCCGGATGCCGCCCGTGCAAGACTTCATTGAGCCGCTTCAGAAATGCAACCGCCTCGAGGTTTTCCCGCCCGCCGAAGCGGTTGGGAACCCACTCGCCGGGCTTACGCGAATAATCGAGGTAGAGCATGGAAGCGACGGCATCCATCCGCAGGCCGTCGACATGGTATTTGTCCAGCCAGAAGAGGGCGTTGGAGATCAGGAAGTTCTGCACTTCGTTCCGGCCGTAATTGAACACGAGCGTGCCCCAGTCGGGATGCGCGCCCTGCCGGGGATCCGCATGTTCGTAGAGGTGCGTGCCGTCAAAATGCGCCAGGCCGTGCGCATCGCGCGGAAAATGCGCCGGCGTCCAGTCGAGTATCACGCCGATGCCTTCCTGATGGCAGCGGTCAATGAAGTGCATCAGGTCAGAAGGTGTGCCGAAACGGCTGGTGGCAGCGAAGTAGCCCACGGTTTGATAGCCCCACGACGCGTCGAAGGGGTGCTCCATCACCGGCATCAGTTCGATGTGCGTGTAGCCGAGCTGCTTGACGTAAGGGATCAATTGATCGGCCAGCTCGCGGTAGGTGAGCCAGCTTCTGCCGTCCGGCCCGCTGCGGCGCCAGGAGGCTGCGTGCACCTCATAGATCGAGATGGGCGAAGACAGCCAGTCGCGCTTCTCGCGCTGTTCGACCCACTCGGCGTCATGCCATTCGTAGCGGTCAATGTTGCAAACGATGGATGCCGTCTTCGGTCGCAGCTCGGAGAAGAAGGCGTAGGGATCGGACTTCAGCGTTACGCTTGCCTGTGTGCGGATCTCGAACTTGTAGATGAGCCCTTCGTCGAGCCCAGGCAGAAAAAGCTCCCAGATCCCGCTCATGCCGCGGGGCCGCATCGGATGGGCGCGGCCGTCCCAGAGGTTGAAGTCGCCCACCACACTGACTCGTCGCGCGTTTGGCGCCCACACGGCGAAATGCGCGCCGCGCGTGCCATTCACCTGGCGCACGTGCGCGCCCAGCTTTTCGTACTTTTCGAAGTGCGTGCCCTCGCCAATCAGATGCAAATCGAAATCGGTCAGCAGAGGAGGGAAAGCGTATGGGTCGTCCACTTCTTCCGTGGCGCCATTAAAATGGGTAATGCGCAAATGGTAGCGCAGAAGCGCGTGCTTGTCCGGCGGGATCATCACCGCTTCGAAAAAACCGTCCGGGTGAACGCGCTCGGCAGGTAGGGGGTCGGAGATTTCGTCGTAGAGGATTCGGAGGTCTCTGGCCCGCGGCAGGAACGCGCGGATGGCCACGGCCTCCTCTGCGCCCCGCTTGACCCGGTGCGGCCCAAGCACGCTGAAGGGATCGGCATGTTCGGCGCGGAGGATGGCTTCCACTTCCTCGGCTAGGACAGTCGGCTTCGCGTGGACCGTTTTGGACAAGGCGGCTCCCAGTAGTGCAGCCACTCATTCTACTCAACCGTGCCCTTCTCCCCAACCTTCCTGAGCATCGCTGGTGCTCCGCGCGCACCATCGCCTGCTGCAAGGAGGAGCTTTCGCGTGAGTCTTTCCACCTGACGATTCAGGGCGGTTTCGGGAGCAGCGATGCACGCGGAAAGATCCGCGGCGGCGGCCCGCTGCTGCGTATCAGTTCCGGCGCCGGGAGCATCCACATCGATGAGCACGGCGTCTCTCTGCCATTGCCTCTTTCGCGATTTCGTTCTACATTCCCCCGGATACAGGGGCGGAACGCATGAAGAAGCTCGGGTGTGCAATTCTCGTCGTGCTCGTGGGGATGGCGATGTTTTCAAGCGAAGGTGAAACTCAGGACCGCGCGCAGGCGCGCTCGATGGTGATGTCGCAGTACGGTGTGGTCGCAGCGGAAAGCCCGCTGGCGGCGCAGGCCGGCGCGCAGATTCTCGCGCGCGGCGGGCACGCAGTGGACGCGGCCGTGGCCGCCAATGCGGTGATGGGGCTGGTCGCGCCGATGTCCAACGGAATCGGCGGCGATCTCTTCGCAATCGTCTATGACGCGAAAACCGGGAAACTCTACGGCCTGAACTCGAGCGGCTGGGCGCCGAAAGCTCTGACTATCGAGTTTTTGAAAGGCAGAGCGATTTCGGAGATGCCCTTGCGCGGCATCCATTCGGTCACCGTGCCCGGGGCAGTGGACGGCTGGGCCAAGCTCCTCGAACGCTTCGGTCGGCTGAAGCTGGTGGACGACCTCGCGCCCGCCATCCATTACGCCGAAAACGGATTTCCGGTCACCGAGTGGGTCAGCGGGATATGGGCGGCGAACGAAAAACTGCTCCGGGCGGACGCGAACGCGGCAAAGACGTATCTGCCGGATGGCCGCGCGGTGCGGCTCGGCGAAATCTTTCGCAATCCGGACTTGGCTGCGTCGTACAAACTGATTGCGGCACAAGGCCGCGACGCGTTCTACAAGGGAGACCTCGCCCGCCGCATTCTCGCCACCTCCGAGCGCTTCGGAGGCACGATGGCTGCTGCCGACCTCGCGGAGTTCTCCAGCGAATGGGTCGAGCCAATTTCCACCACCTATCGCGGCTGGACGGTCTATGAGATTCCGCCGAATGGGCAAGGCATTGCCGCGCTGATGATGCTCGACATTGCGGAAACTTTCTCGCTCGGCGAGTACGGTCATAACTCCACGCGCGCGCTGCACGCGCTCATCGAAGCGAAGAAGCTGGCTTATGCGGATATGCTGCGTTACGTTGCCGACCAGCGCTTCAACAAGGTTCCGATCGCCAGCCTGCTTGCGAAGGACTACGCCCGCGACCGGGCGAAGCTGATTGACCCGGCAAAAGCGAACTGCAGCGTCTCCGCCAGGAAACCGCCCGTGCCGGGCAGCGACACCATCTATCTGAGCGTGGTGGACCGCGACGGCAACATGGTCAGCCTCATCCAGAGCAACTATGAAAACTTTGGCGCGGGAATTATTGCGGACGGCACAGGCTTTGCCCTGCAGGATCGCGGCGCGCTCTTCACGCTCGACGCTGCGCATCCCAATGCTTTGGCAGGCAGAAAGCGCCCGCTGCATACGATCATTCCCGCGTTCATGGAAAAAGACGGCGTGCGCATCGCCTTCGGTATCATGGGTGGCTGGAACCAGTCACAGGCTCATGCGCAATTTGTTTCCAACATCGTGGACCACGGGATGAACATTCAGGCCGCGCTCGAAGCCGCGCGCTTCACAAAGGAGTCCTTCGGGGGCTGCGACCTGCAAATGGAAGACCGTATCCCCACCGCCGTCCGCAGGGAGCTCGAAAAAATGGGCCACCAGATCGCTCTGCGCGGGAATTTCTCGCGGGTCTTTGGCGGTGGCCAGGCAGTGATGCGCGACTTCGCGATGAAAGTGAATTACGGCGCTTCCGACCCGCGCAAAGACGGCGCCGCCGTTCCGGAACCGGCTCCGAATAAATGATGACAAGGAATCGCTTACGGATTTCCGTCTTCTCTGTGCTGCTCAGTGTGTTCTGTGCCTCTGTGGTGAATCTTTTGTCTTCCTCGGTCACCGACGCCACGCAGGACGACCGCGCCGATCTTGCGCGGCAGGAAATCGAGCGGCTCGTTGCTGAGAGCGGCGCTGAAGTCGGCATCGCCTTCCGCACACTGGACGGCAAGATGGGGCTATTACTTCAGTCCGAACTCTCCATGCACGCCGCGAGCACGATGAAAATCCCGGTCATGATCGAGCTGTTTGCCCAGGCCCGAACAGGGAAGTTTCGGCTCGACGACGAACTGTCGGTGAAGAACGAATTCAAGAGCATCGTGGATGGCAGTTCCTACCAGCTCGATTCTGCCGACGATTCCGACGCCGAAGTGTACGCGCTCATCGGCAAAACGATGACCCTGCGGCAGCTCTGCGAAAAGATGATCACCGTCAGCAGCAATCTCGCCACGAACCTGCTGATCGAAAAGTTGGGCGTTGAGAAAATCCAGCAGCGCGTCCGCTTTCTAGAGGCCGATGGCATGAAAGTCCTTCGCGGTCTCGAAGACGGCAAAGCGTTCCGTGCCGGCATGATCAACACGACCACCGCCCGGGCGCTGCTGACTCTCTTGGAGAAAATCGCTCAGAAGCGAGCCGGCGGCCCGCGCGACTGTGAAGCAATGATTGAGATTCTCAAACGCCAGAAGTTCAACGACGGGATCCCCGCCGGCCTGCCGCCCGGCACGGTCGTTGCCCACAAGACCGGCGAGATCACCAAGATCAACCACGATGCGGCTATCGCCTATGCCACGCGGCCGTTTGTGCTGGTGGTCCTCGTTCGCGGCATCGAGGACAAGAAGAAAAGCGACGCCCTCATCGACGCGATCACGCGGATCCTTTACCGGGCGTCCCAGCCTTAGCCTAACGCGAGGTGCATGCGATTTCTGGAATCGGTCCTTCGACGAGACGCGGCCACAGTGCCGAGCTAGCGCGCGCCAGCCGATCGCGGCGACAGCTTGAGTAGTGCGGTTGGGAGGCAACTTGGGGACTTGTCCACCTCCCGCAACCAACCTCTCAACACGTTCTCGAAGTGCCCGAGTTGCGCCTTAGTCGTTGAGCGATTATCCGCCGCTTCTGGGCGAATTTCCCCGACCGGACACTCGGGGAATGAAGGAGCGTTAAAGGCAGCTTGCACAACGCGTGTAGAATCATTCCATTACAAGACACGCCTGGCTGGCCCACAAAGTGCGCTCAATATCTCATAGAGGTGTAAATCTGGAGAGGTCGGTCCAGATTAGGAAACGGGCCATGAGAATCGCGGTCAAAAAACGAGATGGGCAGCTTTCCAATGGGACCATCAAGATTGGTGCAGTCGCCAAGCACTTCGGCGTGTCGGTAGACCTCCTTCGCCTCTATGAAAGGGAAGGACTATTGATTCCGCTGAGGTCGCCGCGCGGCACCCGCTACTTCACTCAGCACGATTTTCTTTGGATCGGCACGATCCTGCGCTTGGTGCGGGAGGCGCGGTTGAATTTCGCGGGTATCCGCCGTCTGCTCGCGCTGCTGCCATGCTGGGAGATCCGCCAGTGCGGGTTCAACAGGCGCATCGGCTGTGCGGTAATTGCCGACGCCTCCAAGCCGTGCTGGGCCAACCGTGCCGCGTGCTGCCTGACACAAGCCACGTGTCCCGAGCCGCTTCGTTCGTACGTTGCGGTGGCCGAAAAGCCGGCGAATGGGCAGCCGGCAAGGCGTCAGGGAATGGAAGACTGTTACTTTTGTGCCGTGTACCGTTCTGCGCCCTCTTGTGAGAATTTGAAAGCGCTGCTGGCCGCATCGCCGGAGCCAGCATCTCCAGTGCCCCAGGCTTCCTTTGAGTAATTGGGCTCCCCCCCAATCATCCCGGAGGAGAACGTAAAGCAGAGCCTTTGTGCACCTGCTTCCTGCGGCTTGCTAAGTCGTTTGCAGGATTTTTCCCAGGCTTGCCCTCGTGCTTTCCATTTCTTTGGGGAAGCGTTCCTCGATCGCTGTCCACAGCGCATCCATGGGCAGCGCACCGGTCATGTCGAGCCACTGCGCGACGGCGGCCAGCGCGGCGGTCTTGGGCCCGGTAGCACTGCGGAACGCGAACCGCTGGATCGTGCATCGTAATTCCGGCAGGTGGATGTCCGTGTCCGCGAGCACCAGAGTCTCCTCTGCCACGCGCGCCAGCATGCCGGTACGCTCCAATTCCCTCGCCCCATCCGCGGAGACCACCAGCACTGCGTCCGGCTCCTCGATGCCGGTGAAGAGAATCTCCTCCGGACTCAGTATGACTTCGGAGATGGAGAAGCCGGTGCCCTGCGTAACGGGGTAATCGTTTTTCTGAGTCACATGAAGGCCGCAAAGCATGGCGGCTTGTCCCAACAACATCGCGGCGGTCTGCACGCGTTCACCGGCTGTGCCCGCCATAACCAACCGCTGTGCAACTTCCGTTCCCGCCGCAAAACGCGGTCCGGCGCCGTTCTCCTTGTTTCCTTCCCTCCTTGCTTCCTTGCCTCGCTCCTTGTATCCATCGCCAAAGGTCGGCCGGCGCTCCTCCCGCAGCACGCCCAGCGCGTAGCCGGCTTTCTCGGCCACCTGCTTCAGTTGTGCGCCGGTGAGGGGATTCCATTTGGTCGCGAAGCCAGTGCAAAGTTCGAGGATCTCGACCATGGCGAAGCCGGGGTGAGCAATGGCCCGGGCGATGACGTCCGTCAGGTCGTGGTCGCTGGTAATCTTGCGGGCCACAAACGACGCGCGGCTGG
Source organism: Acidobacteriota bacterium (assembly GCA_016201285.1). Classification (GTDB taxonomy): domain Bacteria; phylum Acidobacteriota; class Terriglobia; order Acidiferrales; family UBA7541; genus JACQDE01. Next base: position 14,852 of record JACQDE010000067.1, on the reverse strand, counting down.
CCACAAGCACCTGTGCGAGGTCGAGCGGCGGCACTGCGTTGCCTGCCGGCGTCGTGGCGGTGACGAACTCGAGCGGCGAAAACGCCGAGTTTTGCCCGCCGGTCATGCCGAACATGAAATTGTTGTGCACCAGCACCGTCACGTCGGCGTTCAGCAAAGCGGCATTCACCAGGTGGTTGATGCCGATCATCGCTCCGCCGTCGCCGATCATCACGACGGGTTTGAGTCTGGCAGCGCCGAGGACGGAATCAGCCAGCGCGAGTCCGGTTGCAAAAGCCGTCGAACGTCCATGGGTGGTGTGCACGGTGTGTGGCGTGGCAAAGAGAGCGTCCGCCAGACCGACGCAACCGATGTCCGTAACCACGGCCACTTCTGCCGGCGGAAGCTGCAGCTTTTCAAGCGCTTCGCCAAAAGCCCGCAGCACCAAGCCATGCCCGCAGCCCTTGCAGTAGGGAAGTGGCGCGTCCTTTACCAGGTAAGGGTCCATCATCGTGCGCGCTCCATGGCCTCGATGATTTGTAGGGGGGAAATCTGATTCCCGATGCCGTTCACGCGCAGCATCTCGCGGTCGCGCAAAAGTGTCTGCACAGCCGACGCATACAGGCCTGTCAGGTTTTCTTCGGCCACGACCACGCGCCGGCAACCCTCCGCGGCCTGCTCGATGGCCTCTGCGGCTATCGGGAAGAGCGTCATCAGCTTCAGGAACGATACTTTGCGCCCTGCGGCGCGCAGGTGGTTGACGGCCTCGCGGGCGGCGCGCGCCGTGGTGCCGTAGCTCATCACGAGCGTCTCGGCCTTCTCCTGCAGGTCCATCTCGAAAATCGCCATGTCTCCCGCGTGCGCCGCGATTTTCGCCTGCAGGTGCACCAGCAACTCAATAACTTCCGGAGAATTCTTTCGCAGCTTCCCGTCGCGATCGTGGGCCGAGCCGGTTGCGACTACTTTTGCTGCTCCTCCCACTGGCGCGAACGGCGGTGGCTCCTCCAACTGTTCGCAGGCGTAGGGCACATAGCGCCCGATACCACTGAAGGCCGCGCGTTCCGGCACAGGCCGGCGCTCGAAAGAGGCCACGTCAATGCTCTCCAGCGTCATGCCAACTTCCTTGTCCGAGAGCAGCACAACGGGCGTGCGCAGCCGCTCCGACCACCAGAAAGCCGCCTGGGTCAACTCGTAGCACTCGCGGGCATTCGAGGGCGCAAAGACCGGGATCGTGTAACCACCGGAAGTGCAGAACTGCGTGAGCAGTACGTCGCCCTGCGCTCCCTGCGTCGCGCCGCCGGTCGAGGGTCCCAGCCGCTGCACCACTGCGACGACCACGGGCGTTTCCGTCATCAGCCCATACTGGAGCGTCTCGATCATCAGGCACCAGCCCGGGCCGGAGGTTGCCGTCATGGCCTTGTACCCGGCCATCGAAGCGCCGACGCAATAGGTCAGCGCGGAGATTTCATCCGGCGCGGCCAGCGCCAGACCGGCATTTTCGGGCCGGGGAAGTTCTTCCATCATCGCCTGGTAGATCTCGCTGGACGGCGTGATGGGATAGCCGCTGAAAAAGCGGCAGCCTGCAGCAACCGCGCCCAGCGCCACCAGCCGGTTGCCGGAGACGAGCTGGCGGCGCGCCGTGCGCTCGTGCTGTATTCCTGTCTGGGTCGTGCTCATCATCTGGGCCTCCCCGCCCGCGCCGTGTTGCCATTCCAGGCCTGAAAAACCGTCTCGCGGCAATCGTGGCAAAACGCCGCATCCTTCAGGTCAATCCACTCCACAGAATGCGAGGGCGCCATCGCGCAGCGGTAGTCGTCGCAGTGGGTCAACTCGAGGGTGTGGCCCACTTCGTGCGCCGCTTCCTTTAACAGCCGCTGGCGCTCGATTTCCGGAGCGGCCGGCAGCCCGTAGAATTCCTGCCGGAGCCGGTGGAAGGATACCACTGCACTGGCCCCGCCGACCTCCGCTTCGCCAAAGACAAATGTCAGAATGGGGATGTAAAGATCCACGCCGGCAACGCCGAGCCGTTGCGTGCCCCCCCGAAGGGCGTTGCGCATCCGCGCGAGGATCTGACTCGAGTGATATTGCTTGCGCTCGGCATGGAAGGCAAAGGAGGGGTCGAGCCGCTCGTCCAGAATTTCGCAGCGCACGCGGAAGACGGAGACAAGCCCCGCGCGCAGTTCATCGAGAACTGCGACGCTGATTTCGCCCACCGGCAGCAGCTCGATCCCGTTCATTTTTTCCGGTCCACGGAGGCTAGTTCCTCGTGCGATGGTTCGCCGTGTGGCCGCTTCCAGCCGTAGCGCTTCAGCTTGTTGTAGAGCGTTACCCGGTCGATATCGAGCACCTGAGCGGCGCGGGTCTGATTGCCGCCGCACTCTTCGAGCACGCGAAGGATGTGCGCCCGCTCGAACTCTTCGAGCGTGCGCCCTTCGGCGCTGTTGTGCTGCAGTTTCAGCGTAAAATCTTCTTTCCGCAGTTCCGGCTCCTGGGCCACAACCATGGCGCGCTCGACGGCGTTTTCCAGTTCCCGCACGTTTCCCGGCCATTCGTGCTGTTGCAGGAGCTGCATGGCGCGCGGCGCCACACGGACAATCTTCTTCGACATGGCAAGGGAGAACTTCCTTACGAAATGATCCACGAGCAGGGGAATGTCTTCGCGGCGATCGCGCAGCGGCGGGATCTCGATGCGAAAGACGTTGAGCCGGTAGTAGAGGTCGGGGCGGAACTTGCCTTCTTCGATCAGCGTCTCGAGATTCTTGTTCGTCGCTGCCACGCAGCGGAAATCCACCTTGATCGACTGGTTGCCGCCCACGCGGGTGATTTCCCGCTCCTGGAGCACGCGGAGGAGGTCGGTTTGTGTTTTCAGACTGATGTCGCCAATCTCGTCGAGGAAGACCGTGCCGCCCTCGGCGATTTCAAATTTTCCTTTTTTGCGGTACTGGGCGCCAGTAAACGCGCCCTTCTCGTGGCCGAAGAGCTCCGATTCGAGCAGGGTCTCGGTCAATGCGCCGCAATGGATCACGACCAGTGGGTGGTATCGCCGCGCGCTGGCCATGTGCACGGCGCGAGCGACAAGTTCTTTACCGGTGCCACTCTCGCCCGTGACCAGCACGGTCGCGTCGGTCGGCCCAACCGTCTCGATGGCTTCAAAGACGCGCTGCATCGCCGCGCTCTGGCCGATCAGCTCCGGCGGACGGGCAACCTCTGCCACCGTCTCCCGCAGGCGCACGTTTTCGCGTTCTGCGCGACGGTGAGACAGGGCATTGCGCACAAGGTGCGCTACGTCGTCGGGGTCGAACGGCTTGGTGATGTAGTCGTAGGCCCCGTTCTTCAGCGCCTGAACGGCGGTCTCGACAGAGGCGTAACCGGTCATAATGATGACGGTGAGATCCGGATTGATCTCGCGCAGGCGCCGCTGGAGTTCGATCCCATCCGTGCCGGGCATCCTGATGTCCACCAGCGCGAGGTCCCACGACTGTTCCGTCAGGCGGGTCAGGGCTTCGCTGGCGCTTTCGGCCGTGCCGATCTCAAAGCCTTCCTCGCGAAACCACTTTCCGAGCGAATCACGGACAATTGGCTCGTCGTCCACAATGAGGAGTTTCGCTTTGTCGCGCATGTTGGCCTACCTCGTTTTCCCTGTGGTAGCGGCTTGCGGTTCGGTTTTCTCGGTTTTCCGAGCGCCTGGCGGGCGGCTTTCCAATGGCAACTGCATGGTGAAGGTCGTACCGTGGCCCGGCTCCGACGCCACCGTAATCTTTCCACCATGCCGCTCGATGATGCCGCGGCTGATGGCCAGGCCGAGTCCCACGCCATGGCCGCGTTCTTTGGTGGTGAAGAAAGGCTCAAACAGGTTTGGGAGCAGGTCGGGAGGGATGCCCACACCGTCATCCTGCACTTCGAGTTCGGCCTGCTCACCGTCCGGCGCCAGGCGGCTAGTCAGGCGCAGACGCCCGCCGCGCGGCATGGCGTCGATGGCGTTCATCACCAGCGCGAGCAGCACCTGCTCCATCTGCGCGGCATCGCAGTGCACTACCGGCAAGTCGTCCGCGAGCTGTAGCTGTAGTTCGATGTTGGCAAGTGCGAACTGGTGACGAACCAGGCGCACGCAGCGGTCCACCACTGCGTTCAGGTCGGTCCACTCTAGGTTCATGGGCGCCGCGCGCGAGAACACGAGCAGATTCTTGACAATTTCGCCGCAGCGGCGGCTTTCGCTTTCCACCAAGTCGAGCGAGCTGCTGACTTCTGCCCGCCGCGCCTCATCCCAGTCGCCACGTTCCACCCATTTCCGCAAGAGTTTTGTGTAGGTCAGAATGCCGGCCAAGGGGTTATTGATTTCATGCGCCACGACGGCCGCGAGTTTCCCGATGGAAGCCATCTTCTCCACTTGCAGCATCTGTTCCTGCGCGCGCTGGAGCTCGCGAGTCTTTTGATCGACGCGCCTTTCAAGCGTGTCCGTCCACGCGGTAATCTCTTCGCGCGCTTCGCCAAGTTGCTGGCTCATGGCGTTGAACGACGCCGCTAACTCGCCGATTTCGTCCTGCCCGCCTTCGGCAATTTGATAGCCCAGTTCGCCCTGCGTCAGCCGCTCCGTGCCAGCCTTCAGCACCGTCAGCGGGTTGTGCACCACGCGCCAGACAAATACTCCGCTCAATAGGGAAATAGTTGCCACCGCCAGGATCGTGTACACGGACATTTGCAGGGTGCTTTCAGCCAGGTCCTTGTCCGTTGTGGCGAGGGACAGGTTTGTATCCAGCACTCCGAGTATCTTCTGCTCGGCTGGGTGCGCATGGCAATCCGCCGTCGAGCAGGACGGCAGGTTTTCAATCGCATTGATGATACCAAGCACGCGTTCGCCGTTCGCAGCCCGGTAGATGCGGAAGCGGTCGGGACGATCGAGGTGTGCCAGCGGTTGCGCCTGAGCGTGACAGCCGAAGCAGGCTTCGGCCTTGGTGTCCACCAGCGAGTTCACTTCGCCCGCATCCGTGGAAAAACGGATTCGGCCTTCCTTATTGATAATGCGGATGCGCACAATGCCTGGTTGCGCCGCGGTGGTCTGGATGGTTTGGTAGAGCCCTTCGCGGTCGTTCCGCATCATCGAGTAGGACGTGCTGCGTTTGATGACGTCGCTGATGCGTTCCGCGCTGATGAGCACGGACTGTTCGAGATGCTTGCGGTGCAAGCGAATATTCAGATAACCCAGCAGGCCGAAGCAGACCACCATGCCCAGCACGAGAAGCGCGGTGAGCTTCACGCTCAGGCTGCGCGTCCACGGGCTGGGCCGGCCGCTCCGGTTCCGGGCGGCCGGCACGACGCGAGTGGCGGGCTTCGGTTGGACTGTTTCGGGCATTACGTCCTTTCAGCAGTGACGGCTTCCGATTCTTTCTCAGGCGACTCAAGCTCCCTAATCGTCGCGCGCGGAGATGGCGCGTGCCATGACTGATCCGGAAAAATGGGCAGATGTTTGGCCGCCAGGCCAAAGATGGCAAAGCCAACCGCAATGATGCTGGCGGTGATGGCCAGTTCGGTCCATTTCGGCAGGTAGTGCACGCCCGCGGAAGCTTCCATGCCGGTGATGCTGACGTTGAGGCGATTCGTGATGAAACCGAGGATGGCCAGCACGGCCGATAGATAAAGCCCGTTGGCGCTTCGCCGCACTCGGGGGAACAGCAGCAGGACAATGGGAGCCACCAGTCCCATCAGTACTTCAAGAAGAAAGAGTTGCGTTTCGTAGCCCGGTTGCAGGACGAGCTTCAGCGCCCCGCGGTGATAAAGATCTTGAACGCGGAGGACCGAGTACACCAGCAGCACGACCAGCAAAACGCGCCCCAGTTCCTGCAACAGAGGCAGCTCGAGATGCTTGCGGAGATGCTTTGCGGTCAAAGAAGACTCGAAGATGGTCATGGCCAGGCCAATGGCAATGGCGGAGAGGAAGAAAAAGACCGGCAGCAGCGGCGTGTACCAGAAAGGATGCAGCTTGTGCGGCACGATCAGATAGAGGCTGCCGAGCGAAGACTGGTGCAGGGTCGAGAGCATCACGCCAGCGAGAACCAGCGGGATGGAAATCCCACGGAGGATTTTACGCGGACGCTCCATGCGCAGGCGCTCGAAGACTACCGGCGCGAATTCCAGCGAGAGCACCGTGGTGTAAAGCATTACGCACCAAGCCACCTCGAACATCACAGAGCGCGGGTTCCACATCACCAGCGGGTGCCAGATGCGGTAGCTGCGCCCGAGATCGAAGAGCAGTGCGACGACCACCAGAGCGTAACCGAGAAATGCCGTCAGAACGGTGGGCCGCACGATCGGGCGGAAGCGCTCGAGGTTAAAGAGATAGACGCAGGCCGTGAGCGTGAAGCCACCGGCGGCGAGCATCACGCCGCAAAGGACGTCGAAGCCAATCCACAATCCCCAGGGAAATTCGTCACTGAGATTGGTGGAAGCGCCCAGCCCCTGCACGAACCGCACGATGGCGGCGTACAGGCCAAGCACGACCACCACCAGAAACACGGTTTTCCAGAACGTGGGTTTGAGAATCTCAGGTTTCATGACCGTGTCACTTTCTCTCGCCGGATTCCACGGCGGCCACTTGTGCGCGCCGGTTGGTGATCCACCAGATACCGCCCAGCGCCGTTCCGAATAGCGTGACCAGGTCGGGGATGCGCGAGAGCACGCGATAGGTGAGCATCGGCAGCGGGTCGTGTGTTAGATCGCCGGGGTAGCCAAACTGCTCGAAGGGCACGCTGGAGAGCAGAAGCACCGAAGTTCCGCCGACCTCGTCCACCCCATAGACGTGCTTGTAATACTGCTCAGGCTTTTCGCGGATGCGCTCGAGCGCTTCGGCAACCAGCGCGTCGCGGTCACCGGTCTTGGTGGCGCCCGTGGGGCATGCTTCTGAGCAGGCCGTCATCTGGCCCGCGGCCAAGCGGTCGGCGCACATGTCACATTTGCGCACCAGCGGGAGAGTCTTGCTCCACTCGTACTTCGGCACGCTGAAGGGGCACGCCACCATGCAGTAGCGGCAGCCCATGCACTTGCGTTCGTCATAGACGACTGGCCCGGCCGCCGTTTTGCGAAATGCACCCACGGGGCAGACCGAAGCGCAAGTGGGGTCGAGGCAGTTCATGCACAGCCGGCGCATAAACTTGTCGCCGCGCTCGACCACGACCGTGAGCTTGTGCGCCGATTGCTTCTGCTCGGCGGCAATCACGTCGCTGTACGGGAGTTTGTTGCGCTCGGCGCAGGCGACTTCGCACTGCTTGCAGTTGATACAAAGAGTTGCGTCATAAAGGATGGCCTTGCTCATCGTTCGCTCCATGACACTCTCATGGATAGGGAAGGCAAACGGCCTGCCAGGACTTGCCGAATGCGCGTTTCCTGTGTTTGGGTAATTGATTGCAGAGTAAAGATTTGCGCGGCGGATGGAGAGCTTGTCGAGATTTGGGCGCAACCCCTCGCCTACTGCTGAGAAATTCAACGCTACTCAGTGGGCCAGAGTGGGCATTTCGACCCATTGCACGGCGCGCAGGAGTCGAGTCCATAAGGACCCCTTGAAGAAGACAATAGCTTTTCCCAGGCCGGCGGCGATGCCCCCTTGGGCATTTTATAGGCTGGGCGCGTTTTGCAGGGGCGACGCTTGGTCGCCCCTGTCTTTGGGAAGAGGTGAGGCATAGCGGGCTCAGGAGAGGAAGAATTCCTGGGTCAGGTCGGTCCATTTCTTGTCGGACAGGAGCCGGCTTACGTCTTCCACGACCACGCCGCCATCCTGCGCCAGCGCGGTGGCGGTCATTCCGATCTTGTAGCGCAGGCGCGCAGCCGCCTCTTCCATCCAGCGCCGCGCGACCATTCCGCCGAGCAGATTGCGGAAGTTCAACTTCGCGTCGGGGGCGTTCAACTTCACCAACCAGCCCTCGCCGTACGGATCACGCCGGGCGAGTTCGGGATCGAGCAGGACGGCTTCGTTCACGTCGGTGACAATGCCCTCCATCGGAGAAACCATCTCCGCGGCAGCGCCGTCCCGCAAAAGCGTCAGGATCTTCTGTCCCTGGCGCACCCACTGCCCGCGTTGCGGCAGGCGGATTTTCGCGACGCTTCCTGCCAGGCGAGCGGCGAAATCGTCGATGCCCACGCGGACCAGGTTTGGGCTTTCGCTGAGGGCCCAGGTGTGGCCCGGGTGGTATCTCAGGTTTTCGGGCAGCGCGAAGCCGGCGACAAATTCCGGCTGGATGCGGGGCTGTTTCGGAGCTGCAGTCTGAATGACCGGCTGCGTCGTGCGCTCCCGATGCATGAAGTATTCAATCGTCAGGAGAACCGCGAAAGTTGCGAGAACCAGGATGACGGTCATGGCCTACCTCCCTGACCCGTCCCGGTTGGCGCTGCGGGCGGGCCGCTTTCTGAGGGCGCATTGCACATATCAGAAGGGCACGTGGGCTGCCGTTTTGCGCTCGAGAGCGCCGGCGTGATCCTTGGTCACAACCGCTTGAAAATCAGCGTAATGAGATCTGCGGCAAACCTGGAACAAAACACATGTGGCATCGCCGGACTCCAGCCTTGTTCATATTCGCAACACCAGCACCGCGCCCGAATCTGCTTTTGTGCGGTGGTGATTGAAAAACCAACACTTCCGCTCCGCAAAGCGAGTGTTGCGATTCTCTATTACGCCCGTTGCGATTTTCATCAGGAACTGCGAAGTGCCGCGCGGATTGCGTGAAGCATTTCAAATACGTAGCGCCCACCTTTAGGTGGGCATCTTTCAAAGAAGAAGGCCGTCCCGGCTTACCGGGACGGCCCTGAGGAGGAGACGCTGTTGAGGATTCTCAGGTGACCGACCGCACGCCGGTCTCACGGTACGCGGGCAAGCGCCAGTGGCTGCCGCGGGCGGTGCGGCCGCGCGTGACGTCGACGTACGCCTCCTGAAGCCGGCGGGTGATGTGGCCGACGGAGCCGTTGCCGATCGGGTGGCGGTCCACTTCGATGATCGGCGCAATCTCAAAGGCCGTGCCAGCGAAGAAAGCCTCGGTGGCGACGTAAAGCTCGGTGCGATCCACCGGTCGCTCAATCGTCTCGATCCACATGTCGCGGCCGAGATCGATCACCGTAGCGCGGGTGATGCCTTCGAGGATGTTGTCGTATACGGGCGGGGTGATGAGCTGGCCGTGGCGCACGACAAAGACATTCGACGCCGCGCCCTCGGCCACGTGGCCGTCGTTGGTCAGCACGATAGCCTCGTCGAAGCCGTTGGCCCGCGCCTCGTCTCCGGAAAGTGCGCTGTTCACGTATGCGCCGCAGATCTTGCCGCGCGCCGGAATGGCATTGTCGTCCACGCGCCGCCACGACGAGACGGCAACGCGCAGCCCGCGCGAGCTGTCAATGTAGGTGCCGAAGGGCACTACGACGATGGCCAGCTCGAACTCTGGCCCAAACGCCACGCCGATGCCCTGGCGCGACTTGAACACGAGCGGCCGGATGTACACGTCGGTGCGCAGGTGGTTGCGCACAATCAGCTCGCAAGTGATGTCGCAAAGCTGCTTTGTGGAGAGCGGAATGTCGATCTTCAGCAGCCGGGCGTTGGCTTTCCAGCGCTCGTAATGCTCGCGCGCGCGGAAGAGATAAACCTCTTCGTCCTCCGCCGACCAGTATCCGCGGATGCCCTCGAAGACCCCGGAGCCGTAATGCAGCGCATGCGTGAGCAAGCCCACCTTCGCTTCAGCCAGGGGCATGTAGGTCCCTTCAAAATAGACCAGCAGGTTCGGATCCAGTGTAGTTTGCATTCCTTCCTCCCGACACGCTGCGCGGCTCTAATGAAGCACAGGGGTAGCGGCTTTTTTCATAAACTCACGGCCGGCCTCGAGAGCGCGGCGGTTCATCTCGATCAGGGCGGCGCCCTTGGCCTTCGTGCCCACAGTGGATTCCAGAACAGCTATCGCACACTCCTGTGTGAGCAATTCACTCTCGGCCATCAGCGCGCCGAGTAACACCACGTTGGCGACTTTGGCCGTGCCGATCTGATCGGCGAGATCGGATGCGGGCACACAAACGACCCGCGCCTGCGGCACCGAAAAACCTTCTGGTAGCGCCGAACGGTTGTAGAGGATCAGCCCGCCCCGTTTCACCTGGGGTGCGAATTTGCGCAGTGAAATCTCGTTCATCGCGATCAGCACGTCCGGATGGGTGATCAGGGGTGAGCCGATGCGTTCCTCGGCCAGGCAGACGTGGCAGTGCGCGCTGCCGCTGCGCATTTCAGGGCCGTAAGACGGCAGCCAGCTCACCTCGAGCCCCTCGCGCATGCCCATTTCCGCAACGATCTGGCCGAGCAGCAGCACGCCCTGCCCGCCAAACCCGGCCATGTTCAGTGCCAGACTGTGGCCTGCCGCCTTCTGGGCATGCTTGAGTTCGGCCGCTTCAGCCTCCAATGGCTCAAGCTCCAGCGCCTCGGCCATCGTTCGTTGTGGGATCGCGCTGTCTTCGACTTGCGGCGTCGTTCGGTCGCGCAACACGCCCAGCGGAAAGACCGGCAGCATCTTTTCTTCAATCCAACGGCGCGCGTCCAATGGATCCATCTTCCAGATGGTGGGGCAGGGCGAGAGTATTTCGACAAAGGTGAAGCCCGCGCCATTCTTTTGCAGCTCCAGCGCTTTGCGCACTGCCTTCCGCGCCTTCATCGTGTTCTTGTTGTCGCACAGGGCGACGCGCTCGATATAGACAGGCGCTTCCAGCGTGGCCAGCAGTTCGGCGACGTGCAGGGGGTAGCCTTCGTTCCCCGGCCGGCGGCCCCACGGAGAAGTCGTGCTCTTCTGCCCGACCAGAGTGGTCGGCGCCATCTGCCCGCCGGTCATGCCGTAAATCGCGTTGTTGATGAAGAACACGGTGATCTTCTCGCCGCGATTGGCAGCGTGAAGGATCTCCGCGGTGCCAATGGCAGCCAAGTCGCCGTCGCCCTGGTATGCGACCACGATGCTCTCCGGGCATGCGCGCTTCACGCCCGTGGCCACCGCTGGACACCGCCCGTGCGCGGCCTGCACATTGCCCACGTCGAAGTAGTAGTAGGCGAAGACCGAGCAGCCAACCGGGCTGACGAAAATGGTGCGCTCCTGGAGTCCCAGTTCCTCGATCGCCTCGGCCACCAGCTTGTGCGCCACGCCATGGCCGCAACCCGGACAGTAGTGCGTCTGGTGCTTCAGCTCGGGCTTGCGCTCAAAGACGTCGTAGAAGACCCTGGATTTCGAATGCGTCACCTGGTAGTCGGACACAACGCCTCCTCCTTGGCCTGCAGCTCACGCCACAGGCGCAGCCATCCGTTGCAGCAAGTGGTCGCGCACTTCCTCGGCCGACGGCACATTTCCGCCCACGCGGCTGTAGAACTCCACCGGCACGCGACCTTCAATCGTGAGCCGGACATCTTCCACCATCATTCCGGTGCTCATCTCCACCACCTGCACCAACCGGACATCGTCCACCTCCTGCTTTAGGGCACGGGCGGGGAAGGGATACAGCGTCACGGGGCGGAACAGCCCCGCGCGCACGCCGCGCTCGCGCAACTGGTCCACGGTGGACCGGAGCACGCGGGAGACGATGCCGTAGCCCACCAGCAGGACGTCGGCATCCTCGGTTCGATAGGTCTCGAACCGCGGCTCGAGCTTTTCGGCCAGTTTGTACTTGCCTTCGAGTTTCCGCACGTGCGCTTCGAGCGTGTCCGGCTCGAGATGGATCGAAGTCACCACATTGGGCCGGGTCTCGGGTGTGCCACGCACGGCCCAGGGTTTCTCCGGCGCTTGCGAGATGTGTGCATGCAGCTCGAGCGGCTCCATCATCTGCCCGATGAAGCCATCGGTGAGTACCACCGCCGGGTTGCGGTACCGATCGGCCAGCTCAAACGCGAGCATGGTCAGGTCGGCCATTTCCTGCACCGACGCGGGAGCAAGGACGAGGTTGCGGTAGCAGCCGTGCCCGCCGCCCTTGACGATGGCGAAGTAGTCGCTCTGTTCCGGCGCGATGTTGCCCAGTCCCGGCCCGCCCCGGACGACGTCCACAACGACGCAAGGCAGTTCCGCGGCGGCCAGATAAGAAAGTCCTTCCTGCATCAGGCTCAGCCCGGGGCCGGATGAAGCGGTCATCACGCGAACGCCGGCCGAAGAAGCGCCGTACACCATGTTGATGGCCGAAACTTCGCTTTCCGCCTGCAGAAACGTGCCACCCACCTGCGGCAAGTAAAGCGCGGCAGCTTCGGCGATTTCGCTGGCCGGCGTAATCGGATAGCCGTAGTAGGCGCGGCAGCCTGCTAGGATGGCGCCCTTCACCACCGCGACGTTTCCTTTAGTGAGCTGACGCATTGCGCTCCTCCGTGGTGGTGAGGGTAGCCTTCGGCGGCGGGGCCATCTTGTACACGGTGATCGCGCCCGGCTCCGGGCAGGTATAGAAACAGATCCCGCAGCCGGTGCAGTCCTCGCCGAGGTAATGCGCGGGATGGACGCCGTAAGCGCTCAGCTCGGTTTCGAGTTCAAGACACTTCGGCGGGCAGGCTTCCACGCACAGCCCGCAGCCCTTGCATTCGTTGACGTCGATGGTCACCTTACCGCGTGCTTGGCTTGCCATTCCTCACCTCTTTGGATCAGTACTCGCCAGCTCGGACAATACGGCGAGCGGCCGTTGCAGCCATTTCGTGTGCTCGCAATAGTCGTAGAGTTGCTTGCGAAAATTCGGGTGGGCAATCTGAATCAGTGCCTCGGCACGCTCGCGGATGGACTTCCCATGGAGGTATGCGATCCCGTATTCCGTGACGACGTAGTGGATCGAGCCGCGAGAGGCCACCACGCCCGAGCCCGGTGTCAGCGTGGGCACGATGCGCGAGATGGTGTCGTTCTTGGCCGTCGAGGGCATGGCGATAATCGGCTTGCCGCCTTTCGAATGCCGCGCCCCGCGGATGAAGTCCACCTGCCCCCCGAAGCCGCTATAAAGATATTGCCCGACGGAGTCCGAGCAGACCTGACCGGTGATGTCCATCTGCAGGGTGGAGTTCACGGCCACCATGCGATCGTTCTGCGCAATGATGAACGGGTTGTTCGTGTAGCTCACCGGGTGGAATTCGAAGATAGGATTTTCGTTGACGTAATCGAACAGTTGCCTCGTGCCCAGCACGAAGCCGAGGATGATCTTTCTCGGATGAAGCGTTTTCCTGCTGCCGTTAATCACTCCGGATTGAATCAGCGGCACGGCGCTGTCTGAGAGCATCTCGGTGTGGATGCCGAGATCCTTGCGGTCATTCAGTCCGAGCAGCACCGCGTCCGGAATTCCGCCGATGCCGAGTTGCAGGGTGTCGCCATCCTGAATCAGGGTGGCTACGTTGCGGGCGATGGCCTGCTGGAGCGGCGTGATTTCCTCCCGAGGCAGCTCGCACAGCGGCCGCGAGACGTCCACAATCGCGTGAATGTTGCTCACGTGGATGAAGCTGTCGCCGTAGGTGCGCGGCATCTGGTCGTTTACCTGTGCCACCACGTACTTCGCCACCTTGGCCGCCGTCAGCGTTGTGTCGATGCCTACGCCGAAGCTGCAAAACCCGTGCGGGTCAGGCGGTGATACCTGGATCAACGCCACGTCAATCGGCATCGCGCCGTCCTCAAACAGGCTCTCAATTTCGCTCAGGTAAATTGGCGTGTAGTCCGCGCGGCCCTCATTTACCGCCTGGCGCACGTTTGCGCCGATAAACATTGCGTTGTGGCGGAAGTGGCCGGCCATCTCCGGGGCGACGTAGTCCGCCCGGCCCAGGGTCAGCAGGTGGACGATCTCCACGTTCCGCACGAACGGCGCCCGGTGCACCAGCGCCTCCGCCAGTACCTCCGGCTCGGCGCACCCGGGCTGGATGTACACGCGCATCCCGGATTGGACGCAACGGAGCGCATCCTCCGGCGTCATTTGCTTCTTCCTATAATCGTCAAGCCAGTGCATGGCGTCTCCTTCCCGCCCGCGTTATGCCGCCATCGCTTTCGTTGTCTGTTCGTGGCCCCGCGCCGCGTAGTACACGGCACGGTCGAAGAACTGGTCCACCAGGCGAAGCAACTCGATCTCTTGGTACACCTCGAGGGGCCGGTCCAGCAGCGCTTCCCGCGAGAGAAAGTCCCAGAGATGTTCCTTCACGGCCAGCAGCGCGCAGATCAAATGACTCAGGGAGACTCCCTGCGATGCGCGCCGCGCACCCACGGCCGTATACCATCGCTCAATGTCGGTCTCGGTTTTTGTTTCCAGCCAGTCGTTCAGGTTGTGGTAGATCTCATACACCCGCTGCTGCAGCTCGGGCAGCGGAACTTTTCTCATGTCGGACATCTTCTCCGAGTTCAGGAACTTCTCAATCAGCCCCCGGGCCAGTTGGTCCGAGTGGGTTTCAATCAGCCGAACCATTCGTTCCGCGATCATGACGACCTCCCGCTCCAGCCCTCCGCCTGCACCGAGGGTGTCCGCGCATCCCGAAGCTTCGAGGCCACCCCAGCGAAGGGTAGGGGCACGCAAGATGCCATCCGACAATTGCTCTCCTTGACACATAACCCTTGCGCAGTGAATGAGTTACAATAATGCAATTGGAACGGTACACTATATCAGCCTCAAGATTCAGTGATTTCTCGCGTCCTGAAGCGCACCAGGGCGCAATTCCTGAACAGGCAACAAACGCTGCACGTTTGGGAGATTACTGGTCTGAAATGGCCGCTCAGGAGGATAAATCGGATGCCCCGCTGGCCGGGGTAGCCCTAACAGGGTGCTGAAGAACGGGTGATTTTTTCGATGCGGGTGCCATTGCGAGTCAACGTGAGTCTGCACGGAGCGGCTTTTGGTTCCGGTGGTATCCGTGTTTTATTCTTGCGCACGGCTGAGTTCCTTCCCTGTTC
>JACQDE010000066.1 GCA_016201285.1 Acidobacteriota bacterium | reverse complement strand
TCGTTGGATCGGGGAGTACAATCACGACCGGCCGCATCGCGGGGTGGCAAACCGCACCCCACGGGAGGCCTTCTTGGCTTTCACAGGTGTACTAAAAAACGAGGCCCTGACTGTCTAAATTAGAAGGGTGCACTACAGACTGGTCTCTTAATGTCGCTTCGGAAGTAGGCTCAGAGTCTTCAGATGGCTCAGCCTGCTGGGGAATGTTTGACGGCATGTCCGACCTCCTTAGGCATTGGGACTCCCCAGATTCTACTCTCGGCTTCGAAGTTGTCAACTAGACAATCAAACAGTGACACAGCGCCGTCGGCAATTTTTGGACACACCCTGCTGTCCGTGAATTTACTCGTCGCGACTCCAAGGGATGACCGGCCCTCCGTATGCAAATGCTCCCGAAGTCGATTACTGAGACTTCAAGAGACCCTTCCCGACCAGTCGCATGGTCCTCGCAGTGCAAGGTCAATGTGGGTCGAGCGGTAAACAGAAATCCCAGCGATTTCCATCGTCCAACGTGGCAGGCTTGTTTGCAGTGGGTGAATTCGTGAGTACGCAGGTAGCTCCTATGGCGCTTCTGCGAGCACGCCAGGTGGCATTCGATTGTTCAGCAGTTACACCACAGCGGCCGGGGAACGAATCTGGGTGACCACTGAGGTCAGGTCGATGACCACCTTCCTCCTGCCGGACGAGTATTAGTTTCCATAGCGAAAAGGAGAAACTTGCATGAGTGAAGCCCAAAGTACCTCGAGTCGGCCTGCCCCCGTGGGGGTTCAGGAAATCAGCCTAAACCGCATCCGGGAATCCAAAGGCAACCCACGCCGGTTCTTTGATGAAGCTAAGTTGCAAGAGCTAGCGGACAACATCAAAGTGCATGGCGTTCTGCAGCCAGTTCTCGTACGTCCTTTGCCCGGAGGTCCGGAAGGCACGTGTGAACTCGTTGCGGGTGCGCGTCGCTTCCGCGCTTCCAAGCTCGCTGGCAAGCAAACAATTCCGGCGACCGTGCGCGAACTCAACGACGCCGAGTGTCGGGAGATCCAATTAATTGAAAATCTCCAGCGCGCGGACATTCACGAGTTGGATGAGGCGCTCGGCTACCGGGCGCTACGGGACCTCAATCCAGAGCTGTACACAGTGGAGACAATCGCGACCCAAATTGGAAAAACGGGCAAGTACGTCTATGGCCGCATGAAATTGGGGGATTTGATCCCCGCGGTACAAACGGCATTTTACGAAGGCAGGCTTACCGTGGCCCACGCGCTCGAAATTGCGCGTCTTCAGCCAAGGGACCAGGAGCGTGCTCTTGAGGAGTGCTTTCCAGGCCACCGGAGCGTCGCCTCGATTCTCAAGGATCGCAAAGCTGAGGCAGTGAGCGTGCGAGGACTTCGGGAGTGGATCGAACGCAAGATTCACCTCGACTTGAAGAATGCCCCGTTCGATGCCGGGGACGCCGATCTGCTGCCGACCGCTGGCCCATGCACAGCCTGCCCGAAACGAACGGGCAACAATCCGCTGCTCTTTCCCGAGATTCGCAACAAGTCGTTGTGCACGGATCCCGCGTGCTACAAGGCGAAAGTTCGGGCGTTCGTCCAACTGCGGGTGGCGCCGCTGGCGGAGCAGGGACGAAAGCCGCTTCAGGTCTCAGAGGTTCCGTATTGGCAGGCTCACATCAAGGCTGCGAACACCCTCTACGAGGGGCAGTATCGGCGAGCAGAGCGCGAAGGGGAGTGCGCCGACACGCAGGTTGCGGTCGTCGTGGATGGTCGCAAAGCAGGCACGGTCCTCCACATTTGCACCAGCGAGAAGTGCAAGATCCACGGACGAACCTCGCGCTATGAAGTCTCACCGCAGGAGAGGGAGCAGCGCAGAAAGACCGCGCTTGCCGCTCGCATTCAGAAGGAGGCGCGCCTCCGCGTTCTGCAGGCCGTGCGAAAGGAACTGCCGGGTGCACTGAGCCGCCCCGACTTCGAGATGGTTGCGCTCGACTACTTCAGGCGACTCGGCCACGACAACCATCACCGACTGTTTCAGGTCTACGGGTGGGAGGAGAAGAAGACCAAGTCATCTTGGGGCGGGATCTCCGTTGACCATGAGAAGCTGGCGCAATACCAAATCCGGTCGATGACTATAGCCGACGTCAATTGCTTCATGGTGACGTGCGCCCTTGTTTCGGACCTCTACTACGCAGGATTTGGCGGTGATGAGGTGCTCTCGAAGGACTCGAATCTTGCGCAAGCTGCCTCCCGGTACGAGGTAAGCGCGACGAAGATCGCCGCGACTGTAAGGGAGGAGCTGTCAGCCAAGCGGAAGGCCACGAAGCCTGGGCCGCGCGGTTCCAAGCGAGCACGCCAGCCCGCTGGTAGTTGAGCGCCCAGTGTGGACAGGAGCGGTTGCGATGTTAGTCATGAACAGTGCAATTGGAGCAAAAGTGGCCCGCCAAGCATCCTTCTCTGGGCGTGACATCAGAGGTCGTCTTCCAGTACATCCGCTGCGGAATGTCCGACAGAACCGATAGCCACAAGTCCTGCGATTAGCGAAAAACGGTCGCGGTGGAGGTGTGGCGCCCTCAAATGAGTTGCAAACATTGGGCTTGCTCGGTGTTTCTGCCGGCTGAGAGCTTCCGTTGGGGGCTGGTTGCCTCTGGGGGAACATGCACGTCGTCTGAGTTCGGTGTACGTTTCCTGTCGAGTCCAGGCCGAGTGATTTCGGACCACTATCCATGGCCTCATTACCGCAAGTCCAGAACCCTGCCCCGGTCGAACGGCACTACGCCGTTACGGAAATTGCCGAGATGTGGAATTTAAGCGCCGACAAGGTGCGCGATCTTTTTGAAGGCGAGCCAGGCGTCCTTGTTATCGGCCAACGGAACTCGCATCGCAAGCGCCGTTACGTCACCTTGCGCATCCCGCAATCTGTCGTAGAACGGGTCCATGCACGTCTGTCATGGAAGGCAGCGAAGGGGTGAGAAAGAGTTGAAGCGCATCTGCAAGCCTTCGGGCAGTAACCAAGCACCTCAGGTTAGCTTCCACGCCTTCTCAATGGATTCTTCCAACTTCAATTGTCTCGACTTCACCCAAGGAGCGTAGTGCCGTTCGGTTGTCCTGATTGAAGTGTGGCCGAGAAGGATTGACACCGTCTCGAGCGGCACTCCGGATTGGAGAAGATTCACGGAAAAAGTATCTCTGAACCGGTGGGCATGACCTTTGACATTTGCGAGCTTCAAAAGCTTTCCTAATGACCTTTGCCAATCGGCGACCGCCGATTTGGGAGTACCATTCCCCGACCAAAAGAAATACCTTCCAATCGGGCTGACTTCATTCATCTCTTTCAAGACACTCTCAGGCAATGGAAGGTAAACCGGCGTTCCGGTCTTTTGTGTATACATCAGGAGCTTGTTCCCTGTGATCCGGTCCCTAGAAAGCGTCACGGCATCGCGGATCCGGAGACCTGAAAACCTCAGGAGATTCACAAATGCCCGCATACGAATACGGTTCTTCTCACCGTAGATCCCTTGGATTGGATAAACCTCCGTAGCCCAGAGGATTTTCTCGATCTCCGAATCGGGAAAGGGAAGCGTGGGGGCAGGACGTGAAATGGGATGTTTTAGGGCTTTCGCCGGGTTAATTTGGATCCACCCCGACTCCTGACAGAACCTAAAAAATGTTCGGAGCCGTTCGAGTTTCTTGCGGGACGATATCGGGGCAAGATTCCACTTCTCGCGATACCTCCGAACTTCGTCAACCGACAATGACGTGACCGCTCGGCCCTTGAACTCTTCATCTAGCTCGTCGGTCAGAAGGCTATATTTCCCGATCGAAGGGCTCGACAGTTTCCTCGCTTCACAATCTCTGAGGAATGCTGCGCAAAGCGTGAGAGACGGAGGTATGTTCAACGCCTTTTAGGTTCCCACCTTCCCAATCTCTTACTAATTTTTGAGCCGCTTCCCAATTCCTAAGGCCGAGGGATTTCTTCAACCACTTACCGTGTAGCGTACCTTGCACCCAGATCGGACACCCGCACTTCTTGTGCGTCCGCAGGTGGTGCGGACACGATCTCATATGCCTTCGCCAGAGGTTCAGCACGAAGACAGACTACCACAAAACTGGAACGCCTGTGGAACGTGAAGTATTTATCTCCGGTAATCCATTGTAAATACACGTTATATATGGTGGAGGCGGGGGGAGTCGAACCCCCGTCCGAAAAGCCTTGCCACCAGAAGCCTACATGCTTAGCCCGTTCACTTGCGGTGCACCCTTGCGGGCCACCGCTGTTTGCCGCCGCCGCTTAGAGCGGGCCAGAAACGCCGGCGACTAGTCCGATGGATCTCACCGCCGCGCTGCGGACCGAAACGCGACGGCCAGCCCGCTAAGTGACGCCTCGGCCCCGACCCGCGGGCTGGTCAGGCGAGACGCGCAGACTAGGTTTGTCTAGGCTGCGAGAGCGAACTCAGTGTTCGCAGTTATGTTTTTCCACCCGATTGCGGGCAGGTGGCGCCCGGCATGCCTTCTGGCCGCGACAGCTTCCGTCGAAACCGTGTCGCCCCCAT